>NZ_DASXYM010000153.1:0-29287 GCF_036502485.1 Occallatibacter sp. | reverse complement strand
CTCGATTTGTATCAGTATCAGATGGCTGAGAAGCTGGGCGTGCACCCCAACTCTATTTGGAAATATGAGCGCGGTGAGGGGAAGCCCCACGCCGCTGTGGTCCGCATGTTCGACCTGCTGTGCGAGAAGGAAGGCGTCCGGTTTGACGAGTACGCGCCTGCCGCAGCGGAAAAGGGAGAGGCAATGAAGATTGTTCTCGCGGAAAAGGTATCGCCGGCCACGCTGGCGGTGTTTGCGGCCGAGCCAGGCTGGGAAGTTCTCACGCACGACAAGCTGCCTGAGGGATTGCCCGCGGCGCTGGCGGATGCCGATGCCCTCGTGGTGCGTTCCGCGGTGCAGGTGGATGACGCGCTGATGGAGCACGCGCCGAAGCTGCGGGTGATTGGCCGCGCAGGGGTAGGGGTTGACAACATCGATGCGGAGGCTGCGACGCGCCGCGGCATCGTGGTGATGAACACGCCGGGCGCGAATGCTGTGGCTGTCGCCGAGCTGACGATTGGCCTGATGCTGGCGCTGGCTCGCAAACTGCCGGCGGCCAACAGCACGATGCATGCGGGCAAGTGGGAGAAGAAATCGCTGCAGGGGGCCGAGTTGCGCGGCAAGACGCTGGGCATTCTTGGCCTGGGCCGAATCGGGCTTGAGGTAGCGCGACGGGCGCGGGCTTTCGGTCTCGACATCATGGGGAGCGACCCGTTCGTGTCCGCTGCGGTGGCGCGCGAGAACGGCATTCGCCTGGTGTCTGTCGATGAATTGTTTTCCGGGTCCGATTACCTTACGCTGCACGTGGGGCTTACGCCGCAGACCGCGAACATCATCAACGAGAAGACACTCGCCACAATGAAGAAGGGCGTGCGCATCACCAATTGCGCGCGTGGCGAACTGGTGGAGGTTGCGGCTCTGGCGGCGGCGCTCAAGTCGGGGCAGGTGGGCGGCGCTGCGCTTGATGTTTTCACGGTTGAGCCGCCCAAGGACTCGCCTTTTTTGGGGCTGGACAACGTGATTCTTACGCCGCACATTGCGGGGTCGACGGGCGAAGCGCAGGAGGCTGTGGGGATCCAGATTGCTCGGCAAGTGCGCGAGTATCTCAAGTTGGGTGTGGTGCAGAACGCGGTGAACCTGCCGTCGCTCAGCCACGAAGAGTACGTGCAGCTTGCTCCCTATATTGATCTCGCCGGCCGGCTTGGCGGGTTTCTTGCGCAGACCGGCAAGGGCGGCATTGAATCGGTGCAGATCTTCTACGGGGGCATGCTGACGGAAGCGAAGACGGAGCTGGTGCGCAATTCCGCTGTGGCGGGACTGCTTGCGGGCTCAGAGAACGTGAACCTGATCAATGCCGCGGCTGTAGCGGAAGAGCGCGGGGTGCGCATTCACGAGGAGAAGCAGGACGGGCAGCGCGGCGGCGCGGCGAATTTGCTGGCGCTTGAACTGCACTCGGCGGGCGGCACGACGCACGCCACGGCGACGGTGATCCACGGCGAGCAGCCGCGGCTGCTGGAGTTCGACGGCATTGATGTGGAAGCGCCGCTGGAGGGCAATCTGCTGGTGTGCCGCAACATCGACGTGCCCGGTGTGATCGGCAAAATTGGAACCATTCTGGGCGAGCATGGCGTGAACATCGCGAATTTTGCTCTGGGCCGGGACCGCTCCGGGGTGAAGCCGGTGCATGCGCTGGCGGTGGTTCAGGTGGATGCACCGGTGTCGCAGACTGTGCTGGATGCGCTGATGAAGATTGAAGCTTTGGTGGAAGCGCGGCTGGTGACGCTGCCGGAAGCCAAAAGCTAGTCTAGGTGCCTTGCAAGACAAATCCCGGTGCTGCGCTGGAGAGCGCAGCACCGGGATTTTTAACAGCGGGATACGCCAGAAAGCAAAATTACCAGGAGGTCTGGACGCCGGCCACCGGGCCTTTCTGCGTCAATCTCAAGCCAATCTGATCTGTTTCGCCGTGCACGTTTAGCCGTGTCCCCAACTGGTAGCCGGCAGTGACGGACCAGCGACGAGCCAGAGCCACATCCGCAACGGCGCGGCCCGACCAGAAATCTCCATATCCAAAGAGGTACATTCCCTGCACGTTGCCATCGAAATCCAGCCGTCGCGAATTGTGCATGGGAAACCACCGAACACGGGGCCCGATCGCCGGTATGGGCGCAATCCTCGCACCGGACGACTGGACGGTTGCGCTTTGCCCGTTGGCGCTGACGGTTCCGGTAATCTTTGCGTCCGTATCGAGGATGTTGAGCTGGGCTCCGAGCCCCAGATACCACTGGCTCCTGCGGATAAAGTCCCATTGATAGCCAGGAGAATAGATATTGGATTTGAAGTCGGTGTCGACCTTGGCTCCGACCTCGTAAGTCTGGCCCTGGAATTCAATGGTGCGGGTGAGAGTGGTGGTACGGCTGCTGTTCACGGGACTCACCCCGATGAGCAGGTGGTGCTTCCGCGCGAATCTCCAGTCCAGATTTCCGGTGAACGTGGAGTAGGAGCCGAAGCCGAGGTCACGATGCAAATCTACGGAGCCGCCACCGTCGGCTGTGCTGCTTTTGAAGGAACCTGAGGGCAGGGAGAACCACCACATCGCCCGGATATGCAATCTGTCGGGATCGACTTCGTTGCCATCCGCGAAGACCGGCCGCACGGCCGGAACCAACAGGCAGAAAAGCACCACGGCGCGTAGCGCGTTGCGGCTCAAACGGCAAAGCTTACCCATGTTCACGATCCCCCGTCGCTTTGCCGGCTTGATTTCTGGCGCAAACCTGAGTGGCGGCGCACGCAATAACACACATAGGCGTGTCTTGGGCGCAGGGCGCCGCAGCAGGTATGGCCGTTTATATCGGCAAGCTGTATGAATTGTGTTTGGTCGCGGGCTGCCGCTCAACTGTAAAAACTGCTAGGCGGGGTGGCCAGGAGACTGGCAAGCTGGCGACTGCGGAACGCACGGTTTCTCGATTACGGGAAGCCATGCAGTTCCGTGGGTATCAGCCCATCAAACTTTTCTTGCCGAGCAGTCCGCGGACGTAGGAGATCTGACCGACGTGGTAGGTCTCATGCCAGGCGAGGAAGCCGATGGTTCCGCTGAGTTTGCCGTTGGCGCTGGGGGGACCGGGCTGGGGCGCCGGCTGATCCACGAGTTCGTCGGAGGCGTTCTCCAGGGCTGTGTCGAGCTGCGTGGCAACTTCATGCCAGGCGGCCATGAGGGCGTCGGGCGAGGGATAGGCGGCGGTGTCGTCAACTCTGACGCCGCGAGCGAAGAGGCCGAGCCAGGGGGCGGACCACTGAGTGCCAAGGCGCGTGAGAACGGCGGTGCGCGCCCAGAGGACGTGGCCGACGATCCAGGCGATGTGATTGGCGCTACCCTCGGGACGCTGGAGCCACTCTTCAGGGGCAAGGTCCTTCACGAAGTTGGCGGTGAATTTGTTGTTGTAGTGGAACTCGTGGGCGGCATGGGTGATGTCAGCAGGGATGGGCACGGTCAGCCTCCAGGGAGCGGAATGAACTAAGGAAGTAACTTCTTGATGGAATACGCCGCCGGGGCATGAAGGGTCAAATTTTGCAGGGCGAGGCGCCGGTCCAAAGGGCTGCAGGTCAGATGTGCGCGGCGGCCGGAGTGGGCGCGTCAAGCAGGATTTCCATCTGCGGCGGATTCAGGAAGGTGTTCTTGACTAGGCAATGATTCACCGAACGCATGAGGCCCTCGCGATGTTCGGTGGTGAGGGGAACAGGGCTGTTTACGTGGATCTGGAAGTTGCCCAGGCGCGCGGGGCTCTTCAGCTTTTCGGCGGTGACGGAGACGGATACACCGGAGGCTGCGAGGTTGCGGGTGCGGAGGTACTCGGCCGCATAAAACGCGGCGCAAGTGCCGAGGGAGGCCAGGAGGAACTCGGGAGGCGTCAGTCCCTGATCGGTTCCGCCGTTCTCCGCCGGCTGATCGCAGAGGATGGTGTGCTTGCGTGCCTGGATGGAGAATTTCACGCCTTCAACCTGTTCAATTCGTACTTGCATCTGAATACTCCGGATGATTTTTCGGATCGGTGTGCGTTGCGGTCGATTTCAATCCACGGTGAGCAAGGTGGCAGTGATGTTCGTCACGATGCGCGGAACCGCTCGCGTTCTCAATGAGGAGGGGGCTCGGGTTCTGGCGTGCGTTCCGTGAGGCGCAGGTACTCCTGCGTCATGAGAGAGCGCATGCGTTCGGCCACAGTGGCGTCGCACGACACGCTGAGGGAACGGCACCGATCGATGGCGGCGCGGAGGTCTTTGAGGAAGGCAATGCAAGCCGGGCACTTTTCGATGTGCGTCCGCATCTGCTCGCAGGTGCCGGGCTCGACGCGTGCGTCAAGGTATTCGGAAAGATTTGCGAACAGTTCGCGACACTCGCGCGGACGACTGGTGGTCTTCTCTGTGGCGGTGCGTTCGGGCAGGCCCTTGAGCAGACGCGGCATCTCCTGCCGGACCGCCAGGCGCGCGCGGTGGAGGCGCACGCGAACGGTGCCTGTTTGCAGGCCGAGGATTGTAGCGATCTCCTCAGAGGTCAGCTCCTCCATGTCGTGCAGGACGAGGACCAGGCGCAGCGGCGTGGGGAGTCGCAACACAGCCTGATGCAGAAGCTGGTGCTGTTCAGCATGGATGGCCGCGCGCTCGGGGTGACTCTCCTGGTGGAGAAGGCGCTTTAGTTCCTCCTCATCCGGGATCAACTCATCGAGGGAGAGCTGTTTTACCTTCTGCTCGGGATGACTGCGCCGCATGCGGTGACAACGATTGCGCGTGACGGTATAGAGCCAGGCGGCGAGGGCCTTGGGATCTTCGAGCTTGCCGAGGTGTTTGAGGGAGCGGAACAGGACCTCCTGCGTGGTGTCTTCCGCATCCTGGCGATGGCCGCACACCTTCATGCTGAACGAGAACACGGTGTTCTGCAGAAGGCCGATGGCTTGCTCGGTGGCTTCGGGCGTGTTCTTTTGCAAGAGCTGAGACGCCTGGATGAGTTCAGTTCGCATGGATGCCTGAGTGAGTCGTCTTCAGTATAGATGTGGTGTGGCGTTGGAAGGTTCTGCAGAGCACCCTTGGAGGCTCTTCAGGTCGGATTGCGATTCCATGGGCACTCTGTCGCGAGGGCCTGCTCGATCATGGTGAGGCCCAGTGTGCAGACGGACTGCAGCCACCTGCTGAAGTCCGCGTCGTCGGAGAAGGAGTCTGACTGAACGAAGGCCTGGAGGAGCGCCAGGGCGAGTCCCATCTCCGCACCGGGTCGATGGGTTTCGAGCAGCAGCATCTCGCGATAGACGTCGTCTTTCAGATGATTCATCTCGCGAATTTGAGAAGCCCGGTTCATGGCGGCCGGCTGACGGTTGCCACCACTCACTGAAGGCAGAGACTTTCTCGAAGGGGGCATGAATTCCTTCCGGTGTTTGGAGATGCCGGGCGGTGAGGTGCTCAGCGTCCTTGAGTGACGGGGGGAGCGCCGCAGCTTGCGTCTTTCAGGCCGATGGCGCGCAGGATGGACATGGCAGGGCACCAGTTGGTGAAGGCCGACTGCAGCAGATTGAGCGCGATGAACACGGTGAACAGCATCCACCAGGGTGAAACGAACCGGGTAAGGGCGACAGAGATGAGCACCATCAGTCCCGCCATCAGGCGCAGTCCACTTTCAACGGTCATTGCGTTACTCCTTCGCGTTCGAGGATTTCGGGCGCGCAGGGAATGGGGGATTCCGATTTCCTGTGCACCAGGTAGTAGAGGATGGGGATCGTGGGCCAGGAGAGGAAGGTGGAAGCGACGGCTCCGGCGATGAGCGATACGGCAAGGCCCTGAAAGATGGGGTCAGTGAGGATGACGCTGGCGCCGACGACCACGGCCGCGGCGGTTAACAACATGGGACGGAAACGGATGGCGCCTGCGTCGATGACGGCCTCGCTCAAGGGCGCTCCCTGGCGGCGCCTGAGTTCGATGAAGTCAACGAGGATGATGGAATTGCGCACGATGATGCCGGCGCCGGCGATGAAGCCGATCATGGAGGTTGCGGTGAAGAAGGCGCCCATGAATGCGTGCGCGGGGAGAATGCCGATGAGCGTAAGAGGAATGGGCGCCATGATGATGAGGGGGACGACGAAGGAGCGGAACCATCCGACCACGAGCACGTAGATGAGAATGAGAACCGCGGCGAAGGCGAGACCGAGATCGCGAAAGACCTCGATGGTGATGTGCCATTCGCCATCCCACTTCATGGAGTAGTGATCGGTGGAGTCGGGCAGGACGGCGTTGTAGCGCGCGAGCGTGTAACCCGCGGGAAGCTTCAGCTCCTCGAGTTGCTTGTTCATCTTGAGGATGGCATAGACAGGACTCTCTTCCGCACCGGCAACGTCGCCGGTGACGTAGACCACGCGGCGGAGGTTCTTGTGATAGATGCTCTGCTGGATGGAGCCGCGGTCGGTGGTGACGAGTTCGCGCAGGGGAACCATGACGCCGTTGACGCCGGGCAGCCGGATGTTCTCGAGGTTTTGTTCGGAGGAGCGGTCTGCTCGATTGAATTCGACGATGGCTGGGATCGGTTCGCGCGCGCGGTCGTTGTGCAGCAGGCCCACCTGCCTGCCTGAGGTGGCCAGGGCGATGGCGTTTGCCACGTCGGCCACGGCAATGCCATTCTGCGCAGCTTTTGCGGCGTCGACGTGCATGGAGAGTTGTGGCTGCGGATCCTCGACGTACCAGTCGGTGTCGACCACGCCGGGGGTGTGCTGAAAGATGGATTTGATCTGGTCTGCGACGCGTGTCTGGCCTTCGAGGTCAGGTCCGTATACCTCGGCGACCAGAGTTTGAATCACGGGCGGGCCGGGGGGCACTTCGCTCACCTGGATGCGCGCGCCGAACTGATTGCCTATGTTGAGGAGGATGGGGCGGAGGCGCCTGGCGATTGCGTGGCTCTGGTCATGGCGATCCTTTGCCGCGACCAGGTTGACCTGGATGTCGGCCTGGTTGGGCATGCGGCGCATGAAGTAGTGGCGCACCAATCCATTGAAGTTGAAGGGGCCGGAGGTGCCTGCGTAGAGCTGGTAGTTGAGAACATCGGGCTGCCGCGCGAGTTCGCTGCCCAGGGCCTGCGTGACGGCGACGGTCTGCTCGAGCGGGGTGCCATCGGGCATGTTGATGACGACCTGCAATTCGCTCTTGTTGTCGAAGGGAAGCATCTTGACGCGGACGAGTCCCCAGGGGACGAGGGCAACGGAAAGCAGCAGCAGCGCGAGCACTGCGGCGAAGAAGATGATGCGATTTCTTGCCGAGGCAATCAGCGGCTCCATGACGTTGCGGTAGAGCCGGGTGCGCCAGTTCTCATGCTGGGGCTCGAGCAGGTGCGTGCCGCCAAGGTGCTTGCCCAGCAGGCGCATGGCCGCCCACGGTGACACGATGAAGGCGACCATGAGGGAGAAGAGCATGGCGGCCGAGGCGCCGACAGGGATGGGACGCATGTAAGGGCCCATGAGGCCGCGGACGAAGGCCATGGGCAGCACGGCCGCGATCACCGCGATGGTGGCGAGGATGGTGGGATTGCCGACTTCCGCGACTGCTTCAATGGTGACGGAGCTCGGGGAGCGATTCTGATTTTCGGGGAGGCGGAAGTGGCGCACGATGTTTTCGACGACGACGATTGCGTCATCGACGAGGATGCCGATGCTGAAGATGAGTGCGAAGAGCGTGACGCGGTTAATTGTGTAGCCGAGGAAGTAGAAGATCGACATGGTGAGGGCGAGGGTTACGGGAATGGCCAGCAGCACCACGCCGGACTCACGCCATCCGAGAAATAGCGCAACCAGGAAGGTTACGGAGAGTGTGGCCAGCAGCAGATGCTCAAGTAATTCGTCCGATTTTGCTTTTGCCGTGTCGCCGTAATTGCGCGTTGTGGTGACATGCACGTCATTGGGGATCTGCACGCCTTTCATCTCGTGAATGCGCTTGAGGACGGCGTTGGCGATTTGTGTGGCGTTGGTTCCTTTGCGCTTTGCTACGGTGATGGTCACGGCGGGATATTGCCGGGGCGCGCCGGCGGCAACGGCGCTCGAACGGGTGGTGCCGAACAGGACGTAATTGGCAGGTTCCGCGGGGCCGTCGATGATCTGGTCGGCCACGTCGCGGAGGTACACGGGGTGGCCGTTGGCGACAGCGACAACTACCGACTCAAGATCGGCGCGGCTGGTAAAGAGATTACCGGCTTGGACGCGAACTTCGCGATTGTTTTCAGCAAAGCTGCCTGCCTGCAGGCTGACGTTGGCGCCCTGGAGGTGGCCGACGATGGCAAGGGATGACAGCCCGTACGCGTTAAGTTTGGTGGAGCTGAGAAGGACGCGCATGGTGCGCGGGAGGCCGCCGACGACGGTGCTTTCCGAGACATCGGTAACCTGCTCGACGTTGTGGTGAACCTCGTCTGCGATGGCGCGAAGCTGGTAGCTGTCGTAGTGCTCTCCCCAGAGCGTGAGGGAGAGGATGGGAACATCGTCGATGGAGCGGGCCTTGATGATGGGCTGCGTGACGCCCGGGGGGATCTGATCGAAGTTGGAGTAGAGCTTGCTGTAGACCTTGATGAGGGCGTCTTCCTGCGTCGTTCCGACCAAAAAGCGAACAACGACAAGGCTTTGGCCAGGGCTCGAGGTGGAGTAGACGTACTCGACGCCCGAGAGCTGATGGATCAGCTTTTCGATGGGGAGCGTGACGCGCTCTTCAACCTCAGCCGGCGAAGAGCCGGGCATGGCGGTTGCAATGTCGAGCATGGGGACAAGGATTTGGGGATCTTCTTCGCGCGGGATGATGGCGACGGCGAAGATGCCCAGGGCCAGGGAAGCAGCGATAAAGAGGGGAGTCAGCTTGGAGTTCAGGAAATACTGCGCAAGGCGTCCGGCGAGGCCAAGTCCGTGGAGACTGGAATTGATGCTCATGGCTGGACCTCAATGCGTTTGCCGGCCAGGTCACGATCAGCCGGGCTGTCCACGAGGGTTTCGTTGGCGGCGAGGCCGGAGAGGACTTCGACTGCGTTTCCGAAGGACGAGCCGAGGGTGAGGTAGCGGAGTTGTGCGATGTTGCCTGCATCGAGCACATAGGCGCAGGACAGCGAGCCACGCTGCACGATTGCGGATCGCTTCACGATGATGACTTGTTTTGTTCCGGTTGCAATTTGCGCAGTGGCATACATGCCGGCGCGCAGCGCCTTCGAGGAGGCGAGGTCAATCTTTACGAGGAAGGTGTGGCTGGATGCATCGGCCGCGGGGACGATTTCGGCCACCGTTGCAGCGGGGTCACTGCCGAAGGCGCTATCGATGGAAACGCTGAGCTTTTGACCCTGGCGAACAGAGGCAATCGCCGACTCCGGAACTGTGGCTTGCAGTTGAAGCGAGGCAGCGCTGTCGATCTGCACAAGCGGCACGCCGGGGGAGGCGAGCGCACCGGGATCGACCATGCGGCCGGTCACGATGCCGGCGAAGGGGGCCACGATTCTTGTGTAGCTCAGCATGTCGCGGGAGCCGGCCTGCTGCGCCTTCATAGCATTGGCCTGCGCGCGCAGAGCATCGACCTGGGCGGCTGCGGCTTCGGCACGTCGGGAGACCTCATCCAGTTCCTGCGGGCTGACGCTCTTTTGCAGTTGCAACTGCTTGTAGCGTGCAAGGGTGCTGGCTGCGAGGTCTGCGTTAGATTGCGCGGCCATCTGCTGGTGCTGTGCGGCGCTCACGGCGGCTTCGGCCTGCTCTGAAGCGGACTTCAACATAGCGTCGTCGAGAACAACAAGCGTTTGACCGGCTCGGACGGAGTCGCCCTGGCGCACGGGCACCTGCAGCACGCGGCCGATTACTTGCGCGGAGAGGGTTACGGACTGGCGGGCGTGCAGGGTGCCGGTTGCGGCGATGTTCCGGGGAGCCTGCTGCTGCTTGCTCTCCACAACATGCGCCGGGACGGTCTCGACGGCGGCAGGTTCAGAGGCTTTACGCGAGTTGCATCCGAGAATGGATGCGGATAAGAGGGCGAGCAGAGCGATGTTTCCAGGGAGCTTCATTGCAGATCCTCCGCGGCATCGGGTGTGAGTGTTCCCGTCGCGAATAGCTGTTGAGCAAAGGCCATCGTGTTTCCGTAGACCGCATGCCAGTAGTTCACCTGGGCTTCGCGTTCGGCATCTTCCGCGCGCAGCAGATCGGTGATGGTGGCAAGGCCGGCTTGGTAGCGGTTCTTCAGAATGCGGAGGCTTTCGGTGGCCTGGTCGATGGCGGTGCGTGCGGTTTCAAGCGAGAGTTGCGCGGTCTGGCGCTGGATGTGGGCCTGATTCACCTGCAGCCTCACTTGCTGCTGCCAGGCATTCAACTGGGCATCGACGCGTGCCTTGGCAGCTTTTTCTTTCGCAAGTTGCGCTCGCTTGCCGATGGGGAGGATATCGACCCCGATCTGCACTCCAGCGACCCAGTTGTTGCCGCCCTGTCCGCCGAGGGTCCGCCGGTCATCTTCCCAGTTGCCGTAGGCGCTGACGTGCGGCCCGTAGCTGAGTCGCGCGGCGCTCTGTGCGGAGGATTGCGCGGATTGCGCGTGCCGGAGGGCGGCGAGGTCCTGGCGATTCTTTATTGCGGTTTGGAATTCCTCTTCGAGATCCCTGCCGGGGAAGGCTTTGGGCTCAATGGGCTGAAGCATGGATGTCTTCAGGTCGGGAACTCCGGTGGCGACTCGCAATTGCGCCCAGGCGAGATCAACTTCACCTTGCGCGGCGATCCGCGCCTGGCGGCGTGCAGCCACGCTCACCTGCGCTGACATGCGATCGGACTCAACGGCGAGCCCGGCTTTGACGTGATCGTCAACGGAACTGAGCAGGGTCTCGGCGGTTTCCACTTCGTGCTGGGCGATATCGCGCTGCCGCTCCGCGTAAAGGACGCTCTGATAGGCCTGAACGACATCGAAGACGACCTTCTGGTCCACAGCGCCGGCGGAGGATGCAGCGCTCTGCTGCATCTGCTGCGCGGCGTGCACGGATTTCTGGGTGCGCATGGAATCAAAGAGGAGCCAGCCGCCGGAGATGCGGGTGGCGAAGTTTCCTATGGGGTCAGGGCTGTTCAAGGAGGGCAAAGCAAAGTCAGCGGCGGTGAAGCGCTGCTGGCGGAGACGTGTTCCAAAGACGTAGACCGGATCGTTGCCGCCGGAGATGTCTTCAGTAAAGCTGACCTGCGGCAGGTATTGGGTTCGTGCCAGGGAGGAGTTTGCCCTGGCCTCGGCGATGCCGGCTTTGGCGATGTCGACGTCTGGGTTTTGCTCGAGCGCCATCTGGATGGCTTGCCTCAGCGTCAGGGGTTCCTGCGCCGGCAGGGCATGGGGGATCACACATAAGACCAGGGCGAGAGTTCGAGTTGGCCCAAGGAACCGTTCCATTCGACTTTCCTTTTTCGGTATTCACTAGAGGAAAGTCACTGGCGGGCGGGTTCGTTACAAGGTTTTTGCCGCTAGTTGGAGTACGCTCTGAGGCTGCGTGGGAGCGGGTTGGATTCGGGTGTGGCAGGCGGGGATGATCTTGCGTTCAAGCCGTGGACCGTGAGAATACTGGTCTCCGTAAGAATTTGGCAGGCAGACAAGGGACAGAAATGAAAATGAAGACGCTTGCATACGTATTTGCAGTGGCGGTGATGCCGATGGGCGCCGCTTTGATGATGGCGCAAACCCGCGAGTCTGGTTCCCGGGTTGCGCAGCCGAGGCCCAAGGGGCCGTGCGATATCTACGCCGCCGCCGGAGACCCGTGCGTCGCGGCACACAGCACCACGCGTGCGTTGTACGCCTCGTACAACGGGCCGCTCTACCAGGTGCTGCGGCAGTCCGACGGCAAGGCATTGGATATCGGAGTTGTCCAGCCCTCGGCTTCGCCGGATGGAGGCGGGTACGCGGAAGCGGGCAAGCAGGATGCGTTTTGCGCCAACACGTACTGTTTTATCGCCAAGGTTTATGACCAGTCCCCGCAGCACAACGACCTGACGCAGCCTCCGCGCGGCGGGTTCAGCGGCCCGGCGTTGGGGGGGTTCAACACTTTGTCGGTCGCGGACATGGCGCCGGTATCGGTGATGGGGCACAAGGTGTATGGGGTCTTCATCGCGCCGGGGATGGGTCTGCGCAACGATGACCCGAAGGGCACGGCGGTGGACGACCAGGCGGAAGGGCAGTACTGGGTGATCAACGGCCATCACTTCAACAACGGGTGTTGCTTCGATTATGGCAACGCCGAGATCGACAGCCGTGACGACGATAACGGCACGATGGAGACGACCTATTATGGCGACACCGTCCCGTGGTTTCATGGCAACCCTCCCGGCCCGTGGGTGATGACGGACCAGGAGAACAACCTGGTGGGGTGCGTGAATGAAGATGGATCGAAGCTTTGCGCGAATCTGCCGAGTGTGACGTGGCGGTTTGTGACGGCAATGGCGAAAGGCGAGCCGCACCGGTGGGCTTCGATGGGTGGGGATGCGCAGAGGGGCGAGTTGTCGGTAATGTTCGACGGGGCGCGAGTAAACGCTTCCTACGATCCTATGCGCAAGCAGGGCGCCATTCTGCTGGGCAATGGCGGCGACAACAGCAATAGCTCGCAGGGAACATTTTATGAAGGCGCAATGACGGCATCGGGCACCTTTCCCACGGACGCGACTGATCAATTGGTGCAGGCAAACGTGGTGGCTGCGCGGTACGACGTGGCGGCGCTGACGGTGGCGCCGGCATCGGCCACAGCAACTCCGCCGGGATTGCAGACGTTTTCGCCAGGATCTTCGCAGGATACGACGGTGACCTTCACCAATACGACGGGGGAGCCGGTCAGCGGCGTGAAGTTGGGCATCGCGGCGCCGGCGAAGCAGTGGAGTTCTGTGGTTCAGGGCACGACGGAGACGTCAAAGAGCTTCGCGGAGGCTATGGCGCCGGGTGCGAGCGTGAGCGCGACGTTCAAGGTTACCGCGGGGCCTGCGACTGTCAACGGCGACCTGGTGGCAAGCGCCTCCTGGATGAGCGGCGGCAGAGCGCAATCCACAAAGACGGCTGAGAAGGTGCGGAACGTCAGCCAGGTGAAGATCAATGAGTTTCGGATCGCGTCGAGTGCCGGCAATGCGACGGATTCGTTTGTGGAGCTTTACAACGCGGGCTCCAGCAGCATGGATGTCTCAAACTGGAGCCTGACCGCGCACCCGACGCAGCAGGCCATCTTCTCAAGCGTGAAGATTCCTGTGGGAACGAAGCTTGCGGCAGGAGGCTTCTACCTGCTGGGCCTGTCCAACTCGGGGCTGGCAGTGGCGGCGAAGCCGGGCGATCGCGTGATTCAGGTGAGGAACACAACGGGCATGTCGGTGGGCGACAGTATCAGTGTCGATAACGGATCGAAGGCAGAGACGCGCAAGATTGCGAGTCTGGGTACGGCAGCCACTCATCACACCACGGTGTGGCAACCGCTGCCCGATGGTCCAGTGATCACGATTGCGCGGGGTTCCACCAATATGCCGGTGATGAGCGTGGCCGGTTTTGCGGTGGGCGAGAAGATTGCGCTGGGCTATGGGGCTTCCTATCCTGACACCGCGCGAGGCGTGGAGCAGTACGAGGTGGCGACCGTGACCGCGGTGGGCAAAGCGGGCACGCAGGCTTATCTGGCTGCGGACGCGGCGTCGGCGTCGACGAACATCAAAGTGACGTCAGTCAATGACATCGCAGTGGGTGACAAGATCCGCCTGGATATCGAGAGCAGCGGACACGGCATTGAGATCGTCACGGTGACGCGCGTTGGAACGCAGGCACATCAGACGAATCTTGCGGCGGATGCAGGAGTGGGTGCGACCGGCATCAAGGTTCGCCGGACGGAAGGGTTCGCTGCCGGCGACAAGATCACGATCGGTACACCGGCAACGCGGGAAGAGGTGACCGTGTCCTCGGTGGGGACGGGCGGGCCGAACGGTGCGGGGATCCAGTTCACGCCGGCTCTTGCCAGGGCACACATCCGGGATGAGTGGGTTGTGTCTCCGGGGACAGGGCTTGAGCTGGCCGCGCCGCTGAAGTTCAATCATGCCGCCAATCTGCCGTTCAGCGATCGCGGAACGGGAATCACATTTGCGCCGGCCACGGCCTTTGCCCACTCGAGCAACGAGCCGGTGCAGGCGCTCGGGACCGGCATTACGCTGGACAGCCCGCTGGCGAAGGCGCATGAGATCAACGCTGCTGTGCGGGACGGCGCAGTGACCACCGCCGGCTACCAGGGCACGCCGGCACCGAACCAGTGGTTCGGAGGCCCCGAACTCACGACCTACTCTCCGCAGTTCGGCCGCACCATCCAAGTGAAAGAGGGCAGCGTGGTGTTGCGTGACGCGGCAGGGATGGTGGTGGACAGCATCAACTACGGCGGCATTGTGGACCCATGGGCGGCTGAGGGATATCAGGGGGCTTCCGGAACGGGACAGAGCGGCTGCCACGTGGCTGCGCCGGGAGCTACCGGCGGTTTCGGGCCGCCTGCAGCGGTCAGCAATATGAGCGCCGGGCGCTTTCCTGATGGGGCGGATACGGACAGCAACTGTACGGACTTTGTGACCCAGGCTGCGGCGACGTTGTCTGCTGCTTCGGCGGTGGGCGACACGAATGTGAAGGTCAGCAGCGTGGAAGGATTCGGCGTTGGGGAAAAGATCGAGATTGATGGAGAGACTACGGTGATTGCGACGGTGGGCACTGCGGGGGCGACCACGGTGAGCACGGCGACCGATGTAGGTGGAACCACGATTGCGGTTCCCAGCACGATTGGTTTTCGCGAGGGCCAGACGATCACGATCGACAGCGGAGGTAACTCGGAGACGGCGGTGATCGCATCGGTCAGGAGAATGGGGCCAACAATCAACGTGACCAAGCCACTGACGAAGGGGCATGCGGCCGGAGTGCAGGTGTCGGGGAGCGGGATTACCTTGGCAACTGCGTTGGGCCGCGGGCATGGCAGAGGGGCGGAGGTGTTTGACAATGCTCCCACGCCGGGCGCGCCGAATCAGTATCACAAAAAGACTCCGTAGCTAATTTCGGGGGGTGTGTCGGTTATGGAGCGCGCGGATGAGTCCGCGCGCTCCTTCCTTTGGAGAGCGTTGGGAAACCCGGGAGTTACACTTGAGTTATTCCGAGGAGCCGGGTGAATCCGGCAGCGAATTCGAATCTGGATTGAGAAAGAATATGACGGAAGCAGCAGGACTGGAAGCGCAGGTTACTCAGCATATGGTGGCGGCGATGAAGGCGAGGGATGCCGAGCGGACGGGCACGCTGCGGCTGATCAAAACGGCGCTCAAGAACAAGCTGATTGAGAAGCGCGAGGCGCTGACGCCGGCCGAGGAGCAGCAGACGCTGGCCACGATGATCAAGCAGAGGCGCGATTCGATTGAGCAGTTCACCAAGGGGAACAGGCCGGAACTGGCTGCCAAGGAAGCTGCCGAGATCACGGTGATTGAAGAGTATATGCCGAAGGTTCTGGATGAAGCCCCCCTGCGTGGATTTGTGGAAGAGGCGATAGCGGAGCAGATCGCGGAGGTGGGGCAGAAGCCCGGGCCGAAGGAGATGGGGCAGGTGATGAAGCGCGTTCAGGCCAGGATCCAGGCGAGCGGCGCGCGTGCCGAGGGGCGTGTGGTGAGTGAGGCTGTGAAGAGCGCGCTGGCGCACTAGAGTGGGCGCGGTGTGCTACCCGTGCCGTTATTTCACGGAAGGAAGCGTTATAGGTTTGGCGAAGCGCCGGCATCTCACTAGCCAAGTGTTGCACCATTATGCGAAGCATATAGAACGACGTGCGAATATGCTAATTATTCCTATAACGCCATCCATCGCGCTCGGCGCGAGTGAGCGCAGGCAAATTTGAAGATGACGCGGACTCGTGCCGGCACGGTGGGCGCGCTCCTGGGAGGGGCGCTGCTCGGTATTGCCGTGTCGATTCCATTTACTTATGTGCTGATTGTGAGGGCCAGCAACGCGGAGTTGGTGGCGTATACACAGCGCATTCTGCGAGTGCTGGAGAAGGCCGCCCGCGAGGACCGTGATGCGGAACTGGCGGTGCTCAAAGACGGTCTACCGTTCTGTTCCGATGCTGAAATCTCGCTGATGCGCGGGCTAGTTTACAACGCCAGCTTTGTGCGTGACCTGGGGCGGTCAAAAGAGGGAATGCTGTATTGCACCGCGGCGCGAGGAAGGCTGGAGACGCCGATTCATGTGTCGCGTCCCACCGTGTCCTTCAAGAGTCGAGACCTGGGATCGGATGTGGATGTTTCAGCGGGGCAGGGGCTGCTGATTGCACCGGGGTTGCGCGGCCTCGTCGTGGATTCTTCGGGTGTGTCATCGGTGCTCAACCAGGCGTTGTTTGAAGGCATGGATGAACCACCGCTTAAGGCTGCGGGCATGGTGAGCGACCGCGATCATGGGGTGGAGCTTCCGGTATTTGGCCAAATAGGCAAGCTCTCGAGCGCGGAGGTGCTGGCGCAAGGTCGGCTGAAGCGCGACGGCATGGTGTATCAGCCGTTGTGTTCGCAACAGTATGCGGTGTGTGCGGTCGGCACCGTGCTGGATCGGGACCTGATCCAACAGCGGAGCAGGGTGTTTTGGGAATTTGCGTTTATGGGTGCTCTGCTGGGAACGCTGATTGCATCGGTTGGCCTGCTGATGTTGAGGCGGGAGAGATTATTCGAGCGAAGGCTGCTGCGAGCGGTACGCAAGGGAGAACTTACCTGTGTGTATCAGCCTGTGGTGGACCTGGAGACGAAGGCAATACTGGGGGCAGAGGCCCTGGCACGCTGGACGATGACATCGGGAGACTCGGTTCCGGCCGATGTGTTCATTCGTGTGGCGGAGGAGCGGAAGTTTGTGGGGGAGATCACGCGTCTGATGATGGACCGGGTGATCGATGAATTGGGCCCGCTGCTGTACTCGCCGGATTTCCGCGTGACCGTGAACATCTCATCGCAGGATCTACTGGATTCGCAGTTTTTCGAACATGTGGAACGGAGCACAGCGTGGACAGGGATTCCGCCGAGCGCGCTGGCGTTCGAGTTGACAGAGCACTCGACAGCAGACCAGGCGACAGCGGCGGGCGCGATTGCGCGTTTGAGGGCGTCAGGACACGCAATTTACATCGATGACTTCGGGACGGGGTATTCGAGCCTTGCGTATTTGCACGACCTCCACGTGGACGCTATCAAGATTGACCGGGCGTTTACGAAGACGGTGGGAACGGAGGCGGTGACGGCGTCAGTGGTGCCGCAGATTCTGGCGATGGCGGACCAGTTGGGGTTGACGGTGATTGTGGAAGGGATTGAGACGGCCGAGCAGGCGGAGTATTTCCGGCAGGCGCGCACGGGGATGATGGGGCAGGGATGGTATTTCGGCAGGCCGGTGCCGGCACAGGAGTTCATCGCGAGGATGAGGGCGGAACATCCTGCGAAACGGGTGAGCAAGGGAGCGTCCCAGGGCGCGTCTTAGGTCGCGGGCGGCGGGTGCAAGCCGGCGTGTTTATCAGAGGAAGTCAGCCCTGGTGTGGACGGCGGAATTCTCATCTTGTCGCATCCACTTCCGTGAGAGCATGGGAGCACCTTCCTGAAGGGCTCCTTCTCCTTGCAGAAATTCAGTTCTCGATCTCATGGCCTTGACACGCTGCGCAGCGTGGCCATTCTTTCCGTAATTGGTTTTCACCTCTGGGGCTATCATGGCGAAACGGTGCCGGACGCGATGCTTCCTTTGCTGCGGATCGGGTGGATGGGCGTCGATCTCTTCTTTGTGCTCAGCGGATACCTGATTGCGACGCAGCTTTTCAGGCCCTATTGCGAGGGCAGGCGTCTCCGCGTCTGGGAGTTTTACAGGAACAGGCTTTACCGGGTGCTGCCGGCGTTTCTCGTGGTGCTGGGGCTGTATCTGCTGGTTCCCGAATGGCGGGAGACCAGCGCGCTTGCTCCGGCGTGGCAGTATGCCACCTTTACGTTCAACCTGCTGGCGGAACATCCGGCATCGAAGAGCTTTTCGCACGCGTGGTCGCTATGCGTGGAGGAGCACTTCTATCTGTTTCTGCCGCTGATCGTGCTGGCGGCGATGCGGAAGCCTTCCGCGCGGCGGGCAGTGACGCTGGTGGGCGGGTTTGTGCTGTTGGGCATCGCTGCGCGGGGATGGTTTTTGTTCCACACGCTGCGGCCGCTGGCGGGGCAGGACGAGTTTGGCACAGCGTTCATGCGGCACATTTATTATCCGACCTACAGCCGCCTGGACGGACTGCTTGCGGGCGCTTCGCTGGCGATGCTGAAGATGTTCCGGCCGGGCTGGTGGGTGCAGATCGCGCGGCGCGGGCATATGTTGCTGGTGCTGGGTGTGACTATGACGGGCGCGGCAGTGCTCCTGTTTCAGGACCGTCATCCGGCAGCGGCGGGCACATCCGTGGGCAGCGTACTGTTTGGGTTTCCACTGCTTGCGGTGGGGCTGGCGTGCCTGGTGGCTTCGGCGCTGAGCACGAACGGATGGCTGCGGCTCAAGGTTCCGGGGGCACAGCTTTGCGCCACGCTGGCTTACTGTGTGTACCTGACACAGAAGGAGATGCTGCATCTGGTGGATTCCTGGTTTCCCACGCTGGAGCACGCGGGGCGGCTTCCGTGGGCAGTGGTATATCTCATGGTGTGCTTTGCCGCAGCGGGCGTGCTGCACGTGTGTGTGGAGAGGCCGTTTCTGCGGTTGCGGGACCGGGCTCGGGCGTCGACCAGGGCGGCAGAGGAGGCGGCTCCGCTTGATTCCGGGATCGAGCCTGCGCTTTGACGACACTTGATTGCGCTTGATGACATTGTGATTTCATGCAAGTGGCGGGCGCACCTGGCGAGGATTGCGTTCTCTGGAGCCCGGGCGCGCATCTGACCAACTGCCTGCGTGCGAGGATGCGCCGCAGAGCCGGATAGCGGAGATGCGCATGAGTGCGGAAGTGACGGAGCTGAGGGGCAGGGAAGGCCTTGAGAGAATCGGGGAACTGATTGCGGACATTCGTTTCGCGATGCTGACCACGGTGGCTGCGGACGGATCGCTGGACAGCCGGCCGATGGCGACACAGAAGGCGCAATTCGACGGAACCCTGTGGTTCCTCACCAGTTCGGACTCGCGGAAGGCAAGCGAGATTGCGGAGAACGCGCAGGTGTGTGTGGCCTATGCCGATCCCGACGATGCGAAGTACGTGTCGCTGAAAGGGCGGGCGAACGTGAGTGAGGATCGCGCAAAGATCCACGAGCTGTGGAGCCCTGCGTACAAGGCGTGGTTTCCGGAAGGCGAGGATGATTCGCAGATCCGCGTACTGCGCGTGGATGTGACGGAGGGGGAGTTCTGGGACGCGACGGACGGCAAGGTTGTGCGGTCAGTGAAGTACCTGGCGGCCGCCGCGGGCGCGAGCGTGAAGATGGGCGAGCACGGAAGCGTGAGCTTGTAGTACGAGCGCCGTTGTCCGGGCTGCTATGATGACCTCGCTCCCTTGAGGCGAGGTCATTCCATGAGTTCCAGCAGATTGTCCGCATGGTTGCGGCAGGTTGCGCTGTGTGTTCTGGCGGGCGTGGCTATTGCGGCATCGGCGCAGCCTGAGCCCGCTGCGCCGCATACGTTTTTCCGGGTGAAAGCGGCGGAGACGCTGACGGCGCCAGTGAGCGGCCGTCTGCTGCTGTTTCTGAAGCAGGGGTCGGGGGATCGCGAGGTTTCAATCGACGAGTTCCAGCCGACGGCAACCTGGGTGGCTGCGCAGGAGATTCATGACCTGGAGCCCGGCGACTCAGTGGAACTGAATGCCGATCAGATGGCATTTCCGAAGCCGTTCTCGGAGCTGAGTGCCGGACTCTACGAAGTGCAGGCGGTGCTCGACGTAGCGCACAACTACAACTACACGGGGCGCGTCCCCGGAGACTGGATCAGCAACGTGGTGATGCTCGCGGGGTGGAAGCCCGGCAGCACCGCGGAGCCGGAGATTGTGCTGGACCATCAGGCGGAGGAGGATCCGCAGCGGAAGGCGACGTTCGAAAAGCTGAAGGCAACGGCGACAGCCGATGTGGCGCGGCTGGAGGAGTTCGAAAGCCCGGTGCTGACGCGCTTCTGGGGGCGTTCGACGAAGATTCAGGCTTGGGTGGTTCTACCGCCGGAGTATGCAAAGGGCGGAGAAACGTATCCGACGGTGTACTGGACGCACGGCTTTGGAGGCGGAATCGATGGTGCGCTGGTCAGCGGGTTGCGGATTTACGAGCGCATGAAGGCCGGCAAGATGCCTCCCATGATCTGGGTGATGCTGGACGAGTCGTGTCGGCAGGGGACCCACGAGTTTGCGGACAGCGTGAACGACGGGCCCTGGGGGATGGCGCTGACCACCGAGTTCATTCCGGCGATGGAGAAGAAGTACCGGATGGATGCACGGCGGGATGGGCGTTTTGTGCAGGGGCACTCAAGCGGCGGCTGGGCTTCACTGCAACTGGAGATCAATTATCCAAAGGTGTTTGGGGGGACGTGGTCGACGTCGCCGGACCCAAGCGATTTTCACGATTTCACGAATATCGACCTCTACGCCGAGCATGCCAATGCGTATCGCATGCAGGATGGGTCGGCTGTTCCGCTGATTCGCGACAAGGGTAAGGTGCTGGGTACCTTCGAGCAGTTTGCGCGGCTGGAGCAGGTGCTGGGGCCGTATGGCGGGCAGATCGCGTCGTTCGACTGGGTGTTCTCACCGAAAAGCGAGAGCGGCGCGCCGCAGCCGATGTTCGACCGCTCCAATGGCGATGTGGATCCGAGGGTGGTGGCTTACTGGCACGACCATTGGGATCTCGCAAACGTTGTGCAGACGCACTGGGCGGAGCGCGGGGCGGATCTGAAGGGGCGCATTCATGTGTACGTGGGGACTGCGGACACCTTCTACCTGGATGGCGCGGCGCACAAGATGGACTCGGTGCTGCAGGGACTGGGCGCGGAGGCGCACTTCACGTATATCCCTGACCGGACGCATATGGACCTGTACGGGGTTGGTGACGACAAGCAGGGATTGTTCGATGAGATCAGCCAGCAGATGTGGGATGTGGCGAGGCCGGGGAAAAAGTGGAAGAGCAGGGAATAGAGGTTAGCTCAAGACGACAGGGTTTCAATCCTGAGCGTCTTCCTCGTGCCACCCCACTGCACCAGCACCGGTCGTATCAGCAGAACATCTCCGGCTTCCGCAGCGCACACGGAAGCGGTTTTACTTCTCTTCCGTGCGTCCCTGGAATGGGGTGAGCATGTCGTCTTTGCGCATTACCAGGTTGGTGGCGTTGAGCGTGGCCAACTCAAAGCCGTGGCCGTGGGTGATGGCATCGGTGGGACAGGCCTCAACACAATAGCCGCAGAAGATGCAGCGGTTGTAGTCGATGTTGTAGACCTTGGCGTAACGCTCTGACGACGAGATCCGCTTTTCCTCGGTGTTCTCGTCGGCCTCGATGTAGATGCAGTTGGAGGGGCAGGCGGCGGCGCACAGGAAGCAAGCGACGCATTTTTCCAGGCCGTTCTCATCGCGCTGCAGGATGTGCGCCCCGCGGTAGCGCTGTTCAAACTTTGCGCCGCGCAGCGGACCGTCCCCGTCGGGATAGTTTTCTACCTGCGTGGGCTGCAGCATCTCGCCGAAAGTGATGCTCATGCCCTTCGCAATGCCCGCGATATTGCGCACAATCGACATAACGCTAGTATACGATGGGCGCGGCGACGGAGTGCTGAAGCCGGTCCGGCAAGCTACTTCATGACGGCCGGGATCAACCCCTGTTTCCGGAGCCACGTTTCGAGCAGCGCCGGCCATTGATCGAGGGCCGGATCGCCCATACCCAGGCCGGTGCCATGCTGCCCGTGCGCGAAGATGTGGCCTTCCGACGGAACACCTGCTTTGACTAGCGCCTCATAAAATCGCAGGCCCTGCTCCACGGGAACGGTCTGGTCATCGAAGGTGTGCCACCAGAAGGTCGGGGGCGTGTCTTTGTTCACGAAGAAATCAGGCGAGTAAGCGGTGCGGAGCGCCTCGCAGCGGTCCATCACGTTGAACTCCTTGCAATAGCTCAGGTGCGAGGTATCGCTGGAGATAGCGCCGATCCAGGGATAGCCCAGAATCAGATAATTGGGCCGGCTGGGCACGCGGTCGGCGGGATCCTCCGCCGCTGGATCGCCCGGTGCGGGCTGGACGCCGGCCAGGGCGGCAAGGTGACCGCCGGCCGAGAAGCCAATGACGGCGATGCGATTGGGGTCTATTTTGTAATCCGCTGCGCGCGACCGCACCAGCTGCACCGCTCGGCGCGCATCCAGGAGGGGAACCGGGAGCAGGTATCCGTTGGAACTCAGCCGGTATTGAAGGATAAAAGCCGTAAACCCGCGCGACGTGAACCAGTCCGCCACCTGGCGGCCCTCGAGGTTCGCCGCCAGGTGGGCATAAGCCCCGCCGGGCAGAACCACCACCGCCGACCCCGTCCCATGCCCCGGCTGCGGCCGCACGATGGTCAACGTGGGAATGTCCACACATTCGCTGCCCTTGGCCTGCGGCGCATTGCCTTGCCAGAGGCGGATTGTTTCAATTCCCAGCCAGGCGTTGTTCTCGCCGGCAGTCGCGCACGCCTCCTTTGGCTGGGCGCCGGCGCCCACGCACAATCCCATCAGCATTGCCCCAACCGCGATGATCTTCCGCATTTGTTTCTCCTACAGGATGTCCGCCCAATTCTAAGTCACGCGTGGTCGCAGGCTTGTCTGGGATCGCCATTCTGCAACTTTGTGACTACGCCACTTTGCCCCTCTGTCTCTCTGCCCTGTTCATCCGGTGTTAGCATCTAAGTTGACGCAATGCAGACTAACAAGCTGAAAATCATACCTTTGGGCGGCCTTGGCGAGTTTGGCATGAACTGCCTCGCCTTGCAGTGGGAAGACGACATCATCGTCATCGACGCCGGCCTCATGTTCCCCGAGTCCGAACTCCTGGGCGTAGACATCGTCGTGCCTGATATCACCTATCTTGTCGAGAACAAAGAGAAGGTGCGCGCAATCGTCCTCACCCACGGGCACGAGGACCACATTGGCGGCCTGCCGTGGATCCTCAGCGAGATCAAACTTCCCGTTTACGGCACCGAATTCACGCTTGCCTACGTGGAAGGCAAGCTTGAAGAGCATCACCTGCTGGACGAAATTGAGCTGGTAGAGATCGCGCCGAAACAGAAGTTCACCATCGGCCCCTTCCTCATCGAGCCGATCCGAGTTACGCACTCGCTGGTGGACTGCGTTGCTCTCGCGATTGAGACGCCCGTCGGCATTGTGATCCATACCGGCGACTTCAAGATCGATCTGTCGCCGCTGGATGACCATGCCTTCGATCTGCACACATTTGCCGAGTACGGCAAGCGGGGTGTGCTCGCGCTGCTGCAGGACTCCACCAACGTGGAGCGGCCCGGTTATACGCCCAGCGAGCGTTCTGTGCGCCCGCGCCTGGATGAGATTTTTTCGCGCACGCGCAAGAAGCTCTTTTTCTCCTGCTTCTCGTCGTCGATCTATCGTATTCGGATCGCCATGGAACTGGCGCGCGAGCACAAGCGCAAGGTGTGCATCATCGGCCGCTCCATGGTGGAGAGCACTGAGATTGCGCAGGACCTTGGCTATTTGGACGTGCCTACCGGGCTGGTGATCAATCCTGGCCAGATGAAAGATTATCCAGTGGACCAGCTGATGGTTCTCATCAGCGGCACCCAGGGCGAGCCCATGAGCGCGCTCAGCCGCGCCGCGGTTGACAACCACAAGCACGCGCGCGTGGATAAAGGCGACACGGTCGTTCTCAGCTCGCGCATCATTCCCGGCAATGAGAAAAGCATCTTCAGGGTTATCGACCATCTCTACCGCCGCGATGCGAACGTGATTTACGACGACGGCTCGCATGGCTTGATCCATGTGAGCGGACACGGAAGCCAGGAAGAGATGCGTCTGCTCATCAACCTGGTAAGGCCTAAGTTCTTCATCCCCGTGCACGGCGATTACCGCTACCTGCGCCGCCATGCGCAAGTAGCGATGGAGACCGGTGCCGTCGAGCATGCCATCGTGATTGAAGACGGCGACGTGCTCGAAGTCAATCGCGACGACGCCCGCAAAACCGACAAGGTCACCGCTGGCCGGGTGCTGATCGACTCCGGCTCGGCCATTGACGTTGTTGAAGACCTCGTCATACGCGACCGCCGCATCCTGTCGGAAGACGGTATTGTGCTGGCCGTGCTGGCCATCAACAAGAGGACCGGCATCGTGGAGCGCGCGCCGGAGGTTGTGATGCGGGGATTCGGCGGCGCTGACATCACGGATGAAGCGCGCGAGTCTGTGCTGAAGACCCTCGACAGCTTAAGCGGCGAACAGAAGACCGATTACGGCATGGTGAAAGAGAAGGTTCGCGTCGAGTTGAAGCGGCTGATCCAGAAGCAGACTGGGCGCAGGCCGTTGATCATGCCGGTGATCATGGAGATCTAAGCTTCACGCAGGATCGAGGGCTGAGGACAAAGGACGAAGGTTCGTCCTGAGACACCGGACTTGTCCTCCGACCAACGTACCTGCAGCCTCCGGCATGATCGACACGGTGATCTGATCGGCGGGATGAACCGCCGCCATCTTCTCCTGAGCGCCGCCGCTCTCCCTCTCGCCGCCCGCAGTTATGCGCTCGAAACGCCATGCAGGGCGCCATCCACACCAACTGCGTCCACAACCGTGGCAGTCATCCCGGCGGAATCTCCCGTCCGGAGCATGAAGGTCGATCTGCGTGCGGTCGCCGAGCAGACCGCGCATGAGTCCGCGCGCTGGACCACGTCGTTTCTGGTGCGCTCCTCTTGACCAGCAGCTACAATCCACCCATGCCTAGACTCGCCGCCGCCGTCGTCTTCACCGTTTGTACTCTCACGCCGTTTGCGTTCGCCCAGTCGAAGCCTGCTGACACCCCAACGCAGCCCGCAGCGTCCGCCTGCGCGTCTTCCGCCACGCTTGACGAACTGACCAAAGCGCTCGATGAGGCAATCAGCGGTCCCGGCAACAAAGACCGCACCTGCCTGCGCGAACTTCTGCTGCCGGAAGCGCGGCTCACGCCGGTTCGGAAGACCGACGACGGGTTTGCGCCGCGGCTCCTCACAGTGGACGATTGGATCAACGCCGTCGCGAAGCGCGGCAGCGCGGCCTTTTACGAGCGCCAGATCAAAGTGCAATCGGACACATACGGCCATTTCGCCCATCTGTGGAGCACCTACGAGATCCGCGAGACGCCCGACGGGAAGGCTACGGTGGTGGGCATCAACAGCGTGCAGGCCGTGAACGACGGTAAGCGGTGGCGCGTGGTCAACATTCTGTGGGAGCCGGACACGACGGCCGGTCCCGTGCCGCAGAAGTATCTGCCGTGACCTGCCGTGCAGAGGCGGGCGCCGCCCCTTTCAGCGGCGCCGTGAACTCTATACTTTGGTCATGGGTCAAGGTCAGGACACGCTCACTCTGGTTACGCTCGAAGAAATCCGTGCTGCCGCCGCACGCGTTGCCAACGTCATCGTGCACACGCCGCTCGTGCAGGCACCCTTCCAAGGTCTCGGAGATCGCAAGGTCTTTCTGAAGGCCGAGAGCCTGCAGCCCATCGGCAGCTTCAAGCTGAGGGGCGCTGCCAACAAGATTCTGCAGCTCTCCCCTGATGAAGTGAAGCGCGGCGTCATCACCTACTCCAGCGGGAATCACGCGCAGGGCGTTGCCTATGCCGCGCGCGCAGTCGGAGCGAAAGCTGTGATCGTGATGCCCTCGAATGCTCCTGCTATCAAGAAGGCCGCTACCCTGGCGCTCGGCGCGGAAGTGGTTGATGTCGGCCCCGCCTCGAGCGAGCGTCTCGCCAAGGCAGAAGAGCTGATCCAGCAGTACGGCTATGTGGTTGTTCCGCCTTATGACGATGAAAAGATTATTGCCGGCCAGGCTACCTGCGGTCTTGAAATTGTTGAGGCGCTTGCGGATGTGGACCTTGTGCTCTCGCCGGTCTCCGGCGGCGGACTGCTCAGCGGCACCGCTACCGCCGTGAAGCTGCTCAAACCCGGCACCAAGGTGTACGGCGTCGAGCCGGAACTCGCGGCCGATTCTGCGGAGAGCTTTCGCACCGGCAAAATCGTCACCTGGCCGGCCGAACTTACCAGCCGCACGCTCTGTGATGGCCTGCGCACGCAGTCGCTCGGCGAGCGCAACTTCGCTCATATACAGCAATTTGTGGACGGCATCATCACCGTATCGGAAGCCGAGGTTCGGGCCGCCATGCGCGCCATTGTTGCCACTGCGCGCCTGGTACCCGAGCCGAGCGGCGCCGTAACGACCGCAGCCCTTCTCTTTCACAGTCACGAACTGCCGCCCTTCAAGAAAGCCGCGGCGATTGTGAGTGGGGGCAACGTGGATCCGCGCCAGCTGGCGGAAGTGCTCACTGAGGCCAATTAGCATAGCCCTGCGCAACTGGCCGGGCACTCAAGCAGCAATCAAGAGCCGGGTAGAAGGAAATGGGGAGCGAAGGAATGTCGTTGCTGTGGCAGGCACTCTGTTTTTTCTGGCTTGCGGGCGAAGTCTATATCGCTATCGCCACTCGCCGCCGCAACAGCGCGGGCGCAAATCAGGACCGCGGCAGCCAGCTTGTGCTCTGGATCGCTGTCGTACTTGCACTGACGATTGCAGGTTTCCTTCGCGCATGGCTGCCGCCCCAATTCCACTGGCATCAGCCGTGGATCCGCCCGCTCAGCCTGTTCCTGCTCGCGGTCGGACTTGCGGTTCGCGCCATCGCCATCCTGACTCTTGGCCGCTGGTTCACAGCCAATGTCGTTACGAGACCGGGCCAAACACTCAATCGATCAGGACTCTATGGAGTGGTTCGGCATGCCTCTTACCTGGGGATGGAAATCATCTTTCTTGCTTTTGGCCTTCATGCCGCCTCATGGCCGGCTCTGCTCATCGGCTTCATTCCGCCCACGCTCGCCGTAATTTACCGCATCCGCGTGGAAGAGGCAGCACTCGCTGCGGTCTTCGGCACAGAGTACGACCAATATCGCCGCCAGACCAGCCGCCTGGTGCCAGGCCTCTACTAATCGCACGGCACGTTTAACCCAGCTTCTTCAACTCAGGATAGCGAGCGAAGATTAGCTTCTGACCTTCTTCAGGGAGACTCCCCAGCCGCTTCGGTTTGTCCTGAGGGCGCGTGCCTTTCTGATTCAGTACGTTCATCAGGCTCCATTCACGTTGGGGTCCCTGCGGCTCATGGGCCGGGAGGTCATATCGCGTGAAGTCGATCGCCATGCGCTGCGATTTATCCGCGACGGGCCCAAGAAGTTCCAGGCGGAACTCGCGATTCATGTACCACTCAATTTCGAGATCCTTTTCCGATCCCGGCGCGCCCGTTCCCTGAACATCAAACCGGTAGTTCAGCTTGGAATTGTCTGGCGTGTGTTTCCGCCACTCCAGCCCGAACGCCCGCTCCGTCATGACCTGCGTGTCAGGCCAGCGCTCACGCACTGAGCCGAGCCACCATTCCAGGTGCTGATGGTTTCCCAGCGATAACTCCCAGATGGAAGTCACAAAGCCAAAACCATTCAGCGCATATCCCGAGTCAAAATGCATGGCCGTTGTGTCCATCATTTCCTTGCGGCCCACCTGCTCGCCCAGATCCTGCACCGTCTCGATCGGTCCCACTCCCTGGCGGCTGTTGAACTTGCCTTCGAAGCCCTCGCGGCGCGCGGTGAAGAAGTCACAGGTCCAACCGTCCAGGCAAACGCAGTCAATGAAATCTGCTTTCCCCTGTGCCGGCTTGAGGTAGTGCTCGCGGCTGGGATAGTAGGGATAACAAATGCCGCCATCGCCATCCCCGTTATCAATGCCGTGCTGGCTCCATATCTGCCCCTGGCACACGTGGATGCCTTCTTCGTTGGCAAGATGCTGCTGATTTTCGGCGTCCATAAATCCGGCGACGAGGGAGTCGGGCCGATAGCCGCCGCCCACCATCTTCGATACGTCCTGCAGAGCCTGGTGAATCGTCTTGCGGTTGTCTTCGCGAGTGGCATACATGGGCGCAAAATATCCGCCCGGGATGAACGTCACCTCGTCGCCGTGCTTGTCGTGATATTCGGCCAGCAGGCGCCGCACGTCTTTGTATTGCTGCCTCGGGTCATAGAGCGCCAACCAGCTGATGGCCCAGGTCATGCGGCCACCCGGGCAGCCGCGCGCGAAGGCGCCACGGCGCAGGCGCATGTTGGCTGTAGTGTTGTCCGCCGACTCGTCCTGCCCCAGATTGCGGGTTGGCGTCACTTCAATCTGGTTGACCCGGACCACCGAGACATGGGTCAGGAAACGGCCGCGCAATGGACCGGCCACTGCTGAAGGCGCATTTGCGAATGCGCCCGTTCTGCTCGCCAGCACAGCGCCGGCGGCGCCTGCACCGGCCGAGCGCACAAAGTCCCTGCGACTCCACATAGAATTCCGGCTCCTGTCTTCTTGTGCGCGGGCGCTACTTGCCCTTCTGATCCAGCCGCAGGAACCGCGCCGCGTTGTTGTAGAGGATGTCGCGTTTCTGCTCGGGGGTCAGGTAATCGGCGTTCTGAATGATGCCGATCGAGTAGGCCATCAGCTTGGGCCACTCCATCTGATCGGTGCCGAACATCACGCGATCCTCAAAGCCCGCTTCGACCAGACGCTGAATGTAGCGGTTTACCTCGACCATCGGATAGCTCCAGATCAGCCCCGCCACATCGACATAGACATGCGAGTTAGCCTGCAGCAGCGTCAGCATGTTGTCGATCATGGGATAGCCCGCGTGCATCACCTGCACTCGCAGCTTAGGATGCCGCGCCAGCAGGTCTTCCAGCAGCAGGGGATTCCCCATCGACCCGCGGAACTGGGGCGACGTGATATTTGCACGTCCCGAGCCCCCCGTGCCCATGTGGATGGCCACCGGAATATCCAGTTCTTCGGCGAGCGCGAAGTACTTGTCGATGGACATGTCGCTCGGAGACAGCCCTTCATACTGAAGTCCAATCTCGCCCATCACTTGAAAGCCGTCAGTGGTGAACTCCTTGCGCAGTGCGTCGAGGTTTGCGCGCTTGCCAGGCGTCATGCCCTCGTTGAAAGAGGTGCCGGGAATGATCCGGCCAGGCATAGCGTCCTGCCATTTCTTCACGCCGGCCGGATCGCCGAATACCACGGCGGTCACGTTCAGGCGCTCCATCTCGGCTTTCATGTCTCTCAGGTACTCGCCCTTGGCTGACGGATAGAGCTTGGGGGTGCAGTTCTCCACGTCCCATCCGAACGG
>NZ_DASXYM010000152.1:0-1990 GCF_036502485.1 Occallatibacter sp. | reverse complement strand
CGAGATAGATGGTGACGGGCAGGAAGGCGCGGTCGGCTTCCTCGAAGATTTCGCGGAGCACGGCTGTTCCAATGCCGGAACGGCAATTGCGCGAGATCGGAATCGCGATACGTAAGCAAGAGCTTCGGTCGTGAAATATTTGCGGGGGACTTAGCTGTTAGGAGTTAGAAGTCAGCTTGGCGGCCGGCTGAGGCCGGATTGAATAGGGAGTGACTGAGGGCGTTAGCGGCGGTATCGTGCAAGAGAGCGCGGCTGCAGCTAAGGCCCTTTTTTCATTCGTGCGTATGCCGCTGAGTCAGCATGGCTCCAGGAAGGCGATTAAACATTGGCGAGGCCCTCGCGGCACTCCCCTAGGCTAGATTCCCAACAACGGCCGACCTGGGCAGCCGCGCTCGGGAGGAGGAAGGATGACGAGTCACCAACAGACCCGGGGAGGGATTCGTAGAGGCGCAATCGAAGGATTGCCGGTAGTGCGGCGGAATGTGGCGGGGGTGGACCTGGGAAGCGAACGGCACTGGGTATGCGCGCCGGCGATAGATGGGAACGGCCGTGAAGTGGCCGATTTCGGAGCGACGACGGCGGAGTTGATCCGGATGACGGAGTGGCTGCGGGAGCGGCAGGTGGCGTCTGTGGCAATGGAGAGCACGGGGATCTACTGGATCGCTCCGTTCGAGATCCTGGAGGGTCGCGGGCTGGAGATGCTGCTGGTGGACACACGGCAACTGGCGCGCGTGCCGGGGCGGGACAAGAAGACGGACCCGACGGACTGTGAGTGGATACAACGGTTGCATAGTTGTGGATTGCTGCGCGGATCGTACCGGCCGAGCGGAGAAATCTGCATGCTGCGTACGCTGATCCGGGACAAGGCGAACCTGGTAGCTGAGCGCGGGGACTGGGTGCGCCGGATGCAGAAGAGCCTGGATCAGATGAACGTGCGGGTGCACCGAGCGGTGTCGGACCTGGATGGGGTTACCGGGATGGCAATCGTACGGGCGATCGTGGCGGGCGAGAGGAACGCAGGTAAGCTGGCGCAACTGCGCGACCGGCGCTGTCGCAAGACAGAGGAAGAGATCGCCGCGCAGTTAAGCGGTCACTGGCGGGAAGACCACCTGTTCAGTTTGCGGCAGGGGCTGAAAATGTACGAGGCCATCGAGGAGCAGATTGGCGAATATGATCGGGAGATCCTGCGGCGGTTGGATGAGATGCAGCGGGAGGAGTTGCGGAATCAGGGTCCGCCGGCAGTGAGGAACGCACAGAAAGCGAAATCGATTCGGAAGCGCGGGGAAGAGTCGATGCGGGAGGCGCTGTTTCGGATGAGCGGAGCGGATCTGACGTCGATTGATTTGCTGGGGGTGGAAACGGTGCAGGTGGTGCTCAGCGAATACGGGGCGGATCTGAGCCGGTTTCCGACTGAGAAACAGTTCGTGCAGCACATTCGGCTGGCGCCGTACACGCCTTCGACAGGGGGCAAGGTGATGAAGAAGAAAAGGCCGAACACAGCGAGCACGCGGGTTGCGCGAGCATTCCAGATGGCGGCGTTATCGGCCCGGCACAGCGAGACTGCCCTGGGAGCGTACTACCGCATGATGGCGCGCCGGAAGGATGGCGGCATCGCTGTGTTTGCGACCGCCCGACGGTTAGCCACGCTGGTTTACCGCCTCCTCCGCTGGGGACAAGAATATGTCGACGAAGGCGCCGCGGCAGTCGAGAAACGGCACGCGCATGTTTGCGTGTCTTCCTTGAAAGCCAAAGCAAAAGAACTCGGTTACCACTTGGTCCCCAGCAGCGCACCGCTAACGGCAGCGGAAAGAGTCACAGGCTAGAATGTGGGCGCGGGTTGTTTCGGGCCGTGCGTTCGCGCGCTTCGCGCCCGATCTCGACGGGCATTTGACCGCTCAAACTTTAAATTTTGCCTCGTCGGAGAAATCTGTGGGTCACCGATACGCTCCAATGGGGCGCCGGAAGCTCGGCTCGCGCAGCCCGCGAACCC
>NZ_DASXYM010000151.1:0-38310 GCF_036502485.1 Occallatibacter sp. | reverse complement strand
GCGGTGGCGCGAACGGGCGCCATGACGCGAACCGTCTGCATGTTGGGTACGAGAGCGATTCCAGTTCCGGCGATGATGAACCATACGCCGATCCAGATCCACATGACGAGCGGGTTCAAGTGGACTTTGAGAATCGGATGTCCGGTCTCAGAGGAGCCGGCGTAAACGACGTAAAGATCCTCGCGCAGGGTCGAACGATTCGCCACCATCGTCGCAGGCTGGTTGGTGGCGTGATAGACGCGGCGCTCCGGGTAAAGGGTATCGATCTGCTTGCCATGCTTGTACACGTCGACGACGGCGGCTTCGCTCTCGTAATTGGCGTTGTCGTCCTGAGTGGCAAGGCGGCTGGTGAGGGTGTAAGAGCCGATGGTCATCGACTTGCCATTGGGAAGCTCCTGCTCCTTGTCCTGGTTAAACGCCGCGCCGCAGAAGCCGATAACGATAATCACGACCCCGAGGTGGACGATGTAGCCGCCGTAACGACGGGTGTTGCGGCGGGTGAGTTGCACCATGCCGGCGACGACGTTGGTGTGCTGCTTGCCGGCGATGACACGGCCGCCGCGGTAGAACTCGGAAGCCACGGTGGCAATCACGAAGATGGAAAGCGCAACGCCCATCAGCGAATAGAGACCGGAGATCTCTTCCTGCCAGGGGTGCATACCCATTGCCATAAGAACAATGAGGGCGACAACGGTAATGACAGCGGGCATGAGGAAATTGCGGCGCAGCGCGTCGAGCGATGTCTTACGCCAGGCCAGCAGTGGGCCGATGCCGGTCAGCACAAGAAGGAACATGGCGATCGGGACGTTCACGCGATTGAAGAAGGGAGCGCCGACAGTGACCTTCGATCCGGTGACAGCTTCGGAGATGACGGGAAACAGCGTTCCCCACAAGACCGCAAAGCAGGAAACCAGAAGCAGAAGGTTGTTGAAGAGGAAGCTCGATTCGCGCGAGATCAGTGACTCGAGGTGGTTCTCCGTCCGGAGATGCTTGTAATTCAAGATGAAGAAGGCGACGCAGACAGCGGCAGTAATCGCAAGGAACCAGACAAACCACACGCCGATACCCGATTGCGCGAAGGCATGTACGGAACTGACCACGCCGCTGCGGGTGAGAAAGGTACCGAAGATGGCGAGGAAGAACGTGGTGAAGATCAGCCACATGTTCCACTGCTTCATCATCCCGCGCTTCTCCTGCATCATGACGGAGTGGAGGAAGGCGGTGCCGGCGAGCCAGGGCATGAAGCTGGCGTTTTCGACGGGGTCCCATCCCCAGTAGCCGCCCCAACCGAGCACGGCGTAAGCCCAGTGCATTCCGAGGAAGACGCCGCAGGAGAGAAACAGCCAGGTGACGAGAGTCCAGATCCGAGTGATTTTGATCCACTTCTCGCCGGGGTAGCGCATCATGAGCGCGCCCAGGCCAAAGGCGAAGGGAACGGAGAAGCCCACGTAGCCGAGATACAGCATGGGCGGATGGATCACCATCTCGGGATATTGCAGCAGGGGATTAAGGCCGTTGCCATCGGTGGGAATGCTGCCCTTGAGCACCGAAAAGGGCGGTGCCGCGAAGTTCAAGATGGCGAGGAAGAAGACCTGAATGCCGGCCAGGATCGTTCCGGCGTAGGCAAAGAGCTTGACGTCGGTTTTGTGGCGAAGGCGGAGGATGAATCCGTAGATGCCGAGGAGCCAGGCCCACAGCAGTAGCGAGCCTTCCTGACCGCTCCACAGCGCCGCGAACTTGTACTTGAGGTCGAGGGCGCGATTGGAGTGCTCCACGATGTAGGTGATGGAGAAATCGTTGGTGAGCGCGGAGTATACGAGGGCGAAAGCCGCGGCCGTGACCGCCAGGAAACCGGCGATTCCGGCGCGGCGGGCGGTGTCCGCCAATCGCTCCGGAGGCACCCGCGCGGGCTGCCCAGTGGCCAGAAGGCGCAGCGATATGGCTCCGGCGAACAGATTATAGGCGGCAAGCGCCAACGCAACTATGAGGGCAAGACTTCCGAATGTTGCCATGAGAGCTCCAAGACCATTCTCGCAGGCTGGTCGCCCCCAGCGGCTTCAACTTGCGATTTCAGAGACTTGAGAACCGAGGGGCCGATCGCGGGCCGGGCGCGCCTGCGGGGTGCGCCAAATCCTTGAGGCTCCGGCCCTGAAGATTTCTGAAAACGCGGATGGGGACGGGCCACCGTTTTCATTATTCCTCATCTTAGGCGTTCTGCAAGTGATGTGCCTCACACCATTGATGGAGAGGGGGTGGAGAACCGAATACGCGCTTCAACCTGTGCCCGTCAAGTGAATCTTTGCTGACGCGATAAGCTGCGGAGCAAGCACTCGCCGGGGCGTTCGGTCTTCAGGCGATGGGGGGTCAGGCGACTTTCGGGTGAGGATGGGCCAGAATGTCGAGCGCCCCGGCCAAAACGTCCTCGGGAGTGGCGTGGCGCGGCAGGAAGTGTACCTGTTCGCCGCGATAGTCGTGGGCGACTTCGCCGGTGCGGCCAAGCACCAGGATGGGCACTCCGTAGATGCGGAAGGTCAGCTCATTCACAAACGCCGGCCCGGCAACGCCCGGCTGGCCGAGGGCCACAATGACCATCAGCAGCCGGTCGGCAACTCCCGGCTCATCGAGGCGAATGAAGGCTTCCGCGGCATCCGTTGCGCGGAGAACATCGTTGAACTCCCGCTCCAGCACGAACTTGCGGGAATACGCCAGGAAGGGATCGTCATCCACGAGGAGAACGGTGCGCCGGCCGAGGCTGGTCTGAGAAGAAGAAGACGGGATCAAGACACTGCTACCTTGACAGATGGGATGGCCGACCGTGGGACGAGGTTGTTTTCAGCTCATGAAAGTGCGCCGGTGAGCCGTGGCCCCCACGCCGGAAGGCGGAATCAGGAAGAGACCACGCCCGGCAAGGCGCCGGCGAGATGGTAGCGCGGCAGCACGCCCGCATCGGCAGCGGCCCGGAAGAATCCGTCCATGCCGGCGATGCACTCCTCATCCAGCAGGTAGTGGATGTTCTCGCTGAGGTAGCGGCGGATGGTGCTCTCATCGAGAGGGAGGCGCTGCGACCACTCCGCGGCGAGCTCGTCTATGTGAGCCATGCCGTGGTCGCGGGAGCGGATGAAGTCGGCTGCGATTTCGTCGAGCCGGGATCCGTCCACCCCAGGAGCGACGGCCCAGAGGGCGGAGACAAACGGCAGGCCGGTCAGGGAGCGCCATTCGTGCGCAAGATCGTGATAGGCCAGCTCTTCGCCGGTGCGCTCGAGCTGATTTGCCTCTTCTTCCAGGGCCAGCAGCGCGGGGTCGCCGATCACGATGGCGGCATCGGCGCGCTCGAGCATGGCGTCGAGGTCGGCGGCCATGGGGATGAACTTTGCGCCGGGATTGCCCCACTTGTGAAACAAGATGCGCGAGTAGGCGATGGTGGTGCGGCTGGCGGTGTCGGCGGCGACGGTGCGGATGGCTTGAATGGGCTGATGGGCACGGCGGACCAGGAGCAGCGACCGCACGCGGTCCTTGGAGGCGATGGTGCAGCCGGGCAGGATGCGGAGCCCGGGGGTGACGGCAAGCGCGGCGATGGGTACGAGGCCGATGTCGGCGGTGCCGCCGGCCAGCCGGTCAGCGCATTCGGAGGGGAGCATCCAGTCGATCTGGTAACGGCGGGCGAGGTCCTGTGCCTGAGGAGGATGGTCGAAGTCCCACATCAACGGGGCGGGATTGAGGAAGCGGATGGCGGCGATGCGAAGACGGGGCGGAGCCAAGGGAGCCACAGGATCAGTTTAAACGGGATAACCAAATGGTAAATTTCCCTATCTGTGGCGGATTTGGAGATTCGCCTGAACTTCGCTAAATGTTCGGGTTCAGGGCGAAAGTGGGCGGGGTCTCTTGTTTTGACATAAATACAATTAAATCAGGAAGTTGAAGCAATTTTTGTATATTCATGCAGGCTGAAAAAAAGGAGCACTTAGTAAGCATATGGTTAACGCGAGAAGACTCTGGTGTGATTCTCAGTCAGTCGCGAAATTGGTCTGCGGAGGGTCGTCAAGAGCCGATCCGGTTGAGCCAATTCAGCCCGAAACAGCAGATTCCGTATCGGGAATAACAGCAAGAAAAACAGAGACGGCCCCCAAGCAAGAAAAAGAGAGGGGGGTCCAAAGCAAGAAAAACAAAGCCGGCCCCACAAGGCGGGTCGCTGGTTAAGAGCATTGACCAGAGTGGCAGATTGCGGAGGTGGATTCTGTGATGGCTGTCACAGAGCCGGAGAGCAGGCTCGGGACGGGGGTGGACTTGCCTCGGTGGACAGGTCTGGGTGGACAGGTCTGGGTGGACAGGTCTGGGTGGACTTGCCTGGGGGGTGGGGGGGGAGGGGGTCAGGCGCGGTGATCCTCGGGCCAGGGGTGGCGGGGGTAGCGGCGCATCAACTCACGCCGCACCTGTGGGTAGAGCCTCTGCCAGAAGCCGGCCAGGTCGATGGTGGTCTGGACCGGGCGCTGGCTGGGCGCGAGCAGATGCAGGACCACCGGTACGCGTCGGGGACCGAGCAGGGGCGTCTCCTCCATGCCGAAGAAATCCTGGAGGCGTGAAGCGATCCAAGGCGTTTTTCCCGGCAGGTAGTGAATCTTGACCTGCCGGCCGGCTTTGAGGCGGAGGGTCCGGGGAGCGCTTTCGCGCAGGCGATGGGTTTCGAATTTCTGTTCGAGCCAGGACACGAAGCCGGCGCCCGCGGTCTTCAACTCGGCGAAGCTGCGGTATCCGCGGCAGAACTCGCGAAAGCTGTCCGGGATCTGTGCTGGCTCAATCCCGGCGAACTCCAGGCGGCCGGCGAAATCCTGCAGCAGGTCCTCCTCGACAAAGCGGGAGATGCCGGCTTCGAGAGCTTTTTCGGCGAGCAGAGTTGCGGCCGCCTCGGGATCGGGGAGGGAAGTGGCGGATTCTTGAAGGACAAGGCTGTCGTAAACGAGGCGGCTCACTGCGTCCACGCGCTCGGCCTGACGGTTCCAGAAGACGACGGTCTCGTCGCGGACGTGGTCGGGGAAAAAGTCGAGGAGCCACTCGGGCTCGATGCGCGCAAAAAGGCGGACCTGGGGGAGAGGCTTTTCGGTGCGATCCTCGGCGTCGAGCGCGACGAGCAGCGGCGGGGGTGGAGAGGCGCCGGCGATTTCGGCGGGGGTTCCATTGCCCAGCATTACCTGATTGCCGGTTTTGCGCTGCGCGACGCGATCGGGGAAGCCCATGAGCACGGACTGGAGCAGCGCATCGTCGTGGTGCCCCGCGTTATGCCCGGTTGGGGCGGGCTTGACCAGACGCAGCAGATGGCGAAGCTGCTGCCGGGCCGCGTCCCCGAGCGGTTCGTCGATGGCTGGAAGCAGGTCGCTGTGCTGGGCGCGGTCGCCTGATCCGAGCAGCGCGGCGGCAAGGCAAGCCTGCTTGCCTGCGCCGCGCTGGCTCGCCGTTTCAATCATCCGCGCCAGGCGGGGATGGAGAGGGAGGCGCATGAGTCGACGCGCGTCTTGGCTGGTGATGATGAGCCGATCGAGGAGCCGCTCGGCATTGGCGACGGCGAGTTCCGGCGGGACGTCGAGCCAGCCCATCCGATCCGGATTGTCGATGCCCATGGCGCGCAGGGCGAGACACATCTGGGCGAGATCGCTGCGCAGGATTTCCGGCGACTCGAAATCCGGCCGTCCCTGAAAATCCATTTGCGAATAGAGGCGGATGGCCCGGCCCGGTGCAGTGCGCGCGGCGCGGCCGGCACGCTGCCGCGCGGAGGCCTTGCTGACGCGCCCGATGCGTAGCGTGGGCAGGCCGGTCCACGGGGACCAGGAGGCCAGGCGCGCGAGGCCGCTGTCGATGACGGTGCGTACGCCATCGATGGTGATGGAGCTCTCCGCGACATTGGTGGAGAGAATTACGCGGGGCTGCGAGGAAGGGCTTACGGCGCGATCCTGTTCAGCCGGAGGCAGATCGCCGTGGAGAGGCAGCAGCAGCCGGCCAAACGCACGGGCAACCGGCTCACAAGCTCTTGCGGCGCGCCGAATCTCCGCGGCTCCCGGAAGAAAGACGAGGACCTCGCCGGAGTCGTCGCGTGGAAGCGCGGAGGCCAACGCGTCTTTCACCTGATCATGCAGCGGCGCGGCGGAATAATCGGAGTGCTCAATCGAAAGGTCGAAGAGCCTTCCGGCGGAGTGCAGAACCGGGCAACCGCCGAGGAACCGTGCGACGGGCGCGGCGTCGAGTGTGGCAGACATCACGATGAGACGGAGCGCGGGCCTTTGCTCCTGCAGGCGCTTGAGCAAGGCCAGGGCGAGATCGGTGTCGAGGTGGCGCTCGTGGAATTCGTCCAGCACGACCGCGTCGACGCCGCGCAGTTCCGGATCGGAGGCCAGGCGGCGTGTGAGCACGCCCTCGGTGAGGAAATGCAGGCGCGTCCGGGGACCGGCCACGCGTTCGAAGCGGACCTGGTACCCGACCGTGTTGCCCAGCTCTTCGCCGAGCTCCCAGGCGACGCGCTTTGCGGCCAGGCGAGCGGCGATGCGGCGGGGCTCCAAAACGAGCACGTCCCCGGTCACGACCTGGAGCAGGGCCGGTGGGATGCGGGTGGTTTTTCCGGCGCCGGGCTCGGCTTGAACGACGAGATTGGGATTGCGTTCAAGCGAGGCGAGGACGTCCGGGACGAGGGAGTCCACGGGAAGCGGGGTTTGCCGGGTCACAGGTTTTATCCAAACCGGGGATGGGGGTGCGCGTCAATGGGGAGGAGTTCGTCGCGAGGATACGGAGTGACGTTGTGCCGGGTGATCGAGGTTCGCGGTTTCCGACCCTGTCGCCGGGGTGGAGTGTTTGGACCGGGATGCGGGACCCTTCCGCGGGTCCGCCAGGGATTTTCTCTCAATGCGGGAAACGGGACTGGGAGAGGGCAACCGGAGTGCTGCGGGGCGCGTCTAACGTGACGCTCGAAGGCATTAACGAAACAGTAAAACCGAGCGCTCCCCGTAGTTGGTTCGATCTTCCTGCTTCCTCTGCTTGCAGGTTCACTTGAATTTGACAATCGTGATTGGCGCAAGATATCGTTACCATCGCGTTACGACATTCATATCTGCGCGTAAACAAAGGCTAGAACGTTGTTGAATGTCAGATTGTGATATCGAACCTCGTTGACTCCAAGCCTGCCTGCAGGCGTGTGAGCCGGTATTATCTTTGATCACACATTAAGAGGACAATGATGCATCACCCCCAGCGCTCGATTTCGCGGTGTATCCTTCGTGAAATCTCCTCCTGTCTTTATCTCCCGGCCTTGTTTTTGATGGTGCTGACCTTGCTTGTTCCCGCTGCCATTGCGCAGCGTGCAACGGGCACGATCAGCGGCACCGTTCAGGACAAGAGCCAAGCCGTAATCCCCAACGCAAATGCAACGCTCGAGAACACCGCGACGCACGACAAGCGCACCACCACGTCGAACGGAACCGGTTTCTTCAACTTCGCGGCGGTTCCGCCGGGCACGTATGACCTGACGATTACCGCGACGGGGTTCAACGCCTTCAAGGCGACCGAGATCATCATCCACGCGGGTGAGGATCATGGAATTCCGAACCTGCAACTGGGTATCGCGGGTTCGCAGGAGCAGGTGCAAGTGACCGCGTCGGAGGCGGCCGTGATCCCGACCGACTCCGGCGCCAGCACCACGACGATCAACCAGGACATGGTTGAGAACATGTCGATCCAGGGCCGCGACGCCGCCGAGCTGGTGAAGTTCATGCCGGGCATGGCGATGAATACGGGCCTGAGCCAGAGCGAGTTCAGCAGCCAGACGACGCAGACCAACAGCGGTCCGATCGGCCAGTTTTCAGCCAGCGGCACGCAGCCTTACGGCGGCATGCAGATGACGCTCGATGGCGCCGGCCTTGTGGACGTGGGCAACATGGGCACGCAGATTGCGAACGTGAACCAGGACACGACTGCTGAATTCACCTATCTGAACGCAGCGTTTGGCGCCGACACGCCGCGCGGTCCGACGATCATCCAGATCACCAGCAAGTCCGGCACCGCGAAGTATCACGGCGATGCGTACATCTATGGCCGTGACTGGCAGGCGAACGCCAACGACGCGTACTACAAGGCGGCGAATCCGGGCGCGACGCGTCCGATGGACCACCAGTTTTATCCCGGCGGCACGCTTGGCGGTCCGATTCCGTTTTTCGGGCATCGTTTGCACGACAAACTGTTCTTCTTCGCGGGTTTTGAAAAGATGTACCAGAACCCGTTTCCGACGCTGCACTATCTTGTGACGCCGACGCAGGCGATGATCAACGGCGATTTCAGCGCCGCGACCTTGCCGGGTCAGCAGTCATCGGGCTCGACCTGGTGGCCTTCGGCACAGGTTCCCTGCGCGAATGCGCCGAACTGGACCAGCTATTGCGGTACAGGGACCGGCCAGGCGGGTTTTGCGGACTGGAATAACGGCATGCTGGTCAACAGGTCGCGCATCGATCCCGATGGGCAGGCGCTGATGACGTACCTGAACAAGATTCACCCGCCGAACGTCGATCCGGCAACGCACAACGGCTACAACTACCAGTTCCTCGACAATGCTCCGGTGAACCGCTGGGAAGTTCGCGGCCGCGTGGACTTCAACCCCACCGAGAGAGACAAGTTCTCAGTGGTGTACACGCAGCAGAACGAAGCGGACATCAACAATTTTGGCATCTGGTGGACGCCGGGGTTTGCATCTCCTTCACCGTCGCAACTCCACGCCAACACGCTGGCCAAGCTGTGGACGGCGAACTACACGCGTATCGTGAGCCCCACCAGCACCAACGAACTGAGCTACTCGTACAGCTACTTCACCTTCCCGCCGGTATACGCGGATCCGACTGCAATGACGGCCGCGGCGGCTGGCTTCACCAACTACAACCCATTCGGGCAGCCGGCGGCCAACGCATTCGACCAGCTTCCGAACATCATCAGCTGGGGCTCGAACACCGGCAACAACACCGGCAGCTTCTCCGGCCTGTATACGCCGCCGGCGATCAAGGGCTTCGGCAATGGCTATGGCAACAAGAAGATGATCACCTCGTTCCAGGACAACTTCACCAAGGTTCTGGGGCGCCACAGCCTGAAGGCGGGTTTCTTCTGGGACGATAACCACCAGATCCAGACCACCGGATATGGCAACTGGTCGCAGGGCGCGATCGACTTCGACAACTATTCGCAGTACACCACCAACAACCCGTTTGCCGACATGCTGATTGGTCACACCGATGGGGAAACCCAGGTGGCCGATGCGCCGATCCACGACATGGCGTTCCATGAGTGGGCCGTCTACGCGCAGGACACCTGGCACGCGACGACGAGGCTGACGCTGAACTATGGGGTGCGCTTCGATCACGACGGTGCGTGGTATCCGCTGTCCGGCCCCGGCCTGGCGGTGTGGGATCCGACAGCGTACGCGGCAGACTCGAACGGCAACCAGGGAGTTCCGAGCAACGACTTCCCGGGCATGCGCTGGCATCAGATCGATAACTCGATTCCGATCTCGGGGTTCAAGTCGCCGCTGCTGCTTCCTGATCCTCGCGTAGGTGCGGCGTTTGACGCGTTCGGCAACGGCAAGACGGTCATCCGCGGCGGTTTCGGTTTGTACCGGTGGCAATTCTCTGAGGGCGACGTGGACCCGGCTCTGAATCCCTCGTATGACGTGAAGACCATCACCACGCCTTCGACGGAGTCGTTTGCGGCGCTGGCCGGTTTTGCTCCGACGTCGGGCACATGGTGCGCTCTGCCGGTGGGTGCGAGCCCGTCGCAGCCCAACAGCGCGTACAGCGGCGGCACATGCCCGAGCGGTGTGGACGGCATCATGAAGGGCGAGAACAAGACACCTTATACGATGAACTGGGTAGCCATGGTGGACCAGGAGATGCCTGGGCACACGGTGTTCGAACTGCAGTACATCGGCAACGCGACGCGCAACGCTCTCTTCACCGGTAACGGGTCAGGGGAGAGCTTCTACTCCAACATCAACAAAATTCCCGTAGGCGCGATGTGGGGAACGTACAACCTGCCGGGCGCTCCGAACGATGGTCAGAACCTGTGGCAAATGGCTTGCAACGCCGGCAATTGCGCCACTTCGGGTGCTGCGTATTACGCGGGCTATCGGCCTTACAAAGACTACGGCGTGCTGAACGTGATCCAGCACGGCAGCTACTCCAACTACAACGGCATGGTTGCGGCTCTGCAGAAGCAGACGGGCCGGGCCAACTTCCTGATCAACTACACGTGGTCGAAGGTGCTCGGCATCCGCGATGGACAGAGCGACAATGGCAACGGCGACGGCGCCATGGTCAATCCGTACAGCCTGCGGGCGAACTACGGTCCGCTGGCCTATGACCACACCCACATCTTCAACGCAGCCTACGTGATTCACCTGCCGGGCGCGCCTGTCCAGAACGGGCTGGTGAAGGAATTCACGAACGGCTGGGATCTCTCCGGCGACACCCAGGTGCAGAGCGGCGCTCCCATTCAGCCGAACACGCAGGGCAACCTGAATGTTCAGTGGACGGGTTCGGCGGGCAACAACTACTACCTGGGCACGCCATCAGAGCCGCTGATGCCTTACCTGACGTGCGATCCGCGCGCGACGAAGATGTCAGGGCAACGCTTCAACCCGGGCTGCTTTGAGACTCCCACGACGATGGGCGTGAATGGCCAGGCGATCTGGCCGGACATCACTGGACCGAAGTTCTTCGTAAGCGATCTGGCGATGGCGAAGACCTTCCGTATACACGAGTCGCAGAACGTCCAGTTCCGCGCTTCGGCGTTCAACTTCCTCAACCATGCGGTGCCGCAGTTCGGACTTGGCTCGGATGTCAACCTGCAGATGGGTTGCAATTCGACCACCTCCGGCACCACGACTCCGACGTGCGATGCGGGCGGCGGCAACACGAACACGGCCGCGCGCGGAACCACGGGCGTGCCTGCGTACGAGACGGGCCGCCGGGTCATCGAGGTAGCGCTGAAGTACAACTTCTAAACCTGAACTGCCGCAGTGAACGGGGGGTGCCGCGTGCGGCATCCCCTGATTTTTTTGAGGAGGGGAGGGCAGGACCTTTGCTCGAGGGAAGCGCCTGGTGCGGCTCGGGCCTGGGCACAGGCGTGCCGGATGAGATCCATAAACAGCGGGTCAGGAGTTCCCTTGCATCGAATGACAGATATGCCCATTCGGCGCGGAATTCTGATTTTTCTGGCATTGTTCGCAGGCGCGGCCTTGCTGGCGGCCCAGGGTGCGGATGCGCCTGGAACGTCCGACCCCGATGAGCGGGGGGCGGATTCCTCCGCAGGCAAAGCGCCCACGGGCCGGAAGCTCATGCATTACTACGTGATGGACACGGCGGGTCCGTACCCGCTGATGATGGCTGCCTTTACCGCTGCCATCCACCAGGGCACTGACAATCCCCCTGATTGGCATCAGGGGGCGGGTGCGCTGGGGAAGCGGTTTGGATCGAATATGGGGATCACGGCGGTGGCGAACACGACGCGCCTGGGGCTGGCGGTGGCGCTGAAGCAGGACACGTCGTATCACCGGTGCAGGTGCAACGGAGTGCCTGCCAGACTGCGCCACGCCGGGCTCTCCGCACTGATTGCGCGGCGCTGGTCAGACGGACGGCAGGTGTTCTCGTTTCCCAACCTGGTTGCGCCGTATGCGGCAACAATGACGGCGACCTACGGCTGGTATCCCGACCGATACGGGGCCAAGGACGCGTTCCGCATGGGGAACTATAACCTGCTGGGCACGGTGGGTTCGGACCTTGCGTTCGAGTTTGTGCCCCGGGCGGTCTGGGGTGCGCTGGGCCATATTCATCTGAACAGCCGGCGCCTGGCCCAGGACGAGTGAAGCGGCCGGCAGCAAAAGTGACCAGGACCCGAGCGACGCCTTCACCCGCCGGAGTGCAGCGGCTCCAATGAGAACCGAAGCAGCGCCAGGAACGGTCAGCCCCAGGTCCCTCAAAGCTGTGACCTGGGGCTAACGTCTGGCTATTTATGCAATGAGTAGGTGATGTTGATGGTGGATTTCACTTCGACTGGACTGCTGTTGACGAGGAATGGCTTGTACTTCCACTGGCGGACCGCGTCGAGAGCCGATTGCTGCAACTCTTTCGGGCCTGAGACCACTTTCAGGTTTTCCACGTCGCCGGTCTTGCCGATGACGGTGTCGAGTACAACCACACCCTGGATGTGGGCTTTTTTGGCGTCAGGCGGATAGACGGGCGGGACCTTGCTGATCGCGTTGCGGGCAAGAACGTCGGGCCGGACGATTTCCGGCGGGGCGTTGGAGGAGCCCTCCGCAGAGAGCGCGGCGGGATCGAGCGACAGGCGAAGCGCCAGGGCGGATGTTGCGGCGCCCGCAGCGAGAACCAGCGTGAGGGCGACGAGTGCGGCCCTGCGTGCGTGGCCGATGGAGGGCGCGTTCCGGGTGAGTTTCATAAGTCTCCTTTCGAGGGTGTTGGCATCGAACACGCCGACGCCGTGGGGAAGGGGGCGGGCAAGGCCTTCGACGAGCAACGAGGCCAGCCGCAGGAGGGATTGGACATAGGCGGGCTTGCCGGAGACCTGGGCGGCCAGTTCGTCGCAGACCATCTCGCGGGTTTCCATAAGCCGTTGCCGGATGAGCCAGAAGAGCGGGTGATAGCTCACCGGAAGGGCAATGAGCTCATAGCAGAGGTTCTTGAGGAAGTCGTCGCGGCGAAGGTGCGCGAACTCGTGGGCGAGAACCATGTCGAAGTCAGCCGGCGCGAGGCGTTCAGAGAATGCACAGGGCAGGAGGATCGCTTTTCTGCGAATCCCTACCGCAACCGGCGCAAAGACGTGTGGCGATTCGGCGACGAGGACACGGGCTACCGCTGTTCCGCTGGAATACTCGCCGTGTATTTGCGACTGGCGGGCGTCGAGCGAGAGCGGCCTGCTTTCACGTTGCAGCGAGGAGACGCGCACACATCGCCAGGCGAAACGCAGCACGAACCAAACCAGCAGCGCGCAGTAGGCCAGAACGACAGAGCGCAAGACTGCGGGAGGGAGCCACAGGCCGCCATAACCGGTGCCCGGGCCCATCTGGATCGACACCTCGCCCTGCACGGCCGGATGCGCAGAGGCGGCGAACATCCATCCAAGATGAGCCTGGTCGAGAGGCAGCAGGGAGAGGGCAGGGAAGAGAGCTCCCGCCAAGAGCCCCACGACCCAGACGCGATGCTGGGCGTGTGCGCCTGCCTGCCGGAGCGTGCGTGCGGCCAGCGCGGCAGCAATGCAGGCGAGCGGCACCTGCCACAGCGAGTTGAAGACATAGGCGACGAGGAGAGATTCGAGACGGATCATTCGGTATCTCCGGTTTTGAATTGGCGAGTGAGCTTCTCCAGACGCTGTGCGTCAATGTGGCGGTTCTTCAGCAGGCTCATCACGAGCTCTTCACTGGAGCCGCCGAACATGCGGTCAATCAAGTCGCGCAGGCTCTGGCCCAGGGCATTGTCTTCGGTCACACGCGCGGAGTAGACGTAGGCGCGTCCCTGCAATTCGCGGCGGAGCTTGCCCTTGCGCTCGAGGATGTTGAGCACCGTCTGCACGGTTGTGTACGCAAGAGGCGGGTCGAGTTCGGCCTGAACGGCGGTGACGGAGCTGCCGCCGAGCTTCCAGATGACCTGCATGATGCGGAGCTCGAGGGGGGTGAAACCGGACTTCGGAGTGGGAGATGTCATACCGCTTCTCCTAATGTCTTAGGAGTATGTGCCTGGAGGTGCGGATTTGTCAACTATAGTCTTAGGAGTTGGAGAGCGATTTGCGGCGCCAGGTTGGGATTTCGGTCCCGAATCTGTGGAGATTCAGGTGTACTCTACGGGCATGCCGACTGGGTCAGAGTGGGTTTCTCAGGCCAGAAGTGCGCGGGCGCGGGGCGACCGCGAGGAGGCGCGCTCGTGTTATGCGCAAGCGGCTGCAAAGTATCGCCAGCAGGGGGACGCGCTGGCGTGTGCCCATGCTGTTCGCCATATTGCGGATGTGTGGATGGAAGAGACGCAATTGGCGCGGGCTCAGCCGCTGTATGAGGAGGCGTTGAACGCTTACCGGGGCAGCTACGAGACGCGGATTCTGGATCTGGCGAATACAGTTCGACCCTTTGCGCTGCTGCAGGAGGCCGCTGGGAATCGAGAGCAGGCCCGGGCTCTGTGGGAAGAGGCGCGGGTCTTGTATGGCTCGCTGCGGGTGGAGGAGGGGGTTGCGGAATGCGAGGCGCATCTCAGCTCTCTGGGGAAGTTGGGCTGACCGGGAAGTGGAAGCAGCCTCAGATCGGCTCGGCGGGCGTCGGGCGCGGGGTGTGGGGTTGTTCCGGCGCCGGATGCGGAAGCCGCAGTGGAGTGATCTGCGTCACAGGTGAGCGGTGCTTGCCTGGGGCAAGATCGAGGGAATGCTTCCCCGCAGATACAAGCTGCTTCGTCTGCTCTACGAGTCGCTGGGGCCGAGCGCGCACACGCCGACCTGCGAAGGCGTCGAAATCATTGCAACCCTGGAAGATGAACAGGGGCGGACGGTCGAGCGGCGGGCCAGTCTGCTGGTGTATCCCCGTATCATGTCGGATCCGGAGCAGTTTCCATTTGTGATCGCCAGAGCGTTGCGGGCGATGATGCGGGGAGATGCCGGAGACGGGCAGGAAGGGAAGTCCTTGATTACGGAATGAGGCTGCCCCCGGCTTCGCCGTGAGGGGCCAGGAGTCGCCTTCAGTTCACCGGAGATATGTGAGGTACGTCACGCGCGAGTGGCTTACCAGTGCGGTATTGTGCGATGGAATGACCACATCGATATCGACGGCGAACATCGCGGCTGCGGGAGAGGGGCCGCTGGACGAGAGCCGGCTGGCGTGGCTGGCGATGGCGCTGACGCCCGGCATGGGACCGCGGCGGAGCGTGGAAGCCATGCGCCTGCTGGGCAATCCGGCCCAGCTCTTCGAACTGCCGCTGACGGGGTTGGAGGCACTGCGGATTCCCGCGTCGGCGGCACAGTTCCTTTTTGAGGGCAAAGCGCGCAAAGCTGCCGAAGCTGAATGGGCTGCCACCGCCCAGGAGAACGCGGGGATCCTGACGTACGGATGCCAGGCCTATCCTGAGAGGCTGCGTGAGATCTACGATCCTCCCCCGGTGCTTTGGGTGCGTGGAGACGTGTCGCTGCTGGCGCGCCCTCTCCTGGCAATCGTGGGCACGCGCCACCCCTCTCCGTATGGGAGCGGAGTGGCGGAGATGCTGGCTCGCGATCTGAGCGCGCGCGGTCTGCTGATTGTGAGCGGCATGGCGCGGGGCGTGGACACCTGCGCGCACAAGGGAGCGCTGGTCGCCCGCATGCCCACCGTGGCGGTGTGGGGCACCGGCATCGACGTGATTTATCCCAAAGAGAACAAGAAGCTTGCGGAGCAGATCCTGGACTTCGGCGGAGCCATTGTGAGCGAAGTGCCGATTGGGACGTTTCCAGCGCCGCAGAATTTTCCGCGGCGCAACCGCGTTATCAGTGGCGTCAGCATTGGCGTGTTGGTTGTAGAGGCCAGTGAGAACTCCGGAACGCGCGTGACGGCGCGCTGCGCGGAGGAGCAGAATCGCGAATTGTTTGCGGTGCCTGGCAACGTGACGAGCAAGAACTCGTGGACGCCGAACACGTTGATAAAGCAGGGCGCCAAGCTGACAGGCACATGGGAAGACGTGTGGGAGGAACTTCCTTCCGACGTGCGCATCGAATTAGAGGGTAGTTCTTCAGTTGCATCCAAACCCGGGTCTGGCGCATCCTTGTTGGCTGATCCGCCCTTGCGGCCTGAAGAAGCCATGGTGCTGGAGAGACTGCGGGCGGACGAATCGCTGCAGATCGATGAAATCCTTTCGCTCCTCGAAACGCAACTGACCTCCAGCGAAGTGTTTACGGCCCTTTTTGAACTGGAGATCGCAGGCCGCGTACGGCAGCTTCCCGGCAAGAACTACGTACGTGTGATGGGGTGAGCACGACAGCATTTTCGTGTTGAGCGGGCGAGTGGACTCGCGCTCCTGTGCAAACGTTGATCAAGGTGCATGCGTCCATTCGGAATACTCGCAATCGCTCTCACGCGGAGCCGGTGAGCAAATAACGTGGAGTTGGTCAGATTTGAATGCAACGTTTGCAGACTGCATGATTTACGCGTACTCCCGCGTGGTTCGAAAGGGGCAGAATGCGGTGCTGTGACTGGAAACGCAAGCGGCTTCCGTGATAGCTTCCAAGTTTCACGGCCAACACAAAGCAGAACGGGCCGGGGCCCCTTTGATGCACGCGGACTTGAAACCTTCAGGCACTCCGCGTAATCACAAGAGAGACGCAACCCTCACAAGCGAGTCCAACAGGCCCGTGGCGGGGTTGGTGTAGTAATAAGGATGGCAATGAGCAAATCACTGGTAATCGTCGAGTCGCCCGCGAAAGCGAAGACGATTGGAAAATATCTTGGCAAGGACTTCGAAGTGCTCGCCTCAGTCGGGCACATCATGGACCTGCCCAAAAACGATATTGGCGTAGAGCTGAAGAAGCGGACGTTTGAGCCGACGCTGGTTGTGTCTCCGGGCAAGGAGAAGGTCGTCAGCCAATTGAAGAAGGCCGCGTCAAAAGCCGATCACATCTTTCTGGCGCCTGACCCTGATCGCGAAGGCGAAGCGATTGCGTATCACCTGGCGCTGCAGCTCGGTGTTTCGGCAAAAGAGAAGCAGAAGATCCAGCGCGTAACCTTCAACGAGATCACCAAGAAGGCCGTGCAGGATGCGTTTCAGCATGCGCGCGAGGTGGATCAGAACCTGGTGGACGCGCAGCAGACGCGTCGTGTGCTCGATCGCCTGGTGGGTTATCAGATATCTCCCCTGCTGTGGGACAAGGTGCGGCGTGGACTGTCTGCCGGCCGGGTGCAAACGGTGGCAGTGCGCCTGATTGTGGAACGCGAGCGCGAGATTGGCAATTTCAAGCCGGTTGAGTACTGGACGCTGGACGCGTTTCTCCATCCTGAGAAGCAGGCCGACGGAAAGTTCAAGGCGCGTTTTGTAGGTATCGACGGCGAACCGGTTCGTGTTGCCAACGGCACCGACAAAGAGGGCAAGGATCAGTTCATCGCCAGCGCGCTGCCTGACAAGAAGTCGATGGATGAAGTGGTGTCCGCTCTGCAGGACGCGAAGTGGTCGGTGGTGTCAGTGGAGTCGCGCCAGCAGCAGCGCCGGCCGCTGGCTCCGTTCATCACCAGCCAGTTGCAGCGAGACGCGGCGAGCAAACTGGGATTTAATGTGCGCCGCACCATGGGCGTGGCGCAGCGGCTGTATGAAGGCGTGGAGATTGGCAGCGAAGGGCCGGTGGGCCTGATCACCTACATGCGTACCGATTCGCCGCGCGTATCGCCGGAAGCAAAGGAAAGCGCGCGCGAGTGGATCACCAAGAACCTTGGTTCGCACTATCTGCCGGCAACGCCAAACAGCTACAAAGGCAAGAAGGACGCGCAGGATGCGCACGAAGCGATTCGTCCCACCGATGCGTCACATACGCCGGACTCAGTGGCGAAGTATCTGACCGATGAGCAACTGAAGCTGTATCGACTGATCTGGCAGCGCTTTGTAGCATCGCAGATGACGCCGGCGCAGTTTGACATAACGACCGCCAGGATTGCCGCGGCTTCGGCAAAGACGGGCAAGACGTATGACTTCCGCGTGAGTGGTTCGGTGCTGCGCTTCGACGGCTTTCTCAAGGTGTACGAGGTTGCCGAAGACAAGAACAGCGACGAAGAAGACGAGTCGAAGAACAAGCTGCCGAACCTGGATGGTGTGTCTCGGCTTGAGCTTGAGAAGCTCGCAGCGGAAGATCACTTCACGTCGCCGCCGCCGCGTTACAACGAAGCGTCATTGGTAAAGGTGCTGGAAGAGCGCGGCATCGGACGGCCCTCAACCTATGCGTCGATTATCACGACGATTCAGGATCGCGAGTATGTGACCAAGATCAGCAGCCGGTTTTATCCGACGGAGATCGGAATGGTGGTATGCGATCTACTGGTGAAGAACTTCCCATACATCTTCGACACGCAGTACACGGCGAGGCTGGAGGAAGAGCTCGACGATATTGAAGAAGGCAAGGAAAAGTGGACCGATCTTCTCAAGGGCTTCTACGGCTACTTTGAAAAAGAGCTCAAGGTTGCCGAGAAGCACATGGAAGACATCAAGCGCATGGAAGAGAAGACCGACGAGAAGTGCGATCTGTGCGGGTCGCCTCTGCTCCTCAAGTGGGGCAAGTTCGGCAGCTTCTATGCGTGCTCGGCTTACAACAAGAAGGATCCGACGAGCTGCACGTTCACCAAGGAGAACACGGCCAACAAGCCGGATCTCAACACGCCTGAAGCTGAGAATGCGGCCGAGCAGGAAGAGTATTGCGAGAACTGCGGCAAGGTGATGGTGCTCAGGCGCGGACCGTTTGGGATGTTCATGGCGTGCCCGGACTACAACGCCGATCCGCCGTGCAGGACTTTCCGCAAGCTGAGCTCAAAGCAGCAGCAGAAGCAGAGCGCGCCGCAGCCTACGGGCGAAGCCTGCCCGCAGTGCGGCAAGCCTCTGGTCCTGCGCCAGGGCGCCTATGGCGAGTTTGTATCGTGCTCCGGTTATCCCAAGTGCAAATACGTCAAGCAGAACATCATCGAAGGCATGAAGTGCCCCAAGTGCGGAACGGGCGATATTGCGGAGCGCAAGGCCAAGCGCGGCAATCTCTTCTGGGGATGCACCAACTATCCCAAGTGCGACTTCACGTCGAACTACAAGCCGGTGGCGGAGAAGTGCCCCGAGTGCAACAATCCTTATCTGCTGGAAAAGACGTTGAAGAGCGGCATCTACCTGGAGTGCCCGAACAAGAAGAAGGGCGCTGAGGAAGAAGCGGCAGCCCCGAAGAAGAAGGGGAAGAAGGCAGCCGAGCCGGAGCAGCAGGGACCGGTCGTATGCACGTTCTCCAAGCGCATTGGCGATGCACCGCCGCCGCCTACGGCCGAAACGCACGGCCCGGTGGTGGAGAAGGGCGACAAAAAGCACGAGTTGCAGCCGGCGTAAAGGCAGGGAATAGGGATCGGGGAATGGATTGCTGGATGCGGAGAGTCGCAACGTTGACAGATACCGCGAAGGAAATCTTCATTCTTGGTGGTCCCAACGGGGCGGGGAAGACAACGGCTGCCGGTGTGCTGCTGCCCCGTTTTATTCCGGCCCGCGTGTTCCTCAACGCTGATGAGATTGCACGTGAACTGGTCCAGACGATCCCCAGTCCGCAGCCCTAAGGGCGGCCACACCGTGTCCTAGAACCTGGAAGCATACGTGCCGGTGCCCCGACTGAACGAGTCCCCAGGAACAGGCAAGCGGCCCCATCCTTTACCATGGTCAGCGGAGACCATGAATGGAACACTTGCCGCAGAGTTCGCTTGCTACGCCCGCCGATGCCGACATCATTTTGAAGCTTTACGATTTGCGCCGGGAAGAGGTTATGCGCAAGGCGCGCGCGTGGGTGGCCGGGGAGTTTTGGCCGGCGACCGCGGAGGAGTACTTCAATGTCGCGATGAATCCGGCCGATCCGCACAATGCCTATGTCCGCCAGGTGCTCTCGTTCTGGGAGATGGCCGCGGCGCTGGTGCTGCACGGCACAGTATCCGCCGAGTTGTTCGTAGACTGCAACAACGAGGGCTTTTTCCTTCTGGCAAAGTTCGAGGCTATCCTCGACGGAGTGCGGGAGCGCAATCCCATGTTCATGGCGCGCACCTCGGACCTGGTGAAGCGGTTTCCGGCAGCGGCGTCGCGTTATGAGATCGTCAAGCGGAATGTGGAAGGCATGCGCGCGAGGCTGCAGAAAGCGGCGCCGCAGTATGCCTATCCGGCCAAGCCGTAGACGGGCGCCAACGCAATTTCGACCGAGTCAACAGATCGGCAGTCCGGTTCAGATTGTTTCCGTTGTTTGACTTGCTTAAACCACTTCGGTCGTGGATGATGGTAGGCGGTTCAAAACTCCCCAACTCCCCGGAGGTCGTAATGAAGCGCATTTTCGCTTTGCTGTTGGTAGCAGGCTCGTTTACCGTCGTCGCTGCCAACGCAGCCGACTCGAATTCCATGGCTGGCTGGATTTCCGATTCCATGTGCGGCGCGAAGCATGCCGGAAGCGGTGCGGCCTGCGTCAAGAAGTGCGTCGAAGGCGGCATGCAGCCGGTGTTTGTCTCGGAGAAGGACAAGTCGGTGCTGAAGATCGACAATCCCGATGCTGTGAAGGAATACTACGGCAGCCACGTGAAGGTTACCGGAACTGTGGACTCGAGCGCCAAGAGCGTGCACATCGACTCGGTGGCCGAGGCCAAGTAGGTACTCTCCGGGTTCCGACCCTGCCCGGAATTCGCACGCAGAGCTGATTTCTGCTACTGTCATATCGACTGTCGGGCGCCGCGCGGGCGATGACTGTCCGCACGGCTCCTGCGAGTCGTCGGCTGGCCTGAATGCGGCTCGGCTAAATCTGCGTTTCAAGTGGAAATCTCATGGCTCGAGCAACCTGGAACGGCAAGGTGATTGCCGAAAGCGATCAGACCGAGACAGTGGAAAGCAACGTGTATTTCCCTGAATCGAGTCTGAAGCGGGAGTATTTCCGTCCCAGCACGACTACCTCGACTTGTCCGTGGAAAGGTCAGGCACGCTACATGAGCCTGCTCATCGACGGCCAGGATAACCCCGACGCCGCCTGGTACTATCCCGACCCCAAGCCGGCTGCCCGCAAGATCAGGGGCTACGTTGCGTTCTGGCGCGGCGTGGAAGTGGAGAAGTAGGGCTCTGCGGAGAAGGCTTTCCGCGCTACTCCTCATGCCGGTCCTCGCAGCCGCGCTCAGCGTCTGTGGGTGCCGCTCCGCGGCGCCGACGCGGCCAGCAACCGCGCCAACTCTGCAGGGCGATGCAGCACATCCGGCGCAGGCGCACGGCTGGGTCGACACGCGGCTCTACTTCGGCCTCGGTCCCGCCGATCATCCTGAGCAGGGCATCAGCGAATCCAAATGGCGCGACTTTCTTGATCGCGAGGTTACGCCCCGCTTTCCGGACGGGCTCAGCGTGCTGGATGTCTACGGCCAGTGGCTCAGCAAGGGCCAATCTGTCCCCGAACGCCTGCATTCCAAGCTGCTCATCATCTACCACCCCGATTCCGCGGAGAATCGCGACCGCATCGACGCCATCCGAGCGGCATGGAAGAAGATGACCGGCGACCAATCCGTGCTGCGCGTCAGCGAGCCGGCAGACGTGTCGTTCTGAAAAGCCACCTTCAGCGGTGAGCATCAGTTGCGCCCAACGCAGGCATCCGTCTCAGCTTCGCTAAAATACAAGCACCGGTGAGCGCGCAACGCCGGGCTACTCTGAGCCTGGATTGCGATTACCGGGAGCATTGAAAGGGAGGCCGTGTTGCGCCTTGTCGCTCTTGTGGCTGGGGTCGTCTGCGTCTTTACGGTGCTGGTCGACGCCTTTCAGACCATTATTCTGCCGCGCCGCGCCACTGGTCCGGTTCGCCTGACCCGGTGGTTCTACCTCGCCACCTGGACGCCCTGGGCGTTCTTCGCGCGACGTATACGTACCCCGCGCGACCGAGAGACCGCGTTCAGCTTCTACGGACCGCTGTCGCTGATCGTGTTGCTGGCCTTTTGGGCCGCCCTCATTCTGTTTGGATTCGGGTTGATCTTCGACGCCATCGGCAGCCCGTTCTACGACGTGCGGCAGCATCTCGGGCTGTGGAGCGACCTCTACCTGAGCGGCACCGCAATCTTCACCATGGGTCCCACAGACGCAGGCCCGGTGGATGGTGCGGCACGATGGCTGATGGTGCTGGAATCGGGAACGGGGTTTGGATTTCTCGCCGTCATCATGGGCTATTTCCCCGTGCTCTACGGCGCGTTCTCGCGGCGTGAAGTGACCATCTCGCTCCTTGACGCGCGCGCCGGTTCACCTCCCACGGCCGCCGAGCTAATGCGCCGCCACGCGCACGAGGATGCGCACGAAGCGCTGAAGACACTCCTGGTGGAATGGGAGCGCTGGTCCGCGGAGTTGCTGGAGAGCCACATCTCGTTTCCTCTTCTGTGCTACTTCCGCTCGCAGCATACAAATCAGAGCTGGATTGGGGCGCTGACCGCCATTCTGGACACCTGCGCGCTGCTGATCTCCGGTGTGCAGGGGCACGAAGCGCGCCAGGCGCAGTTGACATTTGCCATGGCCCGACACGCCATGGTGGATCTGTCGCAGGTGGTTTCATTGCAACCGCTCACCTCCACGGAGGATCGCCTTCCGCCTGCGCGCTACAACCAGCTCTACGGGCTGTTGTGCGAGGGGGGCGTCAGCATGTGCCGGGACGCAAACGCGGAGGCCCGTCTGCGCGAGATGCGGCGGCTCTACGAACCATACGCTGAGGCGCTCAGCGCCTACTTTCAGATGGCGCTGCCGCCGTGGACCGCGGACCAGCCGCACAAGGACAATTGGCTCACGGTCGCCCGGGTCCGTGCGGGCGCGGAGATCGCGAACCCCCCGGCCGAGCCCGTGATGGCTGCCGACGTCCGAAGCAATGTGATCGATCCACTGTACGACGACCACCACGAATTCTGATCCGCCCCGATTCCGGCTCGGCGAGGGCTGCAATTGGTAGGCTGAGGTGTGGCTCCACGGAATGAAAGCAGAAGGCGCCTGCCCGGGCTCACGGTCAAGGAAGGCTTCACGCCGCATCCCTTCGATATCGAACACGGCGTGCGTACCAGCGGGCTGGTCGCAGGGCGGCACCTCACCACCGGGCACGCGCATGACAAGCATGCAACCGCGTATTTCGGCGTTGCGCCGTCAGTTTTTCAGCGGCTGATCACGCGATGGTTGCGCACCCCGCCGGCCGCTCCGGTTGAGCAGACCACGTTCATCGATGTGGGTGCGGGCATGGGACGCGCATTGCTGCTGGCTGCGGAGATGCCGTTCCGGCAGGTGATCGGCGTGGAACTCCATAGCGCGCTGGTGCGCGCAGCTAAACGAAATTTAGCAGTGCGGCGCAAAGCCGGCCGTGTCCGTTGCGCCACCAGAATCATCGAGGCAGATGCGGTGGATTTTGCCTATCCACAGGGGCCAGTCCTTCTGTTCCTTTTCAATCCGTTCGGCGCAGTCGTGATGCGCCGTCTGCTGAAGCAACTGGCGAAGGCATTTGCCGATCGGCCGGGTGCGCTTGACGTTCTTTACGTCAATGACGAGCAGGCCTGGGTTTTCGAACAGCAGAAGGGCTTCACCCGGCTGTTTTCCGGCAAGGTGCCGCGCTCGCGTGCCGATGCGGAAGCAGACAAGCGCATTCTCGACAATCAGCCTGAAGGCGAATATGCTTCAGCGCCGTACGAGGATTGCTCGTTATGGCGGTGGATGGGAAAGCGGTAGCGGGTCAATTTGGATTCAAATTGACCCACTACCGGGAAAGCTTTCCAGTTGACGAAGACAGGTGCGAGGGAGAAAGCTGTCTGGTGCGGCCGGCACAGGAGCGAACGAGACCGGCGCCGGAGTGACCTCTGATGGAACCGCATCTGATTCTGGGGATTGGCGAGCTGTTGTGGGACCTGCTGCCTTCAGGCGCAGCGCTGGGAGGCGCGCCGGCCAACTTCACCGTCATGGCGGGCCGGCTCGGCAGCCATGCTGCCATCCTCAGCCGCATCGGCCGCGACGACCTGGGCCGCGAGGCTGTGCACCTGCTCGATCCTCTGCCGGCCGACGCCGGGTATCTGCAGGTTGACCCTAACCATGAGACAGGGCGCGTGACCGTCGAGTTGAAGGACGGGCAGCCCTCGTATGTCATTCACGAGCCCGCCGCATGGGACTTCATGGAACTGAATGACGACTGGGTTCGCCTTGCTGAGCGCGCCGACGCCATCTGCTTCGGCACACTTGCTCAACGGGCGCTGGAATCGCGACAGACCATCCAGACGCTGGCCGCGCAGACACCGTCGCATTGCGTGCGCGTCTTCGACGTGAACCTGCGGGCGCCGTTCTATTCAAGCGAAGTGCTGCAGGAGTCGCTTTCGCTGGCAACGGTGATGAAGCTGAATGACGCGGAGATGCCTCTGGTCCTGGGCCTACTGGGGCTGCCCGCATCGGAACCCGCCGACCCCGCCGGCTTGCGTACCGGGGCGGAACGGCTGCTTGCGGAGTTCCCGACCCTGCGAATGGTGGCTGTCACACGGGGCGGACAGGGAAGCGTGCTGGTGTCGCGCGACGCATGGCATGAGCATCCCGGTGTACCGACCAGACTATCGGACACGATCGGCGCCGGCGATGCGTTTACCGCGGCCATGACGCGCTACATGCTGCGCGGCGCCGATCTCGCCACGCTCAACGAGGCGGGCAATCGCTGGGGCTCGTGGATGGCCTCGCAGCAGGGCGCCATGCCGCCTCTTCCTGATTCCGTGCGCGCGCAACTGAACGATTCCATCGAGGCCCGGCTGGTGTGAACCGCACTTCGCAAGACCTGACTAGGGTGTATATCGCCATAGGTCATTGAGCTGGCCCCATGCGCCTGTTGAATCGTGACCCGCTCCTCCGAAGAGCCAGAGACTGCCACTGGAATCGGCCCAGGCGCGCGGTCCGGAGCGCCCTCCTGGGGTGTTGGCAGTTGCAGCGGTTCCCTGGGTGCCATAGGTGCCGGATGAGCCGCCCGTTCCTCCCTGGGGAGAACCGACAGAACTACTTCCGCTTTGCCAGGTCCAGTTCTTGTTCGCAGTATTGAACTCCCAGAGATCATTCAGAGCACCTGCAGTCCCGCTGACGTCGCAACCCAGGCCTCCGAAGAGCCAGAGATTACCCTTGGAGTCAATCCAACTGGCGGCAGCATTACGGCCGCCGGGAACGTTGCTCGCCGCGGCAGTGCCTTCTGTGCCATAAACACCTCCAGCGCAGAGGTTCCCGCCCGGGACATTCACCGTGCTGTTCCCGCTTTCCCACGTCCATTGCCTGGTGGACGGGTTGAAGTCCCATAGATCGTTGAGATCGTATTCCATGCCCGCGGAGTCGCGTCCCAAACCGCCAAACAGCCAGAGATTGCCGCTGCGATCCGCCCAGGAAACGGCATTGACGCGCGCTCCCGGCACGTTTCCGGCAGACGGCACACCCATGGTCCCGTAGACACCCTTCACATCGAGTGCGCTGCCTCCACTTACCCAGGTCCATTGCTTGCTGGAAGAGCTGAATTCCCATAGATCGTTCAAGCTGCCGATCGACCCGGAACCGCTGGGGTCGAAGCCGTCACCGCCAAAAAGCCATAGGTTGCCGTTGTTGTCGGTCCACGACACAGCCCGTTCCCGTGCGCCCGGAACGTTGCCCGCTGCCGCAACGCCCAGCGTGCCGTAGACGGCTTTCCCATCGATCGTGTCGCTTCCACTGATCCAGGTCCACTGAGAGGTGGACGGATTGACCTCCCACAGATCGTTCAGCACGCTGTCCTGCCCGTTGGAATCGAACCCGGCGCCGCCAAACAGCCAGAGATTCCCACTGGCATCGATCCATGAGACAGAGGTTACGCGTCCTCCGGGAACATTGGCAGGATCGGGCGTGCCCTTTGTTCCATAGATGCCCATTTGGTTTCCCGGCACCGAGCTGCTTCCGCTCACCCAGGTCCACTGCTTCGACGACGGAGTGTACTTCCAAAGGTCATTGAAAGGCCCCTTGGTTCCCAACGGGTCGAAGCCGCCGCCCCCGAAGAGCCAAAGGTTTCCGCTTGCATCAGTCCAGGAGACTGCAGAATCGCGCCCCGGCGGAACATTTGTGGAGGATGCTACCCCCTTCGTACCGTAGCTCCCATTTAAGGTCGACGAAGATCCGGCTTGATCGCTGCCACTCATCCACGTCCATTGTTTTGTACTCTGCGGCGGTGGAGGCGTACCCCCGCCCGAGCCGCTGGTGCTTGTTCCACCCCCGCACCCAATACCGCTTAGAACGAAAAAGGTGACACAGAGTGCGATCAGGACGCGGAAACAGCAAGGCTTGAGCTGAGTCATTTCCATAACTCTCCCATGGGTGATTCTGGATGTATTGATTCTCGACCCGATTCTATGACCGCATCCTCGCCAGAGCAAACGTCAGGCAGCCGAAGTGTTGCCGGCGATGGTGTGAAGTTCCCATTCCTGCACTGCCAAAAGTCCCAGTAGCTTCAGTTGTGTCAGCAGCGATACGGTCGCTATCGAATGTGTGCGAGCCGAAGGTGCATGCGATGCCAACCGTAGAGGAACGAGCGAAGCCGGATGCGGTAAGTGCCGAAGGCGCAGAGGTGCGAGATTTCTCCCTCGTGCTGGGCGGACCGCTGTACCAGTTTTTTCGCAAGACTCGCCTTGCCGGGGACGTGCTCGAACTCGCGCTCCGTCGCGTACTGCTCATTCCGATGATCGTCTGGCTCCCCGTGGCGATCCTGTCCGGCGTCGACCTGCTCTTCGGGCAATCGGCGCGGATCAGCTTCTTCATGGACCTGGAAGTGCAGGTGCGCTTCCTGGTGGCTCTTCCCATCCTGATTGTCGCCGAGCTGGTGGTGCACCAGCGGATCACTCCATTAGTGAGGCGCTTTGTGGAGCGCCGCATGATTGCTGACGAGGACCGGCCGCGCTTTCAGCAGGCGATTCACTCCGCGGTGCGGCTGCGGAACTCCATTCCCGTCGAACTATCGCTGATTCTGCTGGTTTACGTGCTGGGATTTTGGATTTGGAACGGACGGGGATCGATCGAAACGCCGACCTGGTACGCGCACGCCGGCAGCCGGTGGAACCTGACTCCGGCGGGCTACTGGTATGTCTTCCTCAGCATCCCCATGACTCAATTCATCCTTCTGCGGTGGTACTTGCGGCTGTTCATCTGGTATCGCTTCCTCTGGCAGGTATCGCGGATCAAGCTTCAGCTCATTGCCAGCCATCCTGACCGTTGCGGCGGCCTTGCGTTTCTGGGCAGGAGTGTCTACGCGTTCAGCCCCCTGGTGTTCGCGCAAGGCGCCATTCTGGCCGGCATGGTCGGCAGCCGGGTCCTCTACATGGGCCAGAACCTGGTGTCTTTCAAGTTGCAGATTGCAGGCTTTGTCGCTTTCTTTGTCTTTGCGGTCCTTGGGCCTCTGGTGATGTTCACCCCGCAAATGGCTGCCACCAAGAGGAAGGCGCTGGCCGAATATGGCCAGTTCGCCCAGGACTATGTCGAGAACTTCGAGCGCAAATGGATTCGGCGAGACCCGGACACCGGGGAGGACATGCTGGGGAGCGGTGACATCCAATCCCTCGCTGACCTGGGTAACAGCTACAGCGTCGTGAGCGATATGCGCGCCATTCCCTTCGGACTGCAGGACATCTCACGTCTCGCATTGGCCACCGCCGTGCCGTTCCTGCCGCTGTTGCTCACGGTCTTCTCCCCGGACGAGCTCCTCATGCGCCTGGTGAAGATCGTCTTCTGAGCACTCCAGGATGATCTGCTTCGCCGGCCGGCAGTCCGGTATTGCCGGGATGCCGGGGGGATTTAATACAGTGGGTCTGTGATCATCAACATCGCACGCCGCGCACACGACCACAACTGGGAACTCGATCCGATCACGCGATCGCTGCTCGACACCGATTTTTACAAGCTGCTCATGCTCCAGTTCATCTGGAAGCATTTCCCGCGTACCCGTGCCACCTTCGCCGTGCAGAACCGCACCACCCAGGTGCGCCTGGCAGAGGTCATCGATCTCAAGGAGCTGCGCGATCAGCTCGACCACGCCCGCCGCCTGCGCTTCCACAAATCCGAGATGATCTGGCTCGCCGGCAACACCTTCTTCGGCAAGCGCGGCATGTTTGAGTCAGCTTTTCTGGAGTGGTTGCAGAACGATTTCCGTCTGTCGGACTTCGAGCTTTCGATTACCGATGGGCAAATCGAACTGCGCTTCGAGGGCCTGTGGACCGAGACGACTATGTGGGAAATCTATGCTCTCGCCATCATCGACGAGCTCAAGACGCGAGCCGCGCTCAAGCCCATGACTGAATTTGAGATTGACGTGCTCTACGCGCGTGCAAAATCGCGCCTGTGGGACAAGATGGAGCGCCTGCTCGGAGTGCCCGGGCTGAGCCTGAGCGATTTCGGCACGCGGCGGCGGCACAGCTTCCTGTGGCAGGAGTACGTAGTGCTGGCCATGCGCGACGTGCTGGGCGGATCGTTTTCCGGCAGCTCCAATACCTACCTTGCATACAAGCACGACCTGGAAGCCATGGGCACCAACGCCCATGAGCTGCCTATGGCGGTTGCATCCCTGGCCGATACCGACGAGGAACTGAAGCGCGCTCAATATCGGCTGCTCGAACTGTGGCAGCAGACCTACCAGGGCGAACTGCTGATCCTGCTGCCTGACACCTTCGGCACCACGCAGTTTCTGCGCGATGCCCCCGACTGGGTGGCCGACTGGACCGGCCAGCGCATCGACAGCAAGGACCCTTTCATCGCCGGCGACGAGTACATCGCGTGGCTCAAGCAGCGCGGCCGCAATCCGCAGCGCAAGCGACTGATCGCCTCGGATGCTCTCGATGTCGACAAGATCCTCGCCCTGCACGCGTACTTCGGCGGCGCCCTGCAGAACGGCGCCCGGCCAGAGGAGTTCAAGTCAGCGCGCGATTTCGCTGACCCGCAGCGATGGCTTCCGGAGCCGCGCATCCGCTTCAGCTCAGGCTGGGGCACATTTCTGACGAATGATTTCCGCAACTGCAATCCGCAGGGGAACGGTAATTTCAACCCCGTCAGCCTGGTGTGCAAACTGGTTGCCGTGGACGGCCGTCCGGCAGTGAAGCTGTCCGACAACTACTCGAAGGCCATGGGCCCAGACGCGGAGGTCGCTCGCTACCGCCGCGTGTTCGGCACGGAAGGCCAGATCAACGTGCCGGTGGAAGCGTAGAGGCAGGGATCATGGATCAGGGATCAGGAGCGGACGCGGAGGCTGGTGATGCGGAGAGAATACGAGCCCAGCGGCGAAGAGCTTCAACGTTCAGGGTGCCTTGCTCTCCCTCCGCCACGGCCATCTGCACTGCGAAGTTCCCGATGGTGGAGCTCTCCACGTTGCCGGTTTCAACAGGCAGTCCCGTGTGTTCAGCCGTGAGCCGCGTCAGAAGCTGGTTCTGGCTACCGCCCCCCAGAATGTGGATCCGCTCGATGCGCGTCCCGAGCATGGATTCAAGGCTTGCGATTGCGGACTTATAACGATTGGCGAGGCTCTCGAAGATCAACCGCGCAAACTTAGGTTCATTGCCCACGCAGTTCTCGATGGTCGCGCAACCCAGCTTGCGGAGTTCGTCATTAAGGCGCTCAGGCATTTCGCCGTCGAGCATCAGAGGCGCTGCATCCACCGGGATGATGGCCGGGCAATTGCACAGAGACGCTTGCTCGACCAGCTCCCGGATCTCCCAGGCGCGGCCCGCTCTCTTCCAGCTTTCCATGCACTGCTTCAAAATCCACATCCCGTTCACGTTGGCGTGAAAGCAGAATCCCCCTCCTGCAGCCCCTTGATTCGTATAGCCCGCCTCCATGGCCTCCCGGCTGGTGACGGGTGACTGAATCAGCGCGCCCACCAGCGACCACGTTCCGGAGCAGATGTAGGCCGTGCCGTTCAGGTCGGCAGGAATTCCCGCTATCGCGGATGCTGTGTCGTGACAGGCCGGCACAATCAGTTGCGTGTTGCGGAAGGCAGGCAGATCCGCCAGGGTGCCGGAGAGCCGGCCAACCACCGTCCCGGTTGCCACGATAGGCGGCAGGCTCTCGACTGGAATGCCAAACGCATCGCACAGTTCGTGTGACCAGTCTCCAGCCGCAATGTCGACAAGCCCGGTGTGTGTTGCATTGGTGTACTCGGCAACGCGCCGTCCACCCAGCCGATGCAGAACATACTCAGGAAGGTTGACCCACGGCGCATGGGCGTCGATGCCGCGCGCCGGATCAGCCAAAAGCTGGTAGACGGTATTGATGCGCAGGGATTGCGCACCTGCTTTGGCAAACAGAGCGGTGGCGGAGATGACCTGGTCGGCTGCATCCTTCGTTGCGATGGTGCGCTCATCGCGATAGCAGAACGGATTTCCGATGGCTATGCCGTTTGCATCAAGACGCACATAGTCCACCGCCCAGCCATCTACCGCAATCGATCCGATGCCCTCCGGCGCGGCCGCTGCGGCCTTGAGAAGTCCTTCCTCCACACCCCCGAGAATGCGGTCGAACGGCCAGCGGAGAGACCCGCCTTCGTGCACAGGACCATTAGGCAGCCGATGAACCAGCTCGATGTGCGGCGTTTCGCCTTGCCATCGCAGCAGAGACACACGGCAGCTCTCCGCACCCAGATCGACTGCGACACGTGCGGTCCTTGCGTGATGCGTGTCGGAGGAACTTGAGTTCAGATCCACGAAGTTCTGCCTTTCCATCACATGGTTGCCAGAGGCTCGCGTTTCTTGCCGGCATTCGAGCTGGTGGAATCTGGTTCCGCAGACGCCAGGCTTTCAGGGGTGACCACATGGTGACGCACGTAGTTGTAAGGCGGAACAATGTGCCCGCGCAGCAGCGCGATGCCGAGCTGAATGAGCCGCGGACCATACGTTTCGGCTCCGTGGGAAACCGAACCGATGATTGCGCTTTTGCCGCTGCGCATCTCATCCAGCACTTCGGGGATGCAGTCCTGACCCGCGATGGCGAAATCCTGCTCGCGGCCGGCCTGGCGCGCGGCATCCAGAACGCCAAGCGCGCTGGAATCTGTGGCCGCCGCTACCAGCGTGCGCTGGCCTTTGCGGTGGTTGCGAAGGAAATCGGATACAGCCAGAAAGCTGGGCTGGCGCATGCCCCGGCCTTCCAGGCGAAGAAAGCGGTCAGGGGGAACCAGGTCGAGACGTTCGCGGATCCCCTCGAAGGCCCCGGTGATACGGCTCTGCACAAAGCTGCCGGCCTCGCTGAAGCCGATCCCGAGAACGTAGTCCACTTTGCCTTTCCACTTGTTGCACGCATACTGCGCCAACAGGCAGCCGGCCTCGTAGCCAACCTCGAAATTGTCCACTCCAAAGTACGTTGCGTTCGGATGGGGCACATCGATGGCGACCAGCGGAATCTCGGCCTTCTTGAGGATGTGAGCAACATGCGGCGCCACGTGTTCCTCCACCTGAAATTCAAGCACCAGATCGACACGCTGCTTTACAAATTCTTCCGCATTCCTGATAGCCATGTCCGGGTCGTAGCGATTGTCGAGCGTGAGCAGCTCGATACCCGATGCCGCCGCCGCCTGCTCCACACTGTTTCCCACGGCAACCGAGAAAGGCATCTCCGCACTCTGTGCCGCAAATCCAAAACGCAGCCGTCGCGGGCGCGAGACAAGACGGTACTGCCCGTTCTGGCCCTGCGCCACGTAACCGCGATGCACGAGTGTTTTGAGGATGCGGTAGACGCTGGTCTTCGAGATCCGGGTTTGCTGGTACACGTCTTCCAGCGCAATGGGGCCGTTGATCTGCTCCAGAAGTTCGAGCACGTCGAGGGCCTTGGAAAGAATTGGGATCAGGTACAGACGCTTGATCTTTGTCTTGGACAAACTCGCCTACCCCCCTTTGGTCCGGTCCCGCGCGCGACCCTCGTCTGTGCGACGTCCCCTTCAACGGGGCGCCACATGAGAGCGTTTTTGGGTTCGCGCACCTCTCCCGGAAAACAGTCTTGCAGGAGATGGCGTAATTCTAAATGGCCGTGCGGATGGACGCCTGCTGGAGATTCTTCAAGGCGAGATCCGGCCCCGGGAGGGCGCCGGACGTAAGCTGGCTGTCGCTGAGAACGCGGCCGTCAATGAGGCTGATGCGGCGCGGCAATCCTGGTCGCGGCCTCATGCTGCGGACTGGTGTGGGCCCGATAGCTGTTGAACAGGAACTGCCCACCCAGAATCAGCAGCCACACCCACAGCGCAAGCCGTAGTGGCCGCCGCGGAACCCGCGTGCTCAGCAGGCTTCCGGTAACGGCGCCCGCCGCTCCGCCGATGATCAAAGCCAGCAGCAGCCCCGATGCCGCGCTCTGGTCGAACAGGTGCGCGCCGCTGCCGAGCAGCGAAACAACAAAGCCGAATGCGATGTCGGTTCCAACCACCTGGGCTGGTTCCAGCGCCGTAAGGCTCAGCAGCGCGGCACTGCCCAGCGCCCCTGCTCCCGCGGACGAGAATCCTACTTCCGCGCCCACCGGCAACATCAGCCATGTCAGCCAGCGGCTGCGGTCCGGCGCGTTCACCTTGTGCTTCATCGAGCGAAACGAGAACAGGAGCTGCCAGCTCGCCGTAGTCACCAGGACCGCGCCCAGCATGCCGTTAATGACGTTCTGCGAACCCGCATTCACGAGGTGCTTAAGGAGCAGCGAGCCTATCAGGACGCCCGGCGCGCCGCCCAGCAGCATCCAGCCCAGCGTCTTCCATGCCACGTTCCCGCGCACCACCTGCGCAGGAACGAGAATCAGCTTCACCGCGGCCGAAAAGGTAAGCCCGATCGCCACCGCAACCGGAGCAGGCACCCCAAGAAACAGCACCAGGATCGGCACCGTGATGGTCCCGGCGCCCACGCCGGTGAGCGCGATAAACAGCGCGATGAGAAAGCCGATCAGGTATTGCATGCGTCTCCTTGGGGAATGCCTGTTCTACTTCACTTCAATGTGAATGCCGCATTCCACCTTCCGACCTGCCCATCTGCCCGACCGCGGATCATTGGGATCGAGCGGCAGCGATGTGCATGGCTCGCACCCAATCGACGAATACCCACGTTCATAGAGCGGCAGCAGTGGAATTTCCAACTGCTCGCACGCATACCACACATCGCGCGTCGTCCACTCCGTCAGCGGCGCCAGCTTCAGCACCTGCTTTCCGCCCGGCAGTGCAAACATCGAGCGCTCTTCCAGCGCTGCCCGGCTCTTCGCCTGCTCCCGGCGCAGCCCCGTGATCCACACGCGATACTCTCCCACAGCCTTGAACAGCGGCTCAACCTTGCGCAGCTTGCAGCACTGATCCGGCGCCGACTGATAAAGGATCCCGAACTGCGTTTCCTGTTGTTCGATGCTCTGCGCGGGCAACAAGTTAATCAGATTCAGATTCCACTCGCGAGCCATGCGATCGCGATACTCGTAGGTCTCTTTGAAGTGGTATCCCGTATCCAGAAACAGAACCGGTATCTCCGAATCGATCTCAAGAGCCAGCTTCGTCAGCAGCACGTCTTCCGCCTGAAAACTGCACGTGATGCATACATCTCCGGCGCCTGTAAGTTCCTGCGCCAGCGCCTCGCGCACTGCGTCCAGCCTGATGCCCACTTCATGGGCAATTTCAACAACGCTCATCAGAGGTTCGCCCCTTCCACCGAAACAAAGATCCCGGTCTTTCTCAACAATTGATGAATCGTGGAGAGCACATGCATGGGTTCACTGGCATCCGCGGTGATCGATTCCTCTTCTGCGCGAGCCGTCACTTCCTCCGCCTCAAGCTCACGCACCACCAGGGCCAGCACCCCGGAACGTATCAGCGTTTCCAGCAGCGTTGGATCCGCTGCCGGCCCGTTGCCCTCGGCATGCACGCGCACCGTGACCGCGCCGATGGTGAACAGCGAGCGCTCGATGGTGTCAATCAACCGCGCCGGCCCGGTCAGTTCCAGCACGCCGCCGCGATGTCCCCACCGCGCTTCGCGCTCGCCTGCCGTCACCGGACCCCACGCGTCCGCGGCGTCATCGGGCTCCTCGAGCGCCGTAACCGCGGTAACCATTCCGGCAGCAATCGTGCCGTTGGTCTGCGGATCGATAAGAATGAACGCGCCGGTCGCGCGATTTTCCGCATACGCATCCAGCGCCATCGGCCGCAGAAGCTTCAGCTTCACTGTGCCGATGTCGTTCATCTCCAGCGTCGCTGAGCCCTCCTGCTCCAGCGTGGTCACGTTGGTGCGGTGCTCCAGTGCAGTTACGACGACGGGCGCTGTGTGGCTCGTGTGCTTGATCAGGTACTTGCGCCCCAATTCAAGCGCACGGCCATCCATCCACACCAACGATGCCGTCACTTCCGCGCTCACTCTTGCCGGCGCTTCAGCCTTCGTGATCAGATCGCCGCGGCTGATATCCACTTCATGATCGAGCACCAGCGTCACAGACAAGGGTGCGTGCGCCGCCTTCAGATCGCCATCCCAGGTGACGATCCTCTGCACCTTCGCGGTGCGTCCTGACGGAAGCACAGTGATCGCGTCACCAACCCGCACCACGCCCGACGCGATCTGCCCTGCAAATCCGCGGAACGTATGATTGGGCCGCACCACCCGCTGCACGGGGAAGCGGAACGCCTCGTCGCGCGCGCCCTGGGACCCAGGCAACGACTCAAGCACCTCCAGCAGCGACGGCCCGCTATACCACGGCATTGCGTCCGTCCTCAGCACCACGTTGTCGCCGGCCAGCGCGCTCACCGGCACAAAGATCGCGTCCACCGCGGCTCCGGTGTTCTCAGAGATCCTCGACAGAACGGCGCGAAAGTCCTTCTCAATGGCGCGGAACTTGGCCTCGTCGTAGCCGATCAGGTCCATCTTGTTCACGGCCACAATCACATGCCGCACCCGCAGCAGAGAAGCGATATACGCATGACGCCGCGATTGCACCAGCACGCCCTTGCCTGCATCGATCAGCACCACTGTCGCATCCGCCGTGGATGCTCCAGTCGCCATGTTGCGCGTGTACTGCTCGTGCCCGGGCGTATCGGCAATGATGAATTTGCGCCTCGCTGTCGAGAAGTAGCGATAGGCCACGTCGATGGTGATGCCTTGCTCGCGCTCCGCGCGCAGGCCATCGGTGAGCAGCGCAAAATCAATCTGCCCCGGCGCCGTCGTGCCCTTGCCTTCGATAGACCGCACCTGGTCTTCATACACCGATTGCGTGTCGTACAGCAGGCGCCCGATCAGTGTCGACTTGCCGTCATCCACGCTGCCCGCCGTCGAAAACCGCAGCAGGTCTTTGTTCCGCTCGCGTTGAAGGAACTCGTCTATCGAAAAGCGTTCCACTACTGCTGTCGCCATTTAGAAATATCCTTCCCGCTTCTTGATCTCCATCGAGCCTTCCTGGTCGTGATCGATCACGCGATTCGCCCGCTCCGACGAACGGAACGAAATCAGCTCGGCAATAATGTCGGGAAGCGTCTCGGCATCGGAGCGGATCGCCCCCGTGCACGGCGAGCAGCCCAGCGAGCGCAGGCGGCACTTCACCATCTGCGGCTTCTCTCCCGGCCACGCCACAAAGTCCTGCTCCACCGGCAGCAGCGCCTCCTGGCCGCCACCCAGCGACCGCACATACATGGGCCGCTCTTTGGCGAAATACAGATCCACCACCGGAATCTTCTCCTCGTGGATGTACTGCCACACATCCATTTCCGTCCAGTTCGACAGCGGAAACACGCGGATGCTCTCGCCCGGATGAACGCGCGCGTTATACAGATTCCACAACTCAGGCCGCTGATTCTTCGGGTCCCACTGCCCCACGCCATCGCGGAACGAATAGATGCGCTCCTTGGCGCGGGACTTTTCCTCGTCGCGCCGCGCCCCGCCAAACGCCGCGTCAAAGTTGTAGTGCCTCAGCCCATCCAGCAGCGCCTGCGTCTTCAGCAGGCCGCAGCAGCGCTTCGTGTCGAGCGCAATAGGATTCGTTCCCGCAGCGATGGCCGGCTCATTGCGCCACACCAGCAACTCCGCTCCCACCTGTCGCGCCAACTCGTCGCGGAACGCAATCATCTCGCGAAACTTGAAACCCGTATCGATGTGCAGAAGAGGGAAGGGAATCGGACCCGGAAAGAACGCCTTCTGCGCCAGCCGCAGCATCACGGACGAGTCTTTGCCGATCGAGTACAGCATCACCGGACGCTCGAATTCAGACGCGACCTCGCGCAGGATATGAATGCTCTCCGCTTCAAGCAGGCGCAGATGGCTCAGGCGCGACTCCGTGCTGTCAGCAGGTATGTTGGTTTGAATGTTGCTCGCGGCAACCGGCATTGTGACCTCGTTGGCTTTGGGGTGCGCTGAGGCCGGTGCAACAAGACAAACAGCCCGGCTCTGCAGCTACGGGTGCGTCTTGATCAAAATGTGCAGGGAGATCAGAGACTAGTTTGTACACCCGTCGAAAGTCATCGACAGGCAACAACAACAGAAGCGGATTTGGGCATCACGAAACATCTGTTCGTCTCATCCTAGCAGAGGATTGCATGGCGGACAATCCTCTGCTTTATGGATCACTAGATTCATTTCCGCGGCAGAAGGATTCACGCATTTCAAAACATCGGGGGCGCAGCCATCTCCGGCTTGGTGTCCGGCGTCGTCTGCATCGTAAACTCCAACCGATTCACACCCCCATGCAACTCCTCCACCGGCACCCAGTAGTTTGCAACCGCGGCCCCGTTCAGCGTTACGCCGGAGACAAAGATTCCATTGCCCTTGCGACTCACTTCAAGGGTTCTGCCCCCGCTCAGCTTCAGCGTGGCCTTCTCAAACATGGGCGTTCCCAGCGCCACGCCGCCCACGCCCGGCACTGCCGGATACATCCCCAGTGCTCCCCACACATACACGCCTGATGTCGCGCCCAGGTCATCATTTCCGGGAATTCCATCTGGACTCACTTTGAACGCCGCACTCGCAATCCGCGTAACTACCTCCTGCGTCTTCCACGGCTGCCCGGCCCACAGATAGGCATACGGGACCACGAAATCCGGCTCGTTCTCGATGTTGTAGCAGGGCTCTCCCCAGCACCGCAGCTTTACAAAGAAGTGATCGAGCCTCTGCGTCACCGCTGCTTTTCCGCCCATGGACTCAAAAAGGGCAGGGTAGTCGAACGGGACCATGAACGAGTACTGATACGTGTTTCCTTCCTCAAAACCCATCTGATCCGTGGGGACCGGTACGTTGCCACGCTTGGGCAGCGATTTCTCCGCATCGAACCCGGCCAGCCACGTGCCATCGCTGTTTCGCGGCCTGATCCACTTCGTCTCCGGGTCCATCAGGTTCTTCCAGTTCTCTGACTGCTTCCTGAAGCGCTTCGCGCTGTCCTGATCCCCGAGCTCCGCGGCCAATCGAGAAATCGCAAAGTCATCGCTCGCGTATTCCAGCGTTCGCGAGGCTGACGACTGGTCCTTATCGCTGGGAACATATCCCGGCTTCAGGTACGCGGCGAGGAATGGCCGCTCCTTGTTGTCCTGCGTCTCCGTGGCGGCTTTCACCATCCATTTCAGCGCCGTCTTTGCATCGAAGCTCCGCGCTCCAAACGCATACGACGAGGCAATCACCGGATCCGGCGAGTCGCCGTTCATCACATACGTCACATCATTGGCCGCCTCCCACCGGGGAAGCTGCCCGCCCTGCTCCGCATCGTTCACCAGCGACTGCATCATGTCGCTGGCGCGCTCCGGCTCAAACAGCGCCTGCAGTTGCACGGTGTTGCGATAGATGTCCCAGTCCGAGAAGTTGGCGTATTGCGCCTTTTGCTTTCCCGCGACAGAATGCGTCTTGCCGTCGAATCCGATGTATCGTCCATCCGCATCGCTGAACACGTTCGGCGATAGCAGCGAGTGATATACGCCCGTGTAGAAAATCCTCCGCTGTTCTTCCGTTCCGCCCTCCACGGTGAAGCGATCCAGCAGCGCACTCCACGCCGACTTCGCCTTCTCACGCGCCGAATCGAACCCCCATCCCGGTATCTCCTTATCCAGATTCGCCCGTGCGCCGTCCTCGCTCACAAACGACACGCCCACCTTCAGCAGCACTTCGCGCGCATCGCCAAAATCCAGCCACACGCCGCTGCGCTTTCCGTGTGCGGCCTTTGCATCTGCGGTAACCGAGTCATCCTGCCACGCGGCACTCTTCGCGAACGGCTTGCTGAAACGCCCCGCCGCATAGATCTTGTAGTGCGAATTCGAGCTGCAGAAGTGTCCCGCGTTCGCTGATCCCGCGAAGGCATCGCTGCCACTGAGCACGATCTCGCTCGCATCCACACTGGCGCTCGATCCTGCATTCACCAGCAGTCGCGCCGGCACGCCTTCAGGAAACGTGAAGCGCGCAACGCCCGCGCGCTCGCCTGCGGTGAGCTCCACGCGCACGCCGCTCGCCAGCGTTACGGCGTAGTAGCCCGGATGCGTCTCCTCCTTCGCGTGATCGAACTCGGCTCCATACGCCTTCAGATCTTTGCCGGGACTCTCCTGCAACTCGCCGCTCACCGGCAGCACGCCAAAGTCGCCATACAGCGGGCACCCCGCGCCGCTGATGTGCGTCATCGAAAA
>NZ_DASXYM010000150.1:0-30705 GCF_036502485.1 Occallatibacter sp. | reverse complement strand
TCGTCAGTCCATAAGCTGACAGAAAGATAAAAACTGCCACGCCAAAGTGTCCGAAAAACGAGAAGAAAGCCTGGATAGCGAGAGAGGGTTGCCGTACAGTTTGCAGAAATACGGCGAATAGTCCCGGATGGAATACAAATTCGTTCTGGCGGACGGGGCTTATCAGGTGAAAGAAATTATGAAAAACGATAGCCAGGATAGCCAGGCCCTTCAGAACTGCCGTATCACAATGATCGAGCCCGGAGAGATTTCCCCCGGAAGGCGCATCGACGTCGCCCAAAGGATCCGACCTCATCACACCATCCATTGCGACACCTGTGCACGGCAAATTCTTGTGGGAAAGCTTGCCCAGTGTAGCCAATGTACGGCCCGGTTTCAATGACACTTATCCGGCATCAGCGGAGCGGCAATCTCACCCTGCATGGGGCAAAATTCAAATACGCCAGAATCAGGAGAGCGCCAGCAATCGTCGCTCCATGCACCCCATGGAGCGGCCACAAGTCGTACAACACCATCAGCCCAAGGAGCAGATAGGTTGCGTAGACGGCGAATTTCTCGTGATCTCCGACCTGCACCGGAAAGCGCGAGAACGCAGCCGCCATCATGACAGTGGTCGCCGGCAGGATCAGCCTCTTCCACATGTCGTTCAACAAGCTTTCGATCGGTGCTGGGCTCCCATCCAGACCGTCATCCCCCGAAACCAGCCTCCTGCCCTGACACCGCCCGCCATGACATCCCCACTTATTTCCTGTGATGGCGCGCACAGCCACTTTGATCCCGGTCCGTCCATACTCACTTCCGGCGCCCTCTCGCGCCCAAGCGTGAAATTGTGTCTGAATTCACCTCCCAGCACCGGCACTCCACCACCCATCCGTACCCTTCCGAAACCTGATGTTTACCAGAAAATTATTACCCCTTTCTTTTAAAGTTCCGGCGCAACTGAAGGGCCACTCAATGACAACATTGGACTTACCGGAAATCCAGAGGTGATTCAACTCACATTTCGACGGTTGTACGCCCGCGGAAATCACCCCGTCCGCCCGACCCGCTCCACCAACGGAGTTACTGAGTGATCAATACACCCCCCCGGTATCCGTCCTGAATCCACCCCACCCCCGCCCGCATCTGACTTCCGTTGAAGGAGAAACCTGCATGCACACCAGAAAGCTGGGCCAGAACGGCCCCGAGGTCCCGGTCATCTGCCTGGGCGGCAACGTCTATGGCTGGACCGTCCCTGAAGCGGACGCCTTTCATCAGCTCGACCGAGCCGTCACTTCCGGCCTCCACTTCATCGACACCGCGGACGTGTATTCACGCTGGGCCCCCGGCCACTCCGGCGGCGAATCCGAGACCATCCTCGGCAACTGGTTCGCCAAGTCAGGCCGCCGCCAGGACGTCATCCTCGCCACCAAAGTCGGCATGGAGATGGGCGAAGGGATGAAGGGCCTCAGCGCGGCCTATATTTCCTCCGCGGTCGACGCCTCCCTGCGCCGCCTGAAGACAGACTACATCGACCTCTATCAAGCACATACAGACGATAGCTCGACACCCCTTGAAGAGACGCTGGCAGCCTTCGACAAGCTCGTGAAAGCTGGCAAGGTGCGCTATATAGGCGCGTCGAACTACTCCGGCGCACGCTTGGCTGAAGCCATCGAAACCAGCCGCAGGAACGGGCTCGCCGAGTACACCTCCCTGCAGCCGCACTACAACCTGGTCGAGCGTCAGGCATTCGAGTCCGACCTCCTGCCCGCCGTCCGGAAATACGGCATCGGTGTCATCCCGTACTTCTCGCTCGCCGCCGGCTTCCTCACCGGCAAGTACCGCCGGGATAGTGCCGGCACGCAATCAGCGCGCGCCGGAATGGTGAAGAAATACTTCAACGATCACGGCTATGCTGTTGTAGAGGCGCTGGATGAAGTTGCCAGCCAGCACAACTCCACGCCCGCCCGGGTCGCCCTCGCCTGGCTGCTGGCACAGCCGGGAATCACGGCTCCGATCGCCAGCGCCACCAGCGACAAGCATCTCGATGACCTGATTGCCGCCGCCAGCCTGAAGCTCGATGCGGCCAGTCTCCAGCGCCTGACCGACGCAAGCGCGCCCGTCGCCGCCTGAAACCCGGCTGCCCTGAACCCTGCGCTCGCAATAGACCCGCAGGGCCGGATCGCTCGCCTCGCGATCCGGCCCTGCAGACCGTGAGCGCCATCACTGCGAGTCGTATTTCTTCTGCGTAACCCTTCCCTGTCCCGCTAAGGAAGGGCTCCGCATGCGTCCGACTCGCCGTGAATTCCTTCAGACCACCTCAGCAGCCGCCCTCGGCCTGGGCGCCATCAGCCGGCTTGCCGCACAGCCGAACGAAAAGACCGGCCACAGCGAAACCAGGCCCGCGGCTGCTCCCCCCACCGGTCAGGCCCCGGCCCCTCAGACCCTCCAGGTCCCCACCGTGAAGTTTGCCGGCGTCGAAGTCAGCCGCATGGTGCTCGGCGTCAATCCCTTCTACGGCTACTCGCATTACAACCTGAATTACAGCTCCATGATGGCGGAGTGGTACACGCAGGACAAAGTCTGCGAAGTGATGCACCACGCCAACAGCTTCGGCATCAATGCGTTCAATTACGTCACCAGCGCGCGCTCCATGCAGGACCTTGCCCGTTTCCAGTCCGAGGGCGGCAAGATGCACCTGATCTCCCAGGTAGCCGCTAAAGACGATGTCACCCAGCTCGTCCGCGACCTCAAGCCGCTGGCCGTCCACCGTCAGGGTGAGGTGGTCGACATCGCATTCCGCGAGGGCAAGATGGACACCGTCCGCGAGTGGTGCAAAATCGTGCGCGACCTCGGCGTAGCCGTCGGCGTGGGCACCCACAAAGCGGAAGTCATCGAGCTCGTCGAAGAGCAGGGCTGGGACGTGGACTTCTACGCCGGCTGCGTCTACAACCGCACCCGGTCGCTAGAGGAGTGGAAGCAGATCCTGGGCGGCCACACGCTGGAAATGCCTAAGGAAATCTACCTCCAAAGCGACCCTCCGCGTATGTATGGAGTGATGCGCAAGACCCGCAAGCCATGTTTCGCGTTCAAGATTCTGGCCGCCGGCCGCCTCGCCGACACCGATATCAACGCCGCGTTCAAACTCGCATTCGACAGCATCAAGCCGACCGACGGAATCTTTGTAGGCGTGTTCCCCAAGCGTAAGGACGAGATCCGCGAGAATGCCGGGATCGTCCACAACATCCTCGCCGGCGCCTGAACAGCCGCGCGGGGGTCATAGATAGAGTGGTGTCTAACGAAAGCAGAAGGGGCGCAATCCGCACCCTGCGAATTGCGCCCCTTCTGCTGCCTGCTTTTGCCTTTCTACTCCCTATTCCCGGCTTCTCGCCCCTACCTCGGCGATTCGTAAGGTTCGACCTTGAGCATGTCGCTCAGAATGCCACGCTCTTGCGGACTGAACTGCCCCTGATAGCGAGCGGAGTTGAGCACCATCCCGCGCTGCTCGGGCGGCACCGATCGCAGGTCGCGGAATGCGTTGCGCATGATGGTCTGGCGGTCTTCCGGCATGGCTCGCCACTGCTGGGCGGAGCGGTTGACGCGCAGGCGCTCCTGCGGCGATAGCCGTTCCAGGTTCTCGGCGCGGGCCAGCCGGCGCTGGCGCTGCGCGTCGCTCATCTGATCCACGTGATGCAGTTGCTGCACCAGTCGCTGCTGCTCGCCCTGCGGTAGCTGGCGAAAGCTGGGGTCGCTGCGCAGCATCTGTTCCTGGTTGGCCACCGGCACGTTCCGGTGCTGGTCGAGCCAGTTCTGCAGGTGTCCCGGAGGCGCTGTCGGCGTGCGCTGGCCAGGGTAACCAGGCCGGGTCGGCGTGGGCGCGTAGTAGTTCTGCCCCGGGTAGGCGGGACGCGTACCCGGCTGGTTGAAAGGCTGCGTAGTGCGCGGCGGCGTATACGGCTGCGACGGTACAAGCGCCTGATGCGGCACGCCATTCGGAACTGTATTCGGCCGCGCCTGCGATTGCGGCTCGTAGCTCCGCGCAGGATGGTTCGCCGGAGACTCGGGCCGGCTCTGGGGATGACTCTGAGGACGCGGGGCCTGCCGCGATTCCTGATGCGATTCCTGCCGCGATTCGTGATGCGGCTGCGGATGCGACGGCGGGCTTTGCTTATGATTCTGAGCCGGCGCCGCGGGCAGGCAAAGAGCCGCGGCCGCCACTGCAGCCATCGCCGCCCGGCTCACTCCGTTCGCCTTTACCCCGCCCGCCATCGTCTCCACTCCCCTCGGTCCCTTTTCCCTTGTTCCCTTTTCCCCGCTCTTACTGCTGTACAGCGTCGCCGCTGTCGTCATCCATCGATTCCAATTGGTCGAGCACCTGGGCGTTGCTGTCCAGCGTCTGCAAATCATGCACCACGGCCGTCTCATGCGGAACCGCGGGAGGCGCCTGCCAGTAGAAGTCAAGATAAGCCCCGCCCCCCACCAGCAGCAGAACCGTCATCGCCATCGCCACCAGCGGGCGCGTATGCACCTTCTGCGGCCGCATCATCAAACGCGCCCTGAACCGCTCCAGCCAGCCCGCCGGCTGCGCCTGCCGCTCTTCGCGCAGGCGCGCCTGAAATCGAGTCATGAAATAGGGATTCGGCTCCGGCGCCTCCCAGGCGTCCATTACAGCCATGGTGGCACGCAGCTCTTCGAGTTCGCGGCTGCAGCCATCGCACTCGCTGACATGCGTTTTCACCGCGACAGGCACAGTCTCCGGATCGAGCAGCAGGTCCGCCAGCCTCGTCTCCATTCCCGCGCAGATGTTCGTGTTCGATTCCATCTCAACCACCCCAATCCTTGCCGGCCCCCGCCGGCGCCACTCCCCTTGCTTCTTTAGACGAAAACCCTTAAACAAACTCTTTCAACTTCTCCCGCAACGTCTGATACGCCCGAAACAGCAGCGACTTGGTAGCCGACTCGCTCAGCTTCAAAACTTCCCCAATCTGGCGGTAGTCCAGCCCCTGATACTTGTGCATCAGCACAGCCGTTCGCTGCCGCTCCGGCAGCGCCATCACGTGTTTGCGGATAGCCGCCATGCGTTCGTCCTTCAGCAGCGTCTGCTCCACCGTCGGCCGGTCGTCAGCCACTTCCGGCGTGGTCCCGGTCTCTTCATCGGGCGTGTCCAGGTAAACGTTCTGCGCCGCCCGTTCGTGCTTCGTATCCCGCGCGTGATTCACGGCAAGATTCGTGGCGATGCGATAAAGCCACGTCGTAAACTTCGCCTCCGCGCGGTAGCTCTCGCGGCTTCGGTAAACCCGCAGAAACACTTCCTGCGCCAGTTCCTCGGCAACCGACTGATTGTGCACCATCCGGAAAAGAAAGTTGATCATCGACCGGTGGTATTTCTGCACCAGGTAATTGAAGCCCGCCTCGTCCCCTGCCGCCACCCGCAGCATGATCGCCGCGTCGCTGCTGGGATCGGCCGCCGCTACCCCCGCCGCGTGCAGATCCGGGTTCGCGCTGGCGGTAGCCTCAGCGTTCGCTTCCGGAATCGTTTGAGGGATTGCCGGCCGTACGCCCAGTGCCGGATTGTCCAGAACCAGGGTTGCCATATCCTCTTCAACCCCGGGACCCTCATTTTGTTGCGCGTCCTCGTCCGCATCCTGTTGCAAATCCTTGACGATTTCGGGGCCGGCGTCGGGTCCGGATTCGGGCTCGAATCGCAGATCGTCCTCGGGGACGCCAAAGCGGTTCGTGGCAGGCTTCGACATACCCCGGCCGGAGGGTCCCGACGCTCGTTCCTCTCCACGCCCAGGATCTTCAGCGCGCTCCCCGCCGGCACGGGCCATGGCCTGCATGCTGCCGCCCGCATGTGGGCTGCCCGGCCCGTCCCCTGACGCGCAGGGACGCAGCCCCGCACCGGCTTCCGGGAGGAAGTCGGATGCGGCACGCATTCGTCTGAATCGAAACAGCATAAGTGGATTAAGCAACGAGGCCAACGACGCAGTGACGGTTCTCCGCCTCTGACCTCTGCCGGGTTAGCAGGACCCTGTTCTCTGATCCCTTTTCCTTGATCCCTGACTTGGCCCTAACGCCCTGCAAGTGTTACTCTAAACCACGTGGAACCCCCTCCGGCATCCACCTTGCCGGGCACCTCTCCGGTGCGCGGTTTTTCTTGTCTTCCGGGTTCACGATTGGGCGGTTAGCTCAGCTGGTTAGAGCGCCTGCTTCACACGCAGGAGGTCCGGGGTTCGAGTCCCTGACCGCCCACCAAAACCTCCAGGTCCAAGCTATCCATTGCTGCCCAACCGCGCCCATTGGCGCGCAAAAGTCACAGACAACGTTGGACATTGGCGACAACTTGTTCACCCAGGCTGGCGGATGCGTGGGTGGGGCGGCAGTTCCCCCGGCGCGTCCGCCTGCAGCGCACAAAGCCACCCGCGGATGCTGTCCTTCAGCCCGTCGACCGCGATGCCGCCAAAGTCGCTGGGATAGCGCTCCAGGCGGCGCAGAGCGCGAGTTAGCAGCGAGCGCGCGCCTGCGCGGTTACCGCGGGCAAGATGGTGAAACGCCGCCGAAACCTGGATCAGCGATTGCAGGAACGTCTTCTCCGGCTCAGTGCACTCCAGCCACACAGCCTCCCAGTGCTCGTGGGCTTCGAAGAATTGGCCGGAGCAATAACACTCCAGGCCGTGGGCCAGGGGGCCACGGGTCCAGTCAAAAGGCATAAGTCATCATCGTGAAGCCGCAGACCGCAGCCGGTCGGATTCCGGCGCCGTTTGCGTCAGCGCGGCAGCGGGAACCGCGGAAAGCGCCACCCTGACGGTGGTCCCCTTGCCAGGCTGGCTGTCAACCGTGATCTCTCCGCCTGCGGCCTGCACAATACTCCTGCAGATGGCGAGGCCCAGACCCGCGCCCCCCGTCGCCCGCGAGCGCGATGTGTCTTCACGGAAAAAGCGCTCGAAGATGCGATCCAGATTCTCCGCTGCTATGCCCGATCCGGAATCCTGCACCAGCAGCATAACGCGCGTTGGATCCACCGCCACGCGGACCTCCACCGCCGACCCGCCCGGGCTGTGCTGCAGCGCATTGAGCACCAGGTTCGAGACCAGCGTTCGGCCGGCCTGCGGCGCCATGGCTACGCGAGCGTTCTCGTCAACAACGCAGCGAAGGCTCACAGCGTGGACTTCGGCGATGCTGCCCAGGCTCGCCGCCGCCACGCGCACTTCTTCTGCCAGGTTGCAATCACCGCGGGCGGTCTCCTTGCAATCGTCGAAACTGGCCAGTGTAAGCATCTGCCGGACGAGCGCTTCCACGCGTTCGTTGTCGCTCAGCACTTCTTCAAGGCCCTCCCGATATTCCTCCGCGGTGCGAGGACGCATGGCAAGCACCTGAATGCTGGACCGAACCACAGCCACCGCAGTCTTGAGCTCGTGCGTGGCGTCGCTGAGAAACCGGTGCTGGCGATCGAATGCCTCGCGTACGCGCCCCACCATCGCAGAGAGCGCATCCACCAGCGGCACCAGCTCTTGCACGCGCGTGGCGCCCGGCGGCGGATCGAAGGCCAGCGCGTCCGTGGTAATACCCGAAGCGCTGGTCGCGAGCTGCTCCAGTGGCGCGAGAAGCCGGCGCAGGAGCCAGATCAGCACTACAGCCGTCGCACAAAGCAGCCCCACGCTCACCAGAAGGTAGAAGCGCGTAGCCTCGAGAATCTCGTACCACAAATGATTCGTCGCTGTGGCGTAGACCAGCGTGAAGGGCCTGCGGATGCCCACGCCGTGAGTCTCGTCACGATCGATAATGCGCAGCGCTTGGCGCTGCAGGACCCGGAAGCGGTCGTCGCGGAAGCGTGCGTAGCGGAAGCCATCGTTGCCGGGAGCGGTGAACTGCGGAGGCAGGTCCGGAGAGGCGCCGATAAGGTGCCCCGTCGAGTTGAAGACGGCGAAGACGTCGCCCGCCTGCGCCTTGAACTCCTCAGCATTCACGGTGACGTTGTCTTCAGGATCTTCGGCGTCCTGCACCGCGCCAATCAGCGAATCGGCACGGCCCTCAAGCGCTATGTCGAGAGCCCGGGTGCGGCTGCGCCATTCATGCCACACCGAGATCGAGACCAGGCCCACGGCGCACAGGCACTCCAGCAGCAGCACCGCGATGATTGCCTGCCGGATAATCGACTTCCGCTTCATCGCAACGCCTCATCCATCACAGCCAGCCGGTAGCCGCGGCCCCGCAGCGTTTCGACCAGCGCCAGCTCTGAGGCGTTACGCATTTTGCGACGCAGATTGGAGATATGCGCCTCGATGACGTTCGAGTGATGTTCCCAGGTGAAGTCGTAGAGGTGTTCGAGAAGACGCTCTTTCGACACCACCGCGCGCGGATGATGCATCAGGTATTCGAGAATGCGGTACTCGGTGGGCGAGAGATCGATGTCCTTGCCGCTCACGCTGACGCGCTGCTCGGCGATGCTCATGGCTACCGGGCCAACACGCAGCGTGGTGTTCTTGAGGCCTTTGCCGCGGCGGATGAGAGCCCGTGCGCGCGCGATCAGTTCGCCCAGGTCGAAAGGCTTGGTCATGTAATCGTCGGCGCCCAGGTTCAGCAGCTCGATCGTGCTCTCCGGCCCGCTCACCGCTGTCAGCACCAGCACAGGGATTTCGGCATTGCTGGCGCGGATCCTGCGCAGCACTTCGTGGCCACTCAGCTTAGGCAGCATCAAGTCCAGAATGACGAGGTCGTATGTCGTGACGTCGCAAAGCAGCAGGGCTTCCTGGCCGTCGTGGCAGATATCCACGGCGTAGTTGGGCCCTTCGCGCAGAGCGGCGGCCATATTCTGCGCCAGGCGCATCTCGTCGTCAACCACCAGTACTCGCACCGGCTCTTCTCCTGCGCCTTCCAGCAATCTCATTATCGCGCAGGCGCAACTTCGACCGGCCCCGGATGGGGCGCTGACAAAAAAAGCCACGATCCGAACCTCTCGCTGGAGGCCGGACCGTGGCGGGGGAGGCTTGCAGCACCCTGCTTTGATCGGGGGCTGCGGATGAAGTCAGTTAGAACGCCAAGCAAGGTACAAGCAGAAGACTCATGACCGACATGGGGGAGGGCCTTTTGTCTCTTCCTTACAGATTCAAAAAACGGAGAATCACATACTTCCGTCGCGCAGGTGGTCCAGAACGGCAATTGAAACGCTTCATGTGGACTTGCGATTAGAATGACACAAACTTTGTTACTTATGGAAATAAGTTAGGTTACCGAAGTACAGTGTACTGTTGGACGCAATCATGCACGCCCACTCACGGGCTGCATTGACACGCGTATTGACCGCTGCCCGGATCGCAGGTATATTCCCCGTATGGATGTTCGTCTAATGCAGGCTGGCTGTCGTTGCGCGTGTTGTCCCGCGCTGTGCCGGCCATGTGCGTAGACTGAACCCAGTCCCCTCACCTGAGGCCGCGTACCAGCCACCCCGCTGACGCGGCCTTTGTCTTTCCAGCCGTTGATCTTCAACCCTCAGGTGAAGCAAACATGCCAACCACGCCTCTTTCCATGCACCGGTTCTCCTGTCCCGCACTCGCGCAAATGTACTTTGCACCTCGCCTTGGTTGTTGTTGCAGGTAGCACCTTCCCCTTCTCTCATGCGGGCGCCGCTGCAGTTCGCGGCCATTCGCTGAGAAATTCCTCAACCTGAATACAACATGCAGCCGCGTCCGGACATCGAAGCACTGAAAGTCTACTAATTCGATAGACTTTCTTCGGTAGGAAGCAAGATTCGGGCCAGGCGGAGATCCTGAGTTGTTAACCTTGGGGCATATGAGGATCTCCCAGAAAGGCCTGTACGCCTTGCAAGCTCTCACTGTGCTGGCGCGGCACTACCCTGACGACGTCGTCAAAATTCGCGACATCGCCCAGGAGGAACAACTTCCCGAAAAGTTCCTGGAGGCAATTCTGCGAGATCTCAAACGCGCACGGATCGTGAACAGCGTTCGCGGAGCGGCAGGTGGCTATCAGCTCAAACGGCCCCCTGAGCAGATTTTCCTGGGAGAAGTGATCCGCCGTATCGACGGACCGCTCGCCCCATTTGAAGATGCTGAGTCGCTGCGCGATCGGGTGAAAACTCACGACAAGCAGCGCGCCCTCTTCCAGATTCTTCTGGAAGTTCGCGACGCCACCGCGCGCATTCTGGATCACAGGTCACTCGCCGATCTCTGCCGCTAGGTTCTCCCTCGGGCTAAACCGTTAGTCGCCGGCGTGCGCTCGCCCGGTATCCGTATTGCGGATGCCGCAGGAGTCCTGCACCTTACCGGCCCTACTGCTCTTCGTGAGGGAACGCACATGAAGTTGCTGCATAAGCTCGTATCCATAGTTTTCACGTTGGCGCTTGGACTCACCCTGGTGTCCAGCCATGCACAGATCGTCGGAGGCACCATCGGCGGAACCGTGCATGATCCCACCGGCGCAGCCCTCAGCGGCGCCCACGTGCTGGTGAGGCAGGCGGAGACGGGCGCTACGCGTACGCTGACCACCGCCACCGACGGCCATTTTGTTGCTCCCTCAGTGCCCGTGGGACACTATTCGATCTCGGTCGAAGCCGACGGGTTCGACGTTCAGGAGCGAGCGGGAATCAATATCACCGTGGGCCAGAGCCTCACATTCGATTTCGTGCTGGGCGTGGCCAACCTGCAGCAGCAAGTGGAAGTGGATGCTACCGGCGAGACCATCAACACAAGCACGCAGCCGGTGTCTGGCCTGGTCGATGAGCGCCAGGTGAAAGACCTCCCCCTCAACGGCCGCAGCTACGACCAGTTGATTACGCTCAATCCCGGCGCCGTGAACTACACCGGCCAGCGGTCGGGCGGAACCGGCACCTCGAACTCCTCGGTCGGCAACATGTTCTCCGTGAGCGGCCGCCGCCCACAGGACAATCTGTTTCTGCTGAACGGAATCGAGTACACCGGAGCCTCGCTCATCAACGTAACGCCCGGTGGCACCAGCGGACAGTTGCTGGGCGTCGACGCGGTGAAGGAATTCAACGTAGTGAGTGACACCTACGGCGCCAGCTACGGCAAGCGCAGCGGCGCGCAGGTGAGCGTGATTACAACCTCCGGCACCAACGACGTCCACGGAACAGTTTTTGAATTCGTGCGCAACAGCGCGCTCGATGCCCGCAACTACTTTGACCAGGGAAAGATTCCCAACTTTCAGCGCAACCAGTTTGGCGGATCGCTGGGCGGCCCTGTTCGCAGGAACAAGCTGTTCCTGTTCGGCAACTATGAAGGATTCCGGCAGGCGTGGGGATTAAGCACCGTGACCTTTGTTCCGGATTCACGCGCGCGCCAGGGCTACCTGCCCAACGCCTCAGGAGATGGCGAGACGTACGTGGGCGTCGACGCCGCCGCCCAGCCGCTGCTGAATCTCTGGCCCGAGCAGAACGGGCCGGAGCTGGGCGGCGGCATTGCCGAGGCATTCAGCAATCCCAGGCAGCACATCCGCGAAGACTTTGGCACGGCCCGCGTCGACCACAACATCAGCGCCAGCGATCTGCTGTTTGGCGTCTACACCGCAGACGACAGCACGGCGGATACGCCCTCCCAGAATCCGCTGAGCCGCATCGACGAAGGCCTCCGCGAGCAGGTGGCCAGCATCCAGGAACAGCACGTCTTCTCCACCTCCCTGCTCAACACCGCGCGCTTCGGATTCTCGCGAGCGAGCTTCTCCTTCACCGGCTACACGCCCGTGGATACTCCCGGTTGGGTGACCGGCCGACCCATCGGCACCATCGTCATCAGCGGCAGCACCGCATCAAACGGCGCATCGCAGGTCACCCAGGCCGGCACCAATGTGGGCAGCAACAACGAGACCGCGCGCAACCTGTTCACCTTTGACGACCACGTCTACTGGACCCACGGCAAGCACCAGCTGGAAACCGGCGTGTGGCTCCAGCGGATGCAGTCCAATGACATCCTGGCGCAGTATCAGCACGGACAGGCGTCGTTCAGCAATCTGAAGAGCTTCCTTCAGGGAACAGTCAAGACCTTCACGGTCGTCCCGTCGCCCACAGAGCTCGGATGGCGCTCGCTCTTCGGCGCAGGGTTCGTAGAAGATACTTGGAAAGTTTCTCCTCGGCTGGAGTTGCGCGCCGGGTTCCGCTTCGAATCGTCGAACGGGTGGAATGAGTCGCAAGGCCGCGCGGCCAACTATGCGATCGTCGATGGCGTGCTCGCAACCGATTCGTTTGTGGGCGACTCCGCTCTGAGCAAAAATCGCGCCGCCTTCCTCCCTGAGCCGCGCGTAGGCTTCGCGTGGAACGTGTGGGGCAATGGCAAGACAGCCGTGCACGGCGGGTTTGGCATCTACCACGGGCTGCTGGACACGCTGAACTACCGCCTCGATCAAACGGCCCCTTTCAACACCGCTGAGTCTCTGTCGAACGTTGCCCTGTCCGACGTCCAGATCACGCCAGGCACGCCTCCGCCTGCCGGCACCAAGGTCTCCCCCAGCAACGTGCAGCCCGACCTTTACACGCCCGCGGTGCTCGAGTGGAACCTGCGTGTGGAGCAGGAGGTGGCGCCGCACACATCCGTGGCGGTCGGCTATGTGGCCTCGCACAGCTACCACCAGATCCTGTCGGAGGACATGAACGAGCCGGTGCCCAGTTACACAGCGGATGGCAAGGTCTACTATCCGTATGCCGCGAACGCAAAGGGTCCCGCGTTTGCGAACCCGAAGCTTGCCAACACCACATCGTGGGCTTCGCAGGGCGTGGGCCTCTATAACTCGCTGGTCACGGATGTGCGCCGCACGTTCGGCCAGGGTCTGCAAGTGCGTGGCAACTACACGTGGTCGAAAAATCTGGATGATGGTTCGGCTTGGAACACCAGCGTGAGCGCTAACACGCCGGCATTCGTGATGTTCCCGCTGAATCCCAAGCTCGACTGGGGCCCGGGCGCAACCGACATTCGTCATGCGGCATCAGTCAGCGCGACCTACGAGTTGCCGTTCGGCGCCCGGCATTCCCAGCCGTCTCACCTGTCGGGCCCTGTGCGCTATGCGGCCGCGGGATGGGCCGTGAGCGGGATTGTTGCAGTGCAGTCGGGATTCCCGTTCACTCCTCAGCTTGGCTATAACCCCACACTCAACGGAGATACGCGCAACCCGGTCCGGCCCGACTGGAATCCGGCATTTCAAGGCAAGCTGTATCCGAAGACGCCGGCGCAGTGGTTCAATCCAAACGCCTTCCTGCCGCCGGCCATCACTTTCGATGCAGCCGCATGCGGCGGAAGCACGACCTGCGGCACCTACGGCAACGTGAGCCGTGACTCGCTGCTGGGGCCGGGGCTCACCAACGTGGACTTTTCGGTATCGAAAAACACGCGCTTCACAGAGCGGACCGGTCTGCAGTTCCGTGCGGAGTTCTTCAACCTGCTGAACCACACCAACTTCCTCACACCGAACCCGGTGGTCTATGCGTCGGCGACGACGGGGATTTCACCCACCGCAGGCGTGATCACCACAACCGCAACGACGTCGCGCCAGATTCAGTTTGGAGCGAAGCTGCAGTTCTGATCGCCGGTCCCAGAACGAGGGCGGGGGTGATCCGGTCCATCGGGTCATTCCCTGTTCCGCGCTTCGCTCAGGCCTCAGCGTCGTCGAGTTCGCGAAACAGTTCGTCCAGGTCGAGATGGATGGGAGAGCCGCTCACCTCGAACCGCGTCGCGCGCATCCAGTTGCCATCGGAGCAGTCCCATCCCACGCGACGCGTCGGGTCGACAACCCAGATGTGGCGCACCGCGAAACGGCGATAATCCTCGACCTTGCCCTGCATGCGGGACTGCCGGTCTTCAGGAGAAAGCACCTCGATCGCAATCAATTGTGGATGTGAAAAGACGGGCTCAATCGGAACACTGCGCTCCCACACGCTGATGTCGGGGATTCTGATGATATCGGCGCTCAGGCGGGTACGCTGCTCCTGCACGCTGCGCGTCTGCCATTGCTTGTCGTGCCTTCTAAACCAGTCCAGAATCGCCCACTGGACCATGTTGTGGTCGTACTCTCCCATGGCTCGTTCCTCGATCTCCCCGTTCACGAATTCCGCGTCCGGCTCGTAGGGAGTCTTCAGATATTGCTCGATCGGGATGCGGGTAGAAGTAGCCATGCCTTAAGCCCCTGGTGAAGAGTCTACAACGGGATCAATCCATCGGTACGCGCCGCTTGGGCTGCTGCTCGGCCGCTTCAGAGTAGTAGCCTGCCTTGTAGCGCACCATGAAGTCGCTCGAGGCCGCGCGCGGAATCGTCACGCTGATCCGGTGGAAGCTCGAATTGCGCATCTGGTTGTGAGGGTAGTAGCCCAGCAGGTATTGCGTGCGCAAGTCCTCACTGACTTTGGAGAAGGCCTTTTCAAGGTTCCCGCCTTCCACGTAGAAGCTTTTCCCGCCGGTCTGCTCGGCGAGGGTGATCAGGGCGTGCTCGCCGCCGATATCCCGCCCGGCGCTCGCTTCAATCGGCACATCGATGACGGAGTAGATCATGACCTCGCCGCGGAGCGCATGTTCAAGCGCCTGTTGATAAGTGGTGCTCTTGGCCGTATCGCCTCCGTCGGAGACCAGCACCAGCACCTTGCGATCGTGCTGTTTGGCCAGGCTGTCCGAGGCAAGGTAAATCGCGTCGTAGAGCGCGGTAGCATCGCCGCCCTTCAGCGAGTTGAGGCCGTGCTCGAGTTGGCTCGCCTTATTGGTAAAAGGAACGAGCAAGTTGACGTAAGTTGCAAACTCGATAATGGCGATCTGGTCCTGGGGGCGAACGAGCCCGTGAAGAAAAGCCTTCGAGGCGTCGCGTTCGCGGGTGCGGTCTTTAAACGTGCTGGCACTGGTGTCAACCGCCAGAATAAGATCGAGCGGCATCTCGGACTGGCGCTCGAAAACGGCAATCTCCTGCGAACGGCCGTCCTCCAACACCTTGAAATCCTCTTTATTGAGACCGCCCACGATGGCGCCGTTCTGGTCCGTAACGTTGACGAAGAGATTCACGAGTTTCGACTCGATGCGGAACGTGGGGCTGGCGTCGTCCTGCGCCGCAAGACTGGGCGCGAGAAGCAGCAGCAACGAGAAGAAGAACACACTCCCAAGACGTTTGCGGAGATCGTCAAGAAGTGAGGCGCGGCGCGACCTGAAGCGCGCACTTTTCGGAGACTTCACCCTGCACAACGGAACAGGTTTCAGAGACATGGCAGAGGAACCGGCTTGGTAACAAGGGCACGACTTCAGTCGGGCCGATACGCCGCTCATTCGAATGGCCCCTGGCTTTAGCCCCTGGAGATGATGGCTCCCCGAACAACTTTCAATCGACCTTCTCAGCAAGCTGTGAAGTTGCTCCCCGTTCCAAAGCGCAAAGCGTTGAGCGGTTGCGCAGCGTGCGCGCCGTACAACCTCTCTAGTCGCCATCGGCAGTCTCCGCGCGCTCAATCGCAATCGTCTCGGGGAAAGCTTCGCCGTCAGCCCAGACCGCCCCATCTACAAAAGTCTCCTTCTTCCAGATGGGAACGGTCTTCTTGAGCGTGTCGATGAGGAACCGCGACGCGTCGTAGGCGTGCGCGCGGTGAGCCGATGCAGCCACAATCAGGACGCTCGTTTCACCAACAAGAAGGCGCCCGAGCCGATGAACGATGGTCACATGCCGGACGCTGAAGCGCTCGCGGGCCTGCGCAGCCAGTTCATTCATTTGCTTGAGAGCCATCTCTTCGTAGGCTTCATAGTCGAGGTGCAGCGTCTGGCGGCCACGGGTGTTGTCGCGGACAATGCCGTCGAAGACGATAACCGCGCCGTCCGTGCCGTGCTTGGCAGCGGCCACCAGAGGGGCGGCATCGATCGGGTCGCGAACGATGGCGACGAACCCAGGCGAAGGAACAGCGGCTTCGCCGTTCGCCGTGCGCGCAGCACCGCCCGACACAGGCGGAAGAAGGCCGACTTCATCGCCTTCGCCAAGAATGTGCCCAGGCCGCGCATACTCATGGTTGACGCTGACCGCGATGCTGGCCCAAATGGATGCCGGCACCGGCGCGCGCTGCGCGGCCAGTTGATCGAGCAAAGCGGCGACCGTTGCTCCCTCCGGGACTTCAAGAGTGGATGCGCCGAGCCAGTCTTTCAGGATTCCGAATGGGAGAATACGTACCTGCATCGAAATAAAGGATATCGCCTCTCCTGCGTTAGACGCGCGACAGCCAGTGAGAGTGATCTGACAGCGTCCGGCCGGACACGAAAGCTCTCAGACCAATCTCTCTGGATCACGACGCCGAGGCGCGCTCCGATCCTTCGTCCACCCGCTGGTTCGGCGGCAACTCTGCGAGATACATATCGGCTGTGCCGCTGCTGACCAACTTGAACGTGCCAAACGTCGCGCCAGGACTGAAGCCGGAAACTGTGATGTTTTTCCCGTCGCGGCTTCCGAAGATCACGGAGTTCTCGAACCACCCGGTCACCGTAGCGCCGGTGATAGAGCCCTCTGATGTTAGTGAGGCCCCTTGCGCCGCGTACCCAAAGTCGGGCTGCGCGTCATGTCGTTGCAAAGAAAAAAGCCGGCTGATTTGCCGGCCTCAGACGGATGACAAACCCTCTCCCATCGGCGCTCAGTCGATGGACGATGCTGACATGGCGGATGGATGCTCCTGGCCAGCCCCCAAAGAGGTCAGGCTTCCGCGGGTTCAGCTCCGGACCGAAGAATGTCTGCTTTCACGCTATAATGAGCGAACTTATGGAGTCGGCTTCCCGCCACCAATGCCTCCTGTACGCAGGTTCCCCCTCTTGCCACCTCCCGGCACTCACTCAGGTTGTGCGCCGCAAGCTGGGCGAGAACTACCGCTGCCTCTATCTGAACAGCCCCGCAATGGTAGCTGGAATGCAATCCTGCTTGGCCGCTTCGGGTGTTGACGTCTCCCTTGAGTTGAAGATGGGCAGCCTGGTCCTCAGCACAGAGCAGTCACACATCGATCATGGCGTGTTCGACCCGGACCGCATGCTCGAAGGGCTCGAGCAATCCGTGCAGCAGGCGCTTGACGACGGTCACGCAGGCCTGTTTGCCGCCGGCGACATGACTTGGGAACTGGGACCGGACAAAAACATTCCCAGGCTGCTGCAATACGAATGGAAACTCGAACAGCTCTTCCGCAAGTACCCGGGATTGAGCGGAGTCTGCATGTATCACTCCGACACGCTGCCAGGCGAGTTGGTCAAGCACGGCGCGGCAATGCACGGAAAGCTCTTCGTGAATGAAACCCTTTCCGTGATGAACCCCTATTACGTGCACACCGGCGCTCCGCGCGAGTCGGTGCCGACACTCGCTTCGGAGGTCGAAGCGTTCCTCGTTCGCATGATGCCGGAACCGGCGGGCTAGGGAACGTTGCCGGCAACGTGGCGGCTCAGAATCAATTGAATTCCAGATGATCGAAAAAGCAAGGCCGGCAAGTCTGCCGGCCTTGCGTGTTGAGGTTGGCCGCAGGTCATGCAGCCGCGGGCGCGGGCTGGTCTGTCGGCGCAGGCATGCCTGCAGGTGCAGGATGGCTCGTTGCCGCAGGGTACTCGGAAGTGGCGGAGGACGAGGATGCGTGGCGCACCCTGACTTGCGGCAGCGCCACGTCAAGCACGTCATCGATCGTGCGGGCGAAGTGGACCGCAACGCCTTCCATCATCTCCGGCGTCAGGTCCTCTTCCACGTCCTGCTTGTTATCGGCCGGCAGAATCACGGTTGTGACTCCGGCGCGCCTGGCAGCAAGGAACTTTTCCTTGATGCCGCCAACGGGCAGCACATTGCCGCTCAGCGTGATCTCGCCGGTCATCGCTGTCTGCCGGGTCACCGGCGTGTCGGACAGCAACGACGCCAGCACGGTGGCCATGGTCACGCCCGCCGAAGGACCGTCCTTGGGAATCGCTCCCGACGGGACGTGGATGTGAATATCCAGGTCCTTGTTGAAGTCCTCTGAGAGGCCGAGCCGCGCGGAGTTGGAGCGCACCCACGTCAGCGCAGCCTGCATGGATTCCTGCATGACCTCGCCAATCTGGCCGGTGATCGTGAAGTTGCCCTTACCCTTCATCTTGTTGGCTTCGATGAAGAGCACGTCGCCGCCCGCCGGTGTCCAGGCCAGCCCCACCGCCACGCCGGGACGCTTGACCCGCTCAGCTACTTCGGTCTCGACACGAACCTGGATGTTGCCCAGGAATTCCTTGACGATCTCGCGGGTGACTTCGAGCTTCTCCTTTTTGCCTTCCACCACCCGCCGCGCTTCCTTGCGGCAGATGGTCCCGATAACCTGCTCGAGCTTGCGCACCCCGGCTTCTCGCGTGTAGTGACGGATCACATGGCGCACTGAAGCCTCAGGGAACTCGATCTGATCCGTAGAAATGCCGTTCTCCCTGATCTGGCGCGGAATCAGATAACGGTTGGCGATGTGCAGCTTCTCTTCCTCGCTGTAGCCCTGCAGCGGAATGAGTTCCATGCGGTCCAGCAGCGGCGGAGGCACCGTATCAAGCATGTTGGCGGTGCAGATGAAGAGCGCCTTCGACAGGTCGAACGGCACGTCGAGATAGTTGTCGCGGAACGTGTTGTTCTGCTCCGGATCCAGCGTCTCGAGCAAAGCCGAGGCGGGGTCGCCGCGGAAATCGCGCCCCAGCTTGTCGATCTCGTCGAGCATGATCACCGGGTCGTTGGTTTCCGCCCGCCGTATACTCTGAATGATCTGACCAGGCAAAGCTCCAATATAGGTCCGCCGGTGGCCACGAATTTCAGCTTCATCGTGCATGCCGCCCAGCGAAATGCGCTGGAACTTGCGCCCCAGTGCGCGCGCAATCGAGCGGCCCAGCGAGGTTTTGCCCACGCCCGGAGGTCCGACAAAGCACAGAATCGGCCCCTTCATGTCAGGCTTGAGTTCCAGAACCGAAAGGTAGTCGAGGATGCGGTCCTTGACCTTCTTCAGCTCATAGTGGTCCTCGTCCAGAATCCCCTTCGCCTTGGTGATGTCGATGATGGAACCGGAGGATTTCGCCCACGGAAGCACGGCGAGCCACTCGATGTAATTGCGGGTGAGCGAGTAGTCGGCGGCCATCGGTGACATGCGGCCCAGGCGGCCCAGTTCCTTCATGGCCTCCTTCTTCACGTCCTCCGGCATGCCCGCTTCTTCAATCTTCTTGCGCAGGTCTTCGACCTCGCGCTGGCCCTCGTCCTGCTCGCCGAGTTCCTTCTGGATGGCCTTCATCTGCTCGCGCAGATAGTAGTCGCGCTGCGACTGCTGCACCTGGTCCTGGACCTCGTTCTGGATCTTGGCGCGAAGCTGCTGGACCTCGATCTCCTTGGCCAGATGCGTGTTGATAAGTTCCAGGCGGGCTGCCACCCCGCGGGTTTCAAGCAGCAACTGCTTGTCGTCGGTGGTGAGAAACGGCAGGGACGATGCCACGAAATCCACCAGGCGACCCGGCTCTTCGATGTTGGCCGAAATCGTACGCAGTTCATCGGAGAGAGTGGGCGACTCGGAGACGATCTGCTGGAATTGGCCGATCACCACGCGCACCAGCGCCTCGACCGAGGAACCGGGCTCGTTTTCAACCCCCTCCAGCGTCTCGATTTCGGCGATCATGAAAGGCTCCGTCTGCACATAGCGCACCAGCCGGACGCGCTCCACCCCTTCCGTGAAAACGAAGCGGCTCTGGTTGGGCATCCGCACCACCTTATGTACGGTGGCCAGGGTGCCAACTGTATGCATGTCATCGGGAGTGGGCGAATCCAGGCGCGCGTCTTTCTGCGCCGTCACGGCGATGGTGCGCTCGTCCGCCAGGGACTCAATCAACTGAATCGAGCTCTCGCGGCCCACGGTAAGAGGTAAAACGGCATGAGGGAATAAAACGGTATCTCGTACAGGAAGCACGGGAATACGCCGGAGCCCCGAGACTGGATTAGCTACGGAAGGCTGCGACGGCGGGATAATCGGGTTCTGGCTCGACATTGAGTGTCCTCTTGTCAACTTCTCTTACATTAGAGAGCGCAGTATATCAAAAGATGCGGAAAACTGGCCGTGCCTCCCGCCTGCTGTCTGTCCGTACTTACGCCTGCCATCGCCCCCCTGTTCCTTAGACCGCTCGACCCCGCCCTTGGAGTTGCCGAAGTCTTCGGAAGCGGAAGAGATTGCGCGGGTGGAGGGGGCCAGGACTGCTCCCATGCGTTATCGGCCACACTCACAGGAAAGTGAGTGTGGCCGAATGGGAGCTGCATCAACAGAAAAACGGGTTATGGGCTGGCGCCATCGCGTTGTCTCCGGAATTGTGCGGAGCTGGTTTCTGACGCCGGCCGGTCGGAAAGGCTACTTCCGGCTGGGTTCTTCCTGCTTGCTCTCAGCCGCCGGCTGCCCGGCCGACGAGCCGGTGCCGTCATCCTGCTGGATGGCGCTTTGAATCGACTGCCAGAGCCGATCCGGCGGATCCTCCACCGGAAATAGCTGGCGTGCCGCCTCGGCAATGGTTTCCAGGTCCTGCAGCAGAGCACGGCAAAGATCGCAATTTTGCACGTGAGGGTGGGCAGACGCGTCTACGCCGGAGCCGATGAGCTCCGGCATCTGCGACTGAAATTCCTCACATGTCATGTCTTTTGGGTCGTTCATCCTCGCCGCCCTTCCCCTGGGTAAGGCGGAGACCTGTGCCCGGATGCCTTGATGCGCATTCCAGGAACAAAAACGTTTCTCCCGCCAAGTTGGTTATCGTACGCCATCGGATTGTCCTGCAAACGCCCATTCTGCACTACTTTTGTCCGAACCACGAGACGGAACCCGGAGAATGGCTCGGAGATCAGTTCGTCGAGCCCTCCCAGCGGTGCAATCTGGTCCTTGATCTTCGACCATACTTTATCGGAAGGGTCAACGTCAGGAAAGAGTTGCTGCGCCGCCACGACGATTGCCTCCAGGTCCTCCAGCAGGGCCCGGTGCATCTTGCAGCTCTTCACGTGCGGATGGGCGAAGATGTTCTTCCCCGACGCTATCAGTTCGGCCATGCCGGCAGTGAACTGTTCGCACGTCATGTCGCAGTGCTTCTTCATCACCGCCGCCCCTCCCTTCGGGGAATGGTCCGCATGGCGTCACGCAGCTTCAGCCGGGCCTTGTGCAGTTGCGACTTGCTGTTGCCGATGGAGCAATCGAGCATCGCGGCGATTTCGTTGTGCTCGTACCCTTCGATATCGTGCAGAACAAAGATCAGACGATAACCCGCGGGCAGGTCAGAGATGGCGCGCTCCAGGGCCAGGCGGTCAATGGACCCGGTCAGCGAAAGGTCGGGCGCGCCAAAACTGCGGCCAGGACCCTCCTCCGGCGTCGGTTCCATCGCCTCGTCGAGGCTGATCAGAGAAAGCCCTTTCTTGCGCAGATGCATGAGCACCACGTTGATCGCCAGCCGGTGCAGCCACGTGGAAAAGGCTGAGTCGCCCCGGAAAGTGGCGATTTTGCGATGCAGCTGGAGAAATGCTTCCTGCGTAAGATCTTCAGCTTCCGCAACGTTGCCCACCATGCGGAGACAGAGCGAGTAAATGCGGCGCTTGTGCAGCGAGTAGAGCTGTGCAAACGCATAGTGGTCACCAGCCTGGGCGCGTGCAAGGATATCGGCATCACTCCCCGGCACTGGCGGAGGGGCAGGTGCGGGAGAAGCCGTTTCTGCCACCGCGGCTGCTGAGCCGTGTTCCGGAGCCGCCACTGTCGAACTGTCCGTATCGGGTTCCTCAGCAGTAGCCGCGGCCCGGATCGGTGTCACATTGGAACTCTGCATGGTTGACCTGCTTAGCGTCATTCGTTTCCTTGGAGGATCGACCGAAAGGCCGCGTAGGGCTGCGCCGCTCATCATTCCTCGTTAGTATAGGGGGCAGCGGTTTGAAGTGGCAGAGAATCGGCGGAAACGCCGTGTCGTTAGCCTCGCTGATATCTCTTTAGATGCAGCTTTGTGCATAAGTGTTGATTGAAGCACCATTGGGAGCACGAATTTGAGGGTTGCCAGTCTGGAGAGATGCGGCGTGACGCGCATATTGGCACTGCTAGCCCTGTTCGTGACCGTATTTGGCGCCCCGTCGTTTGGATGCCTGGCACGCGCGGCGGATTCCGTCTCTGCCGAGATCGACCAGTATGCGCAATTCGATCGGCAGTCCGTGCAGCGGATCGTCTTTGAGGGCGTGGCCGCGGACCGGCTGAGTTCGCTGAGCCTGGCGCAGAAAACGGGCGCCGCGCTGGATGCGCAGAAGGTCGGCGAAAGCCTGCGTCAACTGTTTGCAACCGGACTGTTCGACAGCGTGGAGGCCTCGGCGGAACGGGGCGGGGATGGCCTGACACTCATTTTTCACGGCACCCCGCGCATGTTCATCGGAATGGTTACCGTGAGCGGAGCCAAAGGCGCCACCGTGAATACACAACTGGAAAGGGCAGCCCGCCTCAATGCCGGAACCCGCCTCACCGACGCTAAGCTCAAGCAGGCGCAACAGGCCATGCTCCAGGTTCTGGCCCAGAACGGCTATCACGAGCCGATGATTCATAGCGCGCTCACTCCCCACACGGACGAGCAGTTGACAGATGTGGCATTCACCGTAAACTCCGGTCCCCGAGCCCGGGTGGGAGCCGTCGAGGTGACCGGAGATCCCGGCATGTCAGCGGAGCAGTTCCGCAAAGTCGCGCGCCTCAAGGCCGGTTCGGCCGTCGACCGCGACACCGTGAGCCGGGGACTCGCGTCGGCGCTGAAATATTACAAGAAGCAGAAGCGCCTGGAAGCAGAGATCAAGCTGGAATCGCAGCTCTACGAAGCGCAGAGAATCCGATACCGTTTCAGCGCCAACCGCGGACCCATCGTGAAGGTGGTGGTCGAGGGAGCCAGCCTGGGCGAGGAGCGGATCAAGCGGCTCATCCCCATTTATGAGGAAGGAACGGTGGACGAGGACCTGCTGAATGAAGGCAATCGGCGCATCCGCAACTATCTTCAGAGCACGGGGTACTTCGAAGTGAAGGTGGATCACCAGACCTCGAGCCCGGCGCCGGGAGAGGTGCTGATCGCCTTCAACGTGAACCTCGGCGAAAAACGCAGCGTGGAGCAGGTGTCCGTGGAGGGCAACCACTACTTCAGTTCTGCCACGCTGGTGGACCTGCTGAGCGTGCATGCCGCCAGTTCGCTCGACCGTCACGGCGTTTATAGTCAGGCGCTGGTCGCAGCCGATGTCTCAGCTCTGGAGGCCACCTACCGCAACAACGGCTTCTCAGACGTAAAGGTAACGCCGCGGACTTTGTCGGGGCCCGCGGATACATCGAAGGCCCATCCCGCGCCCAGCGCACAACAGGATACCGCCGGGCCGGTGATGCAGGCGCTCGCCTCGGGCAGAAAGCTGGACGCTCCCTTACGCGTGATCTACCACATCGATGAGGGCCAGCAGCAGCGCGTGGGCACCCTGCAGTTCAAGGGCAACGAACATGTCCCCGCGGAAACGCTCGCATCGCTGTTGAATACCGAGGCGGGCCAGTTGCTCTCCGCACGCAACCTGGCGGCAGACCGCGATACCCTCTCTACGGAATACATGACCAAGGGGTATTCCGAGGCCCATATCGACGTGGACCAGGAGACAAGTCCGGATGACCCGACAAAGGCCGACGTGACGTTCCGGATCACGGAGGGGCCGCAGTTGCTGGTGCGTAATGTGCTTGTGACCGGATTGCACTACACCCGCCCGCAAACCATCGCCAAAGCCATCACCCTGCACCCGGGCGATCCTCTGAATCAGGCCGCGCTCGAGGAGACCCAGCGCAACATGTACGAGTTCGGGCTGTTCAACGAGATCAACCTGGCGACACAGAATCCTACCGGGGACGAGACCCACAAAACCGTGCTGCTGCAGGCCACCGAGGCGCGCCGCTGGACCTTCACGTACGGCGGCGGATTCGAGGTGCAGACCGGTACCCCGGTGAATGGCTGCCAGGGGCTGATCGCCAGCGGGGTTGAATGCACGCCCAGCGGTCGAACGGGTATCAGCCCGCGCCTGCTGATGGCACTCACGCGCAACAACCTTTTCGGCCGCGAGCAGTCGGCCTCAATCCAGGGAAACTACGGCCTTCTGGAACAGAAGGCCGACCTGATCTATCAGAGTCCGAGGTTTCTCGGAAGCCGCAATTTCGGGCTGACGTTTACCGGCGGCTACGAGAACAGCCAGACCGTGACCACCTACGTGGCATCCCGCCTCGAGGCCGGCTTTCGGGTCACACAGAAGTACAACCGCCCGGGATCGGCGTTGCTGCGCGCCAACACTTTCATCTACAGCTTTGATTTCCGGCGCGTGAAGGTGGCCAAGGAAAGCCTGCAGGTCTTCCCTGCCTTTGTGCCGATACTTGCAGCCGCTGTTCGCATCGGCGGCCCGGGCTTCACCTGGGTGCGGGACACGCGCGACAGCCCGGTCGACACCCATCGAGGCACCTATACGAGCTTTGCGGAGTTTACTTCGGCGGGGCCCTTCGGGGCGGAGGCATGGTTCAACCGCATTGACACATCCAACTCCAGCTACTACTCCTGGGACAAAGAGAAGTGGGTGCTGGCGCGCAATACCCGGTACGGTCAGGAACGCGCATTTGGCGCCAATGGCAACCGCCTCCTTCCTCTCCCTGAGCGGCTGTTCGCGGGCGGAGCAACATCGTTGCGTGGATATTCGATTAACGCTGCCGGCCCACGCGATCCCGACACCGGATTTCCGATCGGCGGGGCGGGAGCCCTGGTCAACAGCACGGAACTGCGGCTACCGGCTTCGCCTCTCCCCTACCTGGGAGATGCGCTGAGCCTCGTGATCTTTCACGATATGGGGAATATCTTCAACAACTCGGGCGACGTGTGGCCCAGCTTGCTTCGGTTCAACCAGCCTGACCGCAAAGCATGCAGAGTCAACACCACGCCTGTGGAAGATCCGGTGACGCACAAGCTGACGCTGCCTTATCCAGATGGTCCGACTTACTCGACTGGACCCACCCGGAGTTGCCGGTTCGACTACTTCTCTCAAACTCCCGGAGTGGGTGTGCGGTATCACACCCCGGTCGGGCCGATCCGGCTGGATTTCAGCTACAACTTGAATCCGCCCATTTTTCCGGTCAACGTAGACTATGGGAAAGCAGAGCCTTTCTCCAATCAGCACATTGGTTCAGCGAGCCACTTCAACTTTTTCTTCAGCCTCGGACAGACTTTCTGATGCTCGTGCTACCAACAATGCGGCTGAGGCAGTTTCTGAGTTGGCATGCCGTTTCGTTCTGCGCGATTCTGGCAGCGGGATGCGCATGCGCAGCTGCCCAGCAGACCCAGCCCGCCGGCCCCCAGCCTGCCGGCCCCCAGCCTTCGAGACGTGTCCTGCTGGACCGTGTGGTCGCCCTGGTCAACAACCAGGCGATTCTGGCCAGCGACGTGGAAACGGCCATGCGGCTTTCCGTGCTGGAGCCGCGCGCTCAAAACGAAGCGCCGGATGCCAGAAGTACCCTGAATCGCCTCATCAGCCGCAATCTGATCCAGCAGCAGATACGACACGAGGAAGAAGCCTCCGCAACGCCCACCGAGGAAGAGGTGCAAGCGCGCATCGCGGAAGCCCGGGAGAAGCTGCCGGCCTGCGTGGCCGCCAACTGCTCTTCCGACCAGGGATGGAAAGCCTTCCTCGCTAAAAACCGCATCACCCCGGACGAAGTCGAAACCTACATGCGTCTGCGGCTGGAGTTTCTGTCGTTCATCGAGACACGGTTCCGTCAGGGCATACACATTGCACCGGAAGAAATTGAGAGCTACTACAAAACCACGCTGCTGCCCGAGTATCCCGCGGGACAGACTGCCCCAACGCTCGACAGCGTCTCCAAGCGCATCGAGGAAGTGCTGCTGCAGGAGCAGGTCAACAAGCTGTTCAGCGCCTGGCTCGACAATCTGCGCAAGCAGGGCGACGTGCAGATCCTCGATCCCTCGCTGGAGATGCCGGCCGTTCAAGCCAGCCAGGGCGGAGGCAATGAATGAGCACCGCCAAAGCCGAGCCCTCGACGCCGCGGAGACCGGCACGTAAACAGCGCTGGTTATGGAACACCGCGGGCCTCGTGGTGGCGGTGACCGCCATCGCCGCGGCGGTAGGGTTCTGGGTCAACTCCCGTCAGTTTGCGGCCATGGTGCGGCGCCAACTCACTTCAAAGTTGGAAAAGGCCACCGGGGGCCGGGTTGAGATTGGCTCCTTCGAGTGGCGCCTGTTTGCCCTGGAGGCAGAGGCGGCCGGAATTGTCATCCATGGCGACGAGGCGGCCGGCGAAGAGCCCTACGCCCGCATCGACAAACTGCATGCCCGCGTAAGCATCCTGGGATTCTGGTGGAGCCCCGACGTCCACCTCCGCGATCTGGAGATCGAACGCCCGCAGTTCCACCTCATCCTCTACCCCGACGGGCAGACCAATCAGCCCCGTCCGCCCACGCCTGCCAGCAAGTCGAGCGGCTCCGGGATGGACACCCTGTTCAAGCTGCAGGCAGGTCACGTAGCGGTGGAACAGGGGATGTTCCACATCGACGACCGTGCCGCCGACGCGCTCGATACGAAGAACCGCTATCAGCCGCTCGATCTTCGCGGAGACGACGTGTCTTTCGCCATGGAGTATATGCCTGCCAATGCGCGCGGACAGGAAATGTACCGGATCGTCGCTGCGATCAAAAACCTCAACCTCACCCGCGGCGGCACCCTCAAAGACTTCCCCGACGTGTATGGCTCCATACAGAGCAGCATCGATCTGACGCGCGATGCTGCCACCCTGCGTTCATTGCGCGTGACGGCCCGCAGCAAGGGCGCGCCCGATCGTACCCTGGATGTCACCGGCGCCCTGTCCCACTTCAATCGGCCTCAGTGGCAGGCAGCGGTTAAGGGCGATCTCGATCTGCGGCTTCTGCGCCCGCTGTTCGACTATGCGGATGCGCCGGAGGGCGTGGCCCATCTCGATCTCACCGGTGGCGGCAGCGGCGGCGAATTTCACATCGACGGCGCCGTGCATGCCGAGAACGCAGCCTATATCGGCACAGGCGTGAGCGAGCGCGGAATCAATCTGCATACGCGCGTCCACGCCGACAGCCGCGAACTACTGATCACGCAGATCGTCGCCCGGCTCCGTCAAGGCGGCGAAATCGACGGCGAAGTGCGCCTGCAAAACTGGCTGCCGGTCTCCGTTGGAACGGCCGTGATGGAAGCAGCGGGACCGCCTGCCGGCGGCGCGCGTCCCAAGCCGCACATGGATCTGCGCAACCGCCTTGACAAGGCGCTGCATCCCCACGCGCCACCTGCTCTGCCCCTCCCCCCCGCAACGCATTCCACGCTGCTCAAGCCGCCCCCGTCCACCATTCTCGTCAACGGAAACGTGAAGGCTGAGTTGAAGGGCGTTTCCATCGACACCGTGCTCCAAATGGTGAGCCCCCCTGCGATGCAGCGGCTCGGGATCGCCGGCCTGCTGAACGGATCGGCGCATGCCGCGTGGGTGCGCGGGGAAGTTGGGACACTCGCCGTCGACGGAGCCTTTGCGGTGAACGCCTCGCCCTCCCCGGCCTCCGGCGAAGTGCCGGCACAGGGGCAGATTGAAGGGACGTACACGCAGCGGGACGGGGCCGTGGACCTGCGCCGCTTCGAAGTGAATCTGCCTTCGAGCCGGCTGTCCGCGCAGGGGCGCCTGGGGGCTTATCCACTTACCAGCCCCACTGCCCTCCGCGTGGATCTCCATTCCACCAACGTTGCCGACTTTGACACCGTGCGGCGCGCTCTGGGGCTGTCGCGGGACGGCAAGTCAGGAACGGCCGCCCTGCCGGTTGGCATTCACGGCCAGGCCGATTTTCGAGGCGGCTGGGAGGGCTCCCTTGCCTCGCCGCGTTTGAACGGACAACTGCAGGCCACCAATGTCAGCCTCGAGGTGACTCCCTCTTCCGGGTCGAAAGCTGCTCAGCCACAGTTCATCCAGTGGGACACCATCGAGGCCGAAGGCAGCTACGACGCGGAACGCATCACCATCGTGCACAGCCAGTTGCGCCACGGCGCAGCCCAGATCGTGATGGATGGGACCATAACGGCCGCTCCCCAGGCCATCGCTGAGCATCAGGGTACCAGGAGCCGGGCCGGCAGCGGCGGCGAGCCCCCGGAGTTTGACAATCGATCCATTGTGCACGCGCGCATGCGCGCCACCGGCGTCAAGCCCGAAGATGTTTTGCCCGCCGCGGGAATCGACGTGCCGATCACGGGGCTGGTCGACGCGCAGATCACGGCCGAGGGTCCGCTCCACGCGCTGGGCGGCTCCGGCACCCTGACACTCAACCAGGGCAGCATCTACGGAGAGCCGGTAAGTAGCGTCCTGGTCCAGGGCTCACTGGCAGACAATGTGGTCACGATTCACAAAAGCAGCGTCAGCGGGCCGCAGGGTATCGCTTCCCTGCATGGAACGTACAACCTGCACGCACAGACCTTCGACTTTCAGGGCGGCACGGAAGAAATCGACTTGGCGAAAGTTCACGCTCTGCGCAACGCCATCCCCGACCTGACGGGTCACCTGAGCCTTCAGCTCACCGGCACGGGAACCCGCGAGGAGCCGCACATTCAGGGTCAGGGCAGAGTGGAAGGCCTGACCCTGCGCGGTCAATCGCTGGGCGAGCTCACCTTCAAGGCGCACACCGAGAAAAACGCCTTGGTCTATGACGCCGGCACCCGCTATGACTCGGCTGAGCTCTCCGTGAAGGGGAAGACAGAATTGCGCGATCCGTTTCCGACAGAAGGCCAGGTGCAATTCACCCGCTTCGACGTGGGCACCCTTCTCAAGCTGGAGCACATCGATGCCGTATCGGCGCAATCGGCTTTGAGCGGAGTAGCCCATCTGGCAGGTCCACTGGGCCGTCCCGCGGAGATGCGCGGCGACCTCCGCATGGAGCAGGTAGCGCTGACCGTGGCCGGCGTACAGCTGCAGACCGAAGGCGGGCTGCACGCCGCACTCGACAACGGACGCCTCACTCTGGACGCGCTGCACATCAAGGGTGAAGGCACGGACATGCGCGCGCAGGGTACCGTCGGATTCCTGGAACCGCGGCGCATAGACTTCGCCGCCAATGGGTCCATCAATCTGAAAGTGGCCCAGACCCTCAATGCCAACATCACAGCCGGCGGCAATTCCACTTTTGATATTGAGGCGCACGGATCTCTTTCCGATCCCGACATGCGCGGCCGTGTGCAAATTCAGAACGGATCCTTCGCGCTGGAAGACCTGCCCAACAGCCTGAGCCAGGTCAACGGAACCCTGGAGTTCAACCAGAAGCGCCTTGAAGTGCGCTCCCTCACCGCCCTGACCGGTGGCGGACAGTTGCAGATCGGGGGATATCTCGCCTATCAGCGCGGCCTCTACGCAAGCCTGACCCTCAAGGGAAATTCAGTGCGCATCCGCTACCCGGAAGGCGTGAGTTCAATGGCGGACGCAGACGTGCAGTTGACCGGCAACCCGTCGGGCCTGTTTCTTGCCGGCAACATCCTCATTACCCGGTTCTCCATCAGTTCGAATCTGGATGTCGCGGGGCTGGCCGCGCAGGCGAACGCGGTTTCCCCCGTGGCCCCCGCCAATGCGCCTTCCAACCGCGTGCGCCTGGACCTGCGCATCCGTTCGTCACCGCAGCTCAATTTCCAGAACGCGTATGCCAAACTGGCAGGCGATGTGGACCTGCGCGTACGCGGGACCCTGGCCACGCCTTCGCTGCAGGGGCGCATCTCCATCACTGAAGGCGACGCCACCATCGCCGGCACCCGCTACGAATTGCAGCGCGGCGATATCAGTTTCACCAACCCCGTCCGCATTCAGCCCAACATCGATCTAAGCGCTACAGCACGCGTACAGGACTATGACATCAGCCTGGGCCTGCACGGAACACCTGACAAAATGACCGTGACTTACCGCAGCGACCCGCCGCTGCCTGAAGCCGATGTCGTGGCGCTCCTGGCGCTGGGGCGGACACAGAGCGAGCAAGGCGGCCTTTATAACGAACAGCAGCAGCGCTCCGCGGGAACCAACTCGTCGGCTGACGTGCTCTTGGGGGGTGCGCTCAACGCCACGGTAAGCAGCCGCGTGCAAAAGCTCTTCGGCGCCGGCTCAGTGAAGGTAGACCCCACTTACCTCGGCGCCCTGGGCAACACCACCACCCGCATCACCGTCGAGGAGCAACTCGGCAAAAACGTGACGCTGACCTACGCAACCAACGTCGACACCACCGCGCAGCAGTTTCTCGAAGCCGAGATCGCCATCAACCGGCATGTATCCCTGCAATTGACGCGCGACGAGTCCGGGGTGTTCTCAATGGTCGTGAAAGCGGTGCGCAGGTACCGGTGACCGGACCGGAAACGGGCCGTGCCGATAACCCAGCGCGCGGAAACGCAAACGCTCACCCGCACTTATCCAAATCGGCACGCGGTTGCACAGCTTGCGCAGCACTGCCCGCGGCGGCGCCCAGCCTGGGCTCGACAACCTGCGATGTCCGGCTAAAACTGATCTCCTGCTGAGGCTCGCGCCGGTTTGACTTCACCAGGTGCAGACCCAGCTTGCGCGCCATCCGCCGCAGGTGCTCGCGCTCGTAGAAAGCTTCCGTCGGCTTCTTTGCGTTCCCCTCGCTCAACATACCTTCCATCTCCCGCTGAGGACTCACTGCAGAGTAGGACGCACACCCATCGCGTGCGGGATGTATGGAGTTCCAGTTCTCCGCTTAGGGG
>NZ_DASXYM010000149.1:0-46095 GCF_036502485.1 Occallatibacter sp. | reverse complement strand
ACGGTGGGTCCCGGCGGGATCGGCCAAGGTGTCATCGGGCCTGCAACGGTGGGCCCCGACGGAATGGGCCGAAAAGTGATGGAACCCGCTGCGTAGGCGTGATGCGCAAGAATCAGGGCTACAGTAACAAGTACTGAACGTAAGGCAATAGAGCTGAGTTTCATGATGTTAGCCGACTCCTAAAGAGACTTTGTACGAAAAGAGTAACCCACACGAGGGATGACTGGTACAACAAAGGTAACTTTGCTGAAAATCTTTGGACACTTACGGAGCGCAAGATTTTTCGTCACATACTTCCCGACTAAACCACTGGGCGTGGCGATGATACAGGAGTTCCATTGCGCAGCGTTGACCGGGTAAGCTGAGTCGTGTTGGTGCGCTCTCGACTGACGAGCGCTGGGGGGGCTTGGTGATTCAAGAGCAACGAGAGCGATTCAATCAAACTTATTCCGCCCATCGATATGCCGCCTTCCTTCAGATGCTGGAGGACCGGTGCGGGTGCAGGGTTGAATTCCGCGTGGCCGAGACCCCCATCTTCCTGGAAAAGCGCACTCTCGAGCACATGGCGAAGCTGGGTGCCGGCATGGCATGCGAACTGATTAGTGACCCCGTATATCTGGAGGAAGCCCGCAAGGCGATTCCCGAGGGTTACCGATTGCCGGGCGAGTGTCGCCATCCGCACTTCCTTACAGCCGACTTCGCATTCGTTCGGGACAGCTCGGGCGAACTCTCGCCTCGCCTGGTTGAGATTCAGGCCTTCCCATCTGTTTATGCCTATCAGGCAGTGCTGAACCGGACGTATCTGCAGGCTTACGGCCTGGATGAAAATCTCGGCTGGTATCTGGATGGGCTTGACCGGGACGGGTTTTGGGAATTGCTTTCGAGGACCGTGCTGGGAGGGCAAGACCCGATCCACGTGGTGCTGACGGAGATTGATCCTCAACATCAGAAGACGCGGTCGGACTTCGAAGTGACTGCCAGGAAACTCGGTATTGCGGTAGTCGACATCCGTTCCCTGGAGCCGGAGGGCGACACGCTGTACTATCGCAATCCTCAGGGCAAGCGAATCGTAATCCATCGCATCTACAACCGGGCGATCGCCGATGAACTGGTGGCGCGGAACATCAAGTTGCCCTTCGACCTGACGAAGAAGTGGGATGTGCAGTGGGCGGGCCATCCCAACTGGTATTTCCTGATAAGCAAGTTCTCGCTGCCGTGGCTCACGCGCACAGGAAGATGGAACCGGGTGGTCCCTCCGGCGGTGTTTCTCGATGAGTTTTTGCTCGGGCCGGGCCGCGAGCGGTTGAAAGCGGCAGGCGTGAAGGTTGACGCCGCGGGCCCCGATGCGGCGTATTCGGAGTTGCTGCTGAAGCCTCTCTTTTCGTTCGCCGGCAAAGGAATTCAATTTGAGCCCACCCAGGCGCAACTGGAAGCCATTCCGAAGGAGGAGCGCGCTGGATACCTGCTGCAGCAGCGAATGCGGTTTGAGCCCACGATTGAGACGCCTTTCGGGATGACACAGGCCGAGATTCGTATTCTCTACCTGTGGCCGGACCGCGGCACGCTGCGTCCGGTTCTGCCGCTGGTACGGCTGGGTCGCGGCAAGATGATGGGGGTGGATCATAACAAAGACCAGGAGTGGGTGGGCGGTTCGGCGGCTTTCTATCCGAAAGCGGGCACATAAAGCAAAAAACGCGATCACAATGGATCGCGTCTGAGAGTTTTACCTATGAAGTCTATCGGCGGACCAGTTTCTGCTCCATCATTTCTTCATCCACGTCGCCTTGGATGATCTTATTGTGCAGGCAGTAGAGTGCCAGTTCAAGCCGGTCGCTCACGCCCAGTTTGTCGTAAATCTTGCGCAGATAGTTCTTAATCACCTGTTCAGTGGTGCCAAGCTGGAAAGCGATCTCTTTGTTACGCTTGCCTTGTGTGATGCAGGTGATGATGGCCATCTCCTTGGGGGAGAGCCGGGGCTGCGTCTTAGGATTGACGAGCGATGCGGCTTGGGCGCGATATGCCTCAATGACCCAGTTCACGCTCTGGTTGTCGATCCAGGTCTCGCCGGCGGCGATGCGACGCACGCAGCGCACCAGCAGGTCGGGCGAGATAGAGCGGGAGATGATGCCGCGCACGCCGCGGCGATAGAGCTCCACCGTGCCACTCTCATTGGCGGCTGCCGCCTGCACAATGAGCTTGACCTTGGGCGCGACCTTGATCAGTTCGTTAACGGCGCCAGCTGTCGGTCCCAAAAGAGCGCCTTCAACCAGGACAACGTCGCTGGGGAAGCGCTCAATAGCGGCCTTCAGGTTCTCGAGTGAGTCGGCCTGAGCCACTACCCGAATATCATCCTCAAGCGCAAAAATCTTGCGGATGCCGACACGGTAAATTGCCTGCGAATCCGCAAGAATAATGCGGACGGTGCCGGGTTTCTCCGTGCCGTCGACAGGTTCGACTTCAGGGTTATCTTCAAGAAAGTCCATACCGACTATGACCTGGCCCAGGAAATATGGTTATTGCTCCACGAATCGATACTCGTCTATCGTGGCGGCAACTTGAGTCTGGGCTTGGCTCTTCGAGCAGCGTACCACACGTCCGGTACAATCCACCAGAACATCATGGGAAGTACCCAGGACACCACCCGGCATGCGGAGCGAGAAAGCAATTCGCTCACCCACGCGCAATGGGGCTTCCATCTGGAACAGAACACCGCTCGCCGACACATTGCATGTCAGAGCTGTGTGTTCTCTGCGGGACGACTGAACTACAACGGGCAGCGATAAGGGGAAGCGGACAGCGCATCGGACTTCTTGCCCAGGCGGGTTCTCAGGCATCTTCTTCGGAAAAACCGCGACGCCGGACTTAGAAGACTTATGCATCCAAACTCTCGAATCAGGGAGACAACGCCCGACAAGGCAACTGTATCGGATTTAAGGGGTAAATCCTAGGACACAATAGTTCCCTAAATGGTAACCAGGGTTGCCGGGCTTCTGAGCTGGATCTACTCGCGTTCAGAAGCCTTCGGAGCGCCATCGCAGGTCACGGGTCCAGGGTGTACGGTGCCATTGCAAGTGGGCGAAAGTCGGCTGTCGCATTGTGCCCGCGCGCGCTCCAGAAGGGTGATCAGGCTGCGCAGGTCAGTGTCTCCAAGATGGCTCAGCATCTCAGCCGGGAAGCGCGAAACCGCCTCATCCATCTCGCCAAGCAACTCCAGTCCTTTCTGCGAGATGTGCGTGAGAACGACCCGCCGGTCCTTCTTGTCGCGCTCCTGCCGAACCAGTTCCGCCGCTTTGAGCCGCGACACCAGCCGCGTGACGTCCGGGTCCGCCGTGAGCATGCGGTCGCCAATCATGGAGCAGGGCAACCCGGCCGGATGCGCGCCACGCAGAATACGAAGAACGTTGTACTGCGTGGAGGTGATTTTCCAGCGGCGGGTTGTTTGCTGCAGGGCACGCTGGAGGCAATCCGTGGTGCGGATCAGGTTGAGCAGTACCTCCTCGTGCGGACCGGAAAACGGCGTCTCCTGCGAGATTTCAGCCTTCAGCTTAGACAAATGGAACTCCCGCGGGACCCTTCGGCGATCGACGGTCTACCGCGTCGGGATATTGACGATCGCCGGTTTTGGGGTGTGTGCTACTGCTTCGCGACGTCCAGGTCGATGGTCAACGTGATCTCGTCACTGACCACGTTATCGGGGGTCTTGGCGCCGATGCCGAAGTCCTTCCGCTTAAGTTTGGTGCTGGCGCTATAGCCCGCATGAGGCTTTTTGTCCATGCCGTTGATTGGACCATTGGGGCCGTCCACATCAAGGGTGACCGGCCGGCTAACACCGTGCAGCGTCAGATTGCCGTTCACCGTGAGGTGTCCGGCCGACCCGCTAACCGTGGTGCTGGTGAAAGTCGCCGTGGGAAATTGGCTCACGTCGAAATAGTTCGGACTCTTCAGGTCGTTGTCACGCATCTGCACCCCGGTATCGATGGTGGTTGTGTCGATGGTCACCGCAACGGTGGACTTGGTGATATCGGACTCGTTCAGCGTAAGGGAGCCCTTGAGGCCGCCGAAGTGGCCGTGAACGTTGGATAGGGCGAGGTGCTTGACCGTGAAATCTACGCTGCTGTGAGCCGGATCGATGTTCCAAGTGGACGTTTGCGCCGCTGCAAAAGGCGCGGCGACGGAGAGAACTGCGACTGCGACTGCGAGACGATGCATGAGAAATCCTTTCGGCAACGGGCCATCGGCCAGCCAATGGGAGTGCGCGCCGCACAGTTTGCCTGACATCCTGAATGCAAACCTGTGGGCGGAGAGGAAGTAAAGCTCTGCCCACAAGCATGCCATCTCGCGGTAGTTGTTGCAACAGGTACTCTCCGGCGCGGTTCTGGCGGAAATCCTAGAGCCCTGCCGTTCGGGCTGAACATGCACGCCGCAACGCGGAGGGGCTGGTTCTTTTTGCCGGGGTGCTTAGCACGAACGTGTGATTGAGGCGATTTTGCCCCGTACCTATGATCGACGCAGCTTACCAGGAACATCAGGCCCCTTGTTGGACTGGCAGAAGGCTCGGGAGGGGAACAAGGTTCGGAGGCGGCGTCTACTCGACGGCGCAGTGCGGACATCCTCGAACCAAGTCGGCCATCGTGAAGCATCTGGGCCCTTGTGTGAAATTGCGGGAGAAGTCTGTGAGATCACTGCGCGTTGAAAGCATTCCCAAACACAACAGCCCGTTGGCGGAACCTCTGCTGGACGACTTGCGCGAGACGCTGTCTGAAGGCTCGTTCAAGCGAATGATTGCGGTGGAGCGGAAACGGAGTGAGCGCTCGAAAGAGCAATTTCTGCTGATGCTGGTCGAAGTCGGGGATCAGTTGGAAGCCAGGGAGAACCGCAATGCCCTCGAGAGCATGCTTGAAGTGCTGCGCGCCTGCAGCCGCGAGACGGATGTGATTGGGTGGTACAAAGAGGACGCGGTGATCGGGGTTATGTTCACGGGCCTGGTGGCAAACGACAGGAACCTGATTCTCACCACGGTTCTGAACCGCGTCAGCAACCTGCTCAGGAACGAGCTTACGTATGATCAGTTCGATCAGGTGAGCCTCTCGTTCCATTTTTTCCCGGACGAATGGGACCATAACGGGGCGGATGGACCGACGAGTGTCACCTTGTATCCGGACCTGATGAATCCTTCGCGGCGCAAGCAGTCTTTGCTGGTGTTGAAGCGCGCGGTTGATCTGCTGGTGAGCGGTGTCAGCCTTCTGATCTTGTCGCCATTGTTCCTGGCAATCGCCGTTGCCATCAAGCTCACCTCAAAAGGGCCGGTGCTCTTCAAGCAGCAGCGTGTGGGGCAATACGGGAAGCTGTTCACGGTTCTGAAGTTCCGCTCCATGTACGTGAACAACGATCACAGCGTTCACAAGGAGTACGTGACGAAACTGATTGCTGACCAGGCGCAAAAGAATGGCGCAACGGGAGCGGGGCAGGGCGTGTACAAGCTGACGAACGACCGGCGGATTACTCCGCTGGGCAAGCTCTTACGACGCACCAGCCTGGACGAACTGCCGCAGATCCTCAACGTGTTTCTGGGTGAGATGTCGCTGGTCGGTCCGCGCCCCGCCATTCCTTATGAGCTTGCAGCCTATCAAACCTGGCATCGCAGACGAATTCTTGAGGCGAAGCCGGGCATAACGGGACTGTGGCAGGTGACCGGCCGAAGCCTTGTCAAGTTCGACGATATGGTGCGGCTGGACCTTCGCTACGCGAATACCTGGTCTTTGTGGCTGGACATATGGATCCTGCTTCGAACCCCGCTGGCTGTCATCCGCGGCGCAGGAGCCTGTTGATAGCCGGCCGCGCTTTCGTTTCTCTTCAGCGTGTGGCGCGAGTTTCGCCTAACCTTATTTGCCGGCCCGATCAGAGGCATATACTGCCCATAAATATTCCCTTGAAAGTGCGGTGGGTTGATTGAACTTTGGCGTAATCGGCTATGGCTACTGGGGACCGAACGTGGTGAGGAACCTCACGACGCTGGAGGGATCTCAGGTGTTGATGATTGCGGATCTGAGCGCGGCAGCGCGGCAGCGCGCGCAACGCGCTTATCCGTCCATTCACGTGACCGCCGATCCGCAGGACGTCGTCAAGTCCACCAAAATCGATGCTGTGGCAGTGATTTCCCCTGTGTGGACACATTATGAACTCACCAAAGCGGCTCTGCTGAACGGCAAGCACGTATTCGTCGAAAAGCCATTTACGAGCAGCGCCGCACAAGGCGAAGAGCTTATACAACTGGCTGAGAGCCGCAATCTAAAGATCATGGTGGATCACACCTTTCTGTTTACCGGCGCTGTGAAAAAGATCAGCCAGTTGGTAGACGAAGGCGCGCTGGGAAAGCTGTACTACTACGATTCGACACGCGTGAACCTGGGCCTGCTGCAGCACGACGTGAACGTGCTGTGGGATCTGGCGCCGCATGATCTGTCCATCATGGATTACATCATCAAAGAAGATCCTGAAGCGGTGGTGGCCACGGGTGAAAAACACCTGAACGATTTCGAAGACGTGGCGTACATGACCCTCTACTTTCCGGGCAAGACGATCGCCCATATCAACGTGAACTGGCTCTCGCCGGTGAAGGTGCGCATGACGCTCATTGGCGGCGAGAAGCGAATGGTGGTATGGAATGACCTGGTTGCCGATGAGAAGGTCAGGGTATATGACCGCGGTGTGGAGACTACAACGCAGGAAGGCGTATACAACCTGCTGGTGAACTACCGGTCAGGCGACATGTACGCGCCAAGGCTGGAGCAGGTAGAAGCACTTCAGCAGGAGCTGAAATATTTCAATCACTGCATCACCACGGGCCAAGACCCAATCAACGATGGGCGCGCGGGGTTGCGAGTAGTCAGAATGCTTGAAGCGGCGAGTGAGTCGCTGAGCAAGCGGGGAGCCCTGGTGAGACTATGAACTCCTACAACTGCATTGCAGACGACGTACGGCTGGGCGAGGGTGTTAACCTCTCCAAATTCATCAATTTATACGGCTGCGCGATTGGCGACGGAACGAAGATTGGCGCCTTTGTCGAAATCCAGAAGAACGCTGCGGTCGGGAAGAACTGCAAAATCTCTAGCCACAGCTTTCTATGCGAGGGCGTGGAGATCGAGGATAACGTCTTCATCGGCCACGGTGTGATGTTCATTAACGACCGCTATCCCCGGGCGACAAACCCCGATGGAAGCATGCAGACCGAGGCGGACTGGAAGGTGGAGCATACGCGCATCTGCAAAGGCGCGTCCATCGGATCAGGTGCGACGATCCTCTCCAGCGTGACAGTGGGAGAGGGCGCGATTGTGGGGGCGGGAAGCACGGTGACGCGCGATGTGCCGGCACATGCAATTGTGGCGGGCAATCCGGCGCGCATGACCCGGAGGATGAAGGCTGCTGAAAATGACGCGAATGCTCCAATTCCATTCCTCGACCTAATAACCCCGCATGTGGAGATGGAACAGGAACTGGTGACGGCGTTTCGCCATTGCCTGCAGACGGCATCATTTGTAGGTGGTTCGCCCGTAGCGGAGTTCGAGAAATCGTTTGCGGAGTTCTGCCAGACAAGCGAATCAGTTGCAGTGAACAGCGGCACGGATGCTCTCCGTTTCGCGCTGATGGCAGTTGGAGTCGGTCCGGGTGATGTGGTGGTGACAGTGCCGAACACATTCATCGCCACGACCGAAGCAATCTCGCAGGCTGGCGCGCTGCCGGAGTTTGTGGATGTCGACGAGCGAACCTGCAATCTGTCTGCCGAAGCGCTCGAGTCTTATCTCGCAGTGCAGTGCACGCGCGATGCGAACGGCCGAGTCGTGAGCCTGCGCAGCGGGCGGCCGGTGAAGGCGGTTGTACCGGTGCACCTGTACGGTCAGATGGCCGATATGGATGCGATTCTCGCGCTGGCGGATCGATTTGGATTGACGGTGGTGGAAGACGCCTGCCAGGCGCATGGCGCGGAATACTTCTCGGCAGAGCGCGGCACATGGATGCGTGCGGGATCGATGGGCGCGGCGGCTGCTTTTAGTTTCTATCCAGGCAAGAACCTGGGCGCGTTGGGTGAAGGCGGTGCGGCGACCACCAATGATGCCGCCATTGCCAAGACCATGCGGCTGCTGCGCGATCACGGACAGGCCAAAAAGTACTACCACGACATTGAGGGTTATAACGGGCGTCTCGACGCGATGCAATGCGCGTTTCTAAGCGCAAAGCTGCCGCGTTTGGAAGGCTGGAACGCATTGCGACGCGAGCGCGCGGCGAAGTACAGCGCGCTGCTTGAAGAGGGAGGGGCGATGGTGCTTCCGTATGAGCCCGCCAATTGCCGCGGCGTGTTTCACCTCTATGTTGTGCGCGTACCTGAGCGCGATGCGATGATTGAGCATCTGAAGCAGGCAGGTATCAGCACTGGCATTCATTATCCGATCCCCCTGCATCTGCAGAAGGCGTATGCGCATATGGGGTACGGTAAAGGTTCTTTCCCGGTTACGGAGAAGGCGGCCGCAGAAATCCTGTCGCTTCCCATGTTCCCGCAACTCACGTCAGGGCAGCAGGCGCGTGTCGCCCGCGAGATACATGCGTTCTTTGCTCCGGGCGACATGTGCGACCAATTGGACTTTGCCGCTGTCGGCAGGTCCGCCGTGAAGGTATAGCGATGCCGAATGCTACGTACACCGCTCCCGCTCTACCGGAGTACGTGCTGGTAACTGCGGCGCGTAACGAGGCGCAATTCATCGAGTCCACCATCCGTTCTCTCGTTGCCCAAACAGTGAGGCCCTTGAAGTGGGTCATTGTGAGCGATGGGTCCACAGACGGCACGGATGAAGTTGTGGGCCGGTATTCTGCGCGGCACCGGTGGATTGAACTGCTGCGCATGCCGGAGCGCGCTGAGCGGCACTTCGCGGGCAAGGCGCTTGCGGTCCGCGCGGGCGTGCAGCGCATGCAGGGAACGCCCTATGAGGTGATCGCCTGCACCGATGCTGACATGACATTTGAGCCGGATCATTTCGAGTATCTCCTGGGCGAGCTCGCATCGGATCGACGGCTGGGGATTGTCGGTACTCCGTACAGAGACACGTCCAATGAGACGTATGACTACCGGTTCGTGAGCACTACTCACGTCTCCGGCGCATGCCAGGTATTTCGACGGACGTGCTGGGAACAGATCGGCGGCTATGCGCTGTCGAAAGGGGGCGCCATCGATACGATTGCCACGCTGACGGCGCGCAGCAAGGGATGGAAGACGCACTCGTTTTCGGAGAGGATCGCGTTCCATCACCGCGTGATTGGAACAGCGGAAAATAGTCCCATCCAATCGCGATTTATTCTTGGCAAACGTGACTGGATGATCGGGAACGGCGCGCTTTGGGAACTTTGTCGAGGAGTGTACCAGACGACCAAGCGGCCTTATGTGCTGCGGGGAGTCGCGATTCTTGCCGGCTACATCTGGGCGGCGTGCTCAGGTGTGCATCGCCCGGTGCCGGCGGAACTGAGGGCCTTTCGGCGCAAGGAGCAGAGGGCACATCTTTGGAAATTCCTCCAGGGCAACACAGGCTCCAATCGTGAGACAAGCGCAGGCGAGCGACCGCGTCACAGCGCGCAAACCGCAGGGTGAAGTGCATGGAGGCGAATGCCCACAATCCGGCTCACACCACCATGGCCGCGGTCATAGTGAAACCGTGCGCACAGGTCATCGTGAATGCAGATGACTGGGGTTTGCGGCGCGTTGCGACAGATCGCATACTTGATTGCGTTCGCGCCGGGTCCATCTCCTCGGCCAGCGCGATGGTCTTCATGGAAGACTCAGAACGGGCAGCCAGCCTGGCGCATGCACATAGCGTGGATGCCGGTCTGCACCTTAACCTGACGGAGCCGTTCAGTGGTGCACAGGTCCCCGCCACCCTTCACGCGCATCATCAGAAGCTCGTGGCCTTCCTACGCAGAGGACGCCGCGGCATGCTGCTTCCGAATTCTTTGCTGGCGCCTTCGTTTGAGTATGTGGTAAACGCACAACTGGCGGAGTTCGAGCGCCTCTATGGACGGAGGCCGCGTCACATCGACGGGCACCATCACATCCATTTATGCGCAAATGTGCGCGGTCAGAAACTGCTGCCAGCGGGAAGCACGGTGCGGCGCAATTTCTCTTTTGCGCGTGGAGAGAAGAGCTGGCTGAACCGAAAGGTCCGCGCTTTGCAGGATCGCCAACTCGGACAACGGCACCGTATCACCGATTACTTCTTTGACCTTGCGCCGACTGCGGATGAGCGTCTACGCCGGATCCTGCAACTCGCGCTACATGCAGACGTTGAGATTGAATGCCACCCGGAACGGGATGCAGAGTACCAGTTCTTGATGAGTGACGGACTCGGGCGCCTGGGATTTCAGGTCGACGTCACGCGCGGCTATCGGCTGCGCAGCGAGGACGCAATGCCCGCGCAGGCGTTCGTGGAACTCAAGGTCGATCAAGAGAAGACCCCGCACATCGCCGTGTGCATCTGCACCTATAAGCGACCGCGGGAATTAGAACGGCTGCTGCGTGCCATAGACCGGCAGAACACGAAAAACGCATTCACGTTCTCAGTTGTGGTGGCGGATAACGATCAGGCGCGATCGGCCGAAACGGTGGTCAAACAGGCGCAGCGAACCATGCACGTGCCGGTGAAGTACTGCGTAGAGCCGCAACAGGGAATCGCGGCGGCGCGCAATCGCGTCATGGCGAACGCCGACGGAGACTACTTCGCGCTCATCGACGATGACGAGTTTCCCGAGCAGGATTGGCTCGTACGCCTCCTCGAGACGTGTGCGCAATACCAGGTTGACGGTGTGCTGGGACCGGTAAAGCGCTATTTGGACGACGACGCGCCGAGGTGGCTCAAACGGAGCACCCTGTACGATCGCGCCGTGCACCCTACCGGCTTGCCGGTAGCATGGCGCGGTGCGCGTACCGGGAACGCACTGGTAAAGGCGAATGTGTTCGCCGGCGAGGAAGCCCCCTTCCGGATCGAGCTGGCGGCTGGAGAGGACCAGGATTTTTTTCGCCGCAAAATCGAGGATGGGAGCAAGTTCGTCTGGTCTTCCGACGCGGTGGTCTGGGAAGAGCTACCGCCGGCGCGATGGAAGCGTATGTACTTCGTTCGCAAGGCGCTGCTGCACGGGTCTCATGCCGCGCTGCGCGCGGACTGTAATGCAAAAAGCGTCGTCAAGTCTCTTGTGGCGGTGCCTTTCTACACGCTGGCCCTACCGATTGCGCTCGCCGCAGGCCAGCACCGGTTCATGACTCTGCTGGTGAAGCTCTGTGATCACGCGGGCAAGCTGCTTTCATTGGTTAAGATCAGGCCCTTTCACGACGAGTACGTGAGCGAGTAGGGGCACAGACTTCTTATGGGAATGGTCGGGATTTGATGAAGCAGTTGATTGAGGTCGCGGGCAGCGATATACGAATCCTTGGGCGCCGGTTGCGCACGGCGAAGCTGGAGGCGGAGTTTTACCATTTTCTGTCCGATCCAGAGCGGGTGATCGCAGCCCTTCGCGGCTTGCCCAATGGGCCTGATCTCTTCACCTTTATCCAAGGCGCCGCTGATCCCGCTCCAAGCTTCAAGTACCACATGGAGTGGGATAATCTGGCCCTCATTCCCGTGTCCAGCTTCGAACACTGGTGGACTAAGCAACTCGACAGCAAAGCGCGAAATCAGATGAGGCTGGCGGAGAAGAAGGGTGTAGTTCTGCGCGAAGCGCCCTTCAACGACGAGTTGGTCCGCGGCATCCAAAAGATCTACAACGAAACGCGTATCCGCCAAGGCAGACCGTTTCCGCACTTCGGCAAAGACTTCGAAACCATATATCGCGAGGAAGCGACATTCCTCGAACACTCGATATTCCTCGGCGCGTATCTGGGAGATGAACTCATCGGGTTCATCAAACTGGTCATGGACGAGCAGAAGACGCAGGCCGGTATGATGAACATCCTCTCGCTGATCAACCAGCGGGACAAGGCTCCCAACAATGCGCTCATCGCAGAGGCCGTCCGCGTGTGCGCCGCGCGCGGCATCCCTAATCTTGTCTACTTCCGGTTTGTCCACGGCAAGCGCGAGCGCGACGGCATCAGCGACTTCAAGACGAACTGCGGCTTCCGGCGTGTGGACGTCCCCCGGTACTACGTTCCGCTCACGCTTTGGGGACATGCCGCATTGCGTCTCGGACTTCACAACCGGCTGCGTGACAGAATCCCTGAACCTGTTGCCGAACGGCTCAGAGAACTGAAGAAGAAATGGCACGCCCCTAAAAGCTCGTCGCTGCCGGCCAACACCGGCGCTCAACCGTAGACTGCAGAAAGCACCTCCCGACCCAGCATGAAGTACATCGCCACCGCCATCACTGTCGCGTTCATCTACTGGCTATTCCGCATGGACCGGCACGAGGAGAAACGCGTTTCGTGGGCGTTATGGATTCCCATCATCTGGTTCGGCATCATCTGCTCGCGGCCGGTTTCTTTCTGGTTGCAGCCGGACCGCGGTTCCGACTTCATGAACCGGTACACCGAGAGCAGCCCGATCGACGCTGCCGCCTACGGAGCGCTGATCCTGGCCGGGCTGTGGGTTCTCAACCGCCGGGCGCCGCGCGTAAAGCAGTTTCTGCAGGTGAATCTGCCAGTAATTCTGTTCTTTTTCTATTGCGCGCTGAGCCTGATGTGGTCCGACGATCCAATGGTCGGGTTCAAGCGATGGTTCAAGGCTGCCGGCGAGATGGTAATGGTTCTGCTGATCGTTACGGATCCGGACCCGGAGTACGCGATCAGCCGGCTTTACACGCGCATAGGTTTCGTGCTGCTGCCGATGTCGGTGCTGTTCATCTACGCATATCCGGAACTTGGGACTACTTACGACCCGACTGAACACGTCACCATGTACACCGGTGTAACAACCTTCAAGAACCTGCTGGGCGTGACGTGCATGGCGTGCGGCTTGGGCGCGCTCTGGTCGTTCATTGGCGCCCACCAGGATCGACGCATGGCAAACCGGGCGCGGCATCTGATTGCGCAAGGGATCGCTCTGGTTCTGGCTGTGGCGCTTGTTATCCGGGCTGACTCCATGACGTCATTTTCATCGTTGATGCTGGCCGGCGGGGTAATGGCAGCATCGTGGCTCATTTGGGTGCAGCGCCGGCCGCCGGCCCTCGTAGGAGCGGTCCTGGCCGCGATCGGAGCGGCGGGTTTTGCGCTCTTTCTTAGCTCTGGCGCCGGCATCCTTGAGGAACTCGGGCGCAATCCGACGCTCACCGGCCGCACCATGATCTGGAAAGCAGTTCTCGCACAGCCGATCAATCCGCTCATCGGAGCAGGATTTGAAAGCTTCTGGATGGGCAACCGCATGGAGTCCGTCTGGTCCATGAGCCAGCGGGGAATTCAGCAGGCCCATGATGGTTATCTTGAGCTCTACCTCAATCTCGGGTGGTTGGGGGTGGCCCTGCTGGGCACGCTGATCGTGACCGGATACTTCAATGGCGTGTCACTTTTTCGCCGAGATCCGCAAGCGGGCAGGCTGCGAGTCACCCTACTTACCGCTGCGGTGGTGTATGCCTTCACTGAAGCTGGGTTCCGCATGCTCAGCCCGGATTGGTTCGGCTTTTTGCTCGCCATAACGGCTATGCCAATCGCTCCTGCCGTCGAGACCAGGGTAAACGCACCTTCTACATTGCAGGGAACTCGACGCGCAAAAGAGGTTCGAATCCTGGGCTAGTCGCCCGTTTGTTTGTGAGGAAATATTGAAGCCGTTTGACGCCACTGGCGCATTTGCGCCGTCAGTTCCGGGCGGGGGCACAGCGCTGCGCTCCCTGGCAGTGCGTGGCGCGGGCATGAATGTTTTCTCCGGCATCATGTCTCTGGCCATCCAGGTGGCGGCCACTGTGGTGCTGGGGCGCATTCTGGCTCCGCGCGACTTCGGTTTGGTGGCCATGGTCCTCACATTTGCGATGCTGCTCGCGAATGCTCCCAACAACGGCTTCATCGATGCGATTCTGCAGCGTAGCGACATAACCGAGTCACTCGCGAACAATCTCTTTTGGATCAGCATTGCAATCGCGCTGGCGCTCACCGGAGGGTTCGTTTTGGCGGCGCCGCTCATTGCGCGGTTTTACGACGAGCAGACCGTCACCCGCATCACCTGGGCCTTATCCGGCCAAATCCTGCTCACTGTTGGGCCCACCGTGCACGCAGCTCTCCTGCGTCGGGCGATGCGGTTTCCCATGCTGGCGATGAACGACATCATAGCCCGCGCGGCAGGCGTCGTCACCTCCATCGTTCTGGGCATGGCAGGGTGGGGCTACTGGGCTCTGGTCGCTGGGCAACTCGCCATGTCGCTCAGCACGGCCATTGGCGTGTGGATCCTTTGTCCCTGGATGCCCGGCCGGCCCACCGCTGCACAGACGCGCGACACGCTGAACTTCGCACGCCACATCAGCGTTCGCTACAGCATCAACTACTTCGTCCGCAACTTCGACAATCTTCTGGTGGGGTGGCGCTTCGGCGCTAATCCGCTGGGGTTCTACAAGAAGGCTTACGACCTTTTTGCCCTGTCGATGACGCAACTGGTCTCAGCGAACGCCAATGTGGCCGTCTCGGCTTTGAGCCGGGTGCGTGAAGATCGCGCGCAGTGGACCCGTTATCTGCTGGGCGCCATGGGGATGCTGGCGTTCGTGGGTATGGGGATTGCCGGCGACTTTACGCTGGTCGGCAAAGACATCATTCGCGTGCTGCTGGGACCGAACTGGGGTACGGCCGGCTGGATCTTCACCTTCTTTGCGCCTGCCATTGGGATCATGATGGTTTACGGCGTTCACGGGTGGATCCATGTTTCGCTGGGGCACGCAGACCGCTGGCTCAAGTGGGGCGTCGTCGAGTGGGTCGTCACCTGCGCTATGTTTCTTGCCGGACTGCCCTGGGGGCCCCAAGGAGTTGCGGTTGCGTGGAGCGTGTCGTTCTGGGTCCTGACGCTGCCTGGCATCTGGTATGCGGGCAGGCCCATCGGCTTCGGGGTGATGCCGGTCATTCGCTCCATCTGGCGCTATACAGTGGCATCAATCGTAGCGAGCGCAGCGACTTATGCTCTGCTGATACACAATCAATGGGTTCGAGCTTGGGAAGGCACCGGCGGGGCGGCGCTGCGCATTACGTGCGTGACGGTGTTGTTCGTCCTTCTTTACATCCTCGCCGTGCTCATTCTCCATCGCGGGCCCGCACCGCTGAGGACCATGATGTCCCTGATGGGCGAACTGCGGGGCCACCGTCGCGCGACGCCGGTGGCGGCTCATAGCACTGAAGAGGCACACGCTGTCCCGTCAGTGGAATAGGCCACTGCTCCTAAGTCTGTTCTTCTTTGGTAACAGGAGAATTGCACCTTGCGTCGCCTCTTGAGGGAACTTCGGTAATGAGAGTATGCATGCTCGCCTACTCGTTCTACGACGCCGACAATCGCGTGCGGCGCTATGCCGAGGCACTGGCCCGGCGTGGTGACCAGGTGGATGCGATTGCCGTGGGCCACGCGGGCCAGCCCCCCGTTCAGGTGATCAACGGCGTGCGGGTGTTCCGGGTTCAGAGCCGGGTGCGCGACGAAAAGGGGCCGTTCAGTTATCTGCTCAAGATTCTTCTCTTCTTCTTCCGTTCGGCCTGGTTCCTCTTCAAGCGGGCGTTTCGCCAGCCGTACGATTTGATTCACGTCCACAACCTGCCCGACTTCGAGGTGTTCGCGACCGTCTTCCAGCGCATGCGCGGAGCACGCGTGATTCACGACATGCACGAAGTGGTGCCGGAGTTCTACGCCAGCAAATTCCGTATAGGGGAGCGCTCAGTTGTGTTTCGCCTGCTGGCGCTGATTGAGAAGCTTTCAATCGCGTTTGTGGATCATGTCATCGTGGTGAACCATCTGGTGGAGGAGACGGTTCTGAAGCGCCGCTCCGTGCTGCCTGACAAGTGCACCGTCATCCTCAATTATCCGGACACGCGCATCTTCGCGCGCACGGCGCCGCGGGTACGCACGGGCGATGACTTCGTGATCTGCTATCCGGGCACCCTCAGCCGCCACCAAGGTGTAGATATCGCCGTGGAAGCTGTTGGGTTGCTGCGCGACCAGGCGCCGAAGTTGAAGTTCCTGATCATCGGCGATGGACCGGAGCGCGACAACCTGAAAAAACTCATCGTCGAGCGGGAACTTGAGGACCGCGTTTCGCTTACCGGGCTAATCCCGCTGGAAAAGGTCGCCGATATTATGACTACCATCGATCTTGGCGTGGTTCCAAAGCGGAAGGAAGGCTTCGGCGACATCGCATTCAGCACCAAAATCATGGAGTTCATGGCGATGGGTGTGCCCGTGCTGGCGTCGCGCACGCGCATTGACGAGTTCTATTTTGGTGCCGGCTTGGTGGAGTTTTTTGATTCCGGCAATGCCGCTGATATGGCCGGAAAGATCCTGGGCCTCATGAACCAGAGCCAGCAGGTAGACGATCTGCGCTCGAGAAGCGCTGCCTTTATCGTAAAGAACAACTGGGCCGTGAAGCAGGAAGAGTATTTCGCGCTGGTGGACCGGCTGGTGAGTCAGACCGCGCCCGCTGTACTTGCGGGTGTGCGATAGGTTTTGTTTCTGCTGCAGTTCGAGAATGGATCGATATGAAAGCGCTAATCAGAATGACGGCGTGTTCCATGTTTGCCTGCATGGCTGCGCAGGCGCAGACGTGGCAGCCCTTTCTCTCGCCGGACCGCGGAATCGACTGGACCACTGCCGGTGTGGGAGCAATCCCAGTTCGTCCCGTGACCTGCGCCACCCTGAAGCCCGAAAGTACCGTTGAACAGATCAACGCTGCGTTGACTGCCTGTCCTGCGGGCCAGGCGGTTCTGTTGAACGCTGGAACCTTTGCCATTTCCGGAACTATCCGTGTACCGTCCAACGTCACCCTTCGCGGAGCCGGTGCGGACCAGACCATCCTCAACGCCACAGGTTCGGGCGACGCCGTCGTGGCAATGGGCAGGGGCGATGTGCCTTTCAGGCCACGCGTGATCCGGGGAGGCGCAACGGCGGGGTCCACGCAGATAGAGCTGGGTTCGGCGGAAGGAATCCTCGCGGGAACCTTCCTGGCGATTACCGAGCGTAACGATCCGGCTTATGTGGCCTCAGCCGGTAGCGGCGGCAATTGCAACTGGTGCGACGGGGGCTGGACCAGGGATGGCAGCATGGCCCGCGGGCAGATTGTCGCCGTCACAGCGGTCAATGGGAACAAGGTAACGATTGCGCCGGCTTTGTATTCGGCCTATAGGCATGAGCCGGCCGCGATGCCGTTCCAGATGGCAGCAAGATACGCCGGCGTCGAAGACCTGCAGGTGCGCGCCAACAATTCCGGCTACGGTACTAATTTCCTCCTCGACATGTGCGCGTGGTGCTGGGTGCGCGGAGTGGAGTCAAATTACGCCGATGGCGACCACGTCACTCTATGGTGGGGGTATCGTGACGAAGTCCGCGACAGCTACTTCTCCAACGCCTGCGAGCATGTGCCCGGCGCCCACGGTTCGGACATTGAGCTTGGGTTGAAGACCAGCGCCTCTCTGTTTGAAAACAACATCATTGAGCGCACGCATACGGCGGTGATGCCGCAGTGGGGTGCGGCCGGAAACGTGATCGCCTACAACTACACGACGGGCGAGTTCGACAGCGACGCCCCTAATGTGGTGATCGGCGGAGTGAATTCTCACGGAGCGCATCCCCAGTTCAACCTGCTCGAAGGAAACATGCTCACCGAAATCTATGAGGACTCGGTCTGGGGCAGCTCCAGCAACACGACGGCGTTCCGAAACTGGGTGATTGGTACAAACCGCGTGTGCACACCGTTGCTGGGCCGAGGGGCCGTCGACTGCACGGCGCCGGATGGACATTATGGCTTCCAGGCGGCCCGGGCCGTCCAGCTTTCGTACCTCAGCACCCGCAACAATCTGATTGGAAACGTGATCGGCAGTGCGCAGATGCAGACGCTCAAAAGGAAATCTGCGGCCGTTCTGCAGACGCCAATGCTTGAATACCCGCAAAAACGGGCGTATGAGACGGCTGTCGGACTGACATTCGGTTACGGAAGCGCCAATGATGACGGAACTGGCGACGGTTGCGGCGGCGGCATCCCGCCATGCCACGCGGCAAAGAACTCGGCAACCGACCGGATTCATGGCAATTACAACAATATAGGAGGCGCAGTTTCATGGCTTCCGGGTATTTCCCACGCGCTTCCGGCCTCTTTTTACCTGTCAACCAAGCCGGCGTGGTGGGGCGATCTGCCTTTTCCAGCCATCGGCCCTGACGTGACCGGCGGCCCAGGACCGCGCGGGCACGCGTTCGGGATTCCGGCCGAAACCTGCTATCAGAAGATCATGGGCGGATCTGACGGCGGCGCAGGCAGTCCGCTGACCTTTAGTGCTGCGCGTTGTTATCCGGCCGGTGCGAAGAGCACACGGAAGTAGGCTACTTAGGAAATCCAAATTCCCAACTGATTACCCGAGGTTACTAACCGGTGTACCCCCGTGCGCCCCGTTTGTGGGATACAGCTTTCTCCAATCGTTCCTTACTCTTGTGAGAACCATTAGTCCGCGAGACAAGCGGAGGTCTTCTTTTCGCCGGAACAGCGCATAATTTCGAACCCCGGGGTTGGGCGGGATTTCCGGGAATGGCGGGCGGGTGCAGGTAGCAAAGAACGAATGAAAGGCATCCTCTTCAGGTCGTGTCTCGGAGTGCTCGTTGCAGTCGCGATGAGTTCCTGCCCCATGCAGGCGCAAGGGCCTGCCCGGCCGGGTGCGTCCGCAGCTCAGGCCTCAGAGAGCCCGGATCCGCAGTTGAAGCCCAATCCCATTGAGGCCCTCCGCAAGTTTGAACCGGCGGCTGACGAGGAGTACCAACTCGGCCGCGGCGACGAAATCCAGGTCGATTTCTCTGGTCGCCCTGAACTGCAGGCCAAACTGGTGGTCGGTCCTGACGGGCGTGTCACGCTCCCCCTGGCAGGCGAGGTAATGCTGGCGGGTGACTCGCGCAGCGGCGCGGCGAAGAAGATTGAAACAGCGCTCAGCGCCTATTACTCAAACCTGAGTGTGCTGGTCACCGTGACGAAGTATACGGCCAACCGGGTTCTGGTGCTGGGCGCGGTCGACCATCCGGGGCCGGTTGTGTTTGAAGGCGCCCCCAAACTCCTTGAGGCAATCACGCGTGGCGGTCTCCCGCTGGTGGGGCCGCTGAAGCGGCCGCAAATCCCGGATCAGTGCGCTATCTATCGGGGCAGCGACCAGGTGATGTGGGTGCAGTTGCGGCAGCTCATTGACTCCGGCAATCCCCTGGCGGATTTGCGGCTGCGGCGCGATGATGTGGTCTACGTGCCCGATCCGTCCGATCGGTTCGTTTCCGTGATGGGTGAGGTCAACCATCCGGGCGCCGTGGAACTGGCCAGCAACTCGACCCTGAGCAGCATCCTGGCCATGGCCGGCGGAATCACAGAGAAGGCCGGCGGCAGCCCGCACGTGCAGGTCGTCGACAGCAAAAATGGAACGTCCCGCAGCATCGCGTTCAAAGACCTTCTCAACCCCGCCAAGTCGCTTGAGGTCACGCTTCATCCCGGCGACATCATTTATGTGCCGGTGAGCGGCTTCTATCGCGCCACTTACTTCCTTGAGCGCCTGAGCCCGATAACCACCCTGGCGACTCTGGCCGCCGTCAACGGAGCGCTATGAAAAGCCTCCGCGAAAAACCTGATTTCACTGAAGACCTCCGCGCCGGTCTGCCGGGTCCGCAGAGCGCGGCCAACACGGTTCGCCGCATGCCCGCAGCAGGTCCCCAGGAAGTCTTTTTCCACCTGGACTTCAAACGCAGCCTGCAGATGCATCGCAAGCTGGCGGTGGGCATTGTCGTCGCGGCGCTGGTTCTTTCTCTCGGCTACATGACGAAGCGCTGGAGCACCTACAAGGCTCAAACACTGGTGTATGTACAGCCTTCGCCGCACAAAGTGATCGAGAGCGGTCCGGGACAGCAGTGGCCCTACGACGCCAATACTTATGAGTCGTACATTCAGCAACAAGTTCATGACGTAACCCGTCCCGATGTTCTGTCGGGCGCAATCAAGCGCATTCCCGGTTGGCAAGGATCGAAGGAGAGCGCGCAGGCCGCGGCCGACCGTCTGGGCAGCGCCGTGGAAGTGACTCGGGTGGGCACGGCTTACGAAGTGCAGATCGAGTCGACGGCGGGCAGCGCGCAGGAGGCGGCGCTGATTGCGAATGCGGTTGCGTCGAGCTACATAGACAGCGCTACACGGGAACAGCGCGCCGGGGATCCGCAGCGGATTGAATTACTACGCGAAGAGCGCGAGCGCATTCTCAAGGATCTGGCCGGCGACCGATCTGAACAGGAAGGGCTGAGCCGCAAACTCGGGGTAGCGGCGGTGAGCGGCAGCCCGGATCCGATTGATGACCAGATCACCCAGACGCGAGCCGAGCTGGTGAAGGCTCGGACCTCCAGCGATGAAGCAGCGGCCAAGTTGACCGCACTCGGTGGCGGCAAGGCGTCGTCAGGACCGATCGATGCGGAGGCTGAGCAACTGGTGTCGGCGGACCCCGGGCTGGTGAGCATGAAGACGGCGCTCAACAAACGTCGTTCCGATCTCATTTCCCAGATGTCCAATCTCACGCCCAACCATCCGCAGTATAAGCAGGACGCGGAGGAGTTGGCGAAGATCAACACCTCGCTTGAGACGATGTCGACCGAGTTACGGAGGAAGGCCGCGTCGGAAATCCAGCAGAGGCTGAAGAATGACCTGGAGCGCACCGCCTCGGTTGAGGCTCGGCTGAATGGGCAGTTGGCCCAGCTCACAAGCGCAGCCGGAACGGCTGCTCCGCGCATGCAGCGTTTGAATGAGCTTGGCTCCGACGTGCAGCGGCTGCAGAACCGCTATGCGGTGGTGGATGAGCAATACCGCAACCTGACCATTGAGAACAACTCGCCGGGCGCCGTGTATCTGGCTTCTGCTGCGCTGCCCCCCTTGCATGCTGCGCGCGCCAAGATTGTGCGCAATGGCCTGATGCTGATTGTCGCGGGGCTGGTTCTGGCCTTCGGAGCGGCGCTGGTGGCCCACAACTTGGATCACCGGGTTTACAGCGCGCAGGATGTGGAACGGGTACTCGGCTTTGCCCCCATGGCGCAGTTGCCGGACCTGCAGCAGGTGGGCGCAGGGGTCGCGGAGGAGTACATGCTCCGCGTGGCGGCCGCGGTGGAACACGCTCACCAGCAGGGGCTGCTGACCAGTTGCATTTTTACCGGAGTGGCCGCAGGCGCCGGCGTCAGTACGGTTTCCACTCGCGTGAGCAACATGCTTGAGGCCATGGGGCGCCAAACCGTTTTGGTGGATGCAGCCGGGGCTCCCCAGGCACCACAGGGCGGGGAGGCAGCTGGAGGCATCACTGATCTGGTTCACGCTCCGCGGGGACGGCGCTCGACTGCCCTTCTGCGGCAGATGCATGATGAGGCGGACGAAGACAGCGTCGTGATCACCGACACGGCTCCGTTGCTTGTTTCCGGTGAGACCGAGTATCTGGCCCGCTTTGTGGATTCGGCCATCGTGGTGATCCAGTCAGGCGTAACCACCAAGGCGCAGCTTCGCGAAGCAGCTCAGACGCTGCAGCGGCTCGAGGTATCCTCGGTGGGCTTCGTGCTGAACCGAATCTCCCTGAAGAACGCAAATCCTGCATTCCTTCAGTCGGTGCATGCGGTAGAAGACCATTTGCGTGCGCAGGCGAGGCCGCTTGACAGGAAGCCTGACCGGAAGCCTGCTCGGACCCCTGACCGAACCGCTGATCAGATCTCTGATCGGCCCGTTGCCGCACCCGCGCCCGTCGAGAGCGTTCCGGCGCCCGCTCTGCCAGTGAAGGTGGAACTGCCGTCGAGCATTGTCTCGGAACAGCCCGAAACGGAAGCGCTTCCGGTCCAGGTGGAAGCGCTGCCCGAAGTTCCTGCGCACCCCGTCTCAGTGGATGTCGTCGAGAAAATCGCCGCCGCGCCGATACCTCAACCTGCGGCGCCTGCCGCGGTTGCGGATTTGCCTGAGGCGGCAACCGCTGCAAAGGTGGAGACGCCAGTTGAGCAGCCCGTCACCCTTTGCGAAGAAGCACACGAGAGTGCCGGCATCAGCAGATTGGCGGAAATGGCTGCTGTTCCTGCCCCGAATCCGGAGTTGGCGCGTACATCGTTAGAGCCGGTTGCGCAGATGGCCGCGGTGGTCGAAGCCAGGAAGTCCGAGCCTTCTCCTGCTCGAGTGCGCGCGCGGGAACTCATCTCCCGTCCGCTGCGCGGGCGCGTGCCGGCGCGTACATACCCGGCCTACCAGGAGGTGCCTCTCGAAACGCCTCCAGCCGAAACACGTCTGCCCGATGCTCCGCCTTCTTACAAGCGCGCGGCTGAGGCAAGGTCGATCCCTGCATCCCCTCCAGCGGCCGCCGTGCGTCAGCCGGTCGGTCCTCCTGTGGAGGAGACCGTAGTCGAAGTTCCTGCAAGGCGCGTTTCCGCAACTGGATTGGTGCCGGCGAGCCCCGCCAAACGATTCGAGAATCTGGCTGCTTCTGCTGCGGCCCGCATGACTGAGTTTGCTGAAGTGAAGCCGGTCGCGCCCGTCGCGCCGGTACCGCAGCACATTCAGCAGGCTCCGGTTGCGTACCCGGCGAAGCCCACGCCCACGGAGGAGCCGGTACTCGCACTCGCAACCAGGGAAGGCGAGCCCGACGCGGCTGCTTACAATGCGGCATCCAGATTGGGTGGCTTGCGAACCCTCATGACTTCGCTTGGCATCAAGCAACTGCACAAGGAAGCGGAAATACGCAAGACACACCAGGAACCGGAGATGGCTGAGCACGCGGCGGAGCCATCCGTTGCGCGGCCGGTGGAACGCGCGGTGTTCGCACAGCCCAGCGGCGACGTGACAGCTTCAGGCAGTCGGGTCAGAGAAGTGACCGCCAAGCCTGAGATCATTCCGCCCATGGTTGTTGTTGAACCAGCTGAGCGCCCCGCCTCGCGGCCAGGCAAGTCGCCTCGTGTCAGCCGTTGGGAGATTGCTGACGACGTGGAGACCCTACCCTCGGTGCGCGGCCAGTATCGCAAGCGTCACTAAAGCGCTACTTCGGACGGGTCAGATCGAGTCGATCGCGCGTACGTACCCACGTATTCCCTGCCATGCGACCCACGGCATCGAGACCATCGGGATCGACGCGGAAGTCATTGATGAGATTTTCGCGGACGTGAAAGCGCACGATTTCGCCCAGGACGATAACGCCACCGCCGGGCTGGCGGGTGGTGTAGATGACCTGCTGCAGCTTACATTCCATCTGCGCCGGCGACTCGGCTACGCGCGGGGCGCGCACCAAGTCGCTGGCGATGGGCGTGAGTCCCGCCAGCGCGAATTCATCCACCTCGGGCGCAACTTCGGCGGCGGTGATGTTGGCTGCGCTCGCAATGCTTTCATCGACGACGTTGACGACGAACTCGCCGGTGGCCTCCACGTTCGCAAGGGTGTCCTTGCGGAGTGCGGGATCCACATCTTTAGCGTGGAGGGAAGGGCAGAACAGCAGCGTGGGCGGCACGGAGCCCACTCCGGAGAAGAAGCTGAAGGGCGCAAGGTTGGGCGCCCCGGCCGCATCGACTGTGGAGACGAGCGCTATGGGGCGGGGCACGATGATGCCTGTCATCAGTTTGTAGATCTGACGCGAGGGATGGCTGGCGGGGTCGATGCTCAGCATGGGGGAATCTATTTCCTTCCTCTTCTAAATGCTAGAGCATTGGCGCGGCGTCTAACACAAGTGGTGCAGAGCGCTGATTTTTGCAGGCGTGTAACATAGCATGATGCAGAATCAGTAGGAAGGGGACTTTCTCGTGCCGCGCATCCATTTTCAGCAACAACTCGCCGAACTGAAGGACAAGCTTCTTGCCATGGCGGCGCTCGCGCAGCAGGCCGTGGAGTCGGCGGTGGATGCTTATCTGCAACGCGATCAGGGCCTCTGCCAGTACGTTCGTCAGAACGAGACGGCCATCAACACGGCCCAGCGCGAACTGGACGAGATGGCCTACGAACTCCTCGCCAAAGAACAGCCGATGGCTATCGACCTTCGCTTTATTCTGGCCGTCATCAAAATCAATGGCGACCTGGAGCGTATTGGCGATCAGTCGCTGGGCATCGCGCGTCGCACCCGTGACGCCATCCAGGTAGAAACCGTGGAACTCCCGGTAGACTTCGCCGCCATGGGCGAGTGCACCACCCGCATGATCCGGTCGGCGATTCAGTCTTTGCTGGAGGGCGATGCGCGCTTGGCCGATCATGTGCGCGAGATGGACGATGAGGTGGACCGGATCAATCGTCGCGCCCACTCTGATCTCCTGGACCTTATTCAGCAGGATCCAGCTCACACGCAGCAGGCCATGAACGGCCTGTTCGTCGCGCGATCGCTGGAGCGCATTGCCGACCACGCTTCAAACATCGCCACCGACGTGATCTTCTGGATTCGCGGGGCGGACGTTCGCCATCAGCTCAGCCTGGCGATGGATTAGTTTCACGGCAGCCTCGCGGCGCGATTCACCAAGGGCGCCGCGGTTGCTTAGCCCAGCACCATCACAATTGCGCCCGCGGTGATCATGACGCCCCCGAGAATGGCGGGCGCGGTGAGTTTTTCGCCCAGAAGCAGCCATGCGAAGACCATGACAAGCGGCACGCTGAGCTTGTCCAGCGGCGCCACCCGCGAGGCAGGACCAAGCTGCAGGGCGCGAAAATAGCAGATCCACGAGAGCCCGGTCGCCAGGCCGGAGAGAGTCAGGAACAGCAGGGTTCTCCGATCCAGGCTGCGCAGCTCACCGTGCTTGCCGAGGGCCAAAGCGATGCCCCAGGCGAAGACGACCACAACGGTGGTGCGGACGGCTGTGGCCAGGTTGGAATCCACATGCGCAACGCCCACCTTGGCCAGCAGGGCGGTGGCGGCGGCAAACAGCGCGGAGAGCAGCGCCCACACAATCCAGGTCATATCTCATCGTACGAGAGCGCCGCCGGCGCCTCGTCTTTTATCCTGCGATGAGATGCAACATGGGAAGGCGAGTCGAACGGCATTACGCGTGGCTATCCGCCGCGCCGCGCACCAGGTGATGGATCCGCCGCCGGTGCTCGATGATCCCATCGCGGTTCGGCTGATCGGAGCGGACTACCCGCGCGATCTGGAGCGCGCTTCGCACAAGGTGGGCCGTGACTTCCGGGCTTATCTGGCGGCGCGCAGCCGGTTTGCTGAAGATCGCCTGGCCGAGGCGGTGGCGGCGGGGGTGCGGCAGTACGTTGTGCTGGGCGCGGGGCTCGACACGTTTGCTTACCGCAATCCTTTTTCCGCGCTGCGGGTCTTCGAGGTGGACTTCCCGGCCACGCAGGAATGGAAGCGCGAGATGCTTGCCGCTGCGCGTATCGATACGCCTGCCAGTCTCAGCTTCGTGCCGCTCGATCTCGAACACAGGACGCTGCTGGAGAGCCTGGGGGAGAGCGGGTTCGACCGGACGGTCCCCGCCTTCTTCAGCTGGCTGGGGGTGGTGCCGTACCTCACGGAGGATGGGTTCCGGTCGACGCTTGCGGGAATCGCCAGCCTGCCGAAGGGCACGGGCCTGGTGTTCGACTACAGCGTGCCTCCGGAGACGCTGACGGCGGAGCGACGCGCCATCTTCGACCGGCTGGCGGAGCGAGTGGCTGCCGCGGGGGAGCCGTTCCAGCTCTTCTTCACTTCGGAGCAGATGGAGGCGGAGCTGCGGTCCGCCGGGTTTGGCGCGGTGGAGCAGGTGGACCACGAGGGGCTCAACGAGCTGTACTTTAACGATCGGTCAGACGGGCTGAAGCTCTCTCCTGTTCGGATCGGAGTGGTGGCGGCAGTCTGGCTTTAGCATATTAACTAGGTAGTAAACAATCCGTGTTTTCGTATTTTTGATATATATTTTCAATCGTTCCATTATGTGAGAGATTACGTCTGATGTGGAGAGCATTTGGAAGCCAAGGTCGCTGTAGCCTACACATTTATTGAGAAAGCTCGAATTTCTTGTCAAGCCCCTCTGTGGAAAAAAATTAACGTAATTCGGTAATTTTCTGGTCAACATTTGAGTTTTGAGGAGGCGGAGAGAGAAGCTGGATCTTGTGCGGGCACAGGAATTCCCGATGTACAGCATTCGGCCATTGTGGCGCAAAAGCACGGGAACCCGCTGTGTTGGCCGTCACAGGTGCGTGGGGCCCAGTCCTCGATCTGAACTCCGGCCTGTCGCGCAGGGCACTGGCCGGAGTTGCCGGAGGTTGATGGCTATTTGAGGTCGATGTCGTGGGAGAGGGGGGTGTCCTCGCTCGAGTCGCCGACGCGGAGGACGAACTTGCCGGGATCGAAGGTCCACTTGTGGGCCGCTTCATCCCAGTAGCTGAAGGCGCGGGAATCGAGGCTGAGGGTGACATGCTTCGTCTCGCCGGGGTTGAGGCGGACTTTCTGGAATCCCTTCAGTTCGCGTTCCGGACGCTGCGCTTTGGTGGACGGATCGGAGACGTAGAGCTGGGCTATCTCAGCCCCGGCGGCGGTGCCCGTATTGGTCACGTCAAAGCCGACCTTCACGTCGGAGACGTTTGGCTGCGCCAGCGAGGGCGCCTGGAGATTGGCGAAGCTGAAGGTGGTGTAGCTAAGCCCGAAGCCGAATGGGAACAGCGGGTGCTTGCCGCTGGTGGTCCAGTAGCGGTATCCGACCATCAGCTTGTCGCCGTACTTGACGTGACCGATGGCGAGGTCGGTCGCCGGGCGGTCCGATGCAGGAACGTGCAGCACCGTATCAGCGCCCTTGATCGGGTAGTAGTACGGGTACGACGGGTTGTCCTCCCAGGTCTTGTCGAAGCTCACCGGCAGATGGCCTTCAGGATTTTGCTTGCCGAACAGAACCTCCGCGATTGCAGTCCCGCCTTCCTGGCCCGGATAGAAGTTGTGCACCAAAGCCGGCACTTTGTCGAGCCAGCGGCGGGTGTCAACCGCGCCGCCCGCGGTGAGGGCCCCGATGGTGTGCGGATTGGCGGCGATAACGGCCTCAAGCAGCGCGTCCTGGCCCCAGGGGAGCGTGAAGGTACGGTCGGCGCCTTCGCTCTCGGTGCCGGCGCTGTAGCCAACCGAAGCGATGACGGCAGGCGAGAGCGCATTTTCATAACGCGCCAGCCTAACGCATTCCGGCGGCAGTGTACACACGCCGACGGGCCGCTAAGGGCTCGAAGGCCCACAACGGGAACAATTTGCATGGAAAAGGTGATTTTGATCACAGGGGGCGGTGAATGCTGTCACTGCCCGCCATCGCAGCGGACGCGCACACTCGGTTAACAATGGCCGAGGAGTAGCGCATCGGGTTCTGTGGGGCGGGAGGCAGATATGAGTTTTGCCGAGAAGATGAAGACCATCGTGGTCGCTACCGATCTGGAGGGCAGGTCAGAGGCGGCGCTGGAATACGCGCGCAAATTGGCTGGCGCCTACGGAGCCCGCATTGTCCTGGCGCATGGCCTGGACCCCATGGAGTATGCGGCGGTGGAGGCGGTGCCCGGCGAGATTCTGCGACGGGTGCCGGAAAGGGCCCGCACCGTGCTCGATGGGATGGCCGCTGAACTGATTCGCGAAGGGATTCACAGCCACTCCGAAGTGCGCCAGTGCGCGGTTGCGCAGATGCTGGTGGAAGTGGCGGCGCAATATGACGCGGGACTGATCGTCATCGGTACGCGGGGGCAGAGCGGGGCCGGACCACTGGCGGTGGGCGCGATTGCGGAAGAAGTGGTGCGCATGTCGTGCTGCCCGGTGTTGGCCGTGGCTGCCGACTGGAACGCGGGCGAGAACCGGCCGGTGCCGGGCGGCCCGGTGATGCTGGCAATTGATCACAACGACGTGTCGGCCGGGGCGATTGAGGCTGCGCGCTCGCTGGCGGCCAAGTTCAAAAGGACGCTGCTGGTGGTGCACGCGCGGACTTCGGCTGAGGCTTGCGCCTTCCTGAATCCGGGAGCGACGACGCTGGCGGATTTCGGGATTGTGGAGACGGATGAGTTTCCGGTGCGGTGCATCGTGAAAGACGGGCCGCCGGAAGATGCCATTCCGCGAACTGTGCTGCAGTATGGGCCGAGCATTCTGGTGACCGCGGTGAAGCGCAAGAGCGGCTCACCTGGTCCGCATGGGACCGCGTTTGCATTTCTGGCAAGTTCGCGTGCGCCGGTGTTGTGCATTCCCGCGGCGGAAGTGACGGGGCCCAGGCAGCCGGCAGAGCCGCTGGCTGTTGAAATCGGCTAGGGGATCATGCCGGCTTGCGGCGGCAAGGGCCGTATTTTGGGGACCGCATGTTGACACCAGCAGTGGTGCTGCGCCATGAAACCTGACGCGTTTGAAGTCGGCGGCAAGAAGAACCGGGGACTTCCGGACAGGTGGAATGCGGCTGCAATCTACGGCCGGGGAGAAGAGCGGGTCCATGGCAAGGGAGACGGACTGATGCGTGCTGAAGCGAAGTCGAGGGAATTGCAGGCTGTGGCAGCGCACCCGGTTTCGGAGCTGCTGGCGTGTCCTGCTGCTGCGAACACCCTGTTGACGGCTGCGGCGCAGACGGTTACGTTCGACTTCGGCGAAGTGATTTTCCGCCAGGGTTCTGCGTGTGCCGGACTGTACCTTGTGATCCAGGGGCAGCTGCAACGGCGTACGGAACGGCTCGACACGCGTGTGACCCTGGGGGGAGCGCGGCCCGGCGACCTGGTTGAACTGGCGGCGGCGCTGGGAGACAAGCAGCATACCTATTCGCTGGTGGCGCAGGGCACAGGATCGCTTCTGCTGTTTCCGCAGGACGCATTACAGAAGGCGTTCGACAGTTATCCGCCGCTGCGCATGCAATTGCTGGAAGAACTGGCGCGCGAGGTGTCGCGTGCTTACCACGCTTGCAGCATCACGCGCGGCCTGCGCACCCGGCGCAGCCGTCTTGAGCTGAATTAACTGTTGAGGTTCGAGGCGCTTACAGCGCAACTGTGAGGTTCGACACTCGACTTGCGTTTCACGAGGTTTCATGCTCCAGAACGCGCTCGACTTATCTCAATTGAGATATACTCCAGACAGTCACCGGAAAACTTATGGCTTCGTTCCACACTCATCACCCGCCGGAAGATTGTTTGAATTGTGAGCATCGTCACCTTCGCATGTTCTGCAATCTCACGCCGGAGGCACTCACCGACTTCGATGGGATTGGGATCATGATGAGCCATGCGCGCGGCGCAAAGCTCTTCAACGAAGGTGATCAGGCACGCAACGTTTTCATCATCTGCTTTGGCCAGGTCAAGATCTCATCTACATCGCGCGACGGCAAAACGATGATCCTCAAGATTGCCGGTCCCGGGGACATGATGGGACTGAGCGCGGTGCTTGCCAACGTTCCCTATGAAGTGACCGCGGAAGCTATTGAACCCTGCCAGGTGAAGACCATGCGCAAGCAGGAGTTCGTCGACTTTCTGGGCAGGCACGGGATTGCGAGCATGAACGCGGCCCAATCGCTCTCCGGCGAATACATGACAGTGTTTCATGACGCCAAGCGACTGGCGCTGTCGGGCTCGGCTGCGGGGCGGCTGGCACGGCTGCTGCTCGATTGGGGACGTGCGGCTTCCAATGGACGCGCGGAGATCCGCTTCACCATGGCGTTGACCCATGAGGAGATCGCCAACATGGCGGGCACCTCGCGGGAGACGGTCACGCGGCTGCTGAACCAGTTCCGCCGCGACCAGTGGATCCAGATCCGCGGCGCCAGCCTGACGATCACAAAGCCGGATCAGCTCGAACGCCTGACGGCCTGATCACACTTCTACCAAAAAATCATCTCTCCGCGTTAACGGCGGAACCTGCCCGATCGTCTTCCCGTAGGGAGACATCATGAGAAACGACCTGCGCTTCGCCTTGCGAATGGTCTTGTCACACCGGTGGTTCTCGGCTGCCGTGGTGGTCACGCTTGCGCTTGGGATCGGGCTCAACACCATGGTGTTCACGCTGATCAATGCTGTGTTGTTCAAGCCTGTACCGGTGCCGGGCGGAGCGCGGCTGGTTTCAGTCCTCAGCAGCAATGCGGCGGCGAGCCATGGATTCGAGCGCATGTCGCTGCCCGACTTCATGGATTATCGTGCGCAGTCCTCGTCCTTCGAGGCGTTCGAGGGCGGTATTGACGAAGAAGGCGTTCTGAGCGAAAGCGGCAATCCGCCGCAGTCCTATCATTTGCAGCGCGCGACGGCGGGGATGTTCTCCATGTTGCACACTACTGCGATCCTGGGGCGCGGCTTTGTTGCAGGCGATGAAAAGCCGGGAGCCGATCCGGTGGTCGTGATCGGTTACGGCATCTGGAAGGACCGCTATGGCGGCGCTGCGAACGTCATTGGCCGAGCGGTGCGCGTGAACGGCCAGCCGGCCACGATTGTGGGGGTGATGCCGAAGGGGTTCAGGTTTGCCAGCGGCGTGGACATGTGGGTTCCGCTGGTGCCGACGGCGGAGCTTCAGAAGCGCGAAGAGCGCCACATGATGGGCTACGGCATTCTGAAGCGGGGCGTCAGCCTGCAGCAGGCGTCGGCGGAGTTCGACGGCATTGCCCACCGGCTCGCCGCTCAGTACCCGGTCGATAAGGACATGGGAGCGAGCGTGCTCACGTTTCATGATCGCTACAACGGCGGCGAGATTCGCGTGATTTTCCTGCTGATGCTGGCCGCGGTGGGCTTTGTGCTTCTGATTGCCTGCGCCGATGTGGCCAACATGATGCTGAGCCGCGCGCTGACGCGCAGCCGCGAACTGTCGATCCGCACGGCGCTGGGGGCTTCGCGGTGGCGCGTGGTGCGCCAGCTTCTGATTGAAAGCGTGATGCTGAGCGTGCTGGGCGGAGTGGCGGGGATGGGGCTGGCGCTGTTGGGAGTGCACTGGTTCGATCTCTCCACCGGGGACATCCGGCCGTCGTGGATTGCGTTCACCATGGACTGGAGCGTGTTTGGTTACTTCGCGGCGTTGTGCATCCTGAGCGGATTGCTGTTTGGTACCGCGCCCGCGCTGCGCGCTTCACGGATCAATCTCAATGACGTGCTGAAGGATGGCGCCCGCAGCGCCGGCAGGAAGGGAGAAGGCTGGCTTACGGGGATTCTGGTGGTGTTGCAGTTTGCGCTCACGCTGGTGCTTCTGAGCGGAGCCGGCATCTTTGTCCACAGCCTGCTCGCCAGCCTGACGATTAATCCAGCGATCCCGGCTGCGCAGTTGACCACAGCGCGCATCAGCCTGCCTGATCTGCGCTACAAAGACACGGACGCCCGGCTTCGGTTCTATGATCAACTGCTGCCGCGGCTGAAGGCTATTCCCGGCGTCAGTCATGTAGCGCTGGTGTCGAATCCACCCGGATTTGGTGCGGCGCGCAAGCAGATCGAGGTGGAACACGCGCCGGTCGGGGAAGCTTCGCGGCGGCCGTGGGTGTCGTATATCGCGCAGTCGCCGGGCTATTTCGAGGCGATTCATCTTCCGCTGCTGGAAGGGCGCGACTTCAATGCCAACGACGGCGCGCCAAAACACGCGTCCGCGATTCTTACGCGCGAGGCCGCGGCGCACTTCTGGCCGGGGCAGGATCCAGTGGGCAGGCGCTTCCGCCTGTTCGACGATCAGAACAAGCCCACGGAATGGATCGCGGTGGTGGGCATCGCGGAGAACATGATTCAGGAGCGCATGTCGAACGATCCCAAGCCGCTGATCTTTACGCCCTATCGGCAGGAGGGCTGGGACGGAATGACGGTCGCGGTGGTGTCCTCCGGCGATCCTGCGGCGGCGATCCGCGGGGCGGTGCAGAGCCTTGACGCCGAACTGCCCCTGCGAGACGTTTCTTCACTGAGCGCGGCGCTCGAACACCAGACATGGTTCCTGCGCGTCTTCGGCAAACTGTTCGGAGCCTTCGCCCTGATCGGCCTGGTGATGGCGTCGGTGGGCATCTATGCGGTGATTGCCAATGCGGGAAGCCGGCGTACGCAGGAGATCGGCGTGCGCATGGCGCTGGGCGCCAGCGTGCGCAACATACTGATGCTGGTGATGAAACGCGGCCTGTGGCAGATTGGCGCGGGGCTCGCCCTGGGGCTGGGGCTGGCGATCCCTGCCGTGCGCCTGCTGGCCGCGCTGCCATTGGGTATCTCTACGGCGGACCCGGCGGTCTTCCTGTCAGTGGCCGCGGTTCTGGTGAGCGTGGGAGTGTTTGCCTGCTGGCTGCCGGCGCGTCGTGCTGCCGCGCTTGATCCGGTGAAGGCCATTCGCTACGAATAAGCGCGCCTGGTTCATCGCGCATGCGCGGCTTGTATCAGAGGCTTTCGATCACGTCGGCTACCAGGGCGCGTGCGAAGTCGCGGCTGAGGCGTTCTTCAGCAGCGGGGCTTTCGTCGATGAAGGTGGCGAGATCCGTGGTGGACTGATACTGCTGACGGAAGACGTAGTTCTTGTTCTGGTAGAGCACGCGGCCATCATGCGAACTCAGCGTGACTGCCACAACGAGGGTGATGAGGAAGCTTGAAGACTGCTGCGTGTTGGTGTTGTAGGTGAGGGGAGTGACGGTCTGCTCGAGGATGGTGCCGTGGAGGACTGCATCGGAATCTCCGCTGTCGGAGGGGGTCACGTGCAGGCGCGTGCGCGCGACAAATTCGCGGATCACGGCCTGGGTCATGGCGGTGTCGGTGTGGTAGGCCTCAGAACGCGTGGCGAACTGAGGAATGGCGAGTGTGTGCACGTCCGGCGGGAGATGAGTGGCTGCGCCCAGCGAGTGATAGCCGCAGCCGGTGAAGACCAGCCCGACTAAGAGGCAACACGCGAGGCACGATGCCGGGAACGATGTGCGCATGCCTTCATCTTAATCGGATGATCGGCGAGCGGCGCTGTTGCGCTTCTTCACTGGATGCGCAGCGGCGTTAACGCGCGATCGAACCTGCGCCCGATTGCGCCCCTTCCGCAGGCGCTCGACGTCCTTGAGCAGGTTGCGCAGGAACTGGGTAGTGGCGGCTCCGGGGCTGGGGCCTTCGAGGGGGATGGGCAACACGCCCCGATGCTTCAGCACGATCTCCTGCGCCTCATCGCGTTCTGTCATCAGGATGTAGGAACTCGGCCGTCGGTCGGCATGCGGAGAGTTCTTCCAAAGCTCCTGAAGACGGAAGAGCAGATAACGAGTGTTGATGTCGTGCAGGCTGTAGCCGACGAAGAGCAGCGGGCGTGCCAGGGAGTCGGATCGCAGCCGGATGTCGAGCGGAGTCTCGAAAAGCATGCGCTGGAAATAGCTGCTTTCGGTGAGCACGAGCGAGTCGTCGTCCTGAAAGTCGCCGTGGAATTTGATGATTTCCGTGCGATCGTCCGCGGGGACGGTCAAGTCTGCGGCGTTGGTGATCTTGTGGAAGGGCATGCGGCGCGCTTCAAAGCTGCGCTCCAGCCAGCGATCGTAATTCGTGGTGTAGATGGTGGGGAATTCGAGGTCGACGATGATGTTGTGCAGGTCGGATTTGGCGATGTCGATGGTGGGCGGGTGCCAGGTGGTGTCCATCCAACTGCGCAGGGCGCCGAGTTGGGCGTGCTTGATGTGAAGGGCCTCGGCGATGACGGAGTATTCACCCACCGCATATTTGCCGCGCAGGCCGAGGGCGGATGCCATGTGCTCAACGAGGGTCCTGAAGTCGGGCAGGCCGAGGTTCTGCGAAACCCCTCCTCCGACGAAGAGGATGAGGCGGCGTTTCGCAGCCGCCTCGACCAGCGGAAGCAACTCATGCTGGAGGGCGGGGTGGTGAGACGTGTGTGCGGATTTGCGGGCCATCGGCGAATTTGTGCGGTGCGCGGAGGCTACAGCATCGCAACCGGATAGGATGCGGGAGCGGCAAACAGCCGTTGCGTGGCTTGGATGGTTCCGATTAGCCGATGCGCGACGAATCGCATCCAAGCAGAAATCGAAGGACCGGCAGCGAGAACAAGACGAGTAGCGGAGTAAGCATGGGCGATGAGATTGCAGTGAGCCGGGATCCGGTGGCGCGCTGGGCAGAGCGCCAGGACTGGATTCGTCCGGAGGTGGAACAAACCGCGCAGGGAGCGATCCACTCGGCATTTGAGCTGCTGGGCCCGGCGGGTGACGGGGTGCGGTCGTTCCTGCAAGGGGAGTGGCTGCACGAGCCGCTGCACGCGGCCATTACCGATGTGCCGGTGGGCGCCTGGGCGGCGACGGTCACGCTGGATTCGATGGCAGCGATGTACCCGGGCACGGGCATCGATCGGGCTGCGGATGCGACGTTGTGGCTTGGGCTACTGGGCGCACTGGCGGCGGCCGCAACGGGAATGGCGGACTGGGCGTACATCGACCAGCCGCGACCCCGCCGCGTAGGCGCAGTCCATGCGCTGCTTAACATCGGCGCGACAGCTTTGTTTACGGCATCCGCGTTGGTGCGCAAGCGGAACCGCAACAACGGGCGCGCCCTGGCCGGCATTGGCTTTGCCGTCGTGTTTCTATCCGCCCACCTGGGCGGCAATCTAGTCTACGAGCACAAGATCGGAATGGATCGCGGCAGTGCTACCCGGCAACCGGAAGAGGGCGGAACGGGAATCTGATTTATGGTCCGCCCTGTGCTCCTTTGGGCGCGTGCGAGGTGAGGTTCTTGAGGAGGAATTCCTCAAGGAGGTTTTCAACCGCGTCGGAGCCGATCTCCGTCATCGCGTTGAAGAACACAAGGTTTGCGCCGCGGTCCGATTCCGGAAAATACAGGTTGGACAACGCGCCCGAGGTGAGCTTGCCCAGCACGCTGGAGTAGTTCGGCTTCCAGCGGCCATCGTCGCCGCGCGCGATGACCGCGGCGGACATGGCGTAAAGGGCGCGCGAGGAGACACTGCCTTTGCCTTTGTAGAAGTAGCGTGGGTCCTGGTGGAAGATGGACGCATAAAGCGCATGCGCGAAGAACTGGTCACTGACGTGATTGGCGAAGGTCGCGCCATAGCGCTTGCCATAGCCCTCCCAGCCGCGGCCAAAGCCCGGATAGACGTCTTTGTACTGCTCGGCGCCGGCAACTCCGGCAATGATGACAAACGCGGTGGGGTCAAACATGGCGTGCACGCTGAGCTTGAACTTCTGCTTTGCCTGCATGGGGGGTGCGTTCCAGTCGTACGTGGTGTAGAAGTTGGGAATCACGCTGAGAACGCGCTGCTGGACGGCAATCTGAACCTGCTCTTCCGCGAGTTGGTCATTATCCGCTGTGACGGTGACGCTGGTGCTGGTTGCCTGGATGGAAAGCGTAATGGTAGGCAGGATGAGCACTGCGCCGGGCTCGAGGTCGATCTGCGGGGAACTGTAGGTGGACAAGCCTTGTCCGGTGACGGTGAGCGTGTAAGAGCCGGCCGGCAATGTACGGAAGACGAACTGACCATCGCCTCCGGTTTGGATCGTCCGAGCTTGCCCACCGGATTTGGGGTTCAAGACGACGCGCGCGCCCTGGATGACGGTGCCGTTGGTGTCGAGAACTGTGCCGGAGAGTGTAGCGGTTGCGGCCGGCTGTGGGTTGGGAACGGGTTGCTGCGCCACCGCCTGTTGCGGCTGCGGAGCATCGGGAAGAGCGTTCAGATTGTCGACAGACGGCTGGTGCACCTGTGCGAAGCTGCGCTGAGGCGAAGCGAAAAGAAGTACCAATCCAATAAGAATGGCCCAGTGAATCTGTCGGGCGTTGATCCGCAAGCGATAAGACCTCCATAGGGAAGGATGGCTCAGAGCTTGGACGGGATGTATTGGTCAAGGTATCTGCGAGTGTGGATGAAGTTTGCTTCATTCTGCGCGCCCGCACGCCACGCTGCGGCGGCTAGAAGGCAACATTTGCGGAGCCAGGGGCATCGCGCGTGACGGTTTGCCGGATGTTCTGCTGCACGGTCAGATGCGGAGGAATATCTTTCGCCGGTACATCCAGAAGAGGAGGAGCCAATACGCGAGAAGTGTGAGCGCGCCCAGGAATAGCGGTTCGAAGGCGGTGCCGAAGAGGTTGAGCACGGGCGGCCCAAGGTGGATGCGGAAGGTGTTCTGGATGAACTCTTCCCAGAGGTGTGCCATGAGATATGCGGCGATGGAGTTCATGCCGACGACCACGAGCGGAAGGGCGATGCGGCGATTACCCTTCACATCGATGATCCACGAGAACGCGGCGAGGAAGAGGAAGCAGACCCCGCCGGAGAAGAGCGTCCAGGAAGGTGTCCAGATGCGCTTGACGATGGGGCAGATCCCGGTGAAGTGGAAGAGGCACCCGAGGGCGATCATGGAGGCCGCGGCGATGAGGAATTTGCGCAGCGGGATCCTGGGAGCCGCCTCAGTGAACCAGCGGCCGGCGATGAGGCCGAGCAGCATGGTTCCAAGGGTGGGGATGAAGCTGAGGGTAAGATAGCCGCCCTCGTTGAAGCGGAAGGGACTGGTGCGCGGAAACAGATTGAGGAACCACACGTCGAAGGCCTGGCCGAGGTTGCTGTTCTTGTTCCAGTGCGCTGCAAAGCCGGAGTAGAGGTGCTCATGCCATTCAGGGGAGACGCCCGCAGCGGCCCAGTTGAAGTTTGCGCCGGGCGCCGGATAGAGCGACCACGCGAGCCAATAGGCGAAGAGAATGGCTCCGGTGGCGATCCACTGCCAGCGCGGCTTTGCGAATGCGAGAAGAAACGCGAAGGTATAACCGAGGCCGATCTGGGTGAGCGTGTCTTCAAACGTGAAGTAGGTGGTGGGGCCCGCGGTGGACCGGAGGAAGATGCCCAGCGCGATAAGAATGAAGCTGCGCAGGATGGTGTGGAAGAGCATGTGCGGGAAGCTTTCGCCTTTGCGCATGCGGCTGCGGATGGAGTAGGGAAGAGCAACGCCGGCGAGGAAGGTGAAGCCCGGCTGAATGGTGTCATGGAGGCTCATGCCGGCCCACTCCACGTGGGTCTGGTTCCAGGCGAGGATGCTCCAGAAGGTGCTGGCCGGAAAGGCGCGCGCGATTGCGGCGAAACGCAGGACTTCGCCCATCATCAGCAGCATGACCAGTCCGCGGTAGGCATCCACGGCGATGTTGCGGACCAGCGGGGGCGCAGAGACTGTGGAATTGATGCGGCTGGCTTGCAGCACGCCTGCGGGTTGGGCGCCGGCAACAGACATCCTGGGGGACTCCTCAACGCGGCATGTGGGCGGATGCGCGCGTGGCAACTACCATATGCGAGGAACCTCAGGTGGGACAAGGGCGAATGAAAGGCGCGTGCCGCTGCGCGACTGCGCAGCTCACCTGTCAGCGCTTGTCGCGCGGAAGAGAGCGGTTGCGCAGCCACTTGGCAATTCCCAGCAGCAGCAAGAGCCCTCCGAACGGAATGCACATCAGCGCGACAAGGAGCGCCAGCCATCCGGGGGTGGAGTGGGCGCCCGTGCGCGTCACGCCCCCGAACAATGTCACCAACAGCAGAAGGGCCAGCACGCCGGCACCCACAGTCGACCCGCCCCAGCGCAGCAGTTCAGGGGTCCCATCGGTCATCTGGCTCGACTTGATTGGCGCGCGCTCCACCATTGGCATTCTGCTAACTCCCGCTCATGGCGAGGCGCAGCATGACGTAGGTGATCACGCCGGTGACCGACACGTACAGCCAGATCGGAAACGTCCACCGCGCCAGCTTGCGGTGCTGCGGGAAGCGCCGCGTCAGCGACAGAAAAAACGTGATCAGGATCATGGGCAGCGCCAGCGCGGATAACACAATGTGGCTGGTCAGCAACGAGAGGTAAGGTCCGCGATAGGCTGCGTGCAGGGGGTAGCGCACATCTCCATGCAGCGCGTGGTGCGCGATGTACCCGATCAGGAACAGCGTGGAAAATCCAAACGCCGTGATCATCGATCGCCGATGCGCGTCGATCTTGCGTGACCGGATGAACAGGAACCCGATGAGCAGCGCGGTGGCGCTGGCGCCGTTCAGCACGGCATTCATGGCCGGAAGAAAAGCCATGCGCGTGCCGCCCTGGTCGGCGGCTGGATGCACATAAATCAGCCAGAACAGGAACAGCGTGGCTGCCAGGCTTACGGCGATGATCGCCAGGACGCCGCCGGTCGCGGCTCCGGGACGCTTCGAGGTCTGTGCAATGGTGGTCATGATCTAGTGCTTTCCGATTGCGCACAGCATCAGGGTGGTCATAAGCAGCGGCAGATAAATCACGCTTACCTTCAGCAGATCCCGCGCCAGCATGCGGCTACGAGCCGCGTCCGTGGTGCGCAGGATGCCACCGAACCGAATGGTGTAGGCGAGATAAAGCACTCCCAGCGCGCCGGCAACCACGGCGTACGTCAAGCCGGCTACGCCCAGACGCCACGGCGCCAGGCTCACCGGAATCATCAGCACGGCGTAGAACAGCGCTTCGATGAACGTCGACCATCCGTCCGGCTGCACCACCGGCAGCATTTTGATCCCGGCCTTGGCGTAGTCATCCCGGTACATCCAGGCGATAGCCATGAAGTGCGGGAACTGCCACACAAACAGAATTGCAAAAAGCGCCGCGGCCGGCCACTCGATGCGCCCGCGCGCCGCCGTCCAGCCCAGCATGGGCCCCATGGCGCCGGGAAATGCGCCAATGAAGGTCGCCAGGGTTGTCACGCGTTTCAGCGGGGTATACACCGCCACGTAGGTGAAGGCCGTCAGGAGCGCCAGGGCCACCGTAAGCAGGTTGGTATGCAGCAGCAGCCAGCCGCCGCCCAGCGCCAGCGCGCCCAGTCCGGCTGCCACTCCCAGGGCCAGTGGATACCGGCCCGCGGCCAGCGGCCGATCCGCGGTGCGCTTCATCTTCGCGTCCGTGCGCCGCTCCAGGCACTGGTTCAGAGCGCCCGCTCCGGCGGAGACCAGCCCGATCCCGATGAGGGTGTCGAGCAGTCCACGCTGCAGCGTCGAAATGCCTGACTGCATCGACCCCAGGTAGAACCCCGCCCAGCCCGTAACCACTACCAGCCCGGTTACCCGGACCTTGAAGAACTCGCGCAGATCCGAGATCAGTCGCGCCGTTACGCCCGGCTGCGGGACCGCGAGATGGTGGTGTTCCTGCGCGCTCGGCATCGAGCCAGCCGCCGCCGGGCCACTCGGAGCGGGGCCCATATTGACCGGGATTGCTGTCTGGGGCGCCATTCTGGCGAGAAGAAATACCTCGGTGGGAAGTGCCCCATGCCGTTCGGGGCCGTCTGCGCTGTCGCGCAGCTTCCTTCATCATAACAAGCCGGGTCCTGAACTGCTTGTGAGGCGATCCGAAGCCGCGGGGCAAAAGGCCGACTATGAAGCCAGGCCGCTTACGGCCTTTACGATGGCAGCCGCTACCTCGTCGGGCGTCAGGCTGTCCGCGGCTATCGATAGATGCGCCTCGCGGTAGAGGGGCAGGCGTCGCTCATAACGGGTTGCCAGGTTAGCCCGATCCGCCAGCACTGGCCGGGTGGGGTCGGCGCTGCCGCAGCGGGTGAGGGTGGTCTCAAGCGCCACCTCCAGGTGGACGAGCAGGGTGCATTCCAGCGTCAGCAGCAGTCTGCGGGTGCCAGCATCCTCGATCGCTCCTCCGCCCAGGGCCAGTACCAACCCATCCTCGCCGGCCAGCCGGGCGATGGTCTGCCGTTCAGTCTCGCGGAACGCAGGCTCGCCGTGCTCGGCAAAGAACTGGCTGATGGGCATGTGCGCCGCGGCCACGATCACATCGTCCGCATCCAGAAAACGCCATCCCAGCCGCGCTGCGACGAGCGGCCCTACCGTGCTTTTTCCCGATCCCATGAACCCCGTGAGCACAATGCGCCGCACCGGCGCCGCGAACACGCCCTTCGTTCCCGCAGGTCCAGTCATGGCCACAGAATCAGGTCCAGTCATGGCCACAGAATATCGTCTGCATGTCCCTCCGGGCCCGCGCGACGCGGGAAGCTTTGCTCCCGGAGGGTGAGCGCGTGTTGATCGCAGAGGGGAAACGCGGTGCGCGTCCCCCTCCCGATGGGGCGGTTACTTGATGAGGACCACGTTCATGCTCCACGGGGCGAGCGTGAGGCTGAGAGGCAGACTTTGCGCGCCCATGTCCGTGGTCGTGGGGGGATCCCACTTGTTGTTCCTGGAGGTGTCGTAGATCGCCTTGCTGTAGGTGATCACCTTCACGCCGGTGCTGGAGGATTGCGTGGATAGTTTGACGTTCACCTGGGCGCTGGCGCTTCCATCCAGGTTGAAGAGCACAAGTGCGGTGCCGCCGCTATGCGTGGCTGCATAGGCGCGCACCGTGGGATTGCCGGCGCCCACCGTGGCGGGCAGCACGCTCTCGCCTTCCACAATCACATTGCTGAACAACTGGAAAGCGCGGGCGGTGGGGGACATGCTTCCATCGGGCCCGGCGTTGGGACAGGCGCCGTCGTTGGCGCCGTCGGAAAACACGTTGTAGGCGCCGAACGTCTGCCACCCGTAGAGAGACGGATCTAAGTTTCCGCTGCCGCCATTGCAGTTCCCGAACCCGATCCACCAGGTCAGGCGAGAGACCCCTTCATTCATCATTTCGCCCAGCGCCTGCCCGGCGTAGAGCCCCTGGGTGATAGACCAGCTTTGTTTGCCGGGATTGGTGTAAACCGACCCGATCTCGCCCACATAAATTGGTGTGTCCGGTTTTGCCGCGGTCTTCAACTCCGCCTTGAGCTTCTCAATCTGCGCCGTCAGGTCCTGCGCCGCCTTTTCGGTGAGGTAGGTGTCGCTTTCCTGCCCAGGCCCCTGCGGATAGTAATGGAACTCGACGAAATCGTATTTCGCCTTGGAGAGCACGATGGTGTCCCAATCGGGATTATTGCCCGGGTTAGCGACTACCCCGACCAGCACGTTCTTGTCGACTGCCTTGATGCCGGGGTAATAGCCGTTGGCGGCAGCGTCGGCATAGGTGGTTGGATCATTGGGCTTGGCGTGAAGGTCCGTCTCCCAACTCCCATAGTTCTCATTGCCCACAGTCATGTGGCTGACCTTGCCGCCGTGGGCTTCTGCGTAGGTGTGCCAGTCGGCGGCTTCGGTCGGATCGCCGCCCTTGGTGCAGGTAGAGTCCGTCCCATAGTTGGCGGTGAGGGCGACATCGAAGCCGCCAGGGATTTCGAGGTCGTTGATGATGTTCTGGTAAACGCCGTTGGGATGTGCCCAGCCGCCGGGCGCCAGGGGCGTGCCGGTGCACATGGAGTTGGTCTTCCAGTGGTAATCGTCAGACCACGAGCCGCCCGGCCAGCGGATGGACTTGATGCCTGCCGCCTGGAAGGCCGGGATGATGGCGGGATCGGTCGGGTCGTACCAGTCGGCCACGTTCATGCCCAGTAGTTTGTCGGTGATCTTTGGACCGCTTACGCCCTGATTCACAGTGATGACGGCCACCGCGACCACGGTGAGGGCGGCCGAACTGCCGGTGGCCGACGTGTAAATGGGGGCGCTGGCTGAATCGACGGTGTAGTCGGCGGAGAGAGTGATGGTACCCGCGGCCAGCGTCCCTGCGGGTATCGTGACCGTGGCGCTGCCGGCGGCGAGCACCGTTGAGGCGGAATGATACTTGCCCTGGTTCAGGATGACGGAGCCGGTTGGGCCGGGGGCGCCTGCGGGCCCTGCAACGGCGACCGTAACCTTGAGGTCCTGGTCGCTGCGCACAGAGAATGAAGCCGGCGTGACCGTAATCGCAGGAATGGCTTTTGAGACGATGACGTCGGCGGTCAGGGTGGCGGCAACATAGCTCGAGGTGCTTGCCCCGTCGGGCGTATAGGTTGCGCTGAGCGTATGAGTACCAGCGGAGAGAGTGCCGGCCGGCACTGTGATGACCGCTTTGCCGGCGGAGAGCGTTGCCGGAGCCGGCGTGTAGGCGCCGACGGTCAGCGCGACAGACCCGGTGGGCGTGGGGTTCCCGGCGCCGCCATCGACGGCGACCGTCACCGCGAGCGCGGTTTCGGTGTCGATGCTGGGAGCGGCCGGGGTCAGCTTCAACGTTGGCGTGATGGTGGCGACCGCCACGGATGCGGTTCCCGCGCCGCCGCCGTAAATCGCAGAGCCGGCGGCGTCAGGGATATAGGTGGCTGCCAGCGTGTTATTGCCAGGAGAAAGCGATCCGGCTGGAACCGTGATCGTGGCGCTACCCGAGGCGAGCGCCGTGTCTGCGGATGTGTACGTGCCGGTGGTCAGGGTGACTTTGCCGGTTGCCGTGGGCGCGCCGCTGCCTCCACTCACCTTCACGGTTACGGTGAGGCTGCCGGCGGGCGTGATGCTGGCGGCGGAAGGGGTCACGGTAACGGTCGGCGTAGCCTTGGTGACGGTCACACTGGCGGCGCCGGGACTCTGGTGTAACTGCTCGATGCAGAGGAGTCCGGCGCGTAGCTTGCGGTGAGGGTGTCGGTCCCCGCGGCCAATACGCCGGCGGCCACCTGGATCGTGGCGCTGCCCGCGCTGAGCGCCGTCGCGCTGGAGGAATAGCTGCCGCTGGTGAGCGTCACGGTGCCGGTGGCCGTACCTTTGGTTCCGCTGACAGCCACTTTGACAGAGGCCGTTTGCGCAGTGGTGAAGCTGCCCGCGGAGGGGGTCACCGTGACGGTGGGCGCCACTGGATTGCTGGGAGGCGGCGTGCTGCTGCTGCCGCTGCCGCCGCACGCGGTGACGAAAAGGGCAAATGCGCCGGCGAGTCGCAGAGAGAGAAGTCCAAGGGTCTTTTTCACGGTCAATTCCTGAAATTGGCGTTCACTGGTCCTGAAGATTTCGCAAGGCAGACACTTCTGTAGAGCCGGTGTCCTGTTGATGATTCGGAGTTGCAAGCATGCTATCGCAAGAACGTCCTATTAGGCTCTCGAGAGTGCGGCCCGGTATGTATTGCGCATCACGTCGGAGAGCGGCCTGCACTGCGCGGAGCAGCGGGCGCGAACCAGAGGAGCCCCGGCTGCGTATACCTGTTCACCCGCTCCGGTTGAGCGGAGCCCAGGGTCGATTCCAGCTCAAAAAACCAGAGGAGGTTCGCCGTGGCGTTTTTCGACGATCAATTCAAGCAGGTCTTCCGCCGTCTGGGGCGGGCTCCTCTGTTTACGGCCATCACCCTGGTAACGCTGGCGATCGGCATTGGCGCCAATACGGTGGTGTTCAGCGTAGTGAACGGCGTGCTGCTGAAGCCCCTGAGCTATCCCCACCCGGAGCAGCTGATCGGGGTGTGGCATACCGCGCCGGGGGTGAACCTGCCGGAAGTGAACCTGGGCGCATTCATGTACTTCACTTATCGCGAGCAGAGCACCACGTTCCAGGACATCGGCTGCTACCGCGGCGACTCACTGAGTGTGACTGGAATCGGGCAGCCCGAGCACGTGGAGGGCATGGATGTTTCGGACGGGACACTGCCCATCTTCGGCGCCAAGCCTGTGCTGGGGCGGCTGTTCTCGAGGCAGGACGATCAACCGAACGCCGCCCGGACCGTGATTCTGTCCTATGCGTATTGGCAGGGGCGGTTTGGCGGATCGAAGGGCGTGATTGGGCAGAGCATGACAATCGATGGCAGCGCCCATGAGATTATCGGCGTGCTGCCGCGCGATTTTCAATTTCTGGATGACTACGAAGCTGCGCTGTATGTGCCGATCCAGCTCGATCGCAGCAAGACAATGCTGGGCGATTTCAGTTTCAACGGTGTGGCACGGCTCAAGCCGGGGGTCACCCTTGAACAGGCCAGCGCCGATGTGGGGCGCATGATTCCCATCTCCCTGCATAGCTTCCCTTCGCCGCCGGGGTTCAGCGAGGCTGTGTTTGAATCCGCGCATTTCCAGCCGCTGCTGAAGCCGCTGAAGAAGGTGGTTATCGGCGACGTGGGAAACGTGCTGTGGGTGCTGATGGGTTCCATTGTTGTGGTGCTGCTGGTGGCGTGTGCGAATGTAGCTAACCTGCTGCTGGTGCGGGCGGAAGGCCGCAGGCAGGAGCTGTCGATTCGCTCCGCTCTGGGCGCCAGCCGTAAACACATCACCGTGGGGCTGCTGTTTGAAAGCCTGGTGCTGAGCGTGATGGGGAGCGTGGCTGGCCTGGGCCTGGCGTATGGGGGGCTGCGGATCCTGGTGGCCGCTGCGCCGGCAGGTCTGCCGCGCCTTCACGACATCGGCATCGGTGTCGATGTGCTGCTGTTTACGGTGGGGCTGGCGCTGTTTGTGACGGTGGTGATCGGCATCATCCCGGTGCTGAAGTATTCCGGACTGCACCTCAGCACAGGACTGCGCGAAGGCGGCCGCGCGCTGAGCGCCAGCCGGGAACGGCATCGCGCGCGCAAGACGCTGGTTGTGGTGCAGGTGGCGCTGGCGCTGGTGCTGCTGATCTGTTCGGGCCTGATGATCCGGACCTTCCGCGCGCTGGTGCAGGTATCGCCGGGGTTCAGCGATCCGCAGAGCCTGCTGTCGTTTCACATCTACATTCCCGACACGCAGATTCCCAACGCCGAGGGTCAGCGCGTGCTGCGCATGGAGCAGTCGATCCAGAACAAGATTGCGGAGCTGCCGGGAGTGCAATCGGTCGCGGTCTCGACGGGCGTCCCCATGGATGGGAACGAGAACTTCAATCCGGTGGCCGCGCAGGATCACACGTATAAGCAAGGCGAACTGCCGCCTCTGCGGCGATTCCGGTTTATCGGCCCGGGGTTCTTCTCGACCATTGGGTCGCCGCTGGCGGCAGGCCGGGATATGACCTGGGACGACGAGTTCGGCAAACGCAACGTCGCCATCATCAGCGAGAATTTCGCGAAGGAGTATTGGGGCAGCGCCCCATCTGCGCTGGGCAAGCGGGTACGCGAGAGCGACACGGAAGAATGGCGGGAGATTATCGGCGTGGTCAAGCCGATCTACGATGACGGCGTGGACAAGCCGGCGGTGTCGGCCATCTATTGGCCTCTGTTCCAGAACAATATGAACGGAGACAAGGAGATGATTCGGCGGGGCGTGACCTTTGTGATTCGTTCGCCGCGTGCGGGATCGGCTGCCTTTCTGAGCGAAGTGCAGCGGGCGGTGTGGTCCATTAATGGCGACCTGCCGCTGGCAGGAACGACGACGGTGAGCGAGCTGTATCGCAAATCGATGGCGAGGACTTCATTCACGCTGGTGATCTTGTGCGTGGCCGGCGGAATGGCGCTGCTCCTCGGCATTGTGGGCATCTATGGCGTGATCTCGTACGCGGTCTCGCAGCGGACGCGGGAGATCGGTATTCGCATGGCGCTGGGCGCGCAGCGGGAGCAGCTTACCGCCATGTTTGTGCGGCAGGGGCTGCTGCTTGCGGGGATCGGCGTCGCCGCGGGCCTGGTGATCTCGGCCGCTGCGCTGCGGCTGATGTCGTCGATCCTGTTCAAGGTGAGCCCCGTGGATCCTGGGACGTATGCCGCCGCGACAGCGTGCATTCTGGCTGTCGCGTGGGTGGCGTGTTATCTCCCCTCGCGGAACGCATCGGTGGTGAACCCGGTGACGGCGCTGCGGTCGGAGTAAGGGGCTTCAGAGAACGAGATAGGGGTACCGGCAGATTCCCTGCCGGCGCCGCTTCAACCAACCCGCGAGGCAGCGACCTCGAGGTGCTCTCATCCCGACCGGCCCCTGCTGAGCGCAGTGAAGCAGGCATCGCTGCCGCCCGCTCAAACGAGGGGGCGACAGCGTGTCTGGTTACGGTATGAGGTCGGTCCTCCTGACGGACTGGCTTGCAGCTCGCACTGCGGCCGAAGAAGCGGCCGGATTCTCGCAGATGAAGCTCATGAAGGCGCGGGCGCCGGAAAAGTCCGACGAATGGGTGAACTGTTCCACCACGAAGTTCACATAGTTTCCGGCAGGCAGGCTGGACGTTGAAGGGGAGCTGCACGAGACGGGGGCGCCGTTATTCGCGGTGATGACGCAGCTCAGAGCTCCCCCTTCGTTCGAGTTGCCCGTGGGATCAGTGGTGGCTCCCAGGAAAGCAGCAGCCGTTGAGGTCCCCGCGGCGCCGAGCACGGTGACGGTAAAGTGCCCCGCCGTACATGCGGAAGGCAGCGCGAGCACGGTTAC
>NZ_DASXYM010000148.1:0-70527 GCF_036502485.1 Occallatibacter sp. | reverse complement strand
AGCTCGTTCATTCTATGTCCGCCGAAGATCTGCGCAACACTTCGGGAGGGCCTTCTCAGATGGAGCGGCCGGGATTCGAATCACCCTTGTGTGCCACGAGCACGAATAGAAGTCTGTCGGCAACTATTCGCAGATACCTCTCGACAGGTGCGGCCTTTTTCATAGAAGAATGACAGGTGAGAAGGGGCGTGGGAGACCGGCGCTGCAACTGCCGCAGTTTAGTTGTGCTTGCCTTTCCACTCGGTGTAGGGGCCCTGGAAGTCTTCGATCTGGTTGTTCTCGAAGACCCAGAGGCGCGTGCCTACTTCATCAATCAGGTCGTGGTCGTGGGTGACGAGCAGGACCGTGCCTTCATAGCGCTGGAGGGCGATGTTGAGGGCGTTGATGGATTCGAGGTCGAGGTGGTTGGTGGGCTCGTCGAAGACCAGGATGTTGGGTTTGGTGAGCATCAGCTTACAGAAGAGCAGGCGGGCCTGTTCGCCACCGGAGAGGGCCTTGAGGGGCTTGCCGCCTTCTTCACCGCGGAAGAGCATCTGGCCGAGGATGCCGCGAATGTCTTCAACGTGCGCGGAGGGGTCCCAGCGGTGCAGCCAGTCGGAAACGGTGAGGTTGGGCTCGCTGCCCGCATCGATCATGGAGGCGACGTCCTGGGGGAAGTAGCCGATCTGGGCTTCGTGTCCCCAGAAGACAGCGCCGTTGTCGAGGTTGAACTCGGGATCAGAGAGGCCGGGATAGTTGGCGAGCAGGCTTTTGAGGAGCGTGGTTTTGCCGGCGCCGTTGCGGCCCATGAGGATGACCTTTTCGCCGCGCAGCAGGTTGGAGCTGAAGCCGTCGATGATTTTGTGGTCGTCGTAGAACTTGGTGATGTGTTTGAACTCGAGGACGTGCTTGCCGCTGGGGCGCACCTGGTCGAATTTGATGAAGGGGCGCTGGATGTTGGAGCGGGCGAGCTCGTTGGTCTGGAGGCGCTCGACTTCTTTGCGGCGCGAGGTGACCTGGCTGGAGCGGGTGCCGGCGGCGAAGCGCGCGATGAACTCGTTGAGCTGGGCGATCTTCTTTTCGCGCTGCTGGTTCTGGGATTCGAGCGTGGAGCGGATCTGGGTCTTCTGCATCACCATGTCGTCATAGCCGCCGGTGTAGGTGATGATGGTCTGGTAATCGATGTCGGCGATGTGGGTGGTGACCGAGTTGAGGAAATGGCGGTCGTGGGAGATGGTGATGAGGGTGCCGTTGTAGCTCTGGAGGAAGTCCTGGAGCCAGTGGATGGAGTCGAGATCGAGGTAGTTGGTGGGCTCGTCGAGCATGAGGGCATCGGGTTTGCCGAAGAGCGCCTGGGCGAGGAGCACGCGGACTTTCTGGCCGCCCTGAAGCTCGCTCATTTTGCGGCTGTGCAGCTCTTCGCGGATGTCGAGGCCGTCGAGGAGGACGGCGGCGTCGGCTTCGGCGGTGTAGCCGTCCTCGTCGCCGATGACGCCTTCGAGTTCGCCGAGGCGCATGCCGTCCTCGTCTGTCATTTCGGGCTTCTCGTAGATGCGGTCGCGCTCTTCAAGGGCGCCCCAGAGGGGTTTGTTGCCCATGATGACGGTGTCGATGACGCGATAGGCGTCGAAGGCGAACTGGTCCTGGCGGAGGACGCCCATCTTGCGGGGGCGCACGACAACGCCCTTCTGCGCCTCGATCTCGCCGGTGAGGATCTTCATGAAGGTGGACTTACCGGAGCCGTTGGGGCCGGTGAGGCCGTAGCGCCGGCCGGAGATAAAGTTGGCGGTGACTTCCTCAAACAGAACCTTGCCGCCGTAGCGCATGGTTACATTACTGACACTGATCATTGCGTTTATTGTCCTGGTGGACCGCGGCGGAGAGGTTCAGCCACGCCGGATCGGTAAAAAGGTGGGGCGCACAAAGGGCAGCCCGAAGGGAAAAATTCCGCTCGATACAAGTTTCTCATAAAAGCAGCCATCAGCTCTCAGCCGTCAGCCTTTAACTCGCAGGCACGCCGATGTTCGAGATGTGATGTGGCTCACATTTGAAGGCGCGTGTTGATGGGTAGGCTTAGGCAGTATTCGTCTGCCTGAGCCGTGGTGCGTTCGTGGCGCGCGGCGGGCAGACACCGGGGAGTGTGGATGAGGCCGGTGGTTGGGGTTGGAAACAAAGCGGAGCTGCGCGGCAGGCCGGCGGTGGCAGGGGCTAAAGCCCTCCATGTTTTGAGGGCGTTTTCGGCACGACTGAACTCGTGCCCTGTTACAGAGCCTTCGATGTTGCGGGGTACATCTTGCGCCGTTGCCGGGTTGGCGCTCGTGATTGCCGGGACCTGCTGGAGCGGCAGGGTGCTGGCGGCGGGGCAGTCTCAGTCCCAAGCCCAGGATCAGTCGCAGTCGCCGAGGCAAGCCCAGGCGAGATCCGGTTCGGCTGCAGGTGGTGTCGAGGTCGATCAATCGCCGGTGGTGAAGATGCCGGATGGGACGGAGTTTTTGCCGGAGTATGCGAGGGCGGCGTCGATGTTTCGGGCGGCCAGTGAGGCGCCGGAGAACATTCTGATCGATGCGCCGGCGAATGGGACGATTTATGCGCCGGATCTGATTCCTCCGCAGTTCAAGTGGCGCGACAACAATGCGGCTGCGACGGTGTGGCGGATCGAGATTGGGTTTGCGAAGGGCAAGCCGGTTCGGGTCACGTCGAAGGGCGAGAAGCTGCAGATCGGCGCACCGGATACGGAGTTGAGCGGCTATGTGGCGCCGGCGCTTAGCCCGGAAGAGCAGCAGATGCATGGGTGGCGGCCGGACGCGAAGACGTGGGAGGAGATCAAGAAGAGGTCCGCGGGGGCGAAGGCGACGGTGACGATCAGCGGGTTTGCGGGCGACAGGAGCGGGCAGGCAGTGTCGAGCGCGCAGGCCGGGTTCGAGACGTCTCGCGATCCTGTCGGCGCGCCGATTTTCTATCGCAATGTGCCGCTGATTCCGCCGCAGGAGGGGACGACGCAGCGCGGGGTGATCAAGCCTCTGCCGGATTCCGTGCTGCCCAAGATTCGCTGGGAGCTGCGGTATATCAACGAGCTGCGCAGCCGGCTGATGATGACGAATCTGCCCACGTGCGGGAACTGCCATTCGTTCTCGCGCGACGGGAAGACGATGGGGATCGACGTGGATGGGCCGGCAAACGACAAGGGCTTGTATGCGATGACGCCGGTGAAGAAGGTCACGATGATCAGCAACGACTACCTGGTGCGATGGAGCGCGTTCAGCGAGGAGGGCGGGCAGAAGCGGTTCGGGTTCATGAGCCAGGTGTCGCCGGATGGGAAGTACGTGGTGAACTCGATCGACGTGCCGCGGGCGAAGGGCATGCGGGTGGTGGACCGGCTGTACAACGGGTTCTATCCGTATTACGGGTTCGGTCAGGTGTTCTATCCGACGCGCGGGGTGCTGGCCTGGTACAGCAGGGAGACGGGCAAGCTGCAGCCGTTGCCGGGCGCGGACGATGCGAACTTTGTGCAGACGTCGGCGTTCTGGAGCCCCGACGGGAAGTGGCTCATCTACTCGCGGACTGTGGCGGCTGATCCGTATCCGCGCGGCTACAAGCGCTCGCTGTACGCGAACGATCCCAGCGAGACGCAGGTGCAATACGATCTGTATCGCATTCCGTTCAACAACGGCGCGGGTGGGAAGCCGGAGCGGGTGGTGGGCGCGAGCGAGAACGGGATGAGCAACAACTTCCCCAAGGTGTCGCCGGACGGGAAGTGGATTGTGTTTGTGCGTTGCAAGAACGGGCTGCTGATGCGGCCGGACAGCCGGCTCTATATTGTGCCGTTCGAAGGCGGGGAGGCGCGGCCGCTGGAGTCGAACCTGCCGGTGATGAACTCGTGGCACTCGTGGTCGCCCAATGGAAAGTGGCTGGTGTTCTCGTCGAAGAGCCCGTCGCTTTATACGCGGATGTATCTGACGCATATCGACGAGGGCGGACATGCGAGCCCGCCGGTGGAGGTGGAGAATGCGACGGCGTCCAATCGCGCGGTGAACATTCCCGAATTTCTGAATGTTGGCGCGGACGCCATGGATCATATCGAGACGCCGGCAATTGATTTCTATCGCGAGTTCGATGTGGCGCAGCAGTTGCAGGAACAGGCAAAGTACGCGGAGGCGGTTCCGGCGTGGAAGGTGGCGGCGCAGAAGGACCCCACGGATGCGCGGCCGTTCAACAACCTGGGCGTGGCGCTGGCGGCGATGGGGCAGTACAGCGAGGCCATCGACGCATACAAGAATTCCTTGTCGATCAATGCGGAGAGCTCGCAGACGCATAACAACTTTGGCAGCGCCCTGGCGGAGGCGGGCCGCATGGATGAGGCGCTCGAGAATATCCGCAAGGCTATCGAACTGAACCCGGACAACGGCGCGGCGCACGTGAACCTGGGGCATCTTTTGGAGGTGCGCGGCGGCGCGCGGGAAGAGGCGAAAGAGGAGATGCAGAAGGGAATTGAGCTTGCTCCCAAGCTGGCGGACGGGCACAACGTGTATGGCGTGATCCTGGCGCGGGAAGGGCGGCTGGACGAGGCGATTGTCCAGTTGCAAACGGCGGTGGAACTTGCTCCGAATTCAGCGGAGTGCCACTTCAACCTGGGGCGGGCGCTGGCGGCGAGTAATCGCTTTGCGGAGGCGGTGCCGCAGTTTGAGGCGGCGGCGTCGCTGACGGGGGGCAGGGAACCGGCCATTCTGCAGATGCTGGCGGGAATCTATTCGGATACGGGACAGTATGCGAAGGCGGTGGATGTGGCGCAGCATGCGCTGGAGCTGGCCGAGCGGAGGAATGAGGGCGAGCTGGCGAACCAGTTGCGGGCCAATCTGGCGCGGTATCGGGCGCAGGCGCAGGGTGGGCAGCAGTAGGCGGGGAGGTTTGCCGCTGCCGAGAACTCGCCGGTTCGCGATCACCAGGCGCGTGCGGACGCGCAACGTTACGCGATCGTGGTATCCAGCGGCAGGAAGATGCGGAAGACGGTGCCCAGGCCTCGTTTGCTGCGGACCTTGATGCTGGCGTGGTGGTTGTCGAGGATGCCCTTGGATACCCAGAGGCCGAGGCCGGTACCGTCTTCGCCCTTGGTGGTGACAAAGGGGTGGAAGAGCTGGTCGAGTGTGGCTTTTGCCATGCCGTTGCCGCTGTCTGCGACGATTACGGCCACGCCCTGATGGTCTTTTCCGTCGATGCCGGGGCGGACGCAGACGGTCATGCGGCCGCCGTCGTCGAGGGCTTCAAGGGCATTGCTGATGAGGTTGGTGAACACCTGCTGGATTTCGCCAGCCAGGCAGAGCACCTGGGGGGCGGGCTCATAGCGACGTTCGAGCTGGATCCCGCGGAGGTTCATCTCGGTCTCGTGGAAGAACAGGACGGAGTCGAGGAGCTCATCGATGCTGGTGAGGGTGGGCGCGGTGCGCTGGCGATAGAACTTGAGGCTGCGGGCGGTGATGTGGGAGAGCCGCTGCAGCTCGCGGTCGGCGACCTGGAGGAGCTCCTTGGAGCGGCCGTGGATGGTGTCGTCCATATTGACGAGGAAGAGCAGGTTGGTGACGGCTTCAAGGGGGTTGTTGATCTCGTGTGCGATGCTGGCGGCGAGGCGTCCGGCGGCGGCGAGTTGTTCGCTGCGGCGGAGGGCTTGTTCGGTGCGGCGGCCGGGCGTGGTGTTGCGCACGTAGAGCGCTAATCCATCATTAGGTTGCGGGTAAAGCTTGAAGTGAAACCAGAAGTCTCCAGCGGGTCCTGGGAAGTATTGTTCGAACTCGACGAGTTCGCGATTTTGCATGGCGCGGCGGAAGTTGGCCTCAACCGGAGTTCCGGGGAGGGTGGGGTAGACGTCCCAGACGATGCTGCCGAGGACGGGTACAGGCGAGGAAGTGGAGGATAGTTGGGCCGCGGCGGGATTGAGGTAGCTGATCCGGAAGTCGCGATCGAAGGTGCAGAAGGCGTCGGGGAGGTGTTCCAGGGTTTCCCAGGCGAACTGGCGGGCGCGCTGGATTTCGCGGGTGAGGACGGCTTCCTGTTCGCGTGCTTCGCGGCGGAGGCGGGCCATCTTCAATTGCGCATCGACGCGGGCCATCAGTTCGCGAGCGGTGAAGGGCTTGATGAGGTAGTCGTCGGCGCCGGCGCCTACGCCCTCGATGCGCGACTCCTCGCCGGCACGGGCGGAGAGCAGGACGACGGGGATATCGCTGGTAGCGCGGTCGGAGCGCAGAGCAGAGAGGAGGCCGAGGCCATCCAGCTCCGGCATCATGATGTCTGACACGACCAGGCTGGGCCGGTGACGCTTCACCACGTCAAGTGCTGCTTTGCCATTTTCCGCGGTGAGGACGTGGAAGCGCGGGGCCAGCAGACTGCGGAGGTAGTCGCGCATGTCGGCGTTGTCGTCCACCAGCAGAATGGAGTCACGGCGTGCGTCGCCGGGTTGGGGCGGTGCGGTGTCGGCGGTATCGCCGGGCGCGATGGCGTCTTCAATGGTTTCATTAGCGGGGAGCCAGCCGAGGGCCTCGCGCACATGGGCAGCCGCGGCCGGGGGACCGCCGCTGGATGAACTTTCAGTGACGACATGGCCGTGGGCCAGGTGCTGGGAGCCGAAGGGGATTTTGACGGTGAAGCTGCTGCCGATACCCACGGTGCTGGAGACTTCAAGGTGGCCGCCGTGCATTTCGACAAGCTCTTTGACGAGGGCGAGGCCGATGCCGGTGCCTTCGTGGCTGCGGCGGCGAGCGCCTTCGACGCGCCGGAAGCGTTCGAACAGATGGGGCACTTCGATTTCGGGGATGCCGGTTCCCGTGTCATTGATGGCGACCCTGGCGAACCCGTCTTCGGCGGAGACGGTGACACGAATGGAGCCGTCGAAGGTGGCCTTGAATGCGTTGGAGAGAAGGTTGAGCACGATCTTCTCCCACATTTCGCGATCGACGTAGACGGGCTCGGGGAGGGGCAGCGCCTCGACGATGAGCTTCAGTCCGGCGCGCTCCACGGCGGAGCGGTAAGCGCTGGCCAGTTGCGCTGTGAGCAGGGAGAGGTCGGTGGGCTCGTAGGAGGCGCGGAGGCGTCCGGCCTCGATGCGCACGAAGTCGAGCAGGCCGTTGACCATCTTGAGCAGCCGCAGGGCGTTGCGGTGCAGCATCTCGAGGGTTCCAGGCCCGGGAGGCGTTCTGCCTTCGATGGCGTCTTCAATGGGCCCGAGGATGAGGGTGAGCGGGGTGCGCAGTTCATGGCTCACGTTGGAGAAGAAGGCGGTCTTGGCGCGATCGAGCTCGGCGAGGGCGCGGGCGCGGGTGCGCTCTTCTTCGTAGGCTTCGGCATTGGTGATGGCGGCAGAGATCTGGCCGGCGACGAGGTCGAGGAAGCCTGAGTAGGAAGAACTGAGCTGCCGGTAGGGATTCAAACCGGCGATGAAGACTCCGGCGGGGCGGTCCTGGCCCTTGCGGGTGATGGGAACCATACGGCCCATAACCGGCGGCTGATTCCACACGCCGAGGGGGAGGTCATGGAAGAGCTCCCCGAGGTTTTCCACTGTCAAGGCGCGGTTGTCGGCGAGCAGGTCCTGGATTGGCCAACGGCAGTCATCGCGGCCGGTGGAGAGCTCCCGGGTGGCGAGCGAGTGGCCGCCATCGATGCCGCTGGAGGCTACGAGATTGAGTTTTGCTCCGGTGTCGTCGAAGAGGTAGGTCAGCGCGAAGGGCATATCGCGCTGATCGGTGAGGCCGCGTTTGATGGCTGCGAATACTTCGTCGCGGGTGTTGGCATCGACGAGGGCGGAGGCCAGAGTTCCGAGGGAGTTCATTTGCCGCTCGCCGATGACGCGGCTGGTGTCCTCCATGACGACGCAGAACATGCCCTGGATGCGGCCGTCCTGTCCGGCCAGAGGACTGTAGGAGAAGGTGTGGTAGGTCTCTTCGGGATAACCGCTGCGCTCCAGGATCAGGAAGAGGGTCTCTTCCCAGGAAGCTTCGCCGGTTTCCATGACGCGGGCGATGCGCGGGCCGATGTCCTGCCAGATCTCCGACCATACCTCAGGGGCAGGCCTGCCCAGAGCCCAGGGATGTTTCTTGCCCAGGGTGATGCGCGCGTAGGCGTCGTTGTAAAGCATGGTGAGCTTCGGACCCCAGGCCATCCACATGGGGAAGCGGGAGGTCAGGAGGATTCTTACGGTGGTTTTGAGGCTCTCGGGCCACTCGCCGGCGGGTCCAAGCGGGGTGGCGGACCAATCGAATTCCTGCACCAGCTCGCGCATGGGCTGCGCGTGAGACTCCACGGCGACGCCGGCGTCGGGATGAGCGGACTGGCTCGCCATTCGGAGATTCTCCTTCACTCACCTACCCATAGGACGTAACCCCGATGGGGGAACATAGTTATACCGAATGCTGCCTCTGCAACGGAAGCGGCCTGGTAGAAATCCATTTTAAGGTGAGCACGCGTCTGGCGGAACGAGAGCCATAGCTTCGAAGATAAGTAGATGCAGAACGTGGTGCGAGGGTTGGCTAAAAAATCGGTGCATGTCTTTGAAAACAAGAGGCTGAAGCCAAGACTTCAACGGGCGGCAGGATTGCCGGCGGTCGCGGCGGCGCGGACCGGCCATTTATTCTGGCGCAATGCACGACGAGGTTTCCTCTGCTGCTTCGGGCCCTAACCGGCTGGACGATTCGGCCTCTTCTTATCTCCGTTCGGCGCGGCATCAGCCGGTGCAGTGGCATCCGTGGGGTGATGAGGCATTTGCCCGCGCGCGGGCCGACGACAAGCCGATCCTGCTGGACATTGGGGCGGTGTGGTGCCACTGGTGCCATGTGATGGACCGGGAATCGTATGAGGACGCGGAGACGGCGCGGATCATCAACGAGAATTTCGTGGCTGTGAAGGTGGATCGCGATGAGCGCCCGGACGTGGACTCTCGCTATCAGGCGGGGGTGCAGGCGATCAGCGGGCAGGGAGGGTGGCCGCTTACGGCGTTTCTCACCCCGGATGGGCGCCCGTATTTCGGGGGGACGTATTTCCCGCGCGACGACCGTTATGGACGGCCGGGGTTTGGCCGCGTGCTGCTCACCATGGCGCAGGTGTGGAAGGAGCGCCGGGAAGAGGCGCTGGACACGGCGGCAAGCGTGATGTCCGCCATTGAGCAGAGCGAGACGTTCGCAGGCCGCGGCGGCGAAGTTTCACCGGAACTGGTGGATGAGATTGCCGGCGCAATGATTTCGCAATTCGATCCGCGCAACGGCGGGTTTGGCGCGCAGCCCAAGTTTCCCCATCCCGCCGCTCTCGATCTGCTGCTGCAGGTTGCCATGAACCGCGATGGCGAGCAGGCGCGCGATGTGTATCTGACCACGCTCCAGAAGATGGCGCTGGGCGGCGTGTATGACCAATTGGGGGGAGGGTTTCATCGCTATTCCGTGGACGAGCGCTGGGTGGTGCCGCACTTTGAGAAGATGCTCTACGACAACACGGAACTGCTGCGGAATTATGTGCATGGGTTCCAGAGCTACGTGCGTGAGGACTTCAAGGCAGTGGCGAACCACATGATGGAGTGGCTCGATTCCACCATGACGGACCGGGTGCGGGGAGGGTTTTATGCTTCGCAGGATGCGGACATCAGCCTCGACGACGATGGCGACTACTTCACGTGGACTCTGGAGGAGGCGCGCGCGGTCCTGAATCCGCAGGAACTCAAAGTGGCGGCGCTCTATTACGACATTGGCGAGCTTGGCGACATGCAACACGATCCCGCCAGGAATGTTCTGCATGTGAAGGCCACGGCGGAGGAGGCGGCCGCGAAGATCGGCATTGCTCCGGAGGAGTTCAGCCAGGTGCTTGAGTCGGCGCGCAGAAAGATGCTGGCGGCGCGCGAGCAGCGGGCGACGCCGTTTGTCGATCGCACGCTCTACACGGGCTGGAACGCGATGGCGGTGACGGCTTATCTGGAAGCGGGGCGTGTGCTGCGCAATCCGCAGGCGATCTCATTTGCGCTTCTAACGCTGCGGCGGCTGCTGGCGGAAGCATGGAGCGGGGCGGATTTGCTGCTGCACGTGATTGCGTATGCGGACCAGCAGGAAGGCAGGGCTCACCCGCGCATCGAGGGGACGCTGGACGACTATGCCTTCACGATCCATGCGTGCCTGGATGGATGGTTTGCGAGCGCGCGCATGGAGTTCTACCAGGCCGCGACGGTGCTGGCGGAGGCCATGATTGCGCGCTTCTACGATCGCGGCGACAAAGCATTTTATGACACACCCGTGACGACGGAGGGCGCGGCGCTGGGCGCGCTCGGGGCGAGGCGCAAGCCGCTGCAGGATTCGCCCACGCCGGCCGGAAACCCAACGGCGGCTTCCGCATTGCTGCGTCTGGAGGCGCTCTCCGGCAAGGCGGAGTATCGCGAGATCGCAGAGGATGTGCTGGAGTCGTTTGCGGAGATTGTGAAGCATTTTGGGCTGTATGCCGGCAGCTATGGGTTGGCGGCGGAGCGTCTGCTGCTGGATCCTATCCAGGTGGTGATTGTGGGCTCGGGCGCGGAGGCGGCGCGTCTGGAGGCGCTGGCGGTGGCGCGGTACGGCGTGAACAAGAGCGTGATGCGGGTGGGGACGTTTCGTATGAGTTGGGGAGGGGTCCCGGAGGCGCTCTCGGAGATGCTGATGAACGTGCCTGCTCCGAAGGACAAAGAGGTATGGGCGATGGTATGCCGCGGGAGAACCTGCCTGTCGCCGATCACGGATGGGGAGGCATTGCTAAGGGCGTTGGAGGTGGGGTGAGGGGGGACAGGTGGTCAGGTGATCAGGTGGATGATGCACATGCGTGGCCGGGTGTGGCCGGGGATACAGGCGGTCGATAGACAATCCGCTATCTTGCATGCATGCCCAGGATAACCACAGCGCCCGCGCAGTCCTATCGAGAGCTGCTCGTCTGGCAAAGGGCGATCCAGTTGCCCGTCGCGCTCTACCGGTTGACGGAGAGGTTTCCGGCTCGCAAAACCTACGGGCCGTCCAGCCAGATCAGGCGCTCGGCCGTCTCAGTTCCGAGCAATATCGCCGAAGGTCAGGGAAGGCTTGCCAGGGGAGAATTTCGGCAATTCCCGGGCATCGCGCGCGGGTCCAATTTCGAGATTCAAACGCCGCTCGAGATTGCGAGAACGCTGCCGATCGGAGAGCAGAAAATGCTCGTCACCTCGAGAATCTGTCCGACGAAGTGGGTAAGCGTATCTACTTGCTGCTCAGATCTTTGACTCCCGCCTCCCGGCCGCGTGACGGCGAGACAACTTGATCACCTGAGCGTTTGATCACCTGATCATCTGCCGTCATCCTTCGCCGGTCAGGGGGTTGGACTCCTGGGGCTTGAGGGTGGTTGGGTCCACTGCTTTCGCGGCGGAGGGTTCATGTGCCGCATCGGCGCTGAGCGCTGCCTGGCTGCTATCGCGAGACCCGTCAAACGAATTGAAGACGCGCATGGGATCGCCTGGCAGCATGTGATTTTCTTCGAGCGCGAGGCGAACGCGGCGCTGGAATTCGCGCATGGGCGCGTATTGCTTTGTGGGTTTGGTTTTGAACACCACGGGGAAGATCAACTGCGATCCCTTGACCGCGTCGACACCGAGGATCTGGGGATCGGCGAGGAAGATGTCTTTGAAATCCGGCTGGTTGCGAATGTGGTTGGCGATCGTGGTCAGAAGGTCGAGGACGCGGTTGGGGTCGGCTGAAAAATCGACGCTGACCTGGATGGTGGCTACGCTGAAGTCGGCGCTCTGGTTGGCTACCGTGGTGATCTGGGAATTGGGGATGACGTAGAGGGTGCCATCGCCGCCGCGGACGGTGGTTTTGCGCAGGGTCATGGATTCGACGGTGCCGGTGAGCCCGGCTACGGTGACCACGTCACCCACGTTGAACTGGCTCTCCACCAGGATCATGGTGCCGTTGAGCATGTCTTTCACGAGATTTTGTGCAGCCAGTCCGATGGCTACTCCGGCCACTCCGGCGGAGGTGAGCAGCGGCCCGACGTCGACGCCCATGGCATCAAGGAACTGCAGGCCGACGATGGCGCCGATGATCGCCAGGCCGGTGGTTTTGATCACGCCGGCAAGCGTTCTGACCTGTGAAATCCGGATGGCGCCCTGGGCATGCTGTTCAGCCAGGTGGATCATGCGCGAGGTAATGATCTTCAATATCCGGCTCAGCACCACGGCGACGATTGCCACCATGATCAGGTGCGGCAGCTTGACGCGCACGAAGTGGTGGACGTCATCCATCCACTCGTCCGCCATCTTGCCCATGAAGCGGCCCTCGGTAAAGATGCCGGACCTCAACGTAAACAGGCCGATTTGATACATCCCGACTCTCCCTTTTCCTATCTATATTCTGCAAGAGCGCAGATGGCGCCGTCCCGAAGTTGCCTGAGCATCAAAAACGCGCTGGATTGGTGGCTTCCAGATAGAAGCGTATAGCTCGTAGATGTGCCATTCCAAAGCAAGCGCGGCGGCGGCCTGTATGCCGGCGACAAAAAAATGACGAGGGCTGCGTCGATTTTCTCGCACGCGCCGTGGGAAAATGGGACATCATTTCTCTTCCCTTTGCGACTTGCTCAGTGTCCGGCTTCATAAGGAGTTTCCCATGTCAAGCGGCACATTCCAGGGTGACTATTCCATGACGAAGACGCATCGCCGCCGGGGCCGCACGCTGCGGTTTGCGGCTGTGGTGTTCGCAACCGCCACCTTGTTTTCCGTGGCACAGGAGCCGCCTCCGGGCAGCCCGGACCGGCCTCTGCTGATGCCGGAGGCCAACCGCCTGCCCGACAAGAACGCTCAGATGGAGATGCAGCAACAGCAGCAGAACAAGAAGGCGAGCTTTGCAGCGGCAAACATCGAACGCAGGCGCCAGATTGCGAGCGACTCGGCTAAATTGCTCGAACTTGCCACCGATTTGAAGAAAGAGGTGGACAAGACCGACAAGGACACGCTGTCGATCAATGTGATCCGCAAGGCCGAGATGATTGAGAAGCTGGCGAAGGGTGTGAAGGAAAAGATGAAGCTCACGGCGGCGGCCAGCTAGGCCCCGCTGTGAACAAAGGATGCAGGAGCGCGCCAGGCGCTGCAGCGGGTCGGTGCCAGGTAAAGGTATCGTTATGCCGAACCTATCTATCTTCGAGAGCGATCGGGCAACGGCGGATCCCAATTTAGATCAGGCCGTGCAGGCAAGCCGGCGCGGGGGCGAGCGGCGGCTTGCGTTGTGGTCGGCCGTGCTGCTGGTGTTGCCTCTGGCGGCGCAGACCGCCGCGGTCCCTTTTGGGCATTCCGGCGGGCAACCGGGGAACGTTGAGGATGCCGCGAGCGGCATTGAGACTGCCATGCAGGCAAAGCGGATCACCCAGCTCAACCAGATCCGTCAGAAATCGATAGTCAGCGATGCCGAGAAGCTGGTCCGCCTGGCGCAGGAGCTGAACGACGACGCGAACGCGGACGGCGCCAACCTGTCGCAAGCAGAGCGGATGCGCAAGGCCAGCGAGATTGAAAAACTGGCGAAGTCCGTGAAAGAAAAAATGACCTACGCGATTGGCGAGCCCACCGAAATCAGCCTGCCTTTCAGCACTTCGGCGCGGTGAGCGGAGCAGCCGAGCTTCAGTTGCGGGTTTGTCCCGGGCCGATTCCCGAGAGTGGCCGGACCCTGCCCTTGACCCCCTGCCGGGTTGTACAATCACGGATGGACTTCCGGGTCATCGCACGACCGGAGACACGGCTTCCCGAAGCCACTGAAAGTTGAGCCGAGAGGATCTCAGGAGACTCTCGGGCGTGACGGAGCGCTGGGAAAGTGCGGTACTCCGGGGCAGGGAATTGAATGCCGGAATAGGGAGTTTACGGCGATGAATCTGGCAGTATTCAGCCCGCGGGGCCTTGGGGAGGAAGCATTGAACGGCACCCTGAGCCCGCAGGCAATGATCGATATGTACCGGCTGATGTATCTCTCTCGCCGGATCGACGACCGCGAAATTCTCCTCAAGCGGCAGAACAAGATTTTCTTTCAGGTGTCTGGCGCCGGGCATGAGGCGTTGCAGGTGGGTGCGGCGCTGGCTCTGAGGCCAGGCTACGACTGGTTTCTTCCGTACTACCGCGACCGCGCGCTGTGCCTGGCCTTGGGAATCTCACCGAGCGACATGTTTTTGCAGGCTGTGGGAGCGGGGACCGATCCGCAGAGCGGGGGGCGGCAGATGCCGTGCCACTGGAGCAGCAAGCCGCTGCACGTGGTGAGCACGTCTTCCTCCACGGCCACGCAGATGCTGCACGCCATTGGCTGTGCCGAGGCGGGGCGCTACTACAGTGCGAGGCCCGAGTCTGCGAAGAAAGCGGAAGGCGACTACCGCCAGTTCGAGGATGTGGAGTTTCATGGCGACGAGGTGGTGCTGGCCTGCATTGGCGAAGGCTCCACGTCGGAAGGGGAATTCTGGGAGGCGCTGAACACGGCTTCTAATCAGAAGCTGCCCGTCATCTTCATGATCGAAGACAACGGCTATGCGATCAGCGTGCCGGTGGAGGTGAACACGCCGGGCGGAAACATTTCGCGCCTGGTGGCGAACTTCCCCCATTTTCAGTTCCAGGAGATTGACGGGACCGATGTAGAGACGTGCCTGCGCGCGTTTCAGAAGGCGGCTGCGTGGTGCCGCGCGGGGAACGGGCCGGCGTTTGTGCACGGGCACTGCATCCGGCCGTATTCGCACTCGCTGTCAGATGACGACAAGCTTTATCGCTCGGCTGCGGAGCGCGAAGCCGACGCCATGCGCGATCCGATCCATTGCATGCAGATGCGGCTGCTGCGCGAAAACATTGTCACGACGGAGCAGATCACCGAGCTCGAGCATAAGTGGGACAAGGAAGTGATTGAGGCTGCCGATGCGGCGCTGACGGCACCGCTGCCGCCGGTTGACAGCATTATGAAGCACGTCTACTCCGAGCAACTCGACATTACGAATCCGCCGTTTGCGGATGAGCGGGCGGCCGAGGCGGGATCCGCGCCGGGCAAGTCGAAGAGCTCGCAGGGAAGCGCGCCGCGGACCATGGCCGATCTGATCAACGCCTGCCTGCACGACGAGATGCGACGCGATGAGCGGATCGTGGTGTACGGCGAAGACGTGGCCGATGCCAGCCGCGAAGCGGTTCTGGGAGAGGCGAAGGGCAAAGGCGGCGTGTTCAAGCTGACCGCGGGGCTGCAGGCGGAATTTGGCGGGGAGCGGGTTTTCAATTCGCCTCTGGCGGAAGCCAACATTGTGGGGCGGGCGATTGGGTATGCCGTGCGCGGGATGAAGCCCATTGTGGAGATTCAGTTTTTCGACTACATCTGGCCGGCCATGCACCAGATTCGCAATGAACTGGCGCTGATGCGCTGGCGGTCGAACGGGGTATGGGGTTCGCCTGTCGTCATTCGCGTGCCGATTGGAGGCTATCTCACCGGCGGCGCCATTTATCACTCGCAGTGCGGGGAGAGTATCTTCACGCACATTCCGGGGCTGCGCATTGCCATGCCGTCGAATGCGCTGGATGCGAATGGGCTTCTGCGTACGGCGATCCGCGGCGCTGACCCGGTGATGTTTCTCGAGCACAAGCGGCTCTATCGCGAGACGTACGGCCGTGCACCGTATCCAGGGCCGGACTTTGCGATCCCGTTTGGCAAGGCGCGGACGGTACGCGAAGGAACGGATGTCACGCTGGTGACCTACGGAGCGGTGGTGCCGCGCGCGCTGCAAGCTGCGCAGATGGCGGAGCGGAAGCACAACATCGCGGTGGAGATTATCGATCTGCGGACGCTGAACCCCTATGACTGGGAGGCCATCGCGGAATCAGTGCGGAAGACCAGCCGGGTGGTCATCGCGCACGAGGACATGCTGAGCTGGGGCTACGGCGCGGAGTTGGCGGCGCGCATTGCCGATGAGCTTTTCGAAGATCTGGATGCGCCGGTGAAGCGCGTGGCGGGCATGGACACATTTGTGGCGTATCAGCCGGTGCTGGAGGATGCGATCCTGCCGCAGCCGGAGAAGATACTGCAGGCGATTGTCGATCTGAAGGCCTGGTGAAGCGACAGGGGATCGAGTGACCAGGCGGTCAGGTGATCAAGTGGTCAAGTACCCAGGTGCTCAAGTACCCAGGCGCTCAGGTGGTCGAGTTGTCAGGAAACCATAGACCCGGAACCCCTGCGTGCTTTACTTGGCGCCCGCATCTTCCCTGGCGAACTCCGCACTGAGGGAATGCTTCTCGCGTGCCACCGGCAGGAGCGTGGGATAGAACTGGACGAAGGTCGTGTCTACCGCGGCGTGCTGCGCGTGGCAGGTGTAGCAGGGGGCCTTCTCCGGGATCAGGGTGCCGTTCTTCGTGGGTGAGTCGAAGTCGAAGAAGGCCCATTTGCCGGGGAAGCGCGCCTCGTCTTTCACGTGCACCTCAAAGCCCATGACCCTTTCGCCCTGGAAGTGTCCGCGGGAGTTGATGGAGCCTTTATCGCGGGCCTCGCGCACCTCAAGAATCATGACCGTTTTGTCCGGCCAGGTTCCGGTGGCCAGAAAGCTGCGGTAGGCTTCGGGGTTCACGAAGACGTTGTCGAACATGGAGTGGTCCGCGGCCAGGGCTTTGGGGTTATAGCTCATGTCGATGCCGGTGGTCAGGTAGACGTACTCGCGGTAATTGGCAATGGGGAGCATGTCGCCCTTTGGGGTATAGGCCGGACCAGCCTGCGCCGCGTGGGCGATGTGGGTTGTGCGGGAGAGCAGGAGCAGGGAAGCAGTAGCAGCCAGCAGGCACACGCCGCCGGCGAGAAATTTCAAGCGCACGGAGACCTCCGATGGATGTAGTTACGCGGGGCAGGGGATGGCGGTTCCGGGAGGGCAGTGATTAATGGGCAGTGATCAGGTGGTCAGGTGATCACCTGACCACCTGACCACCTGCCTCAAAACACCTTGAGCTTGATGGAGAGGTACTTCTTCGGGTTTTCGCGGATGCCCTTCAGCAACTGCGCGGCCTGGTCCATTGCCTGATCGGCGTGGTCATAGGCGGCGCGGTTCTGCATGAGCTGGCCGAGAGTGCCCTTGCCTTCGTTCAGGCCTTTGAGGATGTTGTCGAGGTTGCCGACGGTGTCGTCCAGTTTCTGCGCGAAGGCGGGGTCCTGAGTCAGCTTGCCGAGCGCGCCTCTGCCGTTGCTGACGCCTTCCACCAGCTTGTTGGTATTGGCGACGGCAGCGTTCAGGTTGTTATAGAGCGACTCGTCGTGGAGCAGCTTGCCGGCCGACCCATGCCCCGCGGCCAGCGATTCCGAGATCATGTCGAGCCGGTTCACGGTGGCATTGAGCTTGGTGTAGAGAGTGTCATCGGTCAGGAGCTTGCCGAGGGTTCCTTTACCCTGGCTGACCTGTTGAGTGACGTTCTGCAGATTGGCCGCGACGGCAGTGAGCCGCTGGTAGAAGCCGGGATCGTTGAGGAACAGGCCCATGCTGCCGCGCTTCGAATTCATTGTGTCCAGCAGGGCGTTGAGCTTGGTCATCACCTCGCTGGCTTTTTGCAGCGCCTGCTGGCTGGTGTCGACCACCTGCTGGATGCTGGGCACATCGCGCGCCTTCAACTCTGAGTTGTTTGCGGGCTCCGGTCCGTGCGCGCCTTCGGATGTGATGTCGACATAGCTGTCGCCCAGCACGCCGGCCGACTGGATGGAGGTCAGAGAGTCAGCGTGGATTCCGTAAGCCGACGACTCGCCCACCTGCATGGTGACCTCAACCGGGGTTGGGTTGCGCGCCGGCACGACGCGGATCCGCTGCACGTTGCCGATGGTAACGCCCTCGAGGGTGACGGGAGCGCCCTTCTTCAGGCCCTCGGCGTTGTGATAGTACGAGCGCAGCAGGAGCTTTTTGGCAAACAGCCCGCCTGTCGATCCTGACATGAGGAAGATGAGCACAACCAGTACGCCCACGCCCACCAGCACGAGGGCGCCGACCTTCAGCTGAGACCACTGAATTTCCTTCCGGCTTGGCACTCCACTCCCCTCGAGGCTTTGATGTGAACAGCTGGTAACTTATGCGACTTGTGATGCTTGCCTAAAGAGGATAGCAGAAAGCGCGGCGATCATCGGGCGTCTTCGAGGACTACGCTGGCCATGGCCAAGGCGGCGGTGTGGGTGAGAGACAGCGCCGCGTTCCTCATTCCGAGGTGCTGAGCCCGCTCGGCTGCGCGGCCATGAAAGGCGAGGCTTGGCCGGCCGCCCGGCTCACGCACCACCTCTATCTCAAGCCAGCTCACGCCGTGGCTGATGCCGGTTCCGAGGGCCTTGGCTCCGGCCTCTTTGGCGGCGAAGCGGGCGGCGAGGCTCTCCGCCGCGTTGCGCTTGCGCAGGCAGTAGGTTTTTTCCGCGTGGGTGAAAACGCGATCGAGAAATCGTGGCCCGTAGCGGCTCATCGAGTGTTGGATGCGCGCAATCTCTACCAGATCAATACCCGAGCCGATGATCATTCTGACTACGAAGTTACATCATCTCTGTGGGCTGGCCTACACCCCTGAAACGAATTGCGCAGACCGCCAAGCAATCCATTTGGTTAAAACTGCTTCAAATTACCAATGCATTTGGGATGCGCAGCAGCGGGTTGCGCACGCCGTCACGGGCCTGTTCCAAAGCTGGTCAGCGACCGTTCGAGTCCTGAACAGCCGTGATGCTGGCCCGTGCCGCTCCGATATATGCGGAAGTGAGGTTCATCGTGTTGCAGCGCAACCTGGCAAGTTTGACCACTCCGTGGGCCCTTGAGATGAAGGCAATCTCGCAGGTTGAGCCGTCGCGACTGGTGTGCGCCCTCACGGGAGCCATTCTGGGGTGCGGCGGCTGGGTGTTGAGCCGCGGGGCGAGCGACAGCGGCACCATCAATATGCTGTTTGAATTTGAGCGCCAGTCGTGCGTGGATATTTATAGTGTGCTGATTGCGGCGGGGATTGAGCTCAGCCAGTCAGGCCATCTGCGCTTTACGGAACTCTGCCAATGCACGCGCAATCAGGCCTCCGCTTGCGGGCAGGAGATTGCGAGCGTCGATTTGGAGGTCCAGACGTTTCCGGGGGAGGCCAACACGCGGAGGGCTGTGGGGCAGGCGATGTAGAAGCGCGGACAGCTTTCCGCCGTCAGCGATTCAGCTGTCATCGAGCGTTTCCGCAATCCATTAGCGGCAACTCAGATTTCTTTCAACATGGGAGACGGTTGATGGTCGAACACGAAGCTGATAGTGAAGGCTGTCACTACCCCGCTTCGACCAATCCGTATCGCCGCTGCCAGGCGATTTTGAGGCGCTCGCGGAGGCGGGTGCGTTCGGCGTCAGAGACATCGGGCCCGGGGTCGGCTACGAAGCGGGCGGCTTCGTGCTTTGCGAGCTCCAGTACCTGGCGATCGCGGATGAGATTGGCGACGCGGAAGTCGGGCAGGCCGGCTTGCCTGGTACCGAAGAACTCGCCGGGGCCGCGCATCTGCAGATCGAGTTCGGCGAGCTCAAAGCCGTCCTGAGTACGGACCATCGCGCTGAGCCGCTCTTCGGCTTGTTCGCTGACGCGCTCCCCGGTCATGAGAATGCAGTAGCTTTTGGCGGCGCCGCGGCCTACGCGCCCGCGCAACTGGTGTAACTGCGCGAGGCCGAAGCGCTCCGCGTGCTCGACGATCATGACGGTGGCGTTGGGGACGTCGACGCCGACTTCGATAACGGTGGTTGCGACCAGCACATCGATTTCGCCGCGCTGGAAGCGCCGCATGGTGACTTCCTTGTCGTCGGGGTCAAGACGGCCGTGCAGCAGGCCCAGGCGCAAGCCGGCGAGCGGGCCGGTGCGCAGCTTTTCGTGCATCTCAATGGCGGACTTCAGGCCGGCCTTTGCGGACGGATTTGCTTCTTTGACGAGTTTGGGAAAGAGCGCGGCGGTCTTGCCTTTGCGCACAGTCTTTGGGGTTGGCTCCGCGGGAGGCGCCGGTGTGTCATTGGAGAAATCGAGCTCTGGCCGATCGTCCTTCGAGCCTTCGATGACGGGGTAGACCACGTACGCCTGCCGACCCTGCTTCACCTGCTTGCGCACGAAATCCCAGACGTCGCCGGCGCGTTCGTCGGGAACACGGCGCGTGAGAATGGGGGTGCGGCCGGGCGGGAGCTCATCGAGCACGCTGACGTCGAGGTCGCCATAGAGGCTCAGCGCCAGGGTTCGCGGGATGGGGGTGGCGGTCATGACGAGCACGTCGGGCTCGGCCATCTCCGTCCCATCGGGCCGGGGCTTTTTCATCAGCTTGAACCTCTGCAGCACGCCGAAGCGGTGCTGCTCGTCGACGACGACGAGGCCGAGTCGATCGAACTCGACTTTCTCTTCGATGAGAGCGTGCGTGCCGATAACGAGGTGGGCTTCGCCGCGGTTGATGAGGCCGCGGCTGGTGCGCTTGCGTTCTTCGTCGAGCGAACCGGTCAGCAGCACGATGCGATATTTGCGCGAGGACTTTTCGAGCAGCTTGCGGGCGGCGAGGAAATGCTGGGTGGCAAGGATTTCAGTGGGCGCCATGAGGGCGGCCTGGTAGCCGTTCTCCATCGCGACGAGCATGGCCTGCAGCGCGACGATGGTCTTGCCGGAGCCCACATCGCCCTGCAGCAGACGGCGCATGGGCGAGGGCCCGCGCATGTCGCTGACGATCTCGCCCAGTGTTCGCTTCTGCGCCTTGGTGGGATGAAACGGCAGGACTTCGCGGATGGCTTCGCGCACCTTGTCGGTGGTTGCGAAGCTGATACCGGAGCGCTCGCGCATGCGGCGGCGTTTGAGTTCCAGGCCCAGCTCGAGAAAAAACAGCTCTTCAAAGATGAGGCGGCGATGGGGGGGAGTGGCCCAGGCCTGCAGGGCGTCCATGGGCGTGCCCTCGGGCGGGAAGTGCACCTGGCAGAGGGCTGTTTCGCGATCGGGCAGGGCGAGGCGGTCAAGCATGGTGCGCGGGAGGCACTCGGGGATTGCGCCTCGGAGGCCTTCGAGAAGATGGAAGATCACCTTGCGCTGCCATCGCGAGGCCAGGCGAGCGCCGCCGAGCGACTCGTAGACGGGCGTGATGCGGCCTACTTCAAGCATGCGGGTTTCCGCATCTTCGCTGGCGTCGGGCAGGATCTCGAACTGCGGATTGATCATTTTGAAGCTGGAGGTGGTGCGCGAGGGCTCGACCTTGCCGAATACCGCGACGGTCTGGCCGGCGTGGAACTTGTCTTCAAGGTAGCCGCCGTGGAACCACATGCACTTCATGGCGAGCCGGCCCTGGCCTACGGTGAGTTCGAAGATGGGGGCCTTGCGCGTTTTGAGGAGGGAGAAGCCGCGGACTTCTCCGATGACGGAGGCCATTTCGCCCACCTTCAATTCATCGAGCGAGCGGGGATTCTGGCGGTCTTCGTAGCGAAAGGGGAGATGGTAGAGCAGGTCTTCGGCGGTGCGGATGTTTTTTTGAGCCAGCAGCTCCGCCACGCGCGGTCCGACGCCGCGCACCCACTTCACTTCCTCATCGAGTCCGGGCACATTCTGGATGGTAAATGGTGAGTCAGGTGATCAGGTGCTTGCTGGTCTATAGCTTTGCAGGCGTTGCCTGACGCACGGCATCAGTTACCGATCTTCGGCCTGCCTGAGAATCCGCTGGCGGTGCGGAGTTCGTCGGCGTCCATGAGCTTGCCGTCCATCATGACTACGCGGGTGTTGCGCAAGTCGCCGATGTGGTGGGAAGGATCGCCCTCTACCAGCACCAGATCGGCGGCCTTGCCGGCGGCGATGGAGCCGGTGGTCTTGTCTGCGTGCACCAGCTGCGCCGGCATGATGGTCGCGGCCGCGAGCGCCTCCTCGGGCGTGAAGCCGGCGGTTACGTAGAGCTCCAGCTCGCGCACAAGTTCCATGCCGGAGCCGTCGGTGCCTGCCACGATGGAGATGCCGTCTTTATGCATCAGGGCGACCAGGTCGCTGAGTTTGGCAAAGCTCTTGCGGAAGTCATCGCGGGTCAGATCCTTGGGCACGGCAAACCCGCCGGTGCGGAAGCCGCGCTCCGTGGCTGGCGGTAGCGTGCCCACATAAGGGGCGTAGGCCGGCGAGAGATCGCCGTTCTCCGGCACATACAGCGACTCGACCACGACCAGCGTGGGGTCGGCGTAGATGTGTTTCGCAACCATGGTGTCGAGCAGGGGCTTGATGGGAGCTGCGTCGAGGTTCAGATCCTTGGCATAGCGGCCGGTGCCGTTGAAGCGGTTGATGCCGTTGGACGTGTCCACCACGTCCTTCGGCATGGCTTCCATCGACACGAAGTAGATGTGCGTCAACTCGTCATAGCCGGCGGCAATTGCCTCCGAGGGGCGCATGCCCGCGGGCACGTGGCCGTGGACGTGCAGGCCGAGCTTGTGTGCCTCGGCAGCAGCGGGCGCTACCCAGGCGGGATTGTAGGTGCCGTAAAACTTGATGCCGGTGAATCCTTCCGATTTGGCCTTGCGTACCGCAGCCACCGCTTCTTCTGGCGAGGTCACGATGGTCCCGAGTTGGGCCGAGTTCGGCCCTTTGCCGTCGATGAGCAGGGACGGGTAGACGTGCGGCATCAGCAGATCGCCACTGGCCCGGCGCTTGGCGCGCGCGATGGTGAGGTCGTTGTTGTTACCGGGATCGCGCGCCGAGGTGATGCCCAGCGAGAGGAGGAACGGCCCGGCGAAGTCGTCGCTTACGTGCTGGTGCGAGTCCCATAGGCCGGGCACAAGGGTTTTGCCGGCGCCATCGAAGACCTGCGCGCCGCTGGGCACGGAGGCGGCGCTGGATGGACCTACGCTGGAGATGAGTCCGTTTTCCACCACGACAGTCTGGTCCTCGACAAAACGCGTGCCATCGACAAATGCGCGCACGTGCGTGAAGGCGACCGGCCCAGCCGGAGTTTTAACCAGACGTTTTGCCAGTGCGGGACTCTGTGCGGCCAGAGCCTCGTCCTGGGCATTCATCATGGGGGTCAGGGCAGTCTCATACCCGGCCGGCAACACGCCAAGGCCGCCCACGGCTCCGAAAAACTTGCCGTCCTCTGTAGCCCAGATCGGGCTGGGGGAGGGGCCGAGGCCGCTGATGGCCCATGCCACAACCTTTTTCTTCCGGGCGCCTTCGCCTACGGTGAGTTCAGTCAGCCGGTCGGCATGTGCTTTTCCGCCGGGCAGCAGAGCCAGGGAGTGATTGGGCGCGGCGAGCAGCGTCTCCACGAATGAACCATCAGAGAACGTGCCGCCCACCGCGACATAGAACGCCGAGCCAACAGCCGAGCCTGGGTAATCGGCGTCTCCGTGATCCACGGGGGTTTGCCACTTGGCGCGTTTGGCCGTGATGCTGAACGTCTCGGCCGCATCGCCGGTGGGCGTAGATCCCCTGATCTCGATGACTGAGGGCATGTGGTCGGGCCCCATGCGCATGCGCTGATCCACGTCCCATGCCATGCCGCGCAGTTGGACGGTGGAGCGGGACATGAGGCTGCCGTCGGGAGCGGTCCAGTTGTACGACTTGCCGTTTGTGCCCGATGTGGACAGGACAGTGAACTCCTGCGCGCCCGCCGGGGGTTTGGCCAGTTGATCCGCGGGCGTCTGCGCGAACAGGTGCATTCCCGGCCCCGACAGCCACACAAAGACACACGCACCAGCAAAAGACCGCCACGAGCGGCACAACCTGCCCAACAGGTTCATCGAGAGACCTCGCACAAGGAAGGTAGGGGCCCGGCCCCGGGGTGTCAATGGCATGGTAATTCATTGAGAAAACAAGTGGAGTACTTAATGACGACTGGTCAGGGGATCGGTAGCGAGTTCCTGGGGGGGGGTGCGTGCACTCACTGTCCTCTGGTTTCTCGAATCAATGATGAATACGTAGTTATATGCAAGGAGTGGCCGAGTTATCACGGGGGATAGCTTTGATCCCGCAGGGCATTGTTCCTAGATAGCGTCCTATCGAGCAAACTAGATCGCTAGCCTGATCGAGTTAATCGGCTCCCCCCAGGAATTTGTCACAGACCAGTTTTTCAGAGTCAATGCGGTAAAACGGTGGTAGACTTATCCGGCTCCAGTAGAAGTTCAAATAGAGATAACAAACTCGCGACGGCGATGTTTGTTTCTTCAGTTCTGCAGATTTTCCCTGGTCCGGTTGATTCGGGCTCCTTCGAGTTATCACAGTTAGTGTTAGATCCTTGCACCCCCGAAAGGGGCTCAAGGATGCTCGCATCTCTGCGTCTGCGCGTGGGTTAAGTCACCGCTCTCGCAATGCTTGCGGCGAGCGTATTCACGCGCAAAAAATCATGCACACGACCACGAAAGGAAGCTAAACATGTTCAGCTTGTCAATGCGTCAGTTAGCGGCAGGATCGGTGCTCGCGCTCGGGTTGAGCGGGGCCGCTTACTGTCAGTCCAGCCTTGTGTTTCCGACACCTGTTTCTACACTCGTAACCACCGCTGCCGCTCAAAGCACCGGGGTTTCCCCGGTCACGTTCAACGGCGACGTCATTTGGTTCTTTCAGGGATATAACTCGGGAGTCTGTTTCCAGCACGATGGGAGTTATGACACCTGCCCCGCTGGCCTTCCCTTGGTGGATGGGGTGCCTCAGGCCACTGTGTGGAACGGTACGCTGTACCTGGCCTATGCGCTGCACGGCAGCCATCAACTGGTCATTGCCACTACCTCAGACGTGCACTTGCAAACCTGGGGGTATTCGGAACCCGCTGGATTGTTCGTTGGCGTCAGCCCGGCGATCGCCGTTCTGAACAACAAGCTGTTCATCGCATATCAGGAGAACCAGCAAGACCATTACCTTGGTATGGCCAGCACGTTTGACGGCGTCAACTGGACCAGTCAGTTATCGAGTGTGTACAAGATCGGCCATGCGCCCGGGATGACGTATTTCAACGGACAACTCGTGATTGCGGCCTTCTGCCAGTGTGACTCTCACTACCTTGATGTCTACACATCTACCGGCAGTCTTTCGCCGACTTTCGCGACGGAGGATCGATCGAAAACCCTGGCGAACGCCTCAAATCCGAGTCTGGCCGTGTATAACAACGTGCTTATGCTGGGCTACATGCAAAACGGCCAGCGATATTTCCAAACCACCACCTCGTATAACGCTGTCACCTGGACTCCAGCGGTGCGGCAGACAAGTCTGACAAATGGATGGAATGGCCTCGGTCTTGCGGTCGTAGGTTCCACTATTTATGGAGTGTACGAGTCTCAGAGCGCGATTCCCGGCCAGCCATCCGGTTCCAATCAGTTCGCTATCAGCACAACGAGCGGCGTCCATTGACACTAGCTCTTCGTAGGTTCCTAAACCGAAGCAGGGCTGGAACCGATGAAGCGGCGCACCTGGGTTAACAAAGCGTTCTGGCTCGTTTAAAGCGAGCCAGAACGCTTGCTGCGATGTTTTCCTCGCGCGCTGAGGGGCGCGAGCACAGGATCCCTGCGCGGAAATCTGGGTTGAATTTCTTCCCCGGGCGGTTTCCCCGGAATCGTAGCAGAGGAGTCAGCTAAGGTGTTGCCTGACCACGGACCAATCGCGTCAGCCCTTGCATGCGGCGATGCGTGCGGTGCGCACTTCTGCCGCGAGCACCTTCAGAATCAGGATGGCGAGGCCGGGTTCGGTCAGCATCATGTTCGAGAACTGCTCGCGGGGCACAAAGCTGACTTCAGCGCCAGATCTGGCCTTAGCCGAAAGCGAATAGCTGGTGTTGCTCACGACGGCGGGAAGGCCCAGCAGCGACTTGGGCTCGGCGTTCATATCGAGCACTGTCTCGCCGTCCGGGGAGCGCATGGTAAGGGCAACCGCTCCGGCGCACACGATATACACCCCTGCGGGGTTTTCGCCCTGACAGAAAAGCACACGGTCCTCGGAGCAGTCGACCGGCCTGGCGCGTTCGTTCAGGGCTCGGATCAGTTCCGTATCGCCGACAAAAGCTGAAGGATCGAAGTTCACAGGCCCATTCTGGCACGCCGCCAATGCGGAAAAAGTGATCCCCATCACATTTCAATGTTTATCGAGCGGAACGAATCCATTCTCGCGGGCGGCCGTGCTTGTTGATTCGCGCCGAGAGGGGCGTCAGCCGCACCGCTGGTGCTAGTCGCACACCAGGGCAGCGCCTTCAGGGAAGCCAGCGGTTGCGTCGGCATCGAGGTCGGCGGGCTCGCCGGCAGCAAACTGGGAGGTGAAGAAGGTATCCACCTGCTCCAGGACGGCTGCGCCGGTTTTCGCCTGGTAGATGGAGGCTCGCAGCCTGGCCCCGCCGGGCACGCCGTGCGTGAACCACGAGGCGAACTGTTTCATTTTGCCGGCCACCTCGCGCACGGCGGCGTTCTTGTCGCCGGCAGACGCTTCGGACTCGTCGAGGAGCATCTGGAAGTAGGCGCGGATCATGCGATAGCGATCTTCCACGGTGGGCAGGTCGTAGCGGCCGGTGGCGGTGTACTGGGCGATCTGGCGGAAGATCCACGGATTGGCCGGCGCGGCGCGGCCGATCATCACGGCGTCACAGCCGGTCTTGGCAATCATGGCTGCCGCGTCCTCGGGCGTTCGGATATCGCCGTTGCCGATTACGGGAATTGAGACGGACTGCTTGATGGCGGCGATCCATTCCCAGCGCGCCTGGCCGGTGTAGGCCTGCTCGCGGGTGCGGGCGTGGAGAGCGATCGCGTTGAGGCCTTCGCTTTCGGCCATGCGGGCCAGTTCCACGCAGACGATGTTGGCGTCGTTCCAGCCGAGGCGGAACTTGACCGTGAAAGGGATGGTGACTGCCTTTCGCACGGTGTGGAAGATCTCGCCGATTTTGGGCAGGTCGCGCAGCAGGCCGGAGCCGCCGTTGCAGCCGACGACGCGCTTGGCAGGGCAGCCGAGGTTCAGGTCGACGCTGTCGAAACCGGTGTCTTGAATGATGCGCGCGGCCTCGGAGAGGGTCTCGGGGTTGGATCCGAAGATCTGGGCGGAGATGGGGTGCTCATCCTCATAAAAGGTGAGGTAACGCTTGCGCTTGGTCTCGCGCATGCGCGAGAGACCGTCGGCGGAGGTGAACTCGGTCATCAGCAGTCCGCAGCCGGACTGGGTATTGGTAATGTCCGCGTCGATTTCGGCTTCCGTGGCGTCCTGGTCGCTGGCAGCTGGCGCCTGGTGGCTGGTGAATGCGCTGGCGTGGCGAATGAAGCGCCGGAATACCGTGTCGGTGACGCCCGCCATGGGCGCCAGCACGGTGGCAGGAGCCACCTGGACGTTGCCGATGCGCATTTCCGCGGGGACGCGCGCATTGGCAGGCATCTCGTGCTCGATCGGGTTATCCCAGTGCTTTTTCACCGTAAAGCCTCTACCTGGCATGGTGCCCGAGCTCCTAGCCTCTAGCTACTAGCCTCTAGCTGTTCCGGTTGCGCGTCAATCTCCCGGAGCTGAAAAGCCGGCGGCGTGAATGGGGGGCGGCGTTCTTTCTCCAGTTCCTGCCCAAACACGCTGAGGCCTCCGCCGCGGCGGAGGCCTTTTAAGCCAAATCGCTGATCCGGCCGGGGTTACTTGGGGTCGGCCTTGGCGTACTTGCGGCGGAAACGCTCCACGCGGCCGGCCGTGTCTACCAGGCGCTGTTTGCCGGTGAAGAACGGGTGGCACGCTGAGCAAATTTCCACGTGAATGTCGCCCTTGTGGGTCGAACGTGTCTCGAAGTTGTTGCCACAGGCGCAAACAACCCGCGTCGCGGCGTAATTGGGATGAATCTTTTCCTTGGGCATCGCTCGTGAAAATACCTTTCCTGCAGTCTTTTTATTGTAGAGCGAATGAGAAGGGTTGGCAATTCCATGGATCACGTAGCAACGTGACAATTCTGGCCTATAATGATGCCGCAATTGAAAACCAGCTACCGATGCCGATTCCCCGACACCGGCAACTGAGGAGAGATCACCATGTTGAAGCCTCTGCTCCTTTTGCCTGCAGTGCTTGTAATGGCGTACGCGGGCTCGCCAGCTCCGCAAAAGACCACCAACCCCGCCGGGGCGATTGAGAAGGTTCCGGTCGCCAGCGCGCGTGTCAAGGATATCTATAAGTTCGATTGCGCGATGTGCCACGGCGAGACCGGCGATGGCAAGACCGACCTGGGCCAGAGCCTGGGCGTGACCAGCAACTTCGCTGATCCGAAGGCGTTCGAAGGCAAGACCGATCAGCAGATCTTCGAGGCCATCCGCAAGGGCAAGGACAAGATGCCGCCCGAGGATGCCCCGCGCGCCAACGACGACCAGGTGAAGGGGCTTGTGCTGTACCTCCGTAGCCTGTCGAAGGACAAGCCGGCCGTGACGCCGGCGTCGCAACCCGCGGCTGAGCCGGCTGCGGCGCCCTCGTCTTCACCGACGGGGCACTGAGGCTGCCATTCTGAGTGGCCGATCCCCCAGCGCAGAATCGCGCCAGGGATCGGGTACGGCAGACTGTCTTACTGGGCCAGGGCCTGGGCGATCCCTTTCTCCACCAGCGGCGCCATGATGGCATAGCCGGCTGGCGTAGGGTGTACTCCATCTTTGCTCAGGCCGGCGGGGAGCCCGTCGCGCTGGTCTTTCATGGCGGAGTGATAGTCCACATAGACATAGCCTTTTTGGGCTGCATAGTCCCGCATCCAGGCGTTCACCCGGTCGATTTTGGGGGCGGGCTCCAATCCAGGCTTCCACGGGAAGTCATAGGCCGGCAGCACCGAACACAGCACAACCTTGATGTGATTTGCCGTGGCCAGATCCGCCATGGACTGGATATTGCCCTCGGTCTGCTCCAGCGTCATGGGCCCGGTGTTCCCGGCGATGTCGTTGGTGCCGGCCAGGATGACGACCGCCTTGGGCTGCAGATCGATGACGTCCTGGCGGAAGCGCACCAGCATCTGCGGCGAGGTCTGGCCGCTGATGCCGCGATTGATGTAGGGCTTGGCCGCGAACTCGCCGCCGGGCTTGTCGAAATGCCAGCCCTCGGTGATGGAGTCGCCCATGAAGACGACGCGGTTTTCGCCGGCAGCGGGAGGGCCCAGCTTTTCGTCGGCGTCGTGGAACCGCGCCAGCCAGCCGAAATCGCTTAGCAACTGCTTGTCGTGCGCGGTCCAGTAGGCATCGGCTGGATGCCCCGAAGCGGTTGTCTGTGGGACATCCCTGGCGGGCGCGGGCGCCGTTGTCTCCGGCTTGGTGGGCGCTGCCGGTGTGGTGCTCGAAGGCGTGGTGGGCTGTTGCTGCGCAGCAGCCCACGCAGCCGAAGTCAGAACAAATGCCAAACCTGCCGTGCAAGTCACAAATCGTTTCACTTGAACCCCCAAAGAACTGCGCTTCCGATTGTAAGCAAAGGGGCTGCTGCGTCTCCTGAAGCCGCTGACGAGCGGCTGGATGAGGACGCGTCCGGCGAACAGATTCGCGTGTATAAGGGGAGGATGCGGCGAGCCTGGCTTCAAATTGGGCTTCGAATTTGGGGCGTGAGCCTGCTCATGGCGGGGTGCGCGATTTTCTCGGCGGGGCAGAAACCTTCGTCCGATCCAGTGAAATTGCTTGACCATCTGGCTGGCAGCTGGGTTCTCAAGGGCGCCATTGGCGGCAAACAGACCGTTCACGATGTGGAGGCACGCTGGGTTCTGCGTCGCGAATACCTCGAACTGCACGAGATATCCCGCGAGAAGGTTGCGGACGGCGATTCCGCTTACGAGGCCATCATCCTGGTTAGCTGGGATCCAAAGGCGGGCCAATACGCTTGTCTCTGGATGGACTCAACAGCCGGCGGCGCTCTGACCTCGCCGGTGACCTGCCGGGCGACGCCCGCAGCCGAATCGATTCCGTTCGTGTTCACCCTCTCGCCGTCAGAGTCGATCCATACGACCTTCTCTTACCGCAAAGCCACAGATACCTGGCAGTGGATTATCGACGATGAAAAGAATGGGAAGACGGATCGATTTGCGGACGTGGAGCTTTCAAGGAAAAGGTGAACGCTTTGGTATGTGAGCCGATTTTCCACAAACCTGCGGATTCCTGCACCGGCTCCATGGGGCGGCATGTGCGATAGCCTTGAAGCAGATTATGAGTACCTGCCTTATCTGCGACGGCGTTGGCCTGGTCCGCGTCATGGCTCACGACGGCCGCTGGGTTTCGCGGCCCTGCGAGTGCCAGGAACAACAACGGGAAGACCGCCGTTTCGCCTCCGCCAGAATTCCGGAGCGCTACCGCGACTACGACCTGGACGGCTACGACTTCTTCCCGGGGCTCGATCCTTCGCTGCGCCGGGCCCACCAGACTGCCCGCCACTTCGTCGATGCTTATCCGGTAGACACAGCCGGCAAAGGGCTGCTCTTCACCGGGTCCATCGGGGTAGGGAAGACGCATCTCGCCGTGGGTGTGCTGCGGCGCCTCATCCGCGATCGTGGCGCAAAGGGCCTGTTCTGCGATTACCGCGAGCTGCTCAAGAACATCCAGAACAGCTACAACCCGCAGGTGAGCGTGACGGAACTGGAGTTGCTGCAGCCGGTGTTCAACGCGGAAGTGCTGGTGCTTGACGACCTGGGTGCGCAGAAGCCCAACGAGTGGGTGTGGGACACGGTGTCGCTCATCCTGAACACGCGCTACAACGACAAGCAGACGACCATTATCACGACGAACTATCCGGATGCGCCTCCCGGCGGCGGAGCGCAGACCGATGCGGAGCGTGCGGCCCGCGAGCAGACCCTGGGCGACCGCATCGGTGAGCGCATGCGCTCGCGCATCGCCGAGATGTGCATCTGCGTGGAGATGAAAGGTAAGGATTTCCGGCAGACAGTGAAGCGGGCGAGCTTCGCATAGTTTGTCCGCAAGGTCTGGTGTGGTCGTCAGGGCGTATTGCGTTGACGGTCGGCCGTGATCTAATGCCAGCGAATCCTGCTTGCCTATGGACGTGTTCTTCCATGCATTCGGCCCGGCACACCTGGCAGTGCTTGCCTCGGTACCCATTGTGGCCGCGCTGCTGGCCAGAGTGCATCGAGCAGCCCCGCAGCGGAGCGGCCTGATCCGCCGACTTCTTGGCGTTGTGCTGCTGGCGAATTGCGCCGCCTACTACGTCAGCTTCGTCGCCACAGGCGAGCAACTCTTTCCTGGGCATGTTCCGCTCGAACTCTGCGATGTCTCCGTGTTTTTGGTCGCGGCGGTTCTGCTGACGCGCGAGGCCAGGCTATTTGATGTCGCCTACTATTGGGCGCTGGCCGGGGCAGGGAATGCGCTGTTCACGCCCAACTTCACGCACGCCTCGTGGTTTATCTGGGTGCAATACTTTGTCTCGCATGGAGTGATCGTCGCGGCGACGCTGTATCTGGTCCTGTCGCGGCAGGCGCGACCGCGGCCGGGATCGATCGGCCGTGTTTTTCTGATCACCAATGGGTATGCGTTGCTGGTGGGACTATTCGACTGGGCGTTCAAGACCAACTACATGTATCTGCGGCACAAGCCTCCGGCCCCCACACTGCTGGATGTGCTTGGACCCTGGCCGTGGTACATCGTGGTGGGTGAGGGGCTAGCTTTTGGCCTGTTCCTGCTGCTGTACCTGCCCTTTCGCAGGGCCGGATTTGAACCAGTCCCTGAGCGAGGGGACGCCGCACGTATGCCCGAGGAACCTCAGTTGTTCCAGTAGCTGATGGTGCGCCAGTCCTCTTCGAGGAGCGTGCGCCCGGTCTGCTCCGGAGAGACGACCCATACCTTGCGGTGTGTCCAGTTGTGGGCGCTGTCGAACTCGTAATCATAGTAGGCCGCCCACTGCAGGTTCCCGCCGGCATCGCGCCATTCCGCGCTGGTGGGGTTCAGCTTGCCTGGCCCTGCGTACTCGTAGTGCACCCGGGACACTGCGCAACCCGTTGCGCGATGACAGGCGCGCACCTCCATGTCGCCGTTGCCGCGATCAACGACGAATGACTGTCCAAACCGGTCTGGACTGTCTGACGCTTCCCAGAACGAGGCGGGGCTGCCGTGGAGGGCGGCGCGCCGCAGTGCCGGTGCGCCGGACTGTTCGTTCACCGCCATTTCATCCCGATCCGAAGCGGGATCGTAGGTGTGCCGCCACATCAGGGTGCCGTCGCCTGCCCAGGAGGAGTTCTCCAACTCCGTCCCGTCTTTCGACCAAACCCAGGTGTCTCGGCCGGTCGATGTTCCGGTTCCATTCCATGTGAGCCATTCCGAGGGCTTGCCGTTCTCGTCGTAGCGGAAAACCTGGTGGGTGATGAGCGCGCCGTTTTGGTAGGCGTCGAGCTCGGTGCGGCCGTAGGGGCCGAAGCGCTCTTCGCGGATGACCTTGCCCGTGGCCGCATCCACGGCGTGCCGGGAGATCAGGTTGCCGCTCGGATCGCGATCGAGGGTAATGGACTCGCCGATGAACTTGCCGTCCACCACGTCGCCGGAGCGGGTGCGGTAACCGCTCTGGTCGTAGTCGCACGCGTGGCACCACGCAGGCATCACCAACGTGGGGCCAGCCGGCTGCTGCCATTGCACTCGGGGTGTCTGCCGCAGGGTGGTCACGGACTTCACTGCGCCGCCCAGACCGTCCTGTTGAGCTTCAGTCTGATTCCGTATCTGAGCCGCCGACAGGGAGGCGGTCAGGCTGATCACGCCAAGAAGGGTGCAGGAAAGGATTCGCACGCTTACTCCTCCACAAGGTGAAGTCGAGAACAGATCAGTACGATGAGCGGCCTGAGACAAGCTGCTGCCTCTGTGTGCTTGGACGCTCGGCAACCGTGCCGGTTTGTGCGGGAACGCGGTAAAAACGCTGCTTTGAATGCTTGCTGGGGTTGAGGGTGGGCTTGTGGGCTCGCATCCTGAACGCAGCATTCGCGTTCAGGATGGGCACCCGGGTTCGTGGCAGGCCAGGACGGGACGGCTAATCTTTCAGCTTCATGGTGAAGTAAGTGAATACCTCGGCGCGCGTGCGGGCCTCCTGGCGGGCATCGGCGCCGGCGCCATGGCCGCCTTCGGTGATCTCGTCATAGAGGAAGGGGTAGTGGAACTCCTCCATCCGCGCGGCAAACTTGCGCGCATGCGCCGGTCCCACGCGGTCGTCTTTGGTGGTGGTGAAGATCAGCGGCTCCGGGTACTTCATCCTTGGCTTGAGCTGATTGTAGGGCGAAATGGAGGCCAGGAACTTGCGCTCTTCCGGCAGCGAGACCGACCCGTACTCGCCCACCCACGAGGCTCCGGCGGAGAGGTGCTCATAGGCCAGCATGTCCAGGAGCGGTACCTGGATGACCACCGCCTGCCACATCTCCGGATGCTGGGTGAATTCGACGCCCATCAAAAGGCCGCCATTCGATCCGCCCATGATGCCCAGCCGCCGCGAGGAGGTGATTTTGCGCGTGACCAGGTCCTGGGCGACGGCGTAGAAGTCGTCGTAGATACGCTGCCGCTTTGTTTTCAATCCGGCTTCGTGCCAGGCCGGGCCAAACTCCCCACCGCCGCGGATATTGGCGAGGACGAAGACGCCGCCGCGATCCAGCCAGAGCTTGCCGGTGGGCGCCGTGTAATAGGGCGTCTCGGAAACCAGAAAGCCCCCGTACGCGGTCAGGATGGCGGGGTTATTTCCGTCGTAAGACATTGTTTTACGGTGTACGACAAAGTAGGGAACGCGGGTGCCGTCCTTCGACGTTGCTTCCCGTTGGTCCACTGTCAGTCCGCTCGCGTCGAAAAGCGGCTTTTGGGCCTTGGCCGGCTTGAGAGTTCCGCCGGCCCCATCGCCCAGCATGAGCGAGGGCGGGTTGAGAAAGCCGGTGAGGCCAATGAAGAAGTGGTCATCGGTGCGGCTGGTGGCGGCAATCTCCACCGTCTGGTTGGGAGGAACATCGAGCTGTTTCCGCGTCCACTGGCCGTCTTCCCCGTGCGTGTACACATAGGCGCGGCCCTGCACGTGGTTGAGCGTCGTCATGAGGAGATAGTTCCTGGTGGTCTGCATCTCCTGCGCGAACTCCTGCGCGGTGGGAGAGAAGATGATGGACGGCTTCAGGTGGACCGGGTCCTGCTGCAGGTCTTTGAGATCCAGGGAGACGACCGTGCCGGCCGGATACTTTTGGGTTGCGCCCTGCGGAGTCCAGTCCTCATTGAGCGCGACGATCAGCTGACCATCCACCAGCCCGTTCACATCGGATTTCTCCGGGACGTCCAGTTGCTTCGCCTCGTTCTCGACCAGAACGTAGTACCGGCGGGTCTGAATATCCGGGCCGATAGAGATAACGCCGAGCCGGTTGCCGCGGCCATCGCGGAAGACGTCCAGCGCTAGCCCGCCGTTGTCACCGGGCTTCCCGCGGAAGATCTCCTTGGCCTGGTCGAGGCTCTGGCCGCGTTTGAGCATGCGCATGGTGATCGGATAGCCGGAATCGCTCATGGTACCGGCGCCCCAGTCGCGCGAAACCAGCAGCGTGTCCTTATCCATCCACGCCACCTCCTGCTTGCCGCGCGCGAGCTCGATGCCGCCTTGAACGAACTTGCCGGATTTCAGGTCGAATTCGCGCAGGGTCACCGCATCTTCACCGCCGGCGGACAAGGCGACGAGGCACTGGGATTCCTCCGGGCGAAGGCAGTTGAGCCCATGTGCCACCCAGCTCTGATTTTCCTGTTTTGAGAGCTCGTCATAGTCAATGACGGTCTGCCATTTGGGATCAGGATTCAGATAGTCATCCAGAGTGGTGCGCCGCAGGATGCCGCGCAGATGCTGGGAATCGCGCCACAGGTTGTAAATCATTCCGCCGTGAAACTGCGGGTCCGGAAGCCGCTCGGGCGACTGCAACACCTTCAGCGCGTCGGCCTGGAGTTCGGCGAAGTACGGATTCTTTTCGATGATCGCGGCGGTACGTTCATTCTCCGCTTTCACCCACGCCATGGGCTTTTCGCCGTGAATGTCTTCAAGCCACGTGTAGTTATCGGGCTGTTCGGTGGAGGGTCCCTGGGCAGCGCCGGCTGGTGAACCCGACGTCAGCACAGCGGCGGTCATGAAGAAGGCAATCGCAGTTCTTGCGGGGGCAAAAAGGACTTTCAAAGCACACCTTCCTTGGCGAATCGTTGCTGTTGGAAATAGATACTAAAACGGGATAATCAGGCCAAAGAAGCGCAGGCCCGGGGAGAAGGGCTCAATTCTATTCGAGAGCCCCGGGCGCGGTATATCGTGAACATAAGGATCGCGTCAGGAAGGAACTTCTTGCGAAAGCCTTTGGCCTTTATCGCCGCGGCCGCGCTTGCTGCGCTGTGGACACTGACGTTCCAGGCAATCTACGGCGCACACGCGCTGCCGGCGCGCATTCCCACGCATTTTGACGGCTCGGGAAACGTGAACGGCTGGGGCGAGCCCCGCATGCTGTGGCTGTTTCCCATCATCGCCACCGTTGTGTTTGCGCTGATGGCGCTGGTCAGCCGATATCCGGAGTCGTTCAACTACCCTATGCGCGTGACCCCGCTTACCCGGCCGCGGCTTCAGGCGATCACGCTGGGCATGATCGCCTGGCTGCGTTTTGAGATTGTGGGCTTGTTCCTCTGGATACAGTTCGAAATTGTTCGCTCGGCGCGCCGCGGCCATAACACCCTGCCGCCATTTCTGCTGCTGATGACAATCGGTGTGGTGTTTGCGACGATCCTCGCACATTTCGTCGCCATGGGGCGCGCAGCAGGACAAATGCCGGCGGCGCCTCGCATCCGTTGAAGCTGGTCAGTTGTGTCGAGAAGCAGGAACTAGAACGCCCAGAGACTGCCCAGGACCAGAAGAATCGCTCCGACGGTCACCGCTTTATACATGGCGTCTTCGGCCGCTGTGGGGCGAGCGCGCAAGCTGTCCGAACTCGGTGGTGTGGGGATTGTATGTATGTTTTGCGTCGCGGACTGCATGGTGCGCCAGCCTTTCTTCGCCCGATGGGCGAGGAGTTGCGGATTACGGCCTAAAGTACTTCAAACCGATACGGAGGGGACGGAATTTGGTTCCCTGCTTACTGCCTTAGACGCCCGGCGTTTGCGCGGGATGCCATAAATTGCAGGTTCTTTTTCCCCCGGGTATCCGCTGTTTCTCTATCGGCCGGTCAGGTCTTATCTATAGGCCGGCCACTGCATTGTGCGTCTGATTCCCCCAAATGTGAAGCGGAAGTGCCCCTATGCTAAACAGGTGTAAAATTCCGCCGTGAACACTGGCCCTGAACTCATTCGTCCTGCTGAAGCCCGCGAGCGCAATTGGAAGCCGGTTGCCATCGCTGCGGGTGTCGTCCTTATCGTGGTCGCTGTCCTTGTGTTTGTGACAAGAGGCAGCCACAATGATTCGAATGTGGCCCCGGTTACGGCTGCAGCCGACCCCTACGCAGCCAATATGCCCGTCACCAACGTGGCCATGAGCGAGTCGTCCAACCTGACCGGTGGCAAAGTGACCTATGTCGACGGCCACATCGCCAACAAGGGCAACAAGACCGTCACCGGAATCACCACCCAGGTACTCTTCAGGAACTTTGCTCATGAGGTTGCTCAGAACGAGACGCAGCCCATGATGGTGATTCGTACCCGCGATCCCTACGTCGATACCCAGCCGGTGGCCGCCGCTCCTTTGAAGCCCGGAGATGAGCGGGATTTCCGCCTGAGCTTTGACACTGTTACGCCGAACTGGGATGGCGCCTACCCCGAAATCCGCATCCTGCGAGTCCAGACCCAATAAGGGCTGTTGACCACTCCCCTGGCCAACCCCTGATCAAGTCCATACGGGCAAGGCATTTCATTGCGTGCCCTGGATCGGCGCCAGCTTTTATCGTGAAGAGAGTGCGCTTGCCGTTCCACTGTCAGATGTGACAGAAAGCAGTGACACAAAGCGAACGCCGGTTTTTCCGGCGGAGCGGCCGTCTTACAGGCTGGTTTACCCGCCGACGCCGCTTCCCGGAATGTCCTGCGTTGTAAGACACAGTAGGACCTTCACAACTCGGCTGCGTTGCGTCAAAGCAAGCAATCGATATAAAAATCCACAACGGCCCTGTTGACAGCTCATTTCGGTTCGCGGTACTTTGCAATGTAAAGTGAAGCGAGGGGCCCGATGAACGATCTCCACAAAGCGCTTGGGGATATCAGCAGCATCCGCCGGCAGATGGCGCGCAGCACGGAGTTCCGCGGCTACGGTCCGGCGACGCTGGCCTCGACGGGGCTGATTGCAGTTCTTGCCACTGTGGCTCAGCAGATCTGGCTGCCCGATCCAACCGGCCACATCTTTGTGTATCTGGGGATCTGGATCACCACCGCCGCTCTCTCCGCAGGCATCATTGGCACGCAGATGGTAATGCGGGCCCACCGCGTCCACTCGGGAATTGCCGACGAGATGATCCGCATGGCGGTCGAGCAGTTTCTTCCCTCGGCGGGAGCGGGCGCTTTGGTCACGGTCGTTCTGGTGGAACGCGCACCCGGCGTGGTGTGGATGCTGCCCGGACTCTGGCTGGTTACCTTCAGCCTGGGTGTATTTTCGTCGTGCCGCTTTCTTCCGCGGCTGATGCTGGTGGCGGGTGCGTGGTACCTCGCCATGGGGCTGGCCACGCTGAGCCTGGGGGATGCCCGTGCGTTGGCGCCCTGGACCATGGGCCTGGCCTACGGAGCGGGGCAGGTGCTGATGGCTGCCATTCTCGCTCTCAGCTCGAAGGAGAGTCGTGATGTCTGCTAAGCCGAATGAGGGCCGTTTCGCCTACGAGGGCCTTGATCGCACCATTCATGAGCGAGCGCGCCTGAGTGTGCTCACGTCGCTCATCACCAATCCGAAAGGCCTTACGTTCAATGACCTCAAGGAGCTTTGCGCACTCACCGACGGCAACCTGAGCCGCCATCTGCGCGTGCTGGAGAGCTCGAACCTGGTGGAGATTGTCAAAGGCGTCGACAAGAACCGCTCCCTCACCGTGTGCCGCATCACGGCGAACGGGCGCAAGCGCTACCTTGAATACCTGGAGACGCTCGAGCAGGTGGTACGCGACGCCGCGCAGGTGGCCGAAAAAGAGCAGCAGAAGGAAATGGGAAACGGTCTTGCGCCCTCGCGGGCGTGACTTTTTTTGTGTGGTTACTTTGCATTGCAAAGTCAATTCAGGGGAGGACACAGTGAATCAATTCGGGCTCTCACAGAGCGAGCATGGAACACAGGACATACTTCGCCGTTCGATGGGCGTCAAACTGCTGGTTGTCTGCGGCCTCGCGCTGGTCATGACCATTCCGTCGTTCTTCGTCGAGTCGCTGCTCAGCGAACGCACCGCCCGTGCGGCGGATGTGGTGAAGGAGATCAGCGCGCACGTGGGCGGCCAGCAGACGTTTCTGGGGCCGACACTCGCGATTCCTTACACGCTTGCGGCTGACTCCAAGCATGGGGTCTACTTGGTGTTCCCCGCGCGTGCCACCGCGGCCGTGCAGACCCGGACCGAAGAGCGCCGGCGCTCGCTCTTCAAAGTGCCTGTGTTTCAGGCAGACCTGAAGATGAACGCCTCCTTCGACCTCGCCGGAGTTCCGGCAGCCGCTCCTGAGGGCGCGCAACTGGACTGGAATCGCGCCGAACTGATTCTCGGTGTGAGCGATGCTCGTGGCGCGCAGTCCGATGCCATAGCCACCATCGATGGGAAATCCGTCACGCTGGCGCCGGCCCGGATTTCCGCCGAAATGCCCATGAATCCGGAGGAGGGCCAGCTTTCCACGCTCACTCTGTTTGGGACCGGAGTGCAGGACATCGCCAGACCGGGAGCGCAGTTTGCTGTGACTGCGGCGCTGCGGTTCACCGGGGCACAGCGGCTCGCGCTTCTGTCTTACGGCAAGACGACCCGTCTTACAATGCAAGGCGACTGGCCCAGCCCTGGATTCGACGGCGGGTTCCTTCCCGTTACGCGCAACGTGTCGAAGAACGGCTTCTCCGCCGAATGGTCCGTGCCGTTCATCGCGCGCGGCGTGGGCGCGGAAGGGACGGCCGGAGCGATGCGGTCCCTGGATGCCACTGCGCTGGGTGTGTCGTTCATCGAAATGGCCGATCCGTACCAGTCAGTCACGCGCTCGCTCAAGTACCTGCTGCTGTTTCTAGGGCTGGTCTTTCTCTCCTACTTCGTGTTCGAAGTCACGACCGGTAAGCGCGTGCATCCGGCGCAATATGTGCTGGTGGGGATCGCGCAGGTGATTTTTTACCTGCTGTTGCTTTCGTTCGCGGAGCGCATGGGCTTCGATTGGGGATTCCTGCTGGCGGGAGGCGCCACCGTGATTCTGCTGGCATCGAACGCGGGCTGGATCTTTGGCAGCCGCCTGCAGGGATTCCGTTCCCTGGGTGTTTTCGGTCTGCTGTACACGCTGATTTACCTGCTGCTGCGGCTCGAAGACAATGCGCTGCTGGTAGGCACGGTGGCCAGTTTTCTAGCTGTTGCGGCCGTGATGTACTTCACGCGCCGTATCGACTGGTACAGCTCGCTGCCGGGTTCCTCTCTCTCAAAACCCTCAGACGAGGCCGCGTAATAGCCCCACCGCGCAAGGTCGCAGCGGGCCCTTCTGCAACAGGCCAGATCTCGATTGTGGAGATTCCAGTGAGCAATAACCTAACATCGCAAAGCAAAAAATCAGATGGCCTGCATGTGGCCGTCATCATGGACGGCAACGGCCGCTGGGCCGCGCGGCGGGGCTTGCCGCGCGTTGCCGGCCATCGCGCGGGAGTGGCCGCCCTCAAGCGCATCGTGGAGCACGCGCCCGACGTGGGCGTTTGCGTTCTTACCGTCTACGCTTTCTCCTGCGACAACTGGGCGCGGCCTGCCGCTGAGGTGCAAAGCCTCTTCTGGCTGATGCGCGCGTTTCTGCGGCTCGAGACAGAACGTCTGCGCCGGAAGAGCGTGCGCGTGCAGATCATCGGGCGGCGCGATCGCGTTCCGGCGGCGGTGCTGCGCGAGGTGAATCGCACGGAGTTCGTCACCGCCGCGGGTCGGCGGCTCCTGCTGCGCGTGGCTATCGACTACTCTGCCCGCGAGGCGATCGCCCGCGCGGCATCTCTGATACCTGAACGAGCAGAGATGGGGGATGCGCGCGGCGCGCTGCAGTACGAGCTCACGCGTGAGGCCGGAGAAGTGGATCTGCTGATTCGAACGGGAGGTGAGAAGCGGCTATCGGATTTCCTTCTGTGGGAGTCCGCCTATGCCGAGCTCTACTTCACCGACTGCATGTGGCCGGAGTTCGGCCCCGCCCAACTGGACGCGGCACTGGCCGAATTCCGCCACCGTGAACGCCGCTTCGGCGCCGTGCCTGACGCTGCCGTGCCGCGCTCTGCCATTGCGGTTGGCGGTGCCCGATGAGCCTTGTTGCCGGCCTCCACGAACGTATGTTACAGGCCGGGCGTATGCAGTCGAGCAACTGGGATGTCTTTGATGCCAAGCCTTTTGTTTATCAGCCGGCGCGCCTGACGCCGGCCCGGCTCACGGCTGGATACGATTGGGCTTATCGGGAATTCTAACGCTGGTCATCCATCGCGCGCGGCCATTGTTTCATGGGACGGTGAAGCACCAGGCCAAGCACTTTTTCTATGCCGCCGGTGGAAGAAATTCGAGCCGCTGTGGGACCTTATGATCCGGGCGAAACAAGTTATCTGGATGACGCCTTTGCGGGGTGCTGTCGCGGCGAGTGGAGGCACCCCGCGGCGGTTTTGCGGCTCCCGCCGATCTGTTTTCCATTCCGCCGGAGCAATCCGTTCCCACTGGGCGGAAGTTCGAGGCGGGGCCCGTAAGACGCCGTAAGACGGGCAGTTTACGGCTGTAACACGGATCGAGGTGACTGCTGCTCCACCGGTAGAAACTACCGCGATGAGTAAAAAGTACGTTACGTGCACCGCGCAAATCTTTCCACTGCACCCCCCGGGTGCCGGCGCAGGTTCAATTCCTCTCTGATTCCAAAGCACTTAAGAAAGAATGGTGTCACGGAGCACTTTGGCATGCGGGTTGCTCTATACAGGGCGAGCAAGCAGACCGCTCTACCCGCGACTCCATGCGGAGATTCACAAAAAGAATAGAGGAGATTAAATGAAGGCGCGTATTTTGATTCCCGGCCGATTGGCCATTGTAGCTTTGGCATCTGCGATCGCGATTCCGGCAGGCGCGCAACAGGCGCAACCTGCTTCCCCTCAGGACAACCCTCCTTCGGCAGCTCAGACGCAGCCTGCTGCGACCACCCCCCAGCAAGACCCCAATGCAGCCCAGTCGCAGCAGCAGCCCTCCCCCGATGCAAGCCAGCGGCGTCTGAACAACAAGTCGAAGGAGGGGTTCTGGGGTCATGTGCAGCCCTTTGCCCGCAAGAAGTGGGTGAAGCGGCAGACTGACCCAATCAATGATCGGCTTACGGAACTCGATGAACTGAACGCCAAAAATGCGAAGGACATCCAGGATGTTGATTCCCGCGCTCAGGCCGGGATCAAGCAGGCGCAGTCCACGGCCGATACGGCTAACCAGACTGCCACGCAGGCCAGCACTCAGGCCCAGAACGCCAATACTGTTGCCCAGGGTGCGTCGGGCCGCGTAGACCAGATCAACACCAAAGTCAGCGGGCTGGATCAGTATCGTCCCGTGACCGAAGTCGATGTGCCGTTCCGCTCGGGCAGCACGATGCTGTCGAAAGAATCGAAGGAACAGCTCGATCAGCTCATCCAGAACGTGAATGGCCGTCAGGGCTACATCATCGAACTTGAAGCGCACTCGCCGAGCCACGGCACGGTGGGTATCCAGAATTCACAGCGGCTGGCCGCAGTGGTCAATCGCTATCTTGTTGAACACGACATTCCCGTCTACCGCTTGCATGCAGTGGCGCTGGGCAATGCCCAGGTGGCCACTAACAACGCCAACACCGATGAGGCGGCAACGCCAATTCGCAAGTCGAGCGTACACGTGCGGTTGATGGAAAACAGCTTGGCGGCCCAGGGCGCCGCATCACCCCAGGGTGCAGCGTCCTCGACAGGTGCGGAGCGGCCCTAAAACCGCGCAGCCACTCCCCCGAGGCTATTACCGCGCCTATCGGCCCCCCCGCCGAAGGCCGCCAAACAAGCTCTCGTAACAGAGAGAACCAAGGCAACTTGGCCCCCGCCAACCACGGGGGCCGATTTTTTTGTGGGGAGAAATAGCCGTTGCGGCCTCACCCTTCCAAAATCTCGTCCTCATCCTCGTATTCGTCTTCGCGGTTCCCGCGGACGGCCAGCCACGCCGCCGCTGCCACGAACGCAATGAGAGAAACCCAGACGATTCTGGCTGCAGCCCGGTTCTTCAATTCGAACTGGTTCCTCACGCCGATTCCAATGAGTCCCCATGCGACAGTAGCCGCGAAAAACAGATTTCCTCCCGAGCGACGCAGGACGACGAGGATCAGCAGGGTGGCGCTCAGGAGGAGCGCGACGGAGCCGGGCGGCTGCCCGAGGACCAGACGGAAATTGCGCGCGGCAAGGGCGGATATGGCGACACTCAGACAACCTGCGTAGATGCTGATGGGCGCGACCACGCACCAGCGAAAGCAAGGTGCGACGCCGCGCAGCTTCCACAGCGGCATAAAGGCGAAAAACAGGCAAGCCGCGGTCCAGCAGAGCGCGGGAATCGCGAACGCCGGCCGGCCGATGCCAGCCGCCAGCAGCCAGGCACAGCACCCCAGAAAGCCCGCTGCAGTGAAGGATCCCACGCGGCGCAGTACGGCATCGGCCCGGCGCGCTGCCCCAAATTGATAGAAGGCGTAAACGATGCAGCCGACGGCGATGACCATCCACACGGCAAGTTCGTAAAACGCGGGAACAATGGGCGGATCCCGCCGGAATCCGGCTGCATTCCTGGACCAGACGCCGAAGATGAAGGCAAGCGCCAACGTCCCTTGCGCGATCGCGAGCAGCAGATTCGCCCATCGGCGCGTGCCGTCGAGGACCCGCGTGGTCTTCGGGACGGCAACGCGTCTGGGGAACTCGAGTGGAACTCGGGAGTACATTCGTCGGCGTCCTGTGCGCGGTAGCGCTGCTTTCCGTGACGCAGCGATAGGTTGTACTCGTCTTGCGCGCTTCAGAGGCAGCACGGGCGGCGCCCTGCGCACAGTTGGGTAGGTTCTATAGTTCAGGCGTTTCCTGCAGAAAGGCTTTGTTCCCGGTCAAGGTCCCTGGCGAAACAAACACGGATCGCCTCGAAAGCCATCCTCGAACCCGGAGTTTCCATCTCAATTACAGGTTCGTACAGGCTCAGCCTCTGGAGTGGTTCCATGGACTGCAAGTCAAAGATGGCGGCGCTGGTCCTCATCGGAGCGATTTCGGGCTGCGGCGGCTCCAATTCGAGTTCCACATCCGGCGGCAGCCCCACTCCAACTGGAGGCTCATCCGTCCCTTCCAGCCATCATGTCGTCATGGTGATGGAAGAGAACCAGGCGTATGCGAGCGTAGTGGGAGCGACAGCCGTCTGGCCGAATCTGAACAAGCTCATGACCCAGGGTGCGGCGCCCGCCAATTACTACGCGGACGCCCATCCGTCCATCGGCAACTACTTTATGCTGACCACGGGTCAGACCCTCACCGGTAATGACAGCTCGAAGACAGTGTGGAATGTCGATAACCTCGCCCGGCAGATGATTTCGGCCGGCGTTTCGTTCCGGGTCTATGCGGAGGGCATTACCCAGGGATATGTGGGCGGCGACACCGGACAGTACCTGATCCGCCACAATCCATTCGCCATGCTGAGCGACGTCGCTGCCACCCCGCAGACGGCGAGCAAGTACATCTGGCCATTCAGTCAGTTCGCCTCCGACGCGGCGAACAATGCGCTGACGCAGTTTTCGTTCATCGTGCCCAACATCATGCACGATGCGCACACCGGAACTCCGCTGGCGGCCGATGCATGGCTGCAGGCGCAGGTGGCCGGGCCTGTTTCCGCCACCACGGCATTCAAGTCGGGTGGAGACGGCATTCTGATCGTGGATTTCGATGAGAGCGTGAATTCCGATACGACAAATGGCGGCGGCCACGTTGCGGTGGTTTTCTGGGGGCCTATGGTCAAAGCCGGTTACAAGCAGACTTCCACAACGGTCTACCAGCACCAGAGCATGCTGGCCACGGTCGCGGCCGCGCTCAACCTGTCCGGCCGTCCGGGAGCCGCGTCCAGCGCGCCCCTCATGAGCGAGTTTTTCATCCAAAAGTAGCCAGTCTCGCCGCGTCCTCTTCCAAGCGATTTCGTCAAAAGTGTGAGCGCCGCACCCGCGTAAGCTGCGTGCCGCCGATCGCGCTGCCTTCTGTTTTCGTTGTTTACTTGGCACCGCAACGGGCATAAGATTGAGCGCAATTCTCTAAACCACCCTGGAGCGGGGAAATGACTGACCATCCACTGAGGGTGCTTGTCGTTGACGATGAGAGAAATATCGCGGACACGCTCGCCCAGATTTTCCAGTTGCAGGGTTTCGACTCGCGTGCCGCATACGATGGCTCGGCTGCTCTGATTGCGGCCCAGACGTTCGCCCCCGAAGTGCTCATCACCGACGTCGTGATGCCCGGCATGAGCGGCTGGGACGTAGCAATGGAATATGCCAGGCTGCTCCCCACCTGCCGAGTGATCCTCTTTTCCGGCTATGTGGAGATGAACGGATCCGCGGATGCCGAGAATATCGGAAATTTTGAGGTATACACGAAGCCCGTACCGCCTCGCGTGTTCATCAGCAGGCTGAGAGCCGAAAGCGAACTGCTGCATTAGGAAGGCGCTGCGATTCGCGGGGTTCCCCCATTCCGTTCGGTGCTGCGCGTGGCCAACTTTCTGTTAAACTTCGGCATCAAAATTGACCAGCAGTCCTCCACGCGTCAGCGTCCGGGCCGGGGCCTCCGAATTCACCTGAATTGATTGGGTTCATGCAGAACGACACCGCAGAGGTTGGCGAATTCTCCGTCCATTCTGGAGTGGAACGAATCTACGGCTCTGGCGAAACGGCCGAACTGATTCGCGCCAACGACTGGTCTCAGACGCCGGTCGGTCGCATGCCCGAATGGCCCGACGCCCTGGTTGTTCTGGTCAACATGATGCTGCCCAACCAGAATCCCATGCTGCTGTTCTGGGGCGATGAGTTTACCCAGTTCTACAACGACGCAGCGATCCCGATCCTCGGTTACGATAAACATCCTTCCGCCATAGGGCAGCCGGCTCGCCAATGCTGGGCGGAGGTGTGGCACGTCGTCGGCACCCAGATTGAGCACGCAGCGCGCGGCACATCCGTCTGGCAAGAGGATCAGCTGGTCCCCATCTTCCGCAACGGCCGCATCCAGGATGCGTGGTTCACTTACAGCTACAGCCCAGTCCGCGACTCTGCCGGACAGCCAGCCGGTGTTCTCGTCACCTGTCTTGAAACCACGGGGCGTGTCCTTGCCGAGCGCTCCACCCGCCTGGAGCAGCAGCGCATGCACGCACTCTTCCAGCAGGCGCCTGTGTTTTTCGCTGTGCTCCGCGGACCGAATCACGTATTTGAGATGACCAATCCGCAGTATGACCGCGTGGTCGGCGGCCGTAGTCTTCTCGGCAGGCCGGTGGCCGAAGCTCTGCCAGACGTGATCGGTCAGGGCTACCTGGAGATACTCGATCGGGTTTACCTGACCGGTGAGCCGTTCGTGGGCAACGATCTCGAGTTCGGGCTGGCCAGCACAGACTCCTTGCCGGAGGAGAACCGCGTCGTCGACTTCGTGTTTCAGCCACTGCGCGAGCCGGACGGCTCCATTTCGGGAATTTTGGTGCTCGGCGTGGACATGACCGAGCGCCGCCAGGCCACACAGGCATTGATCGATGCACAACAGAATCGCGCCAGCGTGATCGAGTCCATGAGCGACGGTTTTGTGTCTATTGATGCGGACGGGCGGTTCCGCAGCTTCAACAAGACAGCCGCGGACGCTTATCGAGCCCGGGGAGTGGATTGCAACACCCTCATCGGCAAGCCTCTGCTGGAGGTCTTTCCCGACCTGGAAGAAAGCGAGACTGGCGCGGCTCTCATCCGCTGCTTGCGCGAGCAGAAACCCACCACCGCCGAGGGCTGTTTCAAGACCTGGAATCGCTGGTTCCTGGTCCGAAACTACCCGACGCCCGATGGCGGCATCGCCAACCTGTTCCAGGACATTACGGAGCGCGTGCAGGCAGAGCAGCAACTGCACGAGCAGCGCGAGCGGTTCGAGTTTGCCACCCGCGCCGCCCAGATCGGCTACTGGTTCTGCAATCTCCCGTTCGACCGCCTCGATTGGGACGTGACGGTGAAAGAGCACTTCTTCCTGGCACCCGATGCGGAGGTCACGATCGAGCTTTTCTACGACCTGCTGCACCCGGAAGACCGCGAGCGCACCCGCCATGCTATTGAAGAGTCGATCGGTTCGCATGGACCCTACGACATCGAGTATCGGGCGGTGGCTCCAGACGGCCGGCAGAAGTGGATCCGCGCCATTGGCCGCACTGCATACGGTGAGGATGGAAAGCCGCTTCGTTTCGACGGAGTCACCCAGGACATTACCGCCCTCAAGCAGGCGCGCGAAGCCCTGGATGCCGAGCGGGCCCGCTTGAGCGCGGTGTTCGAAAACGTGCCCATTGGGCTGCTGTTCACGCTGGCGGACGGGCGCATCATCAGCACCAATCGTCAGGCGGAGCGCATCCTTGGCCATGCCTTCAGTGCAGGCGAAACCTATCGGGACATTCCCATTTTGCACGCCGACGGTTCGCGCGTGGAGGTGGAAGATCGTCCAGTCACGCTGGCGCTGGCGCTGGGCGGAATTCATCGCGGCGAGTACAGGTACGTGCGGCCGGACGGGTCTTCCATCTGGCTAGAGATGATCGGCGCGCCCATTCTCGACGCGCAGGGAAAGATCGTGGGTGCAGTGGACGCCATCGGGGATATCGACGTGCGCAAGCGTGCCGAACTAGCCCTGATCCGCAGTGAGAAGCTGGCTCTGGTCGGGCGTCTGGCCGCATCCATCTCGCATGAGATCAACAACCCCCTGGAGGCCGTCACCAACCTGCTCTACCTGATCGAGCACAATTCCCAGGACGCCAACGCGCGCAACTTCAGCCGCATGGCACAGGACGAGCTTGCACGCGTATCGCACATCGTCACGCACACCCTGCGATTCAATCGCCAGTCCGTTGCGCTGGCCGACCAGATGATGTCGGGGCTGCTCGAGTCGTCAGTCGCCATCTATGAAGGCCGTCTGAAAAATTCAGGCGTATCGCTGGACCGCGACTACGCGGATACGTCGCGAGTTTACTGCTCCGGCAACGAGATTCGACAGGTGTTCGCGAACCTCATCGGCAACTCGTTTGACGCGACCAAGACCGGCGGTCGCCTTGTCCTGCGCACGCGCGACCAGCGCAACTGGCACACCGGGCAGCCCGGCGTCCGCGTCACCGTGGCCGATACAGGGCATGGCATGCGCGACGAGGTGCGGCGTCGCCTGTTTGAGCCGTTTTTCACCACCAAAGGCGACAACGGAACCGGCCTGGGGCTCTGGGTGACCCGCGAGATTGTTGCCAAGCACCACGCCCGGATGCGGGTTAAGTCGCGCCAGGGCGATCGAAGTGGAACCGCATTCTCCATTTGGTTCCCAGTCGATGCCGCCGCGCATCAGAGCGCTGTTCCGCGGACCTGAACCAGCACCTGGGCGTTACGGCCGGGTGCCGATACGGCGCCTCTTTGTCACAGGCAGCAGGCGGCACACTCATGTGACGAAGCGCACTCAGCTCCCCTTTGATGGGACTAGCGAGCGTCTTTCCACACACACTCTGCGTTAATCTGGATAAGTCACCTGATTCATTCTGGTTCGAGCCCTGAGGCACTCTTCGGTCCTGCCTTTGAGGGCTGACGCTGTGGAGGGCCCGTGTTGCGGCTGCCGCAATTCCGAAGACCGCCGAATTTAGCGATCCTCACTGCTGCCGGACTGTTTCTAGCGTTCCTCGCGTTCGGCGTCTCTTCCCATCCATCTTTTACAGTTCACGCCGCCGCTAGCTCCACGCCGCTCCTTCCCATCTCCATCGACTATCCCGAGGCCGGATCGATCTTCCCTCCGGGCATTCCCGCGCCTACATTCCTGTGGCGCGACGCTGCCGGAAAGTCATGGGTGATTGACGTGGTGTTCGAGGATGGCGCTTCGCCTCTGCATCTCGCCATACAGGCCGGGCACATGCAGATGGGCGAAATCGATCCCGACACCGTGAGCGAATCGAACGAGATGCCGAAGCTGACACCGCAGGAGGCGGCCACATTTACGTGGAAGCCTGATGCCGGGACCTGGACAAAGATCCAGGCGCACTCCATCGCAGGCCCCGCCACGTTCGCCATCACAGGTTATCGCGAGGGCAAGCCTTGGTCTGCGTCGCGCGTTGCGTTCACTACTTCGAAAGACGAAGTCGCCGCGCCTATCTTCTATCGCGATGTACCACTCATGCCTACGGCCAATACCAGCGGCCACGTCTCGCCGCTGGCCAGCGCCTCCGTTCCGCTGATCCACTGGCGGCTGCGCGACATTCGCAAGTCGGAAAGCCACACGGTGCTCAAAGACATGCCCACCTGCGCCAACTGCCATTCGTTCTCCGCGGACGGCAAAACGTTCGGCATGGATATCGACGGGCCTGCGAATGACAAGGGACTCTATGCGGTTGTGCCGGTGCAGAAACAGATGACGATCGACAGCAAAGACATGCTGCACTGGAAAAGCGACGGAGCGCTTGGCACGGCGCGCGTGGGTTTCATGTCCCAGCTCTCGCCGGACGGCAGGTATGTGCTGAGCACGTTCGCGGGACCCTCAGTCAAGTCGATGATCGACAGCTACTACGTCACCAATTTCCTGGACTATCGGTTCCTGCAGGTCTTCTATCCCACCAAAGGGATTCTTGAGTTTTACGACCGTAAGGATGGCCTGCGCCATCCGCTGCCCGGCGCAGACGATCCCAAATATGTGCAGACCGATGGCGTGTGGAGCCGCGACGGCAAGTGGATCGTGTTTGCCCGGGCGGCTGCACGCGAGCCGCGCACTCGCGGTCAGCGCCCTGCTCTGTACAGCATGGATGAGAATGAGACGCAGATTCAGTACGACCTCTATCGCATTCCCTTCAACGATGGCAGAGGCGGCACACCCGAGCGCATTGCAGGCGCCAGCGAGAACGGGATGAGCAACAACTTCCCCAAGATCTCGCCAGACGGCAAATGGATTGTCTTCGTGCAGTGCAGGAGCGGCCAGCTTATGCGCCCTGACAGCCAGCTCTACATTGTGCCGTTTGCCGGCGGCACTGCTCGCCGCATGCGCGCCAACACGCGCCTGATGAATTCGTGGCACAGCTTCAGCCCAAACGGCCGCTGGCTGGTGTTTTCGTCGAAAGCGCGCTCGCCCTACACCCAGATGTATCTCACTCACATTGATGCGAACGGCAACGACAGTCCGGCGATTCTGATCGACAACGCCACGGCCGCTAATCGCGCCGTCAACATTCCTGAATTCGTCAACATTGCCGGCGACGGAATTGAGGAGATCAAGGTAAAGGTTGCCGACGAGGCGACCCGTGTCGCCAACGCCAAAGAGAAGGGCATGCCGAAATCGAAGAGCAGTATAGCGAACGGGGAGTTCAAGCGGTGAGAGCCCTTCGCATTTGCGCCTTCATCGTGCTGCTTGGGTTGTGCGCTCCGCACCTGAGGGCGGAGTTTTGCGCTCCGCCGGATGCCATGAAGCAGCAGCTCTCGGGTACGCCGTCGGCCGAAGCGCTGAACGAACTGGGCGTGTGGTTTGCGCGGCAGAACAGCTTTGCGTGTGCGGCGCGGGCCTTTGCCACGTCGATTGAACGCGATTCGCAACAGAAAGATCTGCCGCGCGTGGTGTTCGAGTTCGGCGCCGCCCTCTACTACTCCGGCGACACCGCAACCACCGTCACGGCTCTTCAGCAGGCGGAGAGCCTCGGCTATCGCAATGTGAAGCTCAATGTGTTGCTGGCCAGCGCGCTCGATGCCCAGCACTCCACTGCCGGGGCGATTGAGGAGTGGCGCAAGGCGCTGGAGTTTGACCCCGAAGCCGCGCTCGAGTTGGACGCACTGTCCTCGGATCTGAATATGGCCTCCATGTATCAGGAGGCTGTAGACCTGCTGGAACAGCCGCGCGTGCGCCCCCATCGCACCGTCAACCAGTTCATGAATCTGGCCGCCGCTCTGGTTCAGCTCGGACGCTCTGAAGAGGCCACCACCGTGCTGGAAGACGGATGGAACACCTATCCTGCTTCCGCGGAGGTCGCCCGCCAACTCGCCACGTTGCTTACCTGTCTTCACCGCGATGCGCAAGCCGCCATGGTGCTTCGGCTGGCAGCCGAGGAGCAGGCGGGGATTGCCAATTGAACAGCCGCCTGCTCTCGGTCTTGAGAAAAGAGAACGGTCGGCAGACCCCTCCCGCTTTTCCGATGTAAGGTCTCCCGATCAGTTCACAGTAAGGACTTTGACCGAGTCGTGCGGTGCAGATTTGCTCACATACCCGATCGCCCCCGGAGTCCGCGAGACATAGTCCACCAGTGCCGCCTCCGTATCGAAGGTTCTGGGCATCGTCGCCTGACCTGAGAGCACGAGCCCTCGCCAGGACATGATAAAGGTGACAGGCGAACGTCCCACATAGTTGGTAAGGAATTCCGAGTGAGCCGGTCCTTCCTTGAGCAGGGCCGGCTTGACGCGCGCGCCGTGGACGCTGGTGGATGCGCCCGTGAAGACATCGCGCAATTCGGCCTTGGAGATGGAGCCAGCACTTACGGCCGGGTTGGCGACCACGATGACCTGGGCGTGCGTGCGGATGCAGAACCCAACGGCCAGGACCAGAGAGATTGAGGCATACAGAAGTTTTTTCATGGCTTTGTCTTTCCTCGTCATTTGCCTCAGAAGCTCACGCCGATTTTCATGGCGGTTAGCAGGTAATCAGGGTGCGGGCTGGGATTACGGAAGCTGTCAAGGGAGAGTGCGGTTCCCTTGACGAAGTGTTGATCCGCCTTGAGGTAGATGAACTGGTTGAAGTCGTAACGCATGGAAGCGGTCCAGTCCTTGGTGTAGCGGTCCGGTCCCAGCTCAGCCTGCTTTTCGAAGTAGTCGCTGCGGTAGGCGCCGAGCGAAAGCTTGTCATTCCACTTATAGGAAGCCATGACGAACCACCCGCGCGCGTCGGAGTTTTCCGGCGAAGACGGTTGGCCATCGAGGGAGAGCGTGGATGCGCTTGCCTGGCGATTCCATTCGGCGCCGGCCATCCACTTCTTGTGATCGAAGCGTCCGAACCAGGAGACATTGTTCCAGGGGGCGAAGTGTTGCGATCCGCCGTGCAACTCGACGCTGCCTGCATTCTCCTTCCCATCCGAGGCGCCAAGCATGAGGCCGGGCAGCGGAGTGCGCCAATGAAGGGCGCCGCCGATGGTGGTGAAGTTCAGCGGACTGGTGGGGCCGGTTCCGGCATTGTTCAGGTCGTCAAACTGGCCGTCGTCCGCGGGAACCACCTGTTCGCCGCCCCAGATGTAGTAATCGAACTTGCCGGCCTTTGTGCCAGGCTCGATGGCGCCGTAGGCGAGCCCGCCATAGTGTGAGAGGTCGGCATTGCGCGTGGTGATGTCATAGACACTCTGTGGAAGGAGAGTCCAGATGTAGGAGGGATCGATATCCTGGGTCTCATTCATCAGTCCCCAGGGCGTTTTCACTTTGCCAACACGCACGCCGAAGGAATCATTCACCTTGAAGTCGGCGGCTGCCCAGTCAAGTGTGATGCTGTTGCCCGACGCACCCAGCAACTGGTAACGCGCCTGGACGCCGATCGACAGACCCGACTTCGGTTGGGCGGTCATGTTTACCACCGCCTCGGTCCACGCCGGGCTGCCGTTGGTTGTCATGGCATAGAAGGTATTGTTGTAGTTCGTGTACAGGAATCCCTGGGTGGCATAGCCGTAAATCTGGATATTCAGGTCTTCAATGCTCTGCGCGGAACCGGGGCGAATCAAAGCGAATGCCAGCGTCGCGCCAGTCAGTAAGCGTCTCATGCTCTCTCCTTGAGGACGGGGCCTAGCCTTGCCGGCATGACGGTTCGATTGCATGAATTTGTAAGGCTGCGTTGACTGGATATTTCGCCGCGCCCGGTTCAACGAGTGACGAAACGCACACGGGTTTGGCGCGAAGCGCCGCATTGCGCCTCAAGCCTTCTAGAATTGCGATATATGGACACGAAACCAGAGATCAACGCCGTCGAAAATTCCATCCTTGACGGCAGCCGGTTTGTGCGCGCCTGTCTGCGCAAGCCAGTCGACCGCACGCCCGTATGGTTCCTGCGCCAGGCCGGCCGCTACATGCAGGAGTATCGCGACGTCCGCAAGCACCACACCTTGGTGGAAATCTGCAAGCAGCCCGACCTCGCGGCCGAAGTAACCATTACCGCCGCCGAGAAGCTGGGCGTGGACGCGGCCATCATCTTCGCCGACCTCCTGCTGCCGCTCGAGCCGATGGGCCTCGATTTCGAGTTCCTGGCCGGCGAGGGTCCCGTGGTGCATCACCCGGTTCGAACTGCCGAGGACGTGAAGGCGCTGCGTGTTGACCGCGCCGCAGACCTCGACTACGTTGCCAAGGCCATCAGCAAGGTCGCCGCTCACTTTAAGGATCGGCTTGGCATCATCGGCTTCTGCGGCGCCCCGTACACGCTGGCCAGCTACATGATCGAAGGCGGCGGCTCGCGCAATTACATCGAAACCAAGAAGCTGATGTACGGCAACACCAGCGCATGGCAATCACTGCTCGACAAGATCGTGGCCGTCCTCACCGAATACTGCCTGCAGCAGGTGCAGGCCGGGGCCGATGTCATCCAGATCTTCGATAGCTGGGTTGGCTCGCTCTCCCTCTCTGACTACCGCCAATATGCCTTTGAAGCCTCCAAGCGCCTGGTGCGCGCGGTGCAGGCCATGGGTGTGCCGGTAATCTATTTTGGCGTGGAGACCGCGGGGCTGCTGAACGATATGGCCGGCACCGGTGCGGACGTGATCGGCCTCGACTGGCACCAGCCGCTCGACGAAGGCTGGCGCTCCGTGGGTTACAACCATGCGGTGCAGGGCAACCTCGATCCCATCACCCTGTTTGCGCCGGTGGAGATCCTGGAGCAGCGCGTGAAAGAAGTGCTGCGCGCTGCCAACGGGCGCCCCGGCCATATCTTCAACCTCGGCCACGGCATCGTGCCCGGCACACCTGTCGAAAATGTTCAGGCCGTGGTAAAGATGGTGCGCGAATTCCGTCTGCAGGAAGCGAGCTTGTAGCCAGCAGGAAGAGTGCTTGTAGCCTGTCGCTCGTAGGCCGTAGCCTGTAGCTTCTTACCGGCTACGCGCTACCCAGGCACCGGAACCCCTGACTTCTGATCCCCGACCAACCCGATTCCAAAGGATTTCGCCGATGTCGAAACAAGCGGTGCTTTTGCTGGCCCATGGAACGCCGGAAACCGTGGAGCAGATTCCCGAGTATCTCCGCAATGTGGTGAGCGGGCGCCCGCTTCCTCAGCATGTCGTCGAAGAGATCCAGCACCGCTATGGACTGATCGGACGCAGTCCGCTCACTGAACTCACCATGGAGCAGGCACGGCTCACGGAAGCGGAGCTTGCCTCAAGCGGCAACGCCGTCCCCGTCTACGTGGGCATGCGCAACTGGCGGCCCTACATTCCCGACGTGGTGAAGCAGATGCGTGCTGACGGAATTGCAGAAGCAGCCGTCATCTGTCTCGCTCCGCAGAACTCGCGCACCAGCGTGGGCCTCTATCGCCGCGCCGTGCAGGCGGAGGCGGGACCTCTCGCTATCGACTTCACTGACTCCTGGCCGCGCCACCCGCTTCTCATTCAGGCCTTTGCAGAGCGGCTCCGGCCGGCACTGACGAGGCTCACCGCGGAAACCGGCCGTCCCGTACCCGTGCTCTTTACCGCGCACAGCGTCCCCACGCGAACCGTGCAGCCGCCGGCGCCGGGCGAAGGCGGCCCGAAGCTCTGGCCGGGCGAGGGCGCCGATCCCTACGCCGACGAAGCTCGTCATACGGCAGAACTGGTCGCAGCGGCTGTTCCTGAAATCGCGGAATGGCATTTCGCGTTCCAGAGCCAGGGCGCCAGCGGCGGACCGTGGATTGGCCCCACTGTGGAGGAGACCATCGACAAGCTCGCCGAAGCCGGCCATAACGCCATGATGCTTCAGCCCATCGGCTTCCTCTGCGATCACGTCGAGATCCTCTACGACGTGGACATTGCCTTCAAGGGCTACGCCCGGGCAAAGGGAATTCGCCTGGAGCGTCCAGAATCCCTCAACGGCTCCGTCACCCTCTGCCGCGCCATCGCCGATCTGGCTAGCGAGGGGCTGGGCCGCCTCGCCGTCCGCGGCTGACTTGGGCCTTGGCGGCGACCCCCTCCAAGGCCGGCAAGCAAGCATTCCACTCCGCTGCCCGTGCGACATTAAACCGTTCTGCGTGCTAGACTGACCCTTCCCCCGGGGTCATCCAGTTGCCTTTTTACAGGGGACCGATGGGCTCATCTTCTAGTTTTCTTGGTGTCAACGACTCGGCTGTGGACGAACAGGACCTTCAAAGCACTTCTTTTCGGCAAAGCGGTTCCGCTCTGACTTGCCCCACGTGCGGCAAGCAGATGCTGAAGCGTACCTCGCGCAAGGGGTTCATGCAGCGGGTTGTGTTTGTCCGCTTTGGCTACTATCCGTGGAAATGCGGTTCCTGCAGAAGCGTGCGGCTGCTGAAGAATCGCGGGATGCGGACCCGCCGTAAGTCCGAAGATTGAAATGCGGCGCTGAAGCTTCGGCTGGTTCTCTACCATCCGGTTCTCTATAATCCGAAGGAATCCCTATCTTCTGACGGAGCCAGCCTTGTCTCAGATCCAGTCTGTTGTTGTTCGCGCCGCCGCGGCCGCGTGTGCCTTCGCCGTGTTGCATCCTGTTGCCCAGTCCCAGCCCAAAGCGCCAGCCCCGTTGCCGGTGGTGTATGTCAAAGCCGGGCACCTCTTCGATGCCACCAGCGACAACCTCCGCGACAACGTGGTTTTGGTGATCGAAGGCGAGCGCATCAGCAAGGTGGCCCCCGCCGGCGAAGTGAAGATTCCTGCGGACGCCAAAGTGGTCGATCTTTCCAAAAGCTACGTCCTTCCGGGCCTCATCGACTGCCACACCCATCTCGAAGCGCGCTCCGACAAGTACGACCCCATCAATGAAGTCAAGCAAACTCCCTTCATGGGCGGCTTCAACGGAGTGGTGAACGCCGCGCACACACTGCAGGCCGGTTTCACCAGCGTGCGCGATGTAGGCTCCAGTCCATTCTTCGCGGTCGATCTGCGCCGCTACATCGACGAAGGCTTTATTCCCGGGCCGCGCGTTGTGGCCTCGGGCCCGGCGCTCTCCATCACCGGCGGCCACGGCGATATGAACGGCTTTGCGCCTTCCGTGTCCAACATGATGTACCCCGCGGAAAAAGACTTCGCCATCGTCGACGGCCCTGACGAAATCCGTCACGCCATTCGCGCGCAGGTGAAGTACGGCGTAGACGTGATCAAGATTCTCGCCACCGGCGGCGTACTCTCCCAGGGCGACAAGCCCGGCGCCGAGCAGTTCACTTACGAGGAGATGAAGGTAGCCGTCGAAACCGCTCACGCCGCCGGCCGCAAAGTGGCTGCGCATGCCCACGGCACCCAGGGCATCAAGGACGCGGTCCGCGCTGGCGTCGACTCCATCGAGCACGGCAGCCTAGTGGACGCCGAGGGCATACAGCTTATGAAGCAGCACGGCACCTATCTGGTGGCGGACATCTACAACGACGACTACATTCTCGGCAAAGCCGTCGAGTTCGGGCTGCCGCAGGAGAACGTCGACAAGGAACGCATGGTGGGCCGCTTGCAGCGCGAGAACTTCCAGAAAGCTGTCGAAGCCGGCGTGAAGATTGCGTTCGGCACGGACGCCGGTGTTTATCCGCATGGCGACAACGCCAAGCAGTTCCATTACATGGTCAAGTTCGGCATGACGCCTGCCGGCGCGATCCGCGCGGCGACGCAATCCGCTGCCGACCTCATCGACCGCTCCAAAGACGTGGGCACGCTCGAGCCCGGCAAGTACGCTGACCTGATTGCCGTCACCGCCAACCCGCTCGCCAAGGTGGAGACCCTGGAGCATGTGAGCTTCGTGATGAAGGGCGGCAAGGTGTACAAGGACGAGGCCGGCGCCGCGAAATAGCTATCGACGCGGGTATCCCAGGTCTCGATTCTGAGACCTGGGGCTTGCGAAGCTTGCTCCGCTCCATTGGCTGCCATCGCCGCATGTGGTATACGTTTCCTCATGTCTCGCGCAAGGCTGTTCCGCGTTTTCTATTTTCTGGCTATTTTTTCCTTCCTGATCGGACTGCTGTCGGTTACGGCGCAATCGGCCAAGGTGGCTCCCACTCCGCCGATGGGCTGGAATAGCTGGGACGCATACGGCCTCACCATCGATGAGGCCCAGTTCCGCGACAACGTGAAGGTCCTCGCGGGCATGAAGCAGTACGGCTGGCAGTATGCCGTCGTCGACGAAGGCTGGTACATGCGCGACCCCTTCGCCGCGACCACCGCGGAGCAGAAGTATTTGTATGACCCGCACGGCCTGCTGCTGCCTGTTGAGGCGCGCTTTCCGTCGTCTGCCGGTAACGCCGGTTTCAAGCCGCTGTCCGACTGGGTTCATTCGCTCGGCCTCAAGTTCGGCATCCACATCGTGCGCGGAATTCCCAAAGAAGTGGTGGAGCAGAATCTGCCCATCGCCGGCTCCAGTTTCCATGCAGCTGATGCGGCGGACCGCGACGCGACCTGCCCGTGGAACGACGCCAATTACGGCGTGTCCGACAACGCTGCCGGCCAGGCTTATTACGACTCCATGCTGAAGCGCTACGCGGACTGGGGCGTCGATTACATCAAGGTGGACTGCATCAGCGACCATCCCTATCGCCCCACCGAGATCCGCCAGGTCGCGGAGGCGATCCGCAAGACAGGCCGCCCCATGGTGCTGAGCCTCTCGCCTGGCCCGACCAGCTTGTCGCATGCCGAGGAGGTCGCGAAGTACTCGCAGATGTGGCGCATCACCGACGACCACTGGGATGTGTGGATGGAGCAGAACAAAGGGAAGGGAAGCGAGTTCCCCTTCGGCCTGAAAGAGGAGTTCGACCGCATCGCCCAATGGAACAAGTACGTCAAGCCGGGCTCGTGGCCCGATCCCGACATGTTGCCCGAAGGCTCGCTGACCCCGCATCCCGGATTGGGCGATGCGCGGCAGTCGCGCTATACGCAGGACGAGGAGCGCACCGAGTTTACGTTGTGGGCAATCAGCCGCAGCCCTCTGATCTTTGGTGGCAATCTGACGAAGCTGGATGACTTCACGCGCGGGCTGATGACGAACAGGGAAGTGACGGATCTAAATCAAAAAGCCGCCGTGAGCGGCCCGGCCCTGATGCCGAAGAACGATGAAGCGCCTCTGGATTGGAGAGCGTGGTACGCGCACAAGGACGGGAAGACCTATGCGGCGGTGTTCAACCTTGCCGATGAGCCAAAGACTCTGGACGTGCCGTGGTTGAGCTTCCACCTTGCCGACAAGCTGCATGCCGCCTTCGATGTGTGGAGCGCCAAACCGATTCCGTCCGCGAAGATGCTGCACGTCGAGCTCCCGCCCCACGGCAGCGCGTTGTTCCGCGTGGAGTGATTAGGCACGTTAGTTTGCTGCGTGTCCTTCTCTCGGCTCCGGCCTAATTCCTGATCAGGTTCTTTGCCAGGAAAAACACATTGGCCGGACGCTCGGCGAGCCGCCGCATGAAGTAGGGATACCACTCGCTGCCGAACGGAACGTAGACGCGCATCCCGTGCCCTTCGCGAACCAACTCGCGCTGCAGGTCGCGGCGGACTCCGTAGAGCATCTGGAACTCATAATGATCTCTGGCGATGCCGCGCTCGCGTACGTGCGCCTTGGCGGCGGCGATCATCTTTTCATCGTGCGTGGCCAGGCCGTGGTAGACAGCGCTGTCGAGAAGAATCTTGCTCAGCTTCACGTAGTTCGCGTCCACATCCGCTTTGCGCGGGAACGCCACCTCGGGTGGTTCTTTGTAGGCGCCTTTGCACAGTCGTACGCGAATGCCGTCAGCCAGGAGCTGCTGGATGTCGGCTTCAGATCGATAGAGGTAAGACTGAATCACGATGCCGATAGCGCCGCGCAGGCCCGGCTGCGCGTGAATGCGGCGCACAATGTCGAGCGTGACCTGGGTGAGGGATGAGTCCTCCATGTCGATGCGCACGAAGTTGCCCAGCGCCGCCGCGTGTTTTGCCAGCTCAAGAGCGATGTTCTCGGCGAGCCCGTGATTGACTTCAAGCCCCATCTGCGTGAGCTTTACGCTGACATTGGCATTCAGCTTGCCGGCGGCGATGACGTCGAGCAGGCTGTGATAGACATCCGCGGCGCGGTGAGCCGCGGCGTCGTCACCGACGCTCTCGCCCAGAGCGTCCAGGGTGACAGCCATTCCCTGCCCGTTGACCGACTGGCAGGCGCGGACGGCGTCTTCGATGGTCATGCCGGCGACAAAGCGGGAACTCAGCTTGCCTCCCATGCGGGAGCGCTCCATGAAGCTGCGGAGTGTGCGGTTTTTAGAGAGTGCGATGAAACCGGAACGCAGAAGGGCCATGTTTGACTCTGCCGCCGGAGGTCACGGGGAGCGCACTCCCGGCGGAAAGATGATTGTCGCACATTGCAGTGGAGTTAGTGATGGGGTACCGGGGACGCCGAGCGAACCAGCAGTAAGGGATTCCGGCACCGAGCCGCCCGCTTGGTCAGCCACATTTCATTTCTCTGTAATGATCGCGGAACAGCTTGCCGGAACCGGCCTCGCATCTCCTGTGGAAGAGGGGTTTCATGTCCACAAACCGTCCGTTTGTCGCTGCTTCCAATCCCGATTTCTCAGAGATGGATAACGCTTCGATCTCAGGCCGCCACTGGAAGCTCATGTTCATCTCCGGGATGGGCTTCTTCACAGACGCGTATGACCTGTTCATCATCGGCGTCGTGATGACCCTGCTGAAGCCCATGTGGCACGTCAAGCCGCTGGAGGAGAGCCTGGTGGAGTCCACCGCGCTGCTGGCCGCCGCCCTGGGCGCTCTGCTGTTCGGTCGCGTCGCCGACATGCTTGGACGCAAGCGCATCTACGGGTTCGAAGTGCTGGTGCTCGCGGCGGGCGCAATCGCCTGCGCGTTTGCTCCCAATATCATTTGGCTGATCGGGCTGCGGTTCATCCTGGGCATCGGCATCGGCGGCGACTATCCGGTCAGCGCTACCATCATGAGCGAGTACTCCGGCAAGGCGCACCGCGGGATGATGGTGACCCTGGTTTTCGCCATGCAGGCAGCGGGGCTGATTGTGGGCCCCCTGTTTGCCGCGGCGTTGCTTTCCACTTCGCTCTCGCACGACATCGTCTGGCGCATCCTCATTGGCTTTGGCGCCGTGCCCGCCATGGCGGTTTTCTGGCAGCGCCGCAAGCTCAAAGAGACGCCCCGTTTCCTGCGCGCCAATGGATTTCAGGAGGATGAAGCCGGCAAGATCGTGCGCATCGACCAGGGGCAGACGCCAAGCCAGTCGATATCGTTCTGGGACGGTTTCCACCGGCTGGTCAATGATGAGAAGCTGCTGCTGCGGCTAGTCGGTGCGAGCGCAGCGTGGTTTCTGATGGACGCGGCGTACTACGGCAACACTGTGTCAAGCCCGCTGATCTTGTCGGCCCTGCAGGACCATCACACGCTGCTGCAGAAGACGCTCACCCAGCTTGGGATCTTCGCGGTGTTTGCGGTGCCCGGCTATGCTGTGGCCGCGCTCACGATGGATCGGCTTGGCCGCAAGACCATCCAGTGCCTCGGGTTTGCCATGATGACTGTGACCTTCGGACTGCTGGCGCTGATACCCGGGATCGAGAAGATGAGCATCCCGTTTGTGCTGATCTATGGCATCAGCTTCTTCTTTACCGAGTTCGGGCCCAACGCCACAACGTTTGTGTATCCGTCGGAGATCTTCCCGGTGCGCGTGCGCACGACGGCGCATGGCGTAGCAGCGGCACTCGGTAAAGTGGGCGGGTTCTTCGGAGTGTTCCTCTTTCCCTACCTGATGCACTGGCGCGGGCTGCCGGCGGCCGAGGCCGCGGCGGCCATCACCAGCGTCGTGGGACTGGTGGTGACGATGTGCATGCTGCCGGAGACCAAGGGAAAGAGCCTGGAGGAGCTCTCGGCGGAGCCGTCGACGCCGATGGAGCGGGCGGCGTAGGTGCAGGACCAAGGATCAGGGAGCAAGGATCAGGGATCAGGGATTGGAGACCGGGCGCCAGGCATTAGGCATCAACCGAAAGTACTCCGTATGGGTTGGAATCCCTGATGCCTCGTCCCTGTTCCCCGGTCCCTGCTTTACTCCACCGGTCGCGCCTTGCCGTTCTTGAGGCTCTCGTCGATGATGGACTTCACTTTCTTGTCGGCCTCCTGGGCGATGCGGCCCTGCTGTTCGCCCAGTTTGCCCTGCTGCTCTCCGAGCTTGCCCTGCAACTCGCCGAGTTCTCCCTGCCTTGAGCCCAGTTCGCCCTGTCGTTCGCCGATACTGCCCTGCAGTTCACCCAGCCGGCCTTGAAGCTCTGCCAGCCTTTCCTGCATATCGGCCACTTTGTCCTCTGTCAGCGTCTGACCCTTGGCGGCCTTCAATGCGGCTGTGGCCTTCTCCACCGCGGCAATCTGCGCGGCCATGTCGGGAGTGGGCATGCTGGCCTTTTCCATTTGCGCGCCCAGAGCTTCCTGTTTCTTCCCGAGTTCTTCCTGCTGGCGGCCCAGTTCTTCCTGCTGCTTCCCGAGCGCCTCCATCGGCGCATACATCTGCTTGATCCCCGCGACAAGCTGCGGGTCATCGACAACATACGATTTGCCGCCGCGCGTGAACCACAGGAAGTCGCCATGCGCCATGCTGCGCGCCTTCTTGATCTCCGCCGTTTGGCCTTGGTGCCAGTCGTCCGAATACGTCACCTCGTCCTTGCCGCTGATGACCGCATACGTTTCGCCATGGTCGTCGTACGCATAGTGGCTCTGCGAGTGCCAGGTGGAGTGGTAGCGTGGCGTGCCAGAGGATGCTTCTTGCGCCTCAGGCGGAACAGGAGCCGCCGCAGATTGTGCAGGAGCGGCACTTGGAGCCGCCTGAGCGATGGGTGGAGCGGCAGGGTTACCGGCGAGGCCATCGGCCGCTACCGCAGCGGCTGGTTCGGGTGCGCCTGGTGTCGGGGACAGCGCCGGGGCCGCGGGCGGCGCAGGCGGTGCAGCCTGAGCAGCCTCAACGCGAACCAGCGTTGCCGCCACCAGCGCGAAGGGAACCAGCACCACGGCGGCGGCAATGCGCGCACGCCCGCCGGCGAATGCCTGCGTGAAGCTGCTCTCGTTCAGCAGCCGTTCGATGCGAGAGATGACATTCCCATGATTTGCCATGGCGACTCCTGTGGAGATGGGGCGCGGCAGTGCCGCGAATTCAAGCAGAACCTGTGCGTAAATGGCGTGACTCGCGGCCCGATTTACGGCCGCCCGGTCGCTGATGGTTTCGCTCAGCTCTGACAGTTTTTGTTTGAGAAGCCAGCCCAGCGGGCTGACCCAGAACAGGGCGCTATAGAGCGCGGCGCACAACTGCAGATAAAAATCACCCTGGCGCACGTGTGACGCCTCATGCGCGAGCACGATATGCAGCTTCTCTTCGTCCCACTCGGCGAAGCCGGCGGGCAACACGATGCCGGATCCTACGGTGACCGGAGAAGCGACGCCGTCACTCACGCGTACATGAAGTTCTCGCGGAATATTGGGATGGATCACCGGCTCGGCCCTGATCCAGAGCCGGATGGCAGCCGCGATGCCCAGGCCGAGCCGTGCCAGGAGTGCGGCGCAAACCAGGCCGTAGAGCAGGAGCAGGATGTCCGCAAGCTGCAGGGACAGAGCGGGGTTTTCACGGGGCGCGGCATTGTGCGCCCTTATCGTGCCCGAGGAGATCGCGGGCGCGGGGAATCGGCTCAAGGAGGCGCTATCGGCCGCTTCCGGGACGGCCGAGTGCGGCACCGTGGCGAGTGCTGCGGAATCTGCGGAAGCCGGCCAGGAGTGGTTGAGCTGCGAGGGGGCCTGAACCGAAGCCGGTTCTGACTTGGCCAGCCACGACGCGCGCGGAAGGGGAATGGTTGCGCCCTTCGGAAGGCCGGGAATGTGTGCGGCCCACGGCGCCAACGCCGGCATGAGCAGCGCCGCTGCCAGCACCAGCGTCCACGCGGCCTTTTGCGCCACCACGTTGTGCGTGCGCGACAACATCAGTCCAGCGCCCACCACACCCGCCAGCAGCAGCGACCGTGCCGCGGAATCTACGATCAACCCGGGGAAGGAAGAGGACAGGATCATTTTGCCTCCCTGGAGCCAGCCCTTTTAACGGAATGCTGTTTCGACGTCGATTCCTTCTGCGCGGCAGCGATGCGGTCAGCAAGGCGTTGCAGCTCGTCGCGATCCAGAACCTTGGAGTCAACCATGCCGACCAGCAGCGCCTCCACGGAACCGTCGCAGAACCAGTCCACGATGCGCTTGACGGCCCGTCCGGCGACCCGCTGCCGCGACTCGGCCGGGCGGTAGATGAATGTGCGATTTTCCGTCTCGTGGCTGAGATAACCCTTTTCCTCGAGCCGGCGCAGAACGGTGCGAATGGTGGGATCCTTCAGCGGCCGGTCAAGCTCTTCACGCACCTGCTCGGCGGTGACCTTGCCCAGACGCCACACAATGGTCAGAATGTCGCGCTCAAGTTCGCCGAGCTCCACAGGATCATGAACGGATGCATTGTTACTCGCCATAACGTTACAGACGGTAACATATAGGTAAAGGTGAGCGCAAGAGCGAATTTTCCGGGCGTCAGGCTGCCGGGCGGCCCAGTTCTTCAGCAGCAGGTTCTGTAACCGGATCTTGCCCGGCGAGCGACCGGATCTCGGCGAGCGCCTCGGTGAGTCGCGTCCACATGCGGGCATCATCGCTGCCGCTGATCTTTTTCGCCGCCTCGGCGGAGTCGTCGGGGTAACTCCAGATTCCGATCACGATGCGCACTTTCGGGTAGCGCGCTCTTACGTTGCGATAGATGCGATGAGCGCGCGCCAGCCCGAACGGCGGCAGCGCGCAGAGCAGCACCATATCCGGCTTCTCTGCGTTGATCTCAGCCAGAATCTCGTCGATGCGGCGCGCCGGGATGGAACAGGCGTACACGTTGGCGCTTCCGAGCATCTGCTCCGCCATCATCGCTGCCAGTTCATCGGTTTCGTCGCGCACGGGCACACACATCACCTTGAGGGCCGGACTGGCGTTTGGCGTTAGCGGCTCGTGGTCCTGGGCGGCTTCTCCGCGGTTTTCGCGGAAGCCAAGCTCCTCAATGAATTCGCGGGAACGGTGCCGGATGTAGCGAATGGCGGACTCGTCCAGATCGCTGTCCTGGCGATCCTCCTCCGACTTGACCAGCGCAGGAATCAAAACCGAGTCGTAGACCTCCTCGAGCGGACGGTCTCGCACCGCGCTTTCAAGCACCTCGGCAGCCTCGCGGGCATCACGCGCCAGCAGACGCTGATAGAAGCAAGTCCACTGCGGGATGGCTGGCTTGTCGCCCAACATAACCGTGAGAAACTCCATGGCCGGTACGTGCCTGCCGATAACCACCAGGCACACAGTAAGCGGAACCGAGAGCACCAGGCCGATGGGGCCCCAGAGCAGCGTCCAGAAGGCCGCCGCCACAAGGATCGCTATGGAAGAGAGCCCCGTATGCTTGCCGTAGATGTGTGGCTCGACATAATTGCCAGTAACGATTTCGAGGAGCAGGAACGTGCCGACGATGATAAGTGACTTTTGCCAGCCGTGGAAGATAGCGAGCGACAGCACGGTGGGCACGGCGGCGGCGCCCATCCAGCCGATATAGGGAACAAACCGAAGTATCCCGGCAAGCGTACCGAACAGCAGTGAATGCGGCAGCCCCAGGGCGTAGAGAACCGCCGTCACTATGGTGCCGTAGATGGCGTTGACGAGCAGCTGCAGGGAGAAGTAGCGGCTGATGCGGGCGCTGGCGTCGCGCATGGCCTGGGTGATGGTGCTGACATTGCGTTCGCCGGTGAGGCGGATGACGCGGTTGCGCAGATCCTCGCGCTGCAGCAGCACAAAGAAGGTAAAGACGACGCTGAGCAGGGCCGTGGCGAGCGGCTCAAGGGCGCCTCCCAGTTCGTCGAGCCTGGCGGGGGGCCGCGAGACTTCTTTTACCTGAAGAGGATGCTCGGGCGAGGTGCCCAGCGGCTTGCCGTCGCTCTGCGAGTTGATGTGAGGAGAGGGGGTATTCGCGATCCCCAACTCGTCTCCCAGGCGTTCCACTTCCTGCATGGCGCGACTATACGCAGAGTTGCCGGGAGTGTGAAAGGCGTCCATTTTCTGGGCGATGTTGCCGCGGTACGTAGGCAGGTCGTTGGCGATGGCGACAAGCTGGCTGAAAAAGATCCAACCGGCGCAACTGAGCAGCGCGGCGAAGGCGAGGATCACGACGACGGCGGCCAGCGTGCGTGGAAGACGGAGTCGCTCCAGCCGCGCCACCAGCGGGGCCAGTAAAAATGCAAACAGGACCGCGAAGGCCAGAGGCAGGAATAAGACCTTGGCGAGATAAAGCACTGCGATGCTCACCACCAAGGCGATGAGCAGCCACAGCCTCGACAGGATGCGGGTGCCGGCGGTTCCGTTCATCGTTGAGCTCCGCGCGCCGCGCGCCGTTTGCTTGCCGCGGACTGCTGCCGCCGCGGAGAACCGGGCTGTGCAGGATTCCGGGATTGTTCCGCATGCCGCACGACGCTTGCTACCTCTGGGGTGAGCCTCATGGGAGGTTTAGATGCGGGCGCCCCGGTTGGCACGGGTATTCAGGCGGAAGGATTTGGCAGGCTGCCTGCTGGGGTAACCTGATGCAGGGGTGGTAGATGAGTTCAGGGATGCACCGGCGGCTTGGCTTTGCTCTGGTGGCGTGCTTCCTGACCGTGTCAGCGGGCGCGCAGCATCCGCGGCTCAGTCCCGCGCTTCCCCTGGAACACGCGGAGAACGGCGCCAATTCAGCCGTCGCGCAGAAAGCGCATTATGTGGTGCTGGTGTCGCTCGACGGGTTCCGCTGGGACTATGCGAGCAGGGATGGGGCGAGGCATCTGCTGGCACTGGGGAAAGCGGGAGCCTGGACCCCTGAAGGCATGTTGCCGAGCTATCCCTCGCTGACCTTTCCCAATCACTACACAATTGTGACGGGGCTCTATCCCGAACATCATGGGCTGGTCGCCAACAGCTTTTATGACGACGCGAAGAAGGCCCGCTACGGCATGAGCGACGCGGGCGCGGTGACGGATGGGTCCTGGTATGCCGGAACCCCGATATGGAGCCTGGCAGAAAGCGCCGGGATGCGCACAGCGGTCCTGTTCTGGCCGGGTTCGGAGGCAGAGATCGCCGGGCATCGGCCCACATGGTATGCCAGGTTCGATCAGAAGACGGAGGGTACGGAAGCTGTGCAGCAGGCACGGATCGACGATGCCCTCGCCCTCCTGAAGCTGCCCGAAGAACAGCGGCCGCACTTCATTGCCATGTACTTTTCTGAGCCGGATCACGAGGGGCATCAGTTTGGTCCGGATGCGCCGGAGACCAGGGCTGCGGTGCTGAAGATGGATGCCATCATCGGCAAACTCAAGGTGGCGCTGGACAAGACGAAGCTGCCGGTGGACCTGGTGGTGGTGAGCGACCATGGCATGGTCAAGGTGGAGGGCGGCTGGGTAAACCTGGACGAGTTCGCCGATCTGAGCGGCTTCGAAACAGTGGGGCCGCTGCTCTATGCCAGGACGGAGGAGGATCGCGCCAGGGCGTATAACGCGCTGAAGCATGCCTCGAGTCAGTTCTTTGTGTATCGGCGCAAGGATGTGCCGGCAGGGCTGCACTACAGCGAAAATCAACGGGAGGGAGATCCGGTGATCGTCGCCAGCGGCCCGTATGCAATTCGCGCCAGAAAGCCCGGGGAAGGGAAGCCAGACCAGCCGCCGCAGCCCGGGGCGCACGGGTTCGACCCGCGCACCGTGCCGCAGATGAAGGCGAGTTTTTTCGCGGCAGGGCCCGATATTGTCCCAGGTGTAAACCTAAAGCCCTTTGAGAACGTAAATCTGTATGTATGGATGGCGCACATGCTGGGGCTGAACGCGCCCAAGAGCGATGGAAATCTCAACATTCTGGCGCGAACTCTGCGTGACAACGGTGGGGAGATCCCGGAGCCGGCAGCGGCCGAAGGGCCGGCAGCGCCGATAGCGGCAAAGGAATCACCGGGGACGAACCCGCGGTAAGGGAGTCAATTAGGGATGAGCGTAGTCCTGGGGATTGATGGGGGAGGAACGCGCACGCGCGCCTCGATTGTGGAAGGCGAGCGGGTGTTGGCGTTTGCCGAGAATGGCTCGATTAAGCGGCTGCGCGTGGGTGCCAAGGCCGCGGAGCAAAACCTGCGGGAGCTGCTGGGCGAGGTGTTTCAGCAGGCCGGGGTGAAGGGTGTGGAGGCGGCGTCGGCGGGCGTGGCCAGCGCAACCATGCCGGGGGTTCCAGAGTGGATCACGGCGGTTTTCGCGGACTTTGGCGTGGAACGCTCGGAAGTGGTGGGCGATGAGGTCATCGCGCTCGATGCGGCGTTCAAGGGCGGCCCGGGAATTCTGCAGATTGCGGGGACAGGAACCAACTGCATCGGACGGGCGCCGGACGGTGGACGCGAGTGCGCGGGCGGATGGAGCTCGCGGCTGGGCGATGAGGGCTCGGGCTACTGGATCGGGCTGCACGGGGTGCGGCGGGCGCTCAATGCATACGATCGCGAGGAGCCTACGCGGGTTCTGGACGTGGTTGGGCAGATCTGGGGGACGAAGGGCATCGACGAGCTGGTGAACCTGGGCGATTCGACGCCGGGGCCGGACTTCTCCCAGCTCGCGCCGGCAATTTCCCGGCTGGCGGAAGAGGGCGACGCCGTGGCGCTGGGAGTGCTGGAGCAGGCGGCCAAAGATCTGGCAGGGTTTGTGCTGTTGGTGCGCGAAAAGCTGGGGCGCAAGCACGGGCGGACGGCAGAGGTTCCCGTGGCCTGGATCGGCAGCGTGCTGGGCAAGTCGCGGCTGGTGCGGGAGGGGTTCTTCGCGCGGCTGAAGGCCGCGGCGCCGGAGATGCCGGTGCTGGATCGCGAGGTAGTCGCCATCGAGGGCGCGGTGTGGCGGGCGCAGCGGATGGCGGAAAGCCCGGCCCCCGTGAGTGCAATTCGGTCTGCGGGGTGAGCGCGAGCTCAAACTCGGCCCGCCCCTCACCCGTGATCGTCATCACTGATCTAAAACCGGAATCTGTCACAATAGAACCGCCGCCCTCAAGGTTGCCGGCAGGGTTCGCAGAAGTCTGACTCGCTGCAAATAGAAAAGGCATTCAGCTCGAAGTTAACTGAAGAATTACCTAGTGCAGTTTTTTGGGGTTTGGTCGGGAATTTCAGGTATATAGCTGATTCAAAATACGATAGTATGATTGTCGATGTGACTTATATCACATTCCAAGCTCCAGATTACCCCCAACGCACCCGCAGAATCGGCGCAATGCCGCCCGGAAACTGAATCAACATGTTTGCCATGTAGTAAACACACCCCCCCTTCCCGGCCGCCGTGAGGGTCCTCCTGGTCGCCGGTTGCCGCCGCCGGCGCGAAGTAGAATCAGAGGCATCCCTTCGCTACTGAGGAACGCCTCCTTCAGGTGCGAGTCACTTTAACTGTTTGATTGATTGCCCGGTACGGCCGTGTAGCTGTATCTTGCAGGTCAGGTATCCCAAAGGCATGCGGCCCTCTAATCCCCCGGAGCAGGACGCGTCGGCGCGTACGCGCCAGCATCGTGCCGAGTTTGCTCAGATATTGATCGAGAATCACTTCGCGATCAGCCCGGACGCAATATTCATCGCGGATAACAAGGGGCTGATCCGCGAGGCGAACCCGCGCGCGCTTGAGATGTTTGGCTATGAACGCGGGGAGCTTGTGGGGATGGCGATTGAGGCGCTGGTGCCGGAGCGTTTCAGGGAGCGGCACCCGAGCCACCGCGACAATTTCAACGCGCATCCGCGGACACGGCAGATGGGCGCGGGGCTGAACCTGTTTGCCCGGCGCAAGGATGGGACCGAATTCCCGGTGGACATCATGCTGCGGCCGATTGGGACGGCGACCGGCCCGGTGGTGCTGAGCTTTGTGCGCGATGTGACTGAACAAAGGGCAGCGCAGGAGGAATTGCGGCGATACGACCAGCATCTGCGCTCAATTATCGAGAGCGTGCGCGACTATGCAATCTACATGCTCGATCGTGAAGGGTACATCGCGACCTGGAACGCGGGCGGAGACCGCATCCACGGTTACACCGCGGATGAAATTCTGGGCAAGCATTTCTCGCGTTTCTTTACGCAGGCGGACCTGGAGCGCGGGCACCCGGAAATGATGATGACGCAAGCGGCGGAGCGCGGGCGTTTTGAGGAAGAGGGCTGGCGCGTACGCGGGGACGGATCGCGTTTCTGGGCGCACAGCGTGTTGACGGCGATTCACGGGGCCACTGGCGAGGTCACGGGGTTCGCCAAGGTGACGGGAGACCGCACAGACCGGAAGCGTGCCGAAGAATCCGTGATGCTGCAGCTCAGTTCGGCGCTGCTGGAAAACATGGATGTGCGGAAGCTGCTGGAGGCGTTTTCGGCCAGCATTCGCGAGGTGATTCCGCACGATGCGGCGACGCTGGGATTGTATGACGCGGCATCCGACACCATACATGTTCAGTTCCTGGGCGCGGACACGCAGACGCATCGCAGCGAAATCCGGATTCCGGCGGTCGCGTCGCCGGCTGGCGAGGCGTTCAAAGCCCGCGAGCCGGTGATTCTGAGTGACATCAAGGACGGCAGATTTCCGAATGCCGGTATTCAGCACTTGCTGGACCTGGGGATGCAATCGGCGTGCTTTGTGCCGTTGATTCACCGCGGCGAGTCGATCGGCGCGATGGCGGTGTCAAGCAGGCGCGAGAACGCGTTCGGCACCAAGGAGGCGGACATTCTGGAGGAGTTCGCCGACAGGATGGCGATGGCCGTGAACAACGCGGTCGCGTTCAAGCAGATTACGGAGATCCGGGACCGCTTGAACCAGGAGAAGCAGTATCTCGAGGACGAAATCAATCTCGAGAACCGCTTCGAGGATATCGTTGGCGAGAGTACGGGCTTGAAGCAGGTGCTGCGGGAGATTGAAACAGTGGCTCCGACGGATGCGACGGTGCTGATCCAGGGGGAAACCGGCACGGGCAAGGAGCTGCTGGCGCGCGCCATTCACCGGCTGAGCCATCGGGCGGAGCGGACTTTCATCAAGCTGAATTGCGCGGCAATTCCGGCGGGATTGCTGGAGAGCGAGCTCTTCGGGCACGAGAAGGGCGCATTTACCGGGGCCATTGCGCGCAAGATGGGCCGGCTTGAACTGGCGCACGAGGGCACGCTATTTCTGGACGAGGTGGGCGAGATGCCGCTCGATCTGCAACCCAAGCTGTTGCGCGCGCTGCAGGAGCGGGAGATCGAGCGGATTGGCGGAACAAGGCCGATTGCGGTGAACGTGCGGCTGATTGCGGCCACCAATCGCGACCTGGCGAAGATGGTTCAGGAAAAAACGTTCCGGGCGGACCTGTTCTACCGGCTGAAGGTGTTTCCGATCTTTGCACCGCCACTCAGGGAGAGGCGGAGCGATATCCCGATGCTGGTGCGGCATTTTGTGGCCACGCATAGCCGGCGCATGGGCAAGATGATCGAGACGATTCCTGATGCCACCATGGATGCGCTGGTGAATTGGGGATGGCCGGGGAATATTCGCGAGCTTGAAAACATGCTCGAGCGGGCCGTGATCCTGACGCGCGGAGCGGTGCTGTATGTTCCGCTGGCGGAGCTTGAGACGCCGCTGGACGAGAATGAGGATGATGGCGAAGAGTCGGGCGAGCCAGCCACGCTGCACGCCGCGGAACGCGAACATATATTAAAGGTGCTGCGCGAGTGCAAAGGACTGATTGGCGGCGCCGAGGGCGCGGCCGCGCGACTGGGCCTGAAGAGGACCACGCTCAACTCGAAGCTGAAGAAGCTGCGGATCGAGCGGAAGGAATACATGTAAAGGCAGCGGCGGAGTTACAGAGGCAGACGAACGGTTCCGGCCCTTCTCTAAACCGTTAGCGTGACCGTCGCCTCCCACATCCAGTCAAGTGCAATTACTGAGATGATCGCCGCATTCGCCTGAATAGCGTTTTCCGCTCCCTCTGTCCCTCTTTCCCTCTTTCCCTCTTTCCCTCTGTCCCTCTGTCCCTCTTTCCCTCTTTCCCTCTGTCCCTCTGTCCCTCTTTCCCTCTGTCCCTCTTTCCCTCTGTCCCTTTTTCCCTCTGTCCCTTTCTCCCTCTGTCCCTTTCTCCCTCTTTCCCTTTGTCCCTCTTTCCCTCTTTCCCTTTGTCCCTCTTTCCCCGCATCTCACGTGACCGCGCTCACAGCCATCCC
>NZ_DASXYM010000147.1:0-9987 GCF_036502485.1 Occallatibacter sp. | reverse complement strand
CCGGGCTCTTCCCGGCGCCTACAAGTTCTCCGCTCTATGGAGCGGGCAGGAAGGCTCCCTGCTGCTGTGGGCGTGGCTGCTGGCAACCTACGGTTTCGTGCTGCGCCTCACGCACAAGACCGACGTTAAGCTGTATGCCTATGCGGGCACCATCCTGGCCTCGATCCAGGTGTTTTTCCTGCTCATTCTCAATTTCGCCGCGCCACCCTTCGCCCTCTTCCGCGGCGCCATTCCGGAGGACGGCAACGGCCTCAATCCCCTGCTCCAGTATCCCGAGATGGTGATCCACCCCCCCATGCTGTACCTGGGCTACGTGGGCTTCGCGGTGCCGTTCTGCTTTGGGCTGGGCGCGCTGATGATGCGCTACCCGGGCGAGAAGTGGATCAAGACCACCCGCGTCTGGACCATGGTGACGTGGCTGTTCCTCACCTGCGGCATCTTCCTCGGCATGCACTGGGCCTACGCTGTTCTGGGCTGGGGCGGCTACTGGGGTTGGGACCCGGTCGAAAACGCCTCCCTGATGCCGTGGCTCACCGGCACCGCCTTCCTTCACTCCGTCATGATGCAGGAGAAGCGCGGCATGATGAAGAGCTGGAACGTCTGGCTCATCTTCTCCACCTTCATGCTCACCCTGCTGGGCACGCTCCTCACACGGGCCGGCCTGGTCAGCTCCGTACACGCCTTCGCGCAATCTTCCATCGGTACCTGGTTCTACGTGTTCATGGTGATCGTGCTGGCAACCTGCGTCTTCACTTACATTCTGCAGCGCGGCCATCTCAAAACAGACCATCACCTGGAGTCACTCGTCAGTCGCGAGTCGAGCTTCCTGTTCAACAACCTGGTGCTGCTGGTTGCCTGCTTCGTGATCCTGTGGGGAACGCTGTTCCCCATCCTGAGCGAATACGTGCAGGGCACCAAGGTTACTGTGGGCGCTCCGTTCTATAACGCTGTCGCCGTGCCCATCGGACTGTTCCTGCTGTTCCTCACCGGCGTGGGCCCGCTGCTGCCGTGGCGCGCCGCCTCGATGAAAGCCATCAAGCGCAATTTCATTGGCCCGTCGATCGCCCTCTGGGCCACCGTGATCGTGTGCCTCATTGCCGGCGCGCGGCCGTGGGGCGACACCGGATTTGAGCAGGGCAAGTTCTACGCCCTGGTCGGATTCGCCCTTTGTGCAGCCGTATTTGTCGCGATCGTGGGCGAGTTCTATCGCGGGGCGCAAGTGATTGCAAAGCAGACGGGCAAAAACCTCATAGCGTCCACTTATCTGCTTTGCCGGCGCAACACACGCCGCTACGGCGGATACCTGGTCCACATCGGCCTGGTGATCATCATCGTGGGCCTGTGCGGCGCTGCCTTCAATCGCAACGTAGAAAAGGAAATGGGCCTGCACGAAAAGATGGCGATCGGCCCCTACGTGCTCGAATGCCTGGGCTTCAGCCAGGATTCCAATCTGAATTACGACTCCGAGTTCGCCATGCTCGACGTCTCGAAGGGCGGCAAAAGCGCATTCCAGATGAGCCCCGAAAAGCGCGTGTACCACGCCAGCCAGCAGCCGCAGACGATGGTGGCGATTCACTCCAACCCGTTCTGGGACCTGTACGTCGTCTATGAGGGCGTGAATCCGGGCACCGGCCAGCCCATCATCAAGGCCTTCTTGAATCCGCTGGTCGGATGGATCTGGGGCGGCTTCGCTCTGCTGGTCTTCGGCACACTCTTCGCTATCGTTCCTCCCATCACACCGGCGACTGCGAGCCTGAGGGTTCCGGCACGCGTCGTCTCTGCCGAGGCCGCAGCCGTGGCCGGATCAGCGCAGGGGGGGCGGTAATGCAACGGGTTCGCAGTTTCAACTTCTGGATCAAAGGCGCGCAGGCGCTGTTACTGGCTATTGCAGTATGCATCTCCATGGGGGCCAGCGACGCAGGATCCCGCTTCACCGATCTGGGTCACCGGCTCATGTGCACCTGCGGCTGCGCGCAACTGCTCGGCGAATGCAATCACGTGGGATGTCAGTCATCAGACAAGATGCGCGGCGAGCTAATGGCCGCCGTACAAGGCACCGGCGGACCGGACAGCGGGACCGACAGCAGCGGCTCCCCTCCGGGCGGAATGAATGACCAGCAGGTTCTGAATTGGTTCTCGTCGAAGTACGGCGTGACTGTTCTGGCCGCGCCTTCGACGCATGGCTTTAACCTGGTGGCGTGGATCGCACCTTTCGCTGTGTTCCTTGCCGCCCTGGCCGGAACTATCCTGCTGGTCCGCCACTGGAGCGGAATCAAAGGTCCGCTTGCAGCGAATGCCGGAGCTGACGCCATCACCCCTGAAATGACCGCAATCCATGAGCAGATCCGCCGCGAAACCGGCGCCGATGGAGGCTTCTAGCCATGACTGAAAGCATGGGCCTGTTACTGGGCTGTATCCTCGCCCTCGCTCTTATTGTTTACACATTCTGGCCGGAGAACAGCTTCGCCAGCCAGACAGACAAAACCCGCCTCGACTACCTGTTCGAGCGCAAGGACCAGCTTTACGAGAACCTTCGCGACCTCAACTTCGAGTTCCGCGCCGGCAAATATCCTGAAGAGGACTACCTGGCCCAGCGCACCCAGCTTGAGAACGAGACCGCGACATTGCTGGCGGAGATAGATCACCTGCAGCATGCCTAGTCTGCGGGCGGCCCGGCCGCCTCTTTGTCATCCCGAGCGCAGCGAAGGACATGTTTGACCCCCCGCGCGCTCGGCACCACGAAATCAGGACCCACACCATCATCATGAGAACGAATCATTTCGCCACTGCCCTCCTCAGCTCTCTCCTCCTCGGCGCCACGGCATACGCTGCCAACGTCACGGGTACCGTCACCAACAAGACCACCGGCAAGGCGTCTGCGGGCGACCTGGTCGAGCTCGTCGACGTGCAGGCGGGCATGAGTGCGGTCGCCAAGGCCACGACGGACTCCGCCGGCAAATACTCGCTGAACGAGCCAGGCAGCGGGCCTTACCTGATTCGCGCCACCCACCAGGGCGCCGGCTATTTCATCGCAGCCCCGCAAGGATCAGGTCCCGGCGACATCGGCGTTTATGACTCCTCCCCCAGCGCGAGCATAGCTGTCGAAGATCAAATTCTCGACCTCGAAGCCCCCAATGCCTCGCAGCTTGACGTGACCGAGCAGTGGGTGGTGCACAACAACAGCTCGCCCAAAGTGACCAAGTCCGGCGACAACACGTTCGTGTTCTCTCTGCCGCAGGGTGCCGTGATCGATATGGCCGAGACCACCCGCCCCAGCGGCCTGCCAACCATGGCCCAGCCCAAACCGCTCGGCTCCAGCGGACACTTCGCCTTCAGTACTCCGATCGAGCCGGACCAAGGCCCGGAGAAGATGACGGTGTTCCAGGTCCACTATCACCTTCCCTACACGGGAAAGTTCACCTTCAAGCCCACCGTACTGATGCCCACCAGTAACCTTGCGGTGCAGATGCCGAAGAGCATGACGTTCGCAGCGGGCTCGGGCGCAAGCTATCAATCCATTCCGCAGGATCCCTCGATCCAGACGTTTCTCCTCAAGAACCCGCAGCCCGGCGGATCATTCGAATTCAACGTGTCGGGCACCGGCTCCATGCCGCGTGAACAGCAACAGGCAGGCGCCGGCCAGGAGGCTGCGCAGGCGGGGCAGCAACCCGCCGGCGGACCCGGCGGTGGCATTGGCGAGCCCATCAACCAGCCTGATCCCCTGACCAAGTACAAGTGGTGGATCCTCGGCGGACTGGCACTCGTTCTCGCCGGGGCCGCGGCGTTCCTGCTGCGCCGGCCTGCGGCAGGACCTGCCGGTGCTGTGGCCGGCATGGCACCTGCTTCGCCCTACCCGCCTGCTGCACCGGCTTACCCCATGCATGGTGGTACGCCTGCCGCAAAAAACGGCGCGCTGCTGGCTGCACTAAAAGAGGAGCTGTTCTCGCTCGAAAGCGACAAGCTCTGCGGCACCCTGAGCGCCGCCGAGTACGCCGAACAGAAAGGTGCGCTGGAAACGGTGCTCAAGCGCGCATTGAAAAAGTCCAGCTAATCCGAACATTTGCCGCGACAAGCGCCCGCCATCACGGCGGGCGTTTCGCTTTGCGCATGAGGCCAGCGTCAAGTAGGACAATGGATGCATGCGCGCGAGCCGTTTGCCGCATCGGAGAAATACAGAATGAGTGCACTGGAATCGCAAGTGGCTGTTGTCACCGGAGCTGCACGCGGGGTAGGCGCGGCTGTTGCGAAGAAGTTAGCTGGAATGGGCGCGCACGTGGTGCTGATCGCCCGCAATGTGGATCAACTCAACCAGATTCGCGATGAGATCGCGAAGGACGGCGGGTCCGCATCGGTCTTGGCATGTGATTTGACGGACGCCGCTGCCGTTGCCCAGCTGGGACGGAGCATCGCCGAGACGCACAAGCGCTGCGACATTCTGGTAAACAACGCCGGTGTCGGCCTGAATGGGAAGCCCCTTCACGAGGTCACAGCCGACGAATGGGACCTCGTCCTCAACACGAATCTCCGCGGTCCATTTCTGATGATCCGCGCCCTCGCGCCACTCATGATCGCCGCACGCTCGGGGTACATCATCAACATCTCGTCGCTGGCGGGAAAGAATCCGCTTCCGAAGGGCGCGGCGTATGCGGCCTCGAAGTGGGGGCTAAACGGGCTAACCTATTCAGTGGCCGAAGAACTCCGCGAATACAACATACGCGTCAGCGCCGTGGCTCCCGGATCGATCAACACGGATTTCGGCGATCACGCCGGCCGGGGCGCAGCGTCCGGTAAGGATCCCAACAAGAAACTGCAGCCCGAGGACATCGCCTCCGTCGTGGCGACGCTCGTGACGCAGTCGGCGCAATCTTTCATCAGCGAAGTTCTGCTGCGGCCCACCCACAAGCCGTAATTCAAAACAGGTACCAGGGTCCGCCTGATCTGGCACCAAAGCTCATCCCCCGAACGCGGCATCCCCTCGGCGCAGGATCTCTGGTAGCCTTCGGATGCCATGTCCTCCAATGTTCTGATAATGCCGGCAACGCGGAAGCTCCGTGGCGCCCCGGACAGCAGCAAGATCGCGACGCGATTTTACGCATCCCTGGGAATTCTGTTCGGGATTCTCCTTCCCGCGGAGTTCGTCCTGGCGCACGCAGTTCACCTGCATGGCGTAGAACGGCAGCTGCTCGATGCGTGGCCGGGACTGACCATGATGAGCGCGTGCGTGCTCTATGTCCGCTGGCGTCCTCTGCCGAAGCTGATTGAGACCGCTCAGCTGGTACTGATTTCCTGCCTGACGTTCTACGTGATGGGGGTGCTGATCCACATAGCAGGGCGCAGTCCTTACCCTTTGGCGGATCAGCAATTGGCAAACCTGGATGCGGCCCTGCACTTCCGCACCGCCAGCTTCGTACAACAGGTCGCCGCCTGGCGCCCGCTGCGGCTGCTTCTCGCAATTGCTTATGGAACTACAGGGTTCATGGTGATTGGCGCCGCCACCATCCCGGCCATTCTGGGGCGAGCCGAGGCCTCCTACCGCTTCATCCTGAGCATAATTTTCGCCGTACTTGCCACGGCGGCGCTGTTTTACCGCTGGCCTGCAATTGGACCGTGGACTGTGGAATGCTTCGCCCCGGCTCGCGATCAGGCAGCCGTGGGGGTATACCTGACGCAGCTGCGTTCCGCGCTCCCGGTGATCGACATGAAAAGCGTAGCCATTGTCTCGTTTCCCTCGTTCCACACCGTCATGGCTGTCAGCGCCGCTTACGCCCTCAACTGCATTCAAAGAGTGCGCTGGTTTACCTGGACTCTCTGCGTGCTGATCTGCGTTTCCACCGTCAGCACCGGCTGGCATTACGGAGTAGATGTGCTGGCAGGTCTGGCGCTTGCAGTGGCTTGCAATGCCATTGCGGGCCGCATGCTCAAGGCGACCGCTCCGCGCGAGGAGTTGGCGTAGAGGAATGCTCCTATAAAAGAGAAGGCCCGGAGCGTGTGCTCCGGGCCTCATGCTTTTGGTTGAATGCGGCGATCAGCCCTGACGTCCGCCGCCGCCGCCTTGGCCGGGACGACCGCCGCGCCGGCGCCGACGCCGGCGGTTGTCGTTGGCAGCGCCACCTGCGGTGGGGCGCCCGGGCGTTGCCGGGGTTCCAGGTTGTGCCGCGGTGCCATCGGCGCGGTTGAAGTTCGGCTCGTTCTCTTCGTCGAACTCCTCGCCCTCTTCGCCGTCAAAGTCATCTCCACCCTCGATCAGAATCGTGCTCTGATTGGAGGTGGGCTGCTTCTCGTCGAACTCGTGGCGAGGCTGCTCCGGATGTTCCTGCCGGTCAGGCCGCTCGCGGCGCTCCTGCCTTTCCTGGCGCTGGGGCTGCTCGGCCTGAGGCTCTTCCCCTTCGGCAACCGGAGCCGCATCGCCGCCATTCTGCGCGGCGAGCTTGGCCTTCTGCTCCCGGATCAGGGCCTTGCGGCTGAGCTTGATGCGGTTGCCCTCGATCGCAAGGACCTTCACCATCACCTGATCCCCTTCGCGCAGCTCGTCTTTCACTTCCTTGACGCGATGCTCGGCAATCTCCGAAATGTGCAGCAGACCGTCCGTTCCGGGGAACAGCTCCACAAAGGCGCCGAATTCGGCCAGGCGAACGACCTTACCGAGATAGACCTTGCCAATCTCTGGCACGGCGGTAATGTCGCTGATCATGGCCAGAGCCTTCTGCAGACCCTCGGCATCGCTCGATGCAACCGAGACCTTGCCGGTGTCGTCGACATCGATCTTGGCGCCGGTCTGTTCGACGATGCCGCGGATGGTGGCGCCGCCCTTGCCGATCAGGTCGCGGATCTTGTCCGTCGGAATCATGACGATCTCGATGCGCGGAGCGTACTTGGAGCGCTCCGTCCGCGCGCCCGTGAGCTCCGCGTCCATCTTGTCCAGCAGGAAGAACCGGCCGCGGCGTGCCTGGTCCATGGCTTCCACCAGGATTTGCCGCGTCAGGCCGCCAATCTTGATGTCCATCTGTAGCGCGGTGATGCCCTTGCGGGTACCGGCTACCTTGAAGTCCATGTCGCCGTAGTGGTCCTCGGCGCCGGCAATGTCGCTCAGGATGGCATAGTCATCGCCTTCCTTCACCAGGCCCATGGCTACGCCGGCCACCGCGCCCTTGAGCTGTACGCCCGCGTCGAACAGTGCCAGCGAAGCGCCGCAAACCGACGCCATCGAAGACGATCCGTTCGACTCCAGGATGTCCGACACAATACGGATCGCGTACTGCGATTCATCCGGCAGCACCGCAGAAATGGCTCGCTCCGCCAGTGCGCCGTGGCCGACTTCGCGGCGGCCAACACCGGTCATGCGCCCCGTCTCGCCCACGCTGAAGGGCGGGAAGTTGTAGTGGAGCATGAACCCCTTCCGCATCTCTCCTTCGTAGCTCTCCATGCGCTGCGACTCGTCCGGCGTGCCCAGCGTCGCCGTCACCAGCGCCTGGGTCTCGCCACGGGTAAACAGCGCCGAGCCGTGCGTACGCGGCAGTACACCGGTCTCAATGCTGATGGCGCGGATCTCATCGAACGCGCGGCGATCGGGGCGGACCTTGTCTTTGGTAACCTGCTCGCGGAAGGTGCGCTCGCGCATCAACTCGTAATAGGTACCCAGCTTCTTTTTGGCGCCCGTCGTGTCATCGGCAGGAATCTCGGCCGCCAGTTCGTCCTTGATCTTCTTCACCAGCGCATAGCTCTCCGTTTTGGCATGTGCCTTGGTGTCGAGAGCGTCGCTCAGGCGATCGCCGACCTTCGCCTTCATATCGTTGTAGTAGGCTTCGTCGTGCACCGGCGCCGTGAAGCTCCGCTTGGTTTTGCCTGCCTTGGAGGCCAGCTCATCGATCGCGGCCACAATCTTCTTGATCTCTTCATGCCCGAACTCAATCGCGGCGATGACGACCTCTTCGGCTTCTTCCTTGGCGCCGGCTTCGATCATCACAATGCCGTCCTTGTGACCCACAACCATGATGTTCAGCGAGCTCGACTGCCGCTCCGCATAGGTGGGATTCACCACGAATTCGCCGTTCACGCGGCCCACGCGCACCGCGCCCACTGTGGCGCTGAAGGGAATGTCGGAGAGAGCCAGGGCCGTCGCGGCGGCGTTGATCGCCACCACGTCAGGATCGTTTTCCTTGTCGGCGGAAAAGACGAGGGCGATGACTTGAGTTTCGTTGCGGAAGCCATCGGGGAAGAGAGGGCGAATGGGGCGGTCAATCTGGCGGGCGGTGAGGATCTCTTTTTCGGAGGGGCGGCCTTCGCGTTTGATGAAGCCACCGGGGATGCGTCCGCCCGCATACGTGTATTCGCGGTAGTCCACCGTGAGCGGGAAAAAGTCGATGCCTTCCCGCGGATCGGGCGATGCTACGGCCGTGGCCAGAACCACCGTTTCGCCGGCCGTGACCAGCGCCGCGCCAGAAGCCTGCTTGGCCATCCGTCCGGTCTCAATGACCAGGCGCTTGCCGCCAGCCAGATCTACAGCTACTTCATGCTTAGACATAGTGTCCTCTTTTCGTTTGTTCGCTTGGGAAACTTGGGAGCGGCTCGGCCGCGGAGACGCGGGGCCGCGAAGCCACAAGGCAGACGAGCGCCCGGGCCGCGGGTGCGGCCAGCGAGCGCTGAGAGGTCTGCGGAATGGCGGGAGGGAGGGTTGCGCGGGAGCGACAGCTCTGCGCAGGCCCTGGCATGGAAAGAATCTCGCCAGGTACGGAATGGCCCCAGGCCAATATGGGAGGGGCCACGACCAACTTGCGGTGTGGGCTCTTCCGCGTCAAGATCGGGATCTGGATTGTTCCTTTTACTTGCGAATTCCCAGTTTGCCGATCACATCGCGGTAGCGGTCTGTGTCGTGCGTCTTGAGGTAATCCAGAAGACGGCGGCGCTTGCTCACCAGCATCAGCAGGCCACGACGGGAAGCATGGTCCTTCTTGTGCGTCTTGAAGTGCTCGGTCAGCTCGCCAATCCGCTCACTCAGAATCGCAATCTGGACTTCAGGTGAGCCAGTATCGGAATCATGGGTGCGGAAGCGTTGAATCAGGTCAGTTTTCTTTGCAGTCGCCAGCACGGCGTATGTTACTCCTCTTGCTCTCTTAGTCCACTCTCAAGTGACTGGTTCAGATTATCACGAATGGCAGGCGGAGCGAAACCTTGGGAGGCTCCGGGCAGGCGCATGGAAACGCATGACTTTGGGAGCATGAAGATGGCCGGGCGATGTCGCGCCTCTGGTGCAAACCAGGGTTGGCCGGTACGGCGGAATGAAACCGTAGCCCGGGCGGGCACGTAAGGCTCGATTGAGCCGCTACCCACGGCGGAGGTCGGCATGAAAACTCAGTCTGTCCCTGTCCCCACAGCGGCGCGTCCGGTGTTCTGGAGCGTGCTGCGCGCGGGGTTCTGGTTCTGTACGGCCGTTGCGGTGCTGGTGGTAATTCGCCGCCTGGTGGCGCTGGGAGTTGCTCCGGCTGCGCAGTCTCGCCCGGCGCCGCTGGGGAATCTGGACGCGGCGTTTGCATCCCATGCCGGCCTCACCCTCGCACATATCATTCCAGCACTCTGCTTTGTTGTGATTGCCCCCATGGCGGTGTTCGGCAGGGGGAGACGCGCGCGCAGCCTGGAAAAGCTGATGTTTCCGCTGGGGGTGGTGGTGGGACTCACCGCTTATGCGATGAGCGTGTTTGCCGTTGGCGGGTGGGTGGAACAGTCGGCCGTGCTGCTGTTCAACACCTGGTATCTGTTCTGCCTGGTGCGGGCGTGGCGATCAAGCAAACCTGGCAGTGAGGAACGGAAACGCCGCTGGCTGTTGCGAAGCGTCGCGACGCTGCTGGGCATTGCCACGACGCGGCCGGTGATGGGGGTATTCTTCGCCACCAGCCGCCTGACGCACTGGCAGCCGAGCCAGTTCTTCGGGGTGGCTTTCTGGATTGGGTTTTCGATTAATGTGGTGCTGGTCGAGGCCTATCTTCGCCGCCG
>NZ_DASXYM010000146.1:0-48364 GCF_036502485.1 Occallatibacter sp. | reverse complement strand
CAATTCGACCAGTGCTACTCTCAACCCATGAAGAAGCTTGTGCTCGCTGCCTTCGTGCTGATGCTGGTTGCGCCGGCGGCCTTCGCCACCACCCGCCACCATCATCGCGCCCATCTAACCCCCACCGCCCACCACCACCGCACCCACCACCACAATCACCACCGTCCCGCATAAACCGGCGCCCGGCCCCGGGCGGCAACTGCAGGAGCCGGCGCCACCCCACCCACCACTCTTCCGCTCTCCCCGGCGTGATAGGTTCGTGCCATGACACAACCCGTCCCCGACACCCTGTCCGCTCTTGAAGACCTCCGTTATCCGGTCGGCCGCTTCAACGCCGCCGCGGCTGCTTCGCGCGCCCAGCAGATCGACACCCTCCGCCAGCTTCCCGCCAATCTCCGCGCTGCCGTCTCCGGCCTCGATGACGCCCAGCTCGACACCCCCTACCGCGACGGCGGCTGGACCGTCCGCCAGCTCGTGCATCACATCGCCGACAGCCACGCCAACGCCTACATCCGCTTCAAGCTGGCGCTCACCGAAGACTCGCCCACCATCAAGCCCTACGACGAAGCCGCCTGGGCCAATCTGCCCGACAGCCGCCTGCCCATCGACACCTCTCTCGCCCTCACTGAGGCCATCCACACCCGCCTCGTCACCCTGCTCGAGTCCCTCTCCGACGCCGACTATCAGAAGACCTTCCGCCATCCCGAACGCGGCACCGTCTCGCTGACCACCAACCTGGCCATGTATGACTGGCACGCGCGCCACCACACCGCCCACATCACCCGCCTCCGCCAGCGGATGGGCTGGTAGAGCCATGAGAAAGGGCCCTTCGCCCGAACGGCCCTCTGCCGCCCCAGCCGCTGACGAGTCCTCGCCCGCGCAGTTCGCAAAAGACATCGAATCCTACCTCGCCGAGCACCCCGCCGCCGCCATCCTTGAAGACGGACGCGTGGCCTTCGACATGCGCACCGCCAAGTACTCCGTCGCCGAATCCCACAGCCGCTGCGTCCTCCAGCTCTGGAGCGACGAGCGCAACCTCGTCCGCACCGTCGTCTCCGTGCAGCCTCGCGCCGCCTGCCTCCGCATCACTACCCGCCGCCTCGGCGCGCCCCGGCCGGAGACCCTCGAGATCGTCCCCAGCCGTGACATCCGCACCCCCACCGCCCGCGCGTCCGAACGCCGCAATTACCAGCGCCTGCTCGAACGCATCCTCTCCCGCACCTTCATCGGCAGCAAGGTCGAAGGCATGCGCTCCGCCATGGACCTCGAGCACAGCTTCGGCCCCGCTTACACCCGCGGCCGGCTCCTCAAAGGAACCGCCGCCGATGCCGTCATCGGCGTGGGAGCAAATGAGTCCGGCGCCACCATCGACGGCGTCCTCACAATCGGCCTGCTCTGGCTCGATTACTGCCGCCAGCACGCCGACACCCGCCGCCACTTCGGCGGCCTCAAAATCGTCGTGCCTGAAGGAGCCTGGCGCACCACCGCCGAGCGCATGGCCTGGCTCAACCACGCCGCCGCCGATTTCCAGCTCTTCACCCTCGACGAGCGCAGCGAAGAATTCGCTCCCGTCGACTTCCGCGACACCGGCAACTTCAAGTCCCGCCTCGTCCAGGCCTTCTCCGTCCCCGACGCCATCGCCCGCTGCCGCGCCGGCATCGACCGCGTCCTCAACCTGCTCCCGCCCGCGTTCCGCGATCATGTGGAGCTCTACTCCCGCTCCGCCACCCAGGTCAGCCTGCTGCTCCATGGCCTCGACTTCGCCCGCGTCCGTCATGGCGTCGCCGCCGGGTCCTTCGATCGGGTGGACGAAGTCACCTTCGGCGCCGGCGCCAACGAGACTCCGCTCAACCTGGAAACCGAGCCCCTCTGCCGCGATCTCCTCACCCGCCTCTTCCGGAGCCGCTACCCCGACGGCACCCACGCCGACCCGCTCTTCCGCCTCCAGCCCGAACGCTGGCTGGAATCGCGCCTGCGCGCCGGCATGGCCGGCCTCCTGCCCGGCTTCCGCAACGACCTGGTCTACTCCCAGGTCCCCGCCCTCACCAGCGGCGATCGCGGCATGCTCGACCTCCTCACCCTCGACCGCAACAGCCGCCTTGTCGTCATGGAGCTCAAAGCCGACGAAGACCTCCACCTCCCCATGCAGGCCCTCGACTACTGGATCCGCGTCCGCGCCCTGAACGACGACCGCACCCCCGGCCCTGCCGGACGTCCCCTCTCCGCCTTCGAGCGCGCCGGCTACTTCCCCGGCACTGAGGTATCCCCCCTCCCCCCCCGCCTTCTCCTCGCCGCACCCGCCCTCCGCATCCATCCCGCCAACCAACCCGTGCTGCGCTACCTCTCCCCCCAGATCGAGTGGGAGCTGGTCGCCGTCGCCGAACATTGGCGCCGCGAGCTGAAGATCGTGTTTCGCAAAAGGAGCGGAGAATAGTCTGTCGAGTACGATCCGGACGGGAGCCTGCGGCTACTTCAACAGCGCAGCGAATCCGCGAATCTCGTTCAACACCTCCGCCTCCCGGCTCAGAAATACATAGTGATGCGCCCCTGCCAGCACAATCACCCGGTCCGCGGGAAACGCCTCCCGCACCGCCCCGATCTGCTCGGTCTCAAGAGCGGTCAAATTGGCGATGAACCTTCGGCCATCCTCCTGCACTTTCCTATCCGCATTGTTCTCAACCCAGGGGCCGAGGCTGTGCGGACTCGCATAGATGAAGCAGGCAGGCACCGGAATCTGCGTGTACTTCTTCCCGGACGACAAGACCGCCATCAGCATCGAACCACCCGGCTGTGCAATGCCATCACCCACCCGCCCGAACCACCTCGCCTTGCGCTGTGCTCGAAACTCGGCTTCTGGCACTGAAAACCCGTCGATGCGCGCCACATAATTCCGATACGCCTGAAAACTGGCCAGATCCGCTTTTTGGGGTCCCGGGGGCTGCGGCGCCTGCAGCTTCATCATCTGCATCACGTCCGCGCCCTTGCCATTGTCGAACGCATAGGAGTATCCCGAGTCGAGGTAAATCAGCCCTGCCAGACGCTGCGGATACCGGCTTGCAACTGAGCTCATCTCCAGCCCGGCAAAGGAGTGGCCGACCAGTATCGGTTTTTCCAGCCTGAGCGCATCCAGCACCTCCAGCACGTCGTCGCCCAGCCGATCGGCGGTGTTGTCATCGTCGCGAAATCCCGATGCGCCGAACCCGCGCCGTGTGATGCCAACCACGTGAAAATCGCCGGTAAGCTTTGGGGCGAATGCATCGAACACGTGCGCAGTATTGCCGCCGCCAGCCAGCAGGACGAGCGGGCGGCCGCTTCCGCCCCAGTTCAGCACCTCGAGCGGCACTCGCTGATCGACGTTCACAAAACGGATGGTGTGCGGCGAAGGATCATGCCAGGGTCCCGAGCACTGCGTAAGAAGTGGAACCAGCAACAACGCGACCAACAGAAAGGCAACAAAGCGCAGCCGAGGCATACCGGTCCTTTCACAACAGCCATTATGGCCTGCGTGCAGCCCTGGTTCCCCATGCCGCCCGGAATCAGGCGGACTTCCAAAGGCGGAGTAATGGCCCTTCCGCCCCATGCACCGGATCCGACTGCGGCCATCCCATCGCTGCCATCCGTTTCACAGCCACCTCATCCGGGGCCGACCGGCAGATATCCCACTGTGCTCCCGGCGGATAGGCCCCGATTACCAGAAAGTCCCCGCTCGCCGAGATCCGGCGATGCCCGGTCCCGGTGGGCAGCACCGCCACATCGCCGGCACGCACCGTAACCTCGCGGCCATTTTCGCCGCCCAGCATGAGCAACGCCCCGCCGCCGGCGAACCCCAGCACCTCATGCGTGGTCGAATGATAGTGGTGGAAATTGTATACGCCATCACGCCATTGCGCAGGCCAGCCGTTGCGCTCGAAGACCCGCTCCATCTCCGCCGCCAGATCTTTCGTGGACGGGTCGAAAGCTCCCCGGTACACCACCACCGGCAGCCGCCTGTTATTGGGCATCCAGCCGTTGCGCCTGAGCACAAAACTCTCCGGCGCGGGCACGGCCGCAATCCCCTTCGATCCCGCCGCCGCTCCCGCCATCGCCGCCATCCGATTGAACGTCCGCCGATCCATCCTGCCCTCCGGACATCGCATAGATCGTTCGATTAGTCTCAGTGCCGAATCCCAGGCGCCGCTTTCGATCTGCGAAATTATGATCCCCTTTTGCCTATCCTGCCCAATATGCCTTTGATGATGATCTCCAGTCGCGAATTCGCGAAAGAGAGGCGCATTTCTTCCATGCTCACGAAGCATTCTCTTTGTTACGGGCTGGTTCGCCTCACTCGCCCTTTCCAGCATGAGGTGCATGCAGACAAGGATCTCGTCAGTGTCTTCTCGTCGAGTTCTTTGTTTGACCTCTCCCGATCACTCGGCTCAGATCTGAGCGGTCACTGTACCGATAGCCTTAGCACCGGCCAGTCCATCGGATATATTAGGTTCACTCTGATGAAGCCCATCCAAGTTGTTCTGTTTCTTGCGCTGTTCGTGAGTGCCGCCGCCGCACAGACCCCGCGCGGCCTCTTCCCCGGCTCTGACGACATCGGCCACACCAAGCCCGGCGCATCGGCCTATGACGCCGCCACAAAGTCCTACCGCGTCACCGGCGGCGGCGCCGACATGTGGTTCGCCGCTGACGATTTCCACCTCACCTGGGTCAAACTCTCCGGGGATGTGACCCTTACAGCCGATGTCGCCTTCACGCCGCAGCCCGCGCAGCCTCTGGCCAAGGCGGTGTTGATCGTGCGCCAGTCGCTCGATCCAAAGTCTGCCTACGCCGACGTCGCCATCCACGCCGACGGCCACATCACCCTCCAGTGGCGCGAGAAGTCCGGGGACCCGACTAAGGACCTGACCGCCCCCGAGCACAAATCCACCACCCTGCGCCTCGAGCGCAAAGGCGACGTCTTCACCGCCTACGCCCGGAAACCCGATGGCAGCCTCGATCCGTTCGCCAGCTACACCGTCCCCATGACCGGCGACGTCTACGTCGGCTTGGGCGTCTGCCCCCACGACGCCAACGGTCTGGCCACCGCGGCATTCTCCAACGTCAAGATCGACCAGCCGAAGCACTAACCCGAAGCCGCCCCACGTTGACCCTGAGCCCCGTTTCCCGTAGACTAAGTAATTGCGAGGGGTGCGGGCGTTACTGCATCTGCACCGCATCATCTCTTTCACAATCAAGGAACAGGAATGGCAAATCACGTTTCGTCGCTCAAGCGCGCCCGTCAAACCGAGACCCGCACCGCCGTTAACCGCGCCAACCGCAGCCGCGTGCGCACCAGCCTGCGCGCTCTCCGCGAAGCGCTGACCAAGGGCGATGCCAAGTTCGCGCAGCAGCAGTACCGCGAGACCGTCTCCACTCTGGATAAGAGCGTGCAGAAGGGCGTGTTCCACAAGAACACCGTCTCCCGCTACAAGAGCCGCCTGAATGCCCGCCTCAAGGCGCTGGTCACCGCTCAGGCCTAAGCTCTTTCAGCTCTTCATCGAACAGCCGGGACTCAGGTCCCGGCTGTTCGTGTTTACGGGCATCGGCGGGCCTCCGTGAAGCCCTCCGGCGCTACTTGTGCTTCGCTGCCGGCGCAGCCTGCTTCGTATCCGCAAGCGCCTGGTCGATCGTGCGGAAGAGGTCTGTCTCGACGTTCTGCACTTCGATGTAAGGTGCGCCTTTGGAGTGCGCCGTCACAATGAACACGGTGGGCGTGTGAGCCACGCCCGTGCGCCGTCCCAGGTCGCTGTCGGCGTTGACCTCGGCCGCCAGTTTGCCCTGCGGATCGACCGAGAAAGGCATCGAAATCCCGTGGCTTTGCGCAAAGTTCCGCGTAAACTGCGCCAGCACCCCGACGTTGTAAATCGACGACTGACTGGCGAAAACAGCGTTTCTGTAGGCATCGCCCAACCCGTTGCCCTTGGTGTCGAACCAGCGCGCGTTCACCGCTGCCACCGGGCTCCACGGATGCGCGGGGATGATGAAATCGTGGCGGACCCACGGGATTTTGTACTGCGCAGCCGCCTGCATGAGCGCCGCATTCGCCCGCGCACAGGCCGGGCACTCCGGATCGCTGAATTCGACGATAGCCACGTTGGCTCCCGCCGGCGGGTGGAGCGCGGAGGCATCCAGAACCTTGGTGGCCTGCGCCGGCAACCGCAGCGCGAACGGCAGGGTCATGGCCAAAGCAAGAGAACAACGCAAGATACGGCGAAACAAAGCGTGCATATCCGCGTAGACGGAATTGCCCGCGCAAAGTCGCGTGGCAAATTCACCTGCTGGTCCATTCTCACGTCGTACCATGTCAACCATGCGTATCGTCATCCTTTTCCTGGCTGTGGCGGGCCTGGTGGTGTCGTACCTGGCCCTGCGCGTCCACTACTCCAACGACGTCGAGCCGTGCGACATCAATGCCCACTGGGATTGCGGCATCGTGAACCATAGCCCTTTCGCCATGATAGGGCCTGTGCCAGTGGCCGCCATCGGCATGGCGGGCTACATCCTGCTGGGCGCCTTGGCCATCATGCGCCGCCGCGCCCTCCTGCTGGCCGCCGCCCTCGTAGGCTTGGGCTTTGCCCTCTACCTCACATATATCGAAAAATTCGTGTTGATGGTCTGGTGTCTTTACTGCGTCATCTCGCAGAGCCTCATCCTCGTTCTGACCCTGCTCGCCGCCGGATGGCTGTGGGCCAGCCGGCGCAGCGGGTCAGTGATCACCGAATAGTAGCTAGGGGCATTGGGGACTGCCTGACAGTTAGTGGCTTGTGGCTAGACCAGATTCTCAGCGGGTCTATCCCCACCTGAGAAGCGGGCTTTGAAACAGGGCACGACTTAAGTGGTCATTGAAAACACGTAAGCTATTGATTCTGCAATGTCCTAAATAGCTGAGAAGTCCACAAAGTCCAAGTCATTAGCACAAATTGGCACAAGAACCGGCATTGAACGGCTTCGTGCATTGTCCGAAACTTCCGACTTGGCGACGACTCGCCCCCCAGCGGTTTTGTACAATGCGATTGTCAATCCTTCCATCGCGTATAGGGGCCTTCAATGCACAGACGTTCTCTGTGGTCGCAAGTGATAACCAAAGAAGACAGGCAAATGCGTCTCGGATGGCGAGGAGTGCTGTGGGTTATGTTCGGCACTGTCCTTCTAGCCATCCCTTTCGTGTATTGGGGGAGATTCGATCTTGCTCTTCCGTCTTTTGTGTCGGCTGCGATGCTTGCCCTCGCCATCGCGATGAGATGGAAGCTGAGGCGGCATACTTGGTTTTGGATCGCGATGGCGTTTCTCGCGGCTCTCCACCTTCCATTCATCTTGTTTGTTCCTTGGACAACCAAGTGGATTCCCGCTGTCGTGATTGCACCATTCGGCGTACTCGATCTACACGCAATGCTCTGGACTCTCGCCGTCGTCGGGAAATACAGGGAGGGGTTAACGGCAGCCCAGATGTGAGCGCCATTGGCCGTTCCGGTCGAGTAACCGCCGATGCGGAAGTCTCGGCGCCCGAAGTTATTCGGTGTGAGGCACCCACCTTGTGAACGCCCATAGCACAGAATTAGCACGAAAAACGAGAGGCATTTGTAAGCGATTGATTCTACTAGGCGTGCGACCCTATATTTGTACCAGGGCACGACTTCAGTCGTGCCAAACGATGCTTTCTCAAGCGGTTTGGGCTTTAGCCCCTGCAACAGACGGTTGGGGCCGGAGACTACTTCCCACCTGACCACATGACCACCCTTATCACCTCAGCCGCTCGAAAATCCCCGCTGCGCCCATGCCTCCGCCCACGCACATCGTAACCATGCCGTAGCGCGCGTTGCGGCGGTCCATTTCAGACAGCAGGGTCGCCGTCAGTTTGGATCCGGTGCAGCCCAGCGGATGCCCCAGCGCGATCGCCCCGCCGTTCACGTTCACCTTCTCGGGATCGATGCCAAGGGTGCGGATCACTGCCAGCGCCTGCGCGGCAAAAGCTTCGTTCAGTTCGATCAGATCGATGTCTTCGAGCTTCAGCCCCGCAATCTTCAGTGCCTTGGGAATCGCAAAAATGGGACCGACGCCCATCTCTTCCGGCAGGCAGCCGGTGGCTGCATAGGCCACCAGGCGCGCCCGCGGCTCGACGCCTAGTTCCTGCGCTCGGCCTGACTCCATCAGCACCACAGCCGCTGCCCCATCGGAGGTCTGCGAGGCATTGCCCGCCGTTACCGTTCCATTGATATGAAAAACCGGCCTGAGCTTGGCCAGCGCCTCGGCAGACGTGTCGGCGCGCGGCCCCTCATCGGCGTCGAACAGGTTCTCTTCGATGCGCGGCTTGCCGGCCTTGTCGGTCGGTCGTGCGGTGGTCACGGTCACGGGAACGATCTCGTCGGCAAAGCGGCCCGACTCGCGCGCAGCAACCGCCCTCTGATGGCTGCGCAGCGCAAACGCGTCCTGATCCTCGCGGCTGATGTTGTAGTGCTTCGCCACGCGCTCCGCCGTCAGCCCCATGGTGAGGAGAGAAGCGGGATAGTGCTCGGCCAGCCAGGGATTGGGGCTGGGCTTCGCGCCGCCCATGGGAATCATCGACATGGACTCCGCGCCCCCGGCCAGCACCACCTTCTCGCCCCCAGCGCGAATCCGCATATCGGCCAGCGCGATTGCCTCCAGTCCCGAGGAGCAGAGCCGATTCACCGTCACGCCAGGAACCTCGATGGGCAGCCCTGCACGCAGCGCGGCAAATCGGGCAATGTTGAACCCGGCCTCGCCCTCCGGCTGCGCGCACCCCAAAATCACGTCTTCTACTTCAGCTTTGTCCAGGGTTGGAACCCGCGCCAGTGCGCCGTTCAGTGCAATGGCCGCGAGATCGTCGGGGCGCGTGGTGGCCAGCGCCCCCTTCGGAGCCCGGCCAACAGGAGTGCGAACGGCGCTGACAAGAACGGCTTCAGCCATGGGAAGTCCTCGGGGAGCGATGCAAGACACATCGCGGAATTGAAGTATCGCGCGCTGCCCTGCAGCCGGGCAAATTCCCCATCGAACCTCAGAACGCGTTCATGCTCACCCGCACCACTTCAGGCTTCTCATGAAATGTCACGCCACGGTCGGTCTCGTCGCCGTTGAGCTGCCTCTGCGGTTTCCATTCCCCGTTCTCATACGTGCCTAGCTCCGCCGTCAGAATCTCGCTGTGGATCCACGGCAGTTTCCCCGGCAGATGAAAGGTCACGCTGGCATCGACGCCCGTGACCAGGAACTCGTTCTTGCTCAGTCGCGCGATGAGGATCGATCCGTGCGCGTCCTTGGTGCCCGGCGCGTGGCGCCCGTCGGGCTGGGGAAAGCCGAACGCGGCCGTGGCCTGCCAGTCGCCGAAATCGACTTCCTGCTCCGTGTTGCCGGGCTCCTCCACCGCGGTCTTCACGTTGCCTTCAAACTCCCACTGTGCGATTTCGCGGCTCATGGGCCCGATCAGCGCGAAGTTGCGGGCATGGGCGGAAAAGGGCTCGTCGCCCAGGATGTTCCAGCCGGACTGGTCCACGCCAAATGGCGCGAAGCAGACCGCCCCGTCGCCCAACGCGTAGAAGAAGAACTTGGCGAAATTGTCGCCGCGGCCAGTCTCCGGAATCCACAGCGCATTGTCCGGGCGCCTGTAGGCCTGCAGCACGCTGCGATAAAAGCCCGAGTCGTCGCTGTAAATGTCCGGACCGATAGCGTCGAGCGACGGGGCCAGCGTGCGCCACATTGCCACCCACTTCTGCACCGGTCCACCGCTGGGATACTGCACGCCGGGGATGGCGATCTGCCGCTGCGGCAACTCGGCCGCCGGATAGCTGAGCCACACGTTCGCGTAGAGCGGAATGTCGAACTCGCGCTTGCCGGCCGCGGCAATCTCGTTGATGTACTTCGCCTGGTAGTACACCTGGAAGGCTTCGTCCGCGTCGCCGCCGAACACCTCGCGCCAAGTCCCGGCCTGCTTGTGCGCCGCTGCGACCATGTCGGCGGGAGCCGCGCCCGCGATGAGTTTGTTGGCTTCAGGAGAGTTGTCGCGCACGCTGCCCACGTTGCCTGACTCGTTCTCCACCTGCACCATCAGCACCGTGTGTCGGTCGGCGTCGATCTGCTTCAGGTGCCGCATCAGGGCGGTGAAGGCAGCCTTGTCGGCTTCGAGTGTATTGCGGCCCAGCGGCGAGAGCACGTCGATCGGTTCGCCGTCAGGGCGAATTACCCGCGGAAACCGCTTGCTATCGGTCTTCACCCACGACGGCACGTAATGCATGTTGCCGTTCTTCCACGTGCCGAACCACAGCAGAACCACCCGCAAATTGTGAGCGCGCGCGCCCTCGACAATCTGGTCCACGTTGGCAAAGTCAAACTGGCCCGGCCGCGCCTCTATCTGTTCCCAGTAGACCGGCGCTTCAACCGTATTGGCGTGCAGCGCCTCCATCGATTTCCATACCTGCGGCAGTTCGCTGGGCCACCCGCTGGAGTTGTGAATCTGTCCGCCGAGCGCGAGGTAGGGTTTGCCATCGACAAACAGGGCCCAGCGGCCGTCCTTCTGGACGAAGTGCGGGGAGCTGCCGGCGGGCTGATCGGCTGCGCGGGCTGGAGGCGCGGCAAGAGCGGCAGCCAACAGCAGGAGGGGAAAGCAAAGGCGGAGCTTGCACATGGAGATTTTCCTTCTCCCGCAATGTATACGTTTACTACTCCCCGTTCAATGCTTTTGCTGCAGCGCCTGCGGAACCTGGCTCCGCTAACCGCGAAAAACTGAGCCACATCGCCGGAGTTCTGCCGTTGGGCGGTACCGCGCGCCGCGTCGTGAACGCCCGATATCGCAATCTGGTTTCGCGGGTAGCCGGAGACTCCCTGGAACCCTCGGTGTCACCTATTGCCAGTGGCGCTGCCGGGCGAAAACCGGGACAATAACGTATATCGAAAGATTCCTCGAGAGGATGGACTAAGCATTGCTGGTTGGCCGAAAACTTGTCGGCGGAGCGAGCCGCAAGAAGTACGGCAAGGTGTGCCGAATGTGTTTTGGCGGGAGCCCCATCTGCCTTTTCCCGCGAAAAGCTCTTTGGGTTTGTCTTCTGATCCTCGGCATTCCCCTCCCGACCCCCCGCGCGCTTGCCCAGGAGCAGCCGCCCGGTCCGGCGACGACCGCAAAGAACGCTCCTTCCGCTCTCCAGACACCGCCCACCGCCCCTGATCTCCCCGCTGAAGTCTCCGGCAATCAGCAGGTTGCCGCAGAAAGCCCCTCGGAGGCAGGTAAAAACCAGGACGCAGCGCAGCCCGCTCAATCTCCCCCCCTTCCCACTGCCTCGACTTGCATCGTCAGCGGCACGATCACAGACGTGAACGGAAGCATCGTGCCGGGCGCGAACGTCGTTCTTGAAGGCGCGCAGCGCGAGGATCGCCGCACTACCATCGCGGACCAGACGGGCGCCTTCCAGTTTTACGGACTTAAGGCCGGAATACCGTATCAAGTGACGATCGTCGCCGAAGGTCTGGAAGACTGGAAATCGCCAACCATCCTGCTCGAGCCAGGGCGATACTTCCTCCTGACGGACATCAAGCTGAAGGTCTCGCGCTTAGTCACTTCAGTGCGGGTCTACGCGGATCAGGAGCAGATCGCGACAGAGCAAGTACAGATCGCGGAAAAACAGCGAATCTTCGGCGTCATCCCGAATTTCTATGTCACCTACGATCCAAACCCGGTGCCCCTCACGACAAAACTGAAGTACAAGCTCGCCCTCAAAGCGGATACCGATGTCATGACCTTCGTCGGGGTGGCATTCATGTCGGCCCTTTATCAGGCCGGAGACATCCCCAACTACGGCCAGGGTTGGGACGCGTATGGAAAACGAGTGGCCGCCGGATATGCCGATACCACCTCCGATATCTTTCTGGGAGGCGCCATCCTGCCGTCGTTGCTGCATCAGGACCCGCGCTACTTTTACCAGGGCGCCGGCACCACGAAGTCTCGTATGATCCACGCCCTCTCCAGTCCATTCATCTGCAGGGGAGACAATGGGAAAAACCAGGTGAACTTCTCCAGCATGGGAGGCGATCTGGCCTCGGGAGCTCTCTCCAACCTCTACTATCCGCAGTCGGACCGCGGCCCCGGTCTCGTCTTTCTCGGTTTTGGAGTCACCACGGGCGTCCGCGCGGTCAACGCAGTGCTGCAGGAGTTCGTCCTGCGCAAGCTGTCGCCGAGCGCCCGAAGCAAGCATTAGGGCCTGGGCGCGCCGGCGGCCCCTTGCTCCTGGATCTGGTGATCGCGGCCGTGAGTCGCGTCTTTTTTCAGGAGCTTGCGCGAGATGTCAGGCTAGAACTCTTGAAACATCGACCCCGCTGCCCCCGTCGCCGTCACGATCATGGCACTCGTGCCGTCACGGGTGATGTCTCAGGTGCGCGGCAATATCCGGCCAGAACTCCCGGAATGTGTTAGTTGCAGCATCACGCATCAAGGCATAGGCGTACTTTTCCGCAACCGAGCCTACCGTGCGGTCGGTGCTCGGATAGTACGTCGTCGAAATGCCCTGAGCGATACCCCGTCCCAGCAATTCCGATGCGTTGATGGTGTCGTGACCGTTGTAGTCGGGCGTAATCAGGATGCGGCTGGCCGCATACACGCCGCGCTTGAACTTTGGCCCCTCCCCCTTGGTATAGAACCGGGTGTCCTCGTGAAAAACCGTAGGCAGGGCGAAGATCACCCAGTAGTTGCCATCGGTCTTGTCCACGAACCCGCGCCAGTAGTAGCCCCAGAATCCCGGAACGCCTTTGCCCAGCTTGGGATGTGCGTCCTGCCCCTCGGCAATGAGCGAAGTAACACCGACAAAGACGAACGACGAGTAATCGAAGCTGTTCTGGGTAGCGATCTTGAACGCCTGCTTCGGCCCGGGCGGAGGCGGAATGGCGCCCGCGCTCACCGCTCGGTAATTGGGCATGATCCCGAGAATACGCTTCGGCTGCTGCTTCCCGGTGGGAACCGACTTGTTCGCGGCGCGATCGGTGGTGTCTGGGTCTTTTTCGGTCTGCCCCACCGGCTTCTGTGCGTCAGGAGCGTTTGGAAGGCTCGCCAGACTGCTGGACTCGCCGGCGGAATCCGCCACCGCCGCAACAGCAAATGTAAAAGGGTGAGAGGTTTGCGCGGCAGAACCGGCGCTCAAAATCGTCCAGAGCACAGCGGCACAGCTATAAGGAAGAAAACGAATCAACAATGAGATTCCTCGTGGAACCCGTGTTGCCCCTGACCAGACTCAAGGCCTGACGGACCGCTCAGCAAGGCTGTCCTTAACCCGGCGCGAATAGGCCGAGACCGACACCGATGCAGTGGACCAGGGCAACGCGGGAAAATCTCCCGAAGGCGCATTCCCGCGCCGGAGGGGACGTGTCCCGGCCGTTAAATTCCCGGCGGGCACACTCGTTAGACGCAGAAAGAAGCCGTGAGAGGCAGGATTGTTTCGCCGGGCGACCGGCGAAGCTTCGGCGGCCGCCTCGCCAAGTACCGTAAATCCTTCCAGTTGCATTGGTGACGGCCACCCCCTACCATGATCGCGCGTCGGGGAGTCCCGGTTGGCCCAGGCGGGAGGTAGGTTGTGATCAACAGAGTTCGCGGTATTGCGATCACACTGGTGCTGCTGACAGCGATTTGCCCCTGGTTGACCAGTCAGACGCCCGATCGGGGCACCGCAGCGCAGGCGCCGCCCGCGCCGGCGGCAGCAGACACCCAACCCGGTTCACCAGCGCCCCAGGGTGCCGCAGAACCCATCGCACCGGTAACGCTCAGCGGTGAGACCGTCTTCACCGTCGGCAACATCCTCTCCTATCGCGCGGACACCCGCGCAGCCGCGATCAGCCTGCGCATCGAGGATCTCGAAAAAGACATCCTCTTCAACCCTGACTCGATCGCCGTGAGTGAGGCAGAGTTTGGCTCCAACATCATGGGCGGCGATCTGATCATCATGAGTGTGACAGACCTTGACGCCCGGGCCGCCGGAACCACCCGCCATGACCTGGCTCAGAATTATGCACAACGAATCGCTGCGGCAATAAAGAACACCCGGGAAGAGCGCAGCACCCGCCGCAGGATCCAGGACACGGCAGAGGCATTCGGCTGCACGGTCATCTTCATCGCACTCCTGTGGCTCATGGCGAAGATCTTCCCGCGCCTGTACGCGAAAATCGAGTCCTGGCAAGGCACAAAGATCCCTTCACTGCGGATTCAGCAGTTTGAACTGATGGCGGCTGAGCGCATGGCGCGCATGGCAGTCGATTTCGTCAGGCTGGCGCGCGTGGCCCTCACTCTGTGCCTTCTTTACTTCTATGCATCGCTGGTGCTGGGCTTCTTTCCCTTTACGCGCGGATATGCAAGGGCACTGCTGGGATGGGTGTTCGCTCCTCTCAAGATGATAGGAACTTCACTCCTTGCTTATCTGCCGGAGCTGTTCTTCGCTGCGGTGATCCTCACGGTGGCCTATGCCGTGATTAAAGTGATTCACGTCATCTTCAGCGAGATTGGCAAAGGAACCATCCGCTTCGCAAAGTTCTACCCGGAATGGGCGGAGCCGACGTTCAACATTCTGCGCCTCCTGATTCTGGCGCTCACCGCGGTTGTGGTCTTCCCCTATCTGCCGGGATCCAGTTCACCGGCATTTCGTGGGATCTCCATCTTTGTCGGCGTGCTGTTTTCGCTCGGCTCCACATCTGCGGTAGCCAACGTCGTATCGGGCGTAATCCTCACTTACATGCGCGCCTTCCATCCCGGCGAACGCGTCCGCATCGACGATACAGTCGGCGATGTGATCGAGAAGAATCTGCTGATTACACGCCTGCGGACCATCAAGAACGAGGAAGTGACCATCTCCAACGCGAGCGTGCTTGGCAGTCAAATCGTGAATTACAGTTCCATGGCGCAGACGCAGGGCCTCATCCTCCACACGTCCGTCACCATTGGCTACAACGCGCCGTGGCGGACCGTGCACGCGCTGCTCATTGACGCGGCTCTTGGCACCGAACATATTCTCCGCGACCCTGCGCCCTTCGTCTGGCAGACCGCGCTGAATGACTTCTACGTGCAGTACGAGATCAATGCATACACTGACAATGCCAACAAGATGTTCGATATCTATGCCGAGCTGAACGCGAATATTCAGGACAAGTTCAACGAAGGCGGCGTGGAGATCATGTCTCCGCACTACACCTCGGTTCGCGACGGCAACCGGGTGACGATCCCCGAGAGCCATCTGCCGGAGGACTATGCGGCGCCCGTGTTTCGACTGGGACTCAACCAGCCAGACGGCGTCACTGGCATCAACGGACGCTCCCCATCGCGCACAACCCGGATGCGTCCGGCAGTGAAGCCCTGAGGGCGCTCCCGCTAAGGAACGGCGCATCCCTCCTTGGTTTTACTGAATCAACCCCGGGTCGCTGGGGTGACGGTTGGCGCTGGGAGTGATCTTGCGCAGGACAAACTCCTGCACCACGCTGCTCAGGGCGCGCTCGGCCGTGCTTATACCCACGGTCTGGAACGTGAGTCCCAGCCCGCGATTGGATTGCGGATAGTAGGTGTTGGATAAGGCGCTCGAAATGAGGTCGCCGCCAATGCTGGAATAGTTCGGCTGCAGCCGGCCGTTGTCGCCCCGACAGATAAACGGGTTTGACAGCGCGTGCAGCACGCGCGACTTCGTCGTCCCTGTCCCCTGATAAAAGTACCGCGGGTCCTGGTGTAAAAGCGACGGGAGAATAGCCCCTCCGAACAGGATGTCGGTAGCACCGTCGGCATAGGCAGCCCCGAAGCGCTGCCCGTAGCCCTTCGCGCCCTGAACGTAGTCGGGCCGGTCTGCAGCCTGGTTGATCCCGGCAAGAGTTGCTGCACCGGCGATACTGACCGGATCGACAGCCACCTTGTATGCCATCTGAAACTTCAGCTTGGCTGTCATCGGAACAGAATGGGCCGAGTCATAGACAACATAGAAATTTGGGATGAATCCAAGCACCCGTTGCTGCTCTTGAAGGTGCACCTGCTCCGTGGCGATCTGCTCCGTGGATGCGAGAACGGTGATCGAGGCAGAGGTGGCAAGCTTCAGCTTGATGTCTGTGACATCGACAAACTGGCCGCTCGCCGGATTGATCGAAGGGGACGACCACGATTCAAAACCTTCCGCCTTCACCACAAGCTCATACGGCGAGCCCGGAATCACCTGGTCAAACGAGAAGAAGCCGTTGTCATTCGATGTCTTCGTCTGATGCTGGCCGGAGTTGACCGTCTCTAGATCGACTGTCGCGCCAGGAATGACGTCGCCGTTCGTGTCGGTTACAGTGCCACTGACATGAGCCGGCTGAAAATCGGGCGCCTCCGGAACTGAGGCATTCATTGAGACTGCCCCGGAAGGACTGGGGCCCGATTGCGCCACCATCGCGCCGCCATGAATCAAAAAACCATAAAAAGACAACACCGCTACCGCGCGGCTCAAACGAGAGAGTCGCATAAGATCACCATATACACGCATTACGCAGCCGAGGCCGCGCCGGATTGCGCCCCAGCGGGGCATAAGTAGACTCGCGCCCCGGGGAACCGGAAAAGGGCGCGCAGATAAGAACGACTTGCGATCTCTTAGACGATTGCAGGTCAGCTCCGGATACAAAAATCTGCGCGCCCCTGTTGATGGTGACTATTGCGGGTTAGGTAGCGCACGCCGCTGCTTCAGCTCCGCCAGCATCAGTTCCACCTTGTTGTGATTCTCAAGTGTCTTGAATTTATCCTCAAGCGACTCGGAAACCATGATCTCGGCGGTAGCGGCATTCTCAGCCGACGCGATGTTGACGCGGCTGCGCAGCCGCTCCACCGCATTCTCCTGGCCCATGCCCACAGCCTGCCGCACTTTGGTGGTGCGGCCCACCACCCGGGCGCGGCGGTGCTCGGCGATCAGCATCTCGCTCTGCGCGCGCGTCTCGCTCAGCTTCTGCTCCAGCTTGCGCAGCGCCTGGCGCAGATTGTCGGCCTCATGCTTCTGGTCTTCGGTCTGCGCCGCGAAACCCTTCATGAGCTGGTCGTGGCTGATGGCACGGTCCAGCGCCGCACGCGCCAAATCGTCATTGCCCTTCTCGACAGCGAGTTCAGCCTTGCGGCGCCACTCCGCTGCCTCCTGCTCGTGATCCTTGCGCTTCTTCTCCAGCATGTGCTGGTCGGCAATGGCGATAGCCACCTGGGTCTTCACCTGCAAAAGCTGGTTTTCCATGTCGAGGACGATCTGCTTCAACAGCTTCTCAGCATCCTCGGCCTTTTCTACCAGGTCATTGAGATTGGCACGCAACAGCGTGCTGACGCGATCAAGTAAGGACATATGCGAACCTCCGTATTCGCGCGGCAATCAGTGATTGCTGAGCCGCTTCTTGTTCTTAATCAGTTCCCAGGTTGCGATGAACTCCTCTTGGCTTGCTTCGGTGCCGGTAACACGGAGTTACCGGCACCGAGCAATCGATCAGCTCTTCTGCGCATCCCCATTGGCGGCAGGGCGCTGCTTCATGCCCTGCACGTTAGCCATCAGCTGTTTGATGTCCATGCCGCTCAGCGCCTCGAACAGAGCCGGAACCTGCGCGGCAATCTTGGTCATGTCTCCGGTGATCTTGTGCACTCCGGCAGCCCCGTCGTTTCCAGTCGACACGATGGTGATCTTGTCCACCTTGCTCAGCGGCTCAGCCATCGCGCGCACCACGTCGGCCATGTTGGTGAGCAGCTTGTCCACCACCGCCGCCTGGTTCCATCCCTGGTAAGCTTCCGCCTTCACGTTCATGGCCTTGGCTTCCGCTTCGCCCTTCTGGAAAATGATGGACGCTTCGGCTTCGCCCTGCGTGCGAATTGCCGCTGCACGGCCTTCGGCTTCCGCAGTCAGACGATTCTTTTCCGCGGCCGCCATGTTTTCGATCCTCTGGCGCTCGATCTCCGCGCCCTTCAACACCGTGGCGATGAGTTCCTTTTCGTGGCGCAGGATTTCCGCTTCCTGTACCTTGATCTGGCCTTCCTTCTCCACCTGCTGCACCTTTACCTGTTCCAGCGTCACCTGCTGCAGCATCACGTTGGTCTGCAACTCATACGCCTTATCGGCGGATGCCTGCTGACGGCGGCTCTGCTCCGCATACTCCGCCTTCTTAATATCCAGGTCGCGCTGCGCTTCTGCCTGGCGCGTCTGCGACGCCGTCTCCGCAATCACCCGATCCTGATCCGCCAGCGCCTTGGCAACCGCCGCCTCGCGCGTGGCTGTTGCGCGCAGAATAGCGGTGTCACGCTCGGCCTCGGCGGTAGCCATCTCGGCGTCGCGCTTGATGCGCGCCACATCCGGCCGGCCCATGTTGGAGATGTATTCGTTCTTGTCGCGCACTTCCTTGATGGTGAACGAAATCACCTCGAGTCCCATCTTGGTCATGTCATCGGCGCAGGTGGAACGCATGCGGTCGCCCACCATCTCCGGCTCTTTCACAATCTGCTCAACCGTAAGCTGGCCGATGATCCCGCGCAGATGGCCTTCCATCACCAGCCGGATCAGGCCTTCGCGCTGCGCCGGAGCCTTGGTCAGAAACTGCTCGGCCGCGGTCAGAATCGACGCCTGGTCGCTGCGCACCTTGATCTGCGCCACCGCTTCCACCGTCACAGCCACACCCTGCTTGGTGTAGAGGTCCTGCTGCGGAGCGACGTCAAAGCTCATCAGTTCAAGTGAGAGCTCGCGGCAGTTCTCCACCATGGGAAAGATCACCGTCCCATGACCTTTAATGACACGCGGCCCGCGGAATCCATACACAATCAACGCTTCGTTGGGGCCTGCCTTACGGTACATCCTGGCCAGAATGCCCATCAGGATAATCAGCATCAGTACGCCGAGTCCGACAAACATGATCATTTCAGTGTTCATTGAGATCCCGGTCCTTTTACCGGGAAGTAGGCGGTGAATGGTTGAAGGAACAGTGACTGTGGTCAACGCTCAGCGAGTAGGAGTGGTGACCGCGTGTCCGGTATCGCCTCGGATTGCCGGTCGATAGGCCCCGCAGGCGCAGTCCGCCGCACCGCAGGTGCTCACTGCTTGGCCTTGCGGCCTTTCTTTGGAAACAGCTTGGCGAGGAATCCCAGCAGAAAGATCGCTACCAGGAGGGCCATGTCCGTCATCAGCACGGTCGAATCACTCGTCATTGCATCCCCGGTCCTTTCAACCGGGACAAACCCTGGGTTGGTTTAGAGACTCGTCGCGCTCGATCGGTCGAGCTCGCGCGTCACGTCTTCAAATCTGCGCACGTAGGCGATGCCCTTCTCATAGCGGACCACGAACACCTCTTCTTGCCGCTTGAGCTCCACCCCGTCCTCGGAGCGCGCCGGCGCCGACACCATTGCGCCAAGCTGCTGGTAAAGAATTTCGCCCGTGCCGCCGGCGCGGATTGGCGAGGCCACTTGCCCAACCGCCCCCACCACATCCGTCTCGTCCGCCGTGAGTTCGTGCTCATGCGGCATCAGCACACGGGTTAGGAAAAGGAAAATGATCGCTCCTCCTGCCACCCCCGCGATGGCTGCCAGCACCAGCACCACGCCGGCCACAAAACTGCCGTACTTGGTGAGTAGGTAACCCGCTGCGCCAAACCAGCACAGAAAAATGGTGAGCGAGAAACCATTCCACCAAGGCACGGCGGCTGCGCTATGCGCCGCCGGCGCCCCTGCATGCGGTAAGTGCGCTGCGTGCGGCACATGCACATGCGGAACATGCACGTGACCACCAATATGTCCCGCGAAGTGCCCCATGCCGCCCAGCAGCATCACCACGCTCAACATCAGTCCGGCAAGGAAACAAACCAGATAAAACGTGATCATGTGTGCGCTCCCTTATCTCGTAACGCGCCGTGATTGTTGAACAGCCCTGCGAGCCGGCGCTGCCTTCTTCTGCGTGCCCGGATCGTTGTCCCCCTCGGTCCCTTGTTCCCTCGGTCCCTTGGTCCCTGCTCTCAGCACCTCGGTCAGCCGCGGAGCCAGCCCCGGGGTTTCGAGAATGGATTCAAGAAGCAGCAGGCACTCGCGCGAGTGCTCGTGCCGCGCCAGCGTGATGAGAGCCTGTTTAAGCTCGGGATCACGCCGGAAGCGCTCGGCGCCGCCGATCAGCCACATGTCCAGGCGGTCCTCCAGCTTGCGCAGATCGCTCTGCAGCTCCGGCGAATAGCCCTCCGGATCATCCACCAGGTAGCCGGGATGCACCTTGAAGAACGCCGACAGCACCCGGCGCGATTTGCTGGTCAGGTGCGGCCGCGCGCCGCTCTCAATCTGGGAAAGGTAACTCTGGCTCAGCTTTGAGCCGGTCTCGGCCTCGATGGCGCGCGCCACTTCCAACTGGCTGATGGCGCGGTTCAGGCCTCGAAGGCTGCCTTCCACTTCACGAAGGTAGCGAATTTTCTCACCGAGCTTCACTGGCTCGTCTCCGCGATTTCGGCGGCATCGGGGGGATGATCCGTCCGAAAATCGCTGCCATAGGTTGCCCCGTTTCAGCAAGCACTATCGCAATCTGCAATAAGTATTATTGCGATTTGCAATAATGTCAAGCAAAATCGCGAATCGATTTCCATATCCCGCCAACCCCAGCGCTCTGAGCACGATGCCCTCTCCTCAGCCGGCGGCCGGCATCTAAGCCCCTCGAGGAGTCCTATGCCCAATCCTGTTGTTTTCTTTGAAATTCTCGGCAAAGACAAGGCCGCCCTGGAAAGCTTCTACGCCGGCCTCTTCGATTGGCAGATGACGCCGGTCGAAAGCGAAGCCCCCGACACCTACGCCATGGTGTCCCCCGGAAGCGGCATCAATGGCGGCCTCGGCAAGTCCATGGACGGTGGCCCCGGGCACGTCACGTTCTACGTCGAAGTAGCCAACATCGCCGAATCGCTCAGCCTGATAGAGAGCCGCGGAGGCAAGCGCGTGGCCGGCCCTGACCAGATGCCGAATGGCCCGCTGATCGCGCTGTTCTCTGATCCCGAAGGCCGCGTCGTGGGCCTCGTGGAAGCAAACTCGTGGCGCAAGGGCTAAGCCTTCAGCCGGTACCCTGCAGCCGCTAACTACTCGTTACAAGCTACTGGCGGTATCCCTGCCAGATGTACTCGAGAGCCTCGGGGTAGAGCTGTTCGCGGGTGGGGCGGTCTACGTGTGCGGCGTTTTCGGCGAAAACGAACTGGTAGTGGTAGTGCTTCGCGGCTAACACGCGGGCCGTGCGTTCGTTCGCGAGGACCCAGTCATGCATGTTGTCGAGCATCGAGTTGGGGTTGTAGAGGTCCCGGTCGCCTACCTCCATCCAGATGCGGATGGGCTTGCGCAGGCTTTTGGGGATGAGGCTCTCGTGGAACGCCCATGCGCCGTGGGGGGTGGCGGGGTTCCAGGGCCACTGCTGGTTGACGAAGGTGCCGGACCAGCTGAGGACGCGGTGGTAGAGCTCGGGGTGGTACCAGGCCATGATCAAGGCGCAGGCGGCGCCGGAGCTGCCGCCGGTGGCCGCGCGGCCGTCGGGATCGCGGGTGAGCCGGACGCCGGCCTCTTTTTCGACGCGGGGCAGGACCTCGGACTCGACCCATTCGGCGTAGCGGCCGGACATGGTGTCGTACTCGAGGCCGCGCTCGCTGCCCTGGGCGTCTCCGCCGCCGTTCTGGATGGAGATGGCGATCTGCGAGGGGACCCGCCGGGCGGGGATCAGGGCGTCGAGAGCCGCGAAGAGCATCGTGTCGGGGCCGTCCTGGCTGACGATAAAGGGCGAAAAACTGCCCGGCTGGTAGGTGCTGGGGATGTAGACGGTGACGGTGCGCTTCCAGGGAGCGGGGTGGCTGGTGGACACATCGAGCTTGGCGGGGTTGTGGGGGTCAGGGGTGCCGAAGGTGCCGGGGTCGCGCATGATGCCGGGGTAGAGCTTGCTTTCGGCGGAGGTCATGGTGAACGTGACGACACGGCCGTTGGGGAGGGTGTGGTTCTCGGCGGCGAACGCGGCGAGCGCGGGAGCGGGCTTGTGGGTGGGGCCGATGATGAAGTTGCCGTCAGCGCCGGGCGGGGGGATCGCGCCATCGGGGAGTTGGGTGGCGTGGACGTAGCCGGGGGTGTGAGGGGAGCGTGTGGGGGGTTGAGGGCGGTTGGCTTGGGGGCGGTTGGCCTGGGCGGAGGCCAGACAGGTGGAGACGCAGGCGAAGAGGATGAGACGTTTCATGGCAGACCCCTGGGTGCGCGGCATCAGCATAAGGAACGAAAAATGGAGGGCAAAGAACCCGATGGCGGCGGGCTTGGGGACACCACGTTACGCCCGCTCATCGCAAAGAGCGCGATGAACGGGGCACGACGTGGACCGCCGCAAAGTCAATAAACCCACGCGCCGGGTCGGTCGAGATCAGCCGGGCCTGCAGCCGATCGCCCACATCCAGCCCCTTCGCACCGCTCACCAGCATGCCTTCCACATGCGGATCGAGCGTGCGGATAAACGTGCCGTACTTGTTGACGCCCGTAACCACGCCGCGAAACACCTGCCCGATGCGCGGATGCAGCACCACTGCCGCGATGCGCTTGCGCATTTCGCGCTCCACCTTGCGCGCCATGTTCTCCATCAGCGTGCAGCGCTCGGCAATCGTGTTCAACTCGTCCTCTGCATAAGGGTGTGGCGCGCTGGCAATCAGCGCTTTCAGGATGCGCTGCGCCACCACGTCAGGAAACCGCCGGTTCGGAGCCGTCGAATGGGTATAGTCCTGCACCGCCAGCCCAAAGTGCCCGGGGTCTGGATCGGTGGGCCGCACCAGCACGTACTCGCCCGGCCCCATCAGCTTGATCACCGCCAGCGACAAATCCGGAAAATGGTCGGGATCCTTCTGCTTCTCGGCGAGCAAAAACTCGTTCAGCGCCTTTGAGTCGGGCTGCGCAGGCAGTGTCTGCCCCAATCCGCCGGCAAGCTCGACAATGCGGTCCCAGCGCTTGGGCGTGCGCACCACGCGCCGAATCGACGCCACCTTCGCATCGTCAAACGTGCGAGCCATCACCCCGTTAGCCGCGACCATGAACTCTTCTATCAGCGACGTCGCTCGATTCTTCTCCAGCTGCGTCAGATCGACCACATCCATTCCTTCAACCACCGGATGCGTCTCCACCGTCTCCAGATCCAGTGCGCCATGCTGGTAGCGGCTGCCCAGCAGGCGTTGCGCAGCTTCGTCCTGCAGCTTGAGTTGCGTGGCGAGTTCGTTGTTGATGCCTACCTTCGCCGGCGCGGCTCCGCGGCCTTCCAGCCACGCTCCCACCGCGTTATAAGCCAGCTGCGCACGATTGCGGACCAGCGCGCGATAGGCCTTGCCATCGCTGACGACGCCGGTCTGGTCCACGCAGTATTCGATGACGAGAGCCGCGCGCTCTTCATCCTCGTTCAAAGACGTGATGCCTTCGGAAAGCTCCGGTGGCAGCATGGGAAACACTTTCACTCCGGTATAAACCGAGGTGGTCTCGCGTTTTGCCTGCGTGTCCAGAACGGAGCCGCGCACGACCCGGAAATCGACATCCGCCACACCAACCAGCACGCGGATGCGGCCGTCGGCGAGCCGCTCGGCCCACTCGATCTGATCGAGATCCTTCGAAGTGTCATTGTCGATCGAGGACCAGAGCAGGGTGCGCAGATCCCGGCATTGCTGACGGATCTCAGGCGACGCCGAGGGCGGGGCCGTATCGGACAAAATCGCGGCGAGCTCCGCATCGGTCCCTTCAGGGAAATCAGGCTCGAATCCGTGCTCGAGCATGGAGGCATGGGCCGCAGCCACCAGGTTAAATCGCGCAGGCGCAGCGGAATGCGAGGATTGCATGAATGAAAGCTCCAGAAAAACTCAGCCTATCACTTGGCCCCGAGAACCGGCTGAACGGTACCCGTGGATCCAGGCGGCAGAACGTTCACGTTGATGTAAGCGCTGTGGCTGAAGACGGTGTTGTCCACATTGGCAGCAGCGGTGACCTTCAGAGTGGTGAGCCCCAGCGGCGTTCCATCGCCCGCCGTGGCTGACCCGGACACGCTGCTGCAGCCCATTCCAGCCACGCCCAACATCCCCATAAGCAGTAACAGGATCAGCAACCGCCGGCCGCGCTCTGTGAAGATGCGCACGCGCCGGCCCACCGGCAGCAAAAAGAACAGCAGCGCCGCGAGTGCAGTCCCGGAAGCGGCTCGTGGCCAGAGCGATGGCTTTGGACGCGCCGACGCCTGGCTGCCCGTGAGAAATGTGTTCACCGTGAAGGTGACAGTCCCCGTGGGCGTGATGCTCGACACGTTGGGCACGCACGTCATGAAGTCCGTGGCGGGCACCGCGCAGGTGATCGCGATAGGCGCATTGAATCCGCCCACGCCGGACACAATGAATGAGAACTGCCCGGAGGTTCCTTTAATAATGTCGAGGTCCGAGGGCGGACTGTCCGGGCCAGGCGTCAGCGTGAAATCCTGCACGGTGATAGTGATGGTGTTGGAGGTGGCCGCGGCGTAAACGGCGTCGCCCACATACACCGCGGTCAGCGTGACCGTGCCGGCCGGCAGTGTGGCGAACAGCAACTGTGCCGTCGAGGTGGAGTTGGCCGATGCCGTAAGCGCCACGATTGCGAGAACGGTGTTGCCGTTATAGAAAACGACATTGCCCGTGGGATTTTGCTCCACCGCGGAAGCCGGAGCACTGCTGGGCGTGACGATGGCCGTCATGGTCACCACCTGCCCCGGAGACGCGGTAGCCGGCGTCACGCTGAGGGTGATGGTCGTGGGGATGAGACTCGCCTTGAGCGTCACCGCGTTTGAGGTGCTGCTGCCCCAACTGTCATCGCCGGAGTAAACCGCTGTGATAACGTGCGTGGTGCTCGCGGAGAGGGTCACGTTAGGAAGCGTGGCAGTGCCGGAATTTACGTTGGCACTGCCGAGCTGGGTGGTGCCGTCATAGAACGTGACGGTGCCGGTAAACGCAGTAGTGGTTCCGCCCGTCCCGTTGGCCGCCGCGATCGTGGCAGTGAGAGTCTCGGCAACGCCGGCCGTCAGGATGGCCGGTAGGGCCGTGAGCGTCGTGATCGTTGCGCCCTTTGACACCGTAACGCTCACCGTGGAAGCTGTCGAAGCCACGTAATTCGCGTCTCCGGCGTACACAGCCTGCAGATTGTGCGATCCGCCGGCGTTGATGGTGACGTTGAAGCTCGCTGAAGTTGTGCCCGAGGTCGCCGCCGCATCGGCCGAGGCATACGGCAGGCCGTCCACGTTCAGAGTGATCTTGCCCGTGGGCGATGCGGTTCCAGCAGGCGGCGTGTTGACCGCAACTGTGACCTTGACGGAAAACGCCGCGCCCACCGCCGGCGTGGTGGTCGCCGGCATCACCGTGGTGATGGTTGAACTGGGCTGGATGTTGACCGTGAGTGCCTGCGAGTCGGTAGCCGCGTACGTGGAGTCCCCGCTGTATTTGGCGACGATGCTGTTGCCGCCCTTCGGCATTCCGCCCGTGACGGTGAGGCTGGCCTTGCCGTCCGTGCCGAGCGCCACCGGGCTGGTGTTCAGATTCGCACCGGTCGCCTGGTCGAGAAAATCGAGGCCGCCCGAGGGTGTCCCCACCCCCGAGGTAGCCACAACCGTCGCCGTGAGCGTGATGGTTGCCGAAGGATTGTACGTAGTGTTCGCCTGCGTGGGCGAGACCGTCAGCGACACGACGGAGGTGGCAGTCCCAACATCCGGCCACGCACCCACCAGGGCCGCCGCATTGGGCACCCCCAGGCCACTGGCAAGATCGTAGCCCGCTGTAGCGTCATACCCCAGTGTGCCCGGGCCGTCGCAACCTGAAGTGCCCTCAACGCAAGCCAGGCGCGCAGTTCCCTGCTCCACGTCGGTGAAGATGCCGGGCTGCCCGCGCAGTGCGTAAAGGCGCGGCGCCAGGTTTCCCTGCGGGCCGTTTTGCTGCGCAAGGGCGGCAGAAACGCCGGCGAAAATGGCTGCCGCCGCAGCACTGCCACCACTGCGGACCAGCGTACAACCCGCCGGCTTTTCAGAGCCGCTGAAGCAGAAGGCGAGGCCATGGCTGAATGCGCCGTCCACAGCAGCCGGGAGCGAAAGATCCGGAACAGCGCGCAAGTTCGTCGCGCCGGAGAGCCCCGCCTGCCATGCAGGAACGCTGAACGTATTGCTATGGCCTCCGCCGGTGGCATAAGCCGGATCAGCCGTGTGCACGGGCGACCACGCAGACACATCGGACATGCTCGCCGAAGCAAACGCTGCCGCGCCCACTGCCGTGTTCCACGGAGTGACCGCGAGCGCGTTCACGGCGAAACCAGTCGTGACCGGCACATCCACTCCCGCCGCCTGGCATGCGGCGGCGCCGCTGTCCCCTGTCGCCGCCACCGTGGACATCCCCTGCGCGGCAGCCTGCCTGTAAAGCGCCGCATAGAACGCGCGATGCGATTCGCTCAGCGCGGCCTCGCATGCGGAGTAGCCCACCACCATCGTGTGGGCGAGGTTTTGGTCGACGACGGAGGCAAGCGAAAGATCGATGCCATCCGTGGCCGCCGTCGATGCGGCCGGAGCAACAACAATGCCGGCGCCGGGCGCAGCCACACCTGTCCACGATGCCGCCAGTTCCACCGCGGCCTGATCGGACGTGAGCCCCGGATCAGGCCCCGCAAGAGAGACTCGCACCGGATTGGCTGTCAGCCCGAAGCTGCTGCGAAACGCGTCGATGTCCTCCGCGTGAAGATTGCTGCGGGCCACAATGGCGATCGATTCACCGGTGCCCTGCGGCAGGCCTTCGAGGTGCAGCGCCTGTGCCGCAAGGCGGGGGCTGAGTGCCTCCGCGTGGCCGAGGTCCGTCTCCGCGGCAAGCGCCGCGGCAGTCGTTCTGAGAGGCTGCGGAGCGAGGATCGCGGCCGCAGCTTTCGATCCGTCCAACGATGCCAGCCCGTGGATGACAGGACTCAGCGCTGCGGGAACCGCAATCGTGTTGCTCAAAACCAACCGGGTCCCCCCAGCCGTCGACCAGGTGTGAACCGGCGCGTGAAATGCCTGCGTAACCTGGGCGGCGGTTCCTGAGAACTCGATCCATCCGCGCGAAGCAGGCAGCGAAGCCACAGAAAACCCTTCGCCGCGCAGCCACCCGGCCACAGCCTCTACGTCCGCGGCGGGGTTGGCATAGCGGTCCGCGAACTGCCGTGCCGTGAGCCAGTGGTGATACTCGCAGGACCCGGCGCTCTGCATCGCATCCAGTTCCGCATCCAGCGCCTTGCCTTGCGCTGCCGACGGCTCCAGCAGCAGAATCATGCGATCCAAACGGGTACTGCCCGGCGCCAGCCCCAGATCAACCGCATCGCGCAGCGCCGGCGGCTTGCTTGCTGGAAGAGAAACAGGAGTGCTGGTGCGCCAGTCACCGGCCACACGAGAGACGGCCGCGGCCGGCACGTTATCCCCTGATGCGAAAGACGCGGAGCAGGCCCTTGCGGTCCCGGCGGATTGCGCGGACGCTGCCGTCGCCATCGCGAACCCAAGCGCCAGGAGCCAACTCATCCGTTGTCTATGTGCCATCTTTTGTCTTTCGTACATCCCGGAGACTGCGGCCAGAGCTTGCACAAGAAGTCCCATCTCATCTTCCGATAAAGGCTCGAAGGTAGCGCCACCACCTTTTCGGTACGGGGCCGCGCATTTCTAGTGTTTGGCTGGATTGTATCGCGCCGCAGGTTCTCAACGCGCCGGATTCTGCGGTGCAAAATGGGTTGCTTATTCAAGAACTTGGCGCCGCGGACAGCGCGCCCTCTTACAATGCGATTGGTTCAACTGTTGATGCGATGGCCCTCGCAGCTCGGAGGCAGATTGAAGGCTCTGATAGCGCAGTACCTCGCAGCGGCGTTTGTCGCGAGGATGACGGTTGAAGCAGCAGCGCAAACCACCGCGCCGCAAGTCACCTCGCCACAAATCTCCCGGTCATTGAGACAGCGCCCGATGAATTTCTGCTTGCCGGATGCGGCCTCTCCGTAACCATCACCCGCGATCCCGATACCGACAACCATGTATCCGGAATCGCCGCCATCGAGCAGGTCGCAAAACAAAACGGCGCGTGGATCACAGAACGGCGCTTGAACGGCGACCAGAGCAACCAGGGACGGCAGCTCATGCTCGATCCCCACCAGATGCGCACCTCCCGCGTAAAGCTCTACAGCTACGCACGCTGAATGGGTGTGCCGGCTTACGCCGGCTCCTTACTCTCGCTGCCCGGTGCGCCAAACGGCCCGCAGCGAGTCCCCATGCGCTGCCGCATGCTGTCGCGCTCTTCCGGCGTCATCGCGTCCCACATCTTCTGCTTGCGCCGGTCCCGCTTGTTGCCGCGGTGGCCGCCGTTGCCGAAACCTCCAAACAAAATGCGGCAAAGAACAAGAAGCCCCAGCCCCTGCCAGAAGGTGACCGTGTGCCACCCAAACAACCCCGGCAGCAGCCAGTTCCACAGGCGCATCACGACTTCGCCAAAGATCCAGACAAACAGTACGATAGCCGGCGGTGCAATCAACGCAATCCAGATTTTCTTCTTCATAACATTCCTCATTTCCTTGTGAACCCGTGATGAATGGCCTCGAGTTGGCGACGAAGCGCAAGAACGGCATAGCGCTTGCGCGAGAGCAGCGTGTTGATGCTGACCCCCGTCTCGGCCGCAAGCTCCTTGAAGCTGCGGCCCTCCATCTCGTTGGCGATGAACACTTCGCGCTGCTCCGCGGGCAAGCTGGCAATAGCAGACTGCAGCGCCTCCAGAAGCTGAGCGCGCAGGTACACTGCCTCCGGCCCGTCCTCCGGCGACGGAAGCAGCGCTTCGAAATCAAGCTGCTCCCCCTCCTCGCCTCCAGCAGCCAGTTCAGAGAACAGCACTGGCTTCCGTTTGCGAAACAAATCCGTGATGCGGTTGCGCGCGACGCTGAACAGCCAGCTGCTTACGGTATCGACAGGCATCAGCAGGCGATGCGCCCGGACCAGTTCGTAGAAAACCTCCTGCAGCAGGTCCTCCACGTCCGTTCCGTGCGGCACGCGTTTGCGGATGAAATTGCGCAGCCGCGAGCTCTCTTCCGCGATGGCTTCGGATATCTGCCGGTCTTGCTCGGTGATCGAAACCATGGCGCGGATGCCTTACTCATCCAAAGCTGAAGACGAACGGGAAGCGGAATTATTGTAGGCCGCACACGCGAAGTTCCGCGCAATCGCTCTGCGTCCGGCGCATCTTGAAAACTGCGCGAATCCGGTCCCCAGAGGCGAAGCCGAAACCAACTCCCCGCCTCCGCCAGGAATCTATATGGATATGAAGATTAAGTGGCATGTACCCGCAATGTTTCTGGGAGCCGCGCTGATGTGCGTCCCGGCTACCGGATGGACTCAACAATCCGACACGGCGCCCGCACCTGCGCAAGACAACGGCACGAAGGCAAAGCAGGACATCAAGAGCGCGGGACACGAAACCAAGAGCGCAGCCAAAGACGCCGGGAACGGCGTAAAGCACGGAACCAAAAAGGCCTACCACTCCACCAAGAAGGGCACCAAGAAGGCCTGGAATAAGACCAAGAGCACCACCAAAGGCGCAGCCAATGGCGCCAAAGAAGGCGCGAAGCAGCCGCAGTAATCGGCATCCGCCTTCCTGCACTCTCAAAAAAACACCGGAGGCTCCACCCAGCGCACGCCGGGTCGAGCCTCCGGAAGTTGGCAACCTGTTCTCCTGCCCCCTACTGCCGGATACCGAGATCCTGCAGCACTTTAGGCTGTTTCTCGTCGACAACCAGCAAATTGTGGCAGGCAGCGCAGTCGTTGGAGATGGTGGACTTGGCGTCCTTCGTGCTGTGGTCCCCGTCATGGCAGCGGAAGCATCCCGGGTAACTCATGTGCCCGATGTGGTTGGGATGCGTACCCCAGGTGACCTTCATCTCAGGAAACACATTGCGCGTGAAGATACCCACCAGCCCCTGCCCCGCGGCCCTGATGTCCGCCGATTTGGCCGCGTAAACGTCGGCATGCTGCGTCTTGTAAAAATTGTCCAGGTCCGCGGGAATCTTCTGGCTGGCTTCCTCCGTCGATGAATACGTCGCCTTGAGCAGTTGCAGCCCTTCCTTGTGCACCCACGGCAGCTCCGGATTGATCACGTGATCGGCCATGGCGCGGTTCAGGGCGTCTTCCGCGGTCTGCATGCTGTGGGCCGCGCGATTGTGGCAATCCACGCAATCCATCAGGCGCCGCTCGCCCTTGGGCATCTCTCCCTTGAGGGAAGCAGACGTATAGACCGACTTTGATCCATCTGGATTGGTGCGCTCGATCCACGGAATCTCGGTCCGGCTTGCATCGGTGTCGATGTACTCGATGTGTCCGAGATGCACGCCGTGAATCCCAAGCAGATTCGACAGCGAGTCCCGTCCACCCAGGTGCATCACCAGCACGCTCTGCGTCAGGGTGTTGGTCTCATCATCGGCGTAAGTGGATTTCACCAGCAGCTTGTCGCCGTAAAAACGCGTGGGCGTGTGGCAGCCTTCGCAGATCTCCCGCGCCGGACGCAGATTGTGTACCGGCGATGGGATGGGCTGCGGGTAGGTGGGAATAAGCTTGGGCGCTACGCCCGCAATCGGCCGCAGCGAAACTTCAATCAGCTGCTTCGTGCCGTTCACCTTGGCCTGGAAATACGAAGCCGCACCCGAGCCGATGTGGCAGTCGACGCATGCCACGTGGGAGTGTGCAGACACCTGGTAGGCCGAGTATTCGGGGTGCATCACGTGGCACGATTGCCCGCAGAACTGCGGCGAATCCATATACGCCGCGCCGCGATAACTCGCCACCGCCACCACCAGCAGGTTTACGACCGTGGCCACCAGAACAATATCCACTCCGTGGCGGAAGATGCGATCGTTGAAGTCCACCTTGGGGAACTCGACCGGAATCGCGCCGGCCTTCAGCAGCTTCCTGCGCCGCAGGAACATGCCAATCGGAATCAGCACCAGGCCAAGTATGAAGAGCGCCGGCAGAATGAGGAAAAAGATGATCCCAAGATACGGATTGTCGTTGCGGTGGAGCAGTTCGTACAGCCAATAGCCGATCATCGTCACGCCCGACGCAGTGGTCATGGCGCCGCCGACGAGACTGATGTTGTTGTTACCGAAGAAAAGCGCCGGCCGAACCCAGTGTTCGCGGAATCTAAGCAACAAAGGCAAGTGACCTCCCCCGGTTCACCGCATGAAATGGCCCGCTACGTCGCGTCTCCAGGATGATGCTGCACTACGTGGAAAGCTGGGTGCGGGCCGTGATCCGTCTTATTCTGTTGAACTGTTTGTATATGTGAGCGTTGAACGGCCTATTTCAGCGTACGGAAATAGGTCACTGCCGCCTTGATCTGGTCGTCGGTCAGCTTGCCCGCGAAAGGCTTCATCTTCCCCTTGCCGTTCTTCACCGAGTCGATCTGTTCCTTCTCGGTGGTCTTGTACTCCGCGGCCGGCTTCACGTCCATCATCTTGGCAATCCCGGCATTGGGCGTGCCGGAGCTTCCGTGGCAGCTCTGGCAATTTGCCTTGTAAATCGCATCACCCGCAGACTGGGCGAAGCTCACAGTGCCGGCTACTGCAAAAATCGCCGCCAACACTACCTGGTTCCGAATCATCGTTTTCATTACGTTGCTCCCTGAACTTGAAAACCCGGCCGGCCTCAGCGAGTTGCCTGCCCAGCCTTTGGTTTACATCTCACGCGCTGCTACAAGCCCGGAACCGGTAATGCGGTGGTTCAGATCTCAAACCACCGCATACCCGCCCGTGCAAACTTAAAAGTGCCGCTACGACTTACTTCGCAAACGTGCGGAAGTACTCCACCGAAGCCTTGATCTGCGCATCGGTCAGCTTACCCTTGAACGCCTGCATCTTGCCCATCCCATCCGAAACGGCCTTGATCATCTCCGCTTCGGACATCTTCTTCACATCGGGATCCGTGGCCGGCTTCACTTTCATCGCCTTCCCCGCCCCTGCATCTGCCATGCCGGTTGCGCCGTGGCACATCTGGCACTTCGCTTTGTACGTGTCGGCGCCTTCTTGTGCCAACACCGGTGCTACTGCCGCAAAACCAAGCAGAACCAAACCCGCAACTCTGGCCTTCGTATTCACTTGGAGAGACTCCTTTCGTTCATTCGTCTCTTCCAGGGCGCACCGCGTCTCCTGATACCAGGACCGCGGCGCCCGAAGGCGTATTTCCGCCGTGCAGCTTTGCCTCTGCCCGGCGAGTTGTCTGGGCCCTTTGCCCTGGTATTGCCTCAGAACTGCAGGCGCAACCCCGAGTGTGTTCGTACTGCTGTTAACGTTGTGCGGCAAGGTCAAACCCAGATCCCTGCCGCCGTGCTTGCAAACTCGAAAAATCCCAGGGCCATCCAATCAGGCAATGGCCCGCTGCCGATCAAAACGCGTACTTCACACCCAGCGTGAAGATGTTGCCGTTAAAGTCCCGCGGCGCAGGTCCCGCCGGGCCTGACTCCGCGTAATCGGGCCGATTCCAGTCCCCATGCCACGACCACTGCGGCGCAATGTGCACCACCAGATCCGCATAGGGAGTCCAGTAGGTTGACTGCAGCGCGCCCGGCACTTGATATGGGCTCAGCATCTCCGCGTAGCCGTTGATGGAATTCACCCGCACACCCGCGCCCATCGCCACATACTTCGGCGCGGTGTAGTGGAACATGCCGTTGAAGAACGTGGTCGGCGCCTTGTAAAGCCCGTTGCCTCGATACGGATTGCCGCCCCCCGTGAATTGACAGGTCCCGCCGCTGCCCGCGCCCACCGGAGGCGGCGTCGCCGTATAGCAGAGATCCGTCTGCGAGTACACGCTTTGATAGGCATAGTCCAGCTCCAGACTCATGGACTCGGCCGGAATAATCCGCGTGGTAAAGCTGACGTCCGTGTTGTGCTCCTTATGATTCACCAGCGGATCCTTGTTGTCCGCGAAATAGGCGATGCCGCTGGCCGAAAAGTCAATCCACTTCGCCGGCTTCGATTGCACCCGCGCGCGCAGATCGCTGATCCGGTTCGGCGCCTCGCGCGTGTAGGTGTCGCTTGGCGTCGTGGTTGCATTGGCGGATTGCGAGTGCATCAAATCATAGTTCAAGTTGACGCGGAGCGCGTGAGAAGGCTGAATCACCGCGCCCAGCAGAAGCCAGTTCTGGTGCCACACCATCCTCGGATCGTCATCCACCTTGATCTGCCGCGCATTGAACCGCCACCCCCCGGTGAACTTGAACTGCGGCGTGATCGCTACCGTGCCCAGCACCGTGTTGCCCGCATTTTTGTGCGCCAGATAGTGCGCATCCGTGTTCAGCGTGGTGCTCGCCGTAAGGCTGGGATCGTTCAGCGGCGTCAGCAGCGACGTGCCATACACCACCGGCGGCCCCTTCTGCGTCGCCACACCCTTCAGCGTGAACTCGTTCCACGCCGTCCGGCCCGGAACCCGCACATCCCAGTAATTCACCACGTCCGAGACTTCAAAGATCGGCGTAAACTCGGCGCGAATGCTGTAATCGCCGTTGACGTTGACGCGCTTGTTGTTGGCCAGATGCCCGTTGGGGAGCGCGCCCGTGTCCACAATCTCGCGAAAGAACGTGCGCGAGTTGAACCCCACGAAGGTCTGGTTGAAGCTGTTCACGCGGCTGTTGCCGCCGCTGTACAGGAACCTCCCATTCATCGCCACCTTGTCCCAGTAGCTCGAGGCGAAGCGGAATTGCTCGGTCGGGAAACTCGTCCGCGTCGGAGCATTCTGATCCTCCACGGTCGTGCCGCTGCAGAAGGGATTCACCACGCCATTCTTCACCGCCGGCCCGAAATTGGCCGTGCCCGATGTGCCGCAGTTCGTCGTCGTCAACAGGTTCACGCCCACGCTCACCGGTGAGCCGTCAGGCAAAACGAACATCGGCCCCTGCAGCCGGTAGTTCGTGTCGCCTTTGTAAAACACAAGGAACTGGTCGTAACTGAAGGTGGTCCGCTGCACCGGCTTGTAATCCACCCCCGCCACCCACGTGTCGATCGCGTTGCGGAACCACTGATATTCCTGCACGTCTCCGCCCTGGTGGATGGTGGAGTACGAGGGGCCCTCGTGCGTGCCGTGGTTGTATCCCAGGCGGAAGCTCACAAGCGAAACCGGCAGAATCGTCAGCAGCGTGTCCGTACTGCGGCGCACCGTGTTAAACAGGTGCAGCGAGTCAGGCTGCGCCACCAGTTGACTGGGGCCCAGCAACGAGTTATCCAGCAGGTTGTAGTCAAAGTACTGCCGGCTGCGCCGGAAATTCGAGGCAAAGTCGTACCACTTCCCCTTCGAGAGATTCAGATACGTGGTGTCGTACGGATCGCCGCCATAGCCAAAGCTCGAACTCGACAACGTGTCGAAAAACGGCGTCTTGTGCGGATCCAGCGTGTGCATCCGCACTTCCTGCCCCAGCACGCGCGCCCCGGTGCTCTGGTTGATCATCGTGGCCCACATCGCATGGCTGCCGTTCTTCTCGGCAAAGCGCCCGCCCAGGTCCACCATGGAATGCACCTGGTACTTGCCCATGTTCTTTCCGTCCGTTGCCTCCGCGGGCTTGGCCGGAGCGGGCTTGGCCGGAGCGGGCTTGGCCGGAGTCGGCTTGGCCGCTTCCGGCTTGGCCGCTTCCGGCGCGGGTGCCGTCGTTTGCGCTGCCGGCTCTGTCGCCGGCGCCTGCTGCGCATGACCCGCCAGGGCCGGAATCGCAGCCAGAATCACTGTCGCTGCCAGGGTGCGCCACCGGAGACTAAATCCGGCCGGCGACCCCGTCAGACGCATGCGTAAATAAGTCTGATTCGTCATCGCTCACCCTCGCCTTAGTGCGTGTTGAAGAACACAGGGCTCACATTCGAGCCGTGTATTTCGCTGTGGCACACCGTGCACGATTGATACTGCGCGGCCTGGTTATGCGCCGGTCCCATCGGCTCGCTCGTCGAAAAATTCTGCGACGGCGAATGACACTGCAGGCAGATCGTGTTCACGTTGGACCGGTTCAACAAACGAGGATTGGGCCCGCCATGCGGCGTATGGCACGACATGCAGCCCTCGGTCTTCACCACCGCATGCTCATATACATAAGGTCCGGCGGTCTCGGTGTGGCACTTGGTGCATACCGCATCCTGCTGTGCCGACGCCCGCAGTCCCTTTTCCTTGAACGATCCGTGCGGGTTGTGGCAATCCGAGCAGCTCACCGCCCCCTCTTCCACCTTGTGGTGGAACGGCATCGAGAACTGCGGCTTCACGTCGGAATGGCACTGGAAGCACAACATCGGCTGCGCCGCCTTGAGCAGATGTTCCGGCTCCTTGCTGGCATGCACGCTGTGGCATCCCAGGCAGCTCACATTGCCTTCGCCGTGCCCCGAGCGCTCAAAGTTGGAATGCTGGCCGCGATGGCAGCTCAGGCACTTCGCATCCACTTCCTTGGCCGTCGCCTTGGCCGGATTGAAGATCTTGCTTGTGTCCCCGCCCCCGTCCACGTGGGCCTTGCCCGCGCCGTGGCAGTTCTCGCACGTCACGCCCTGCTTGCCGTGCATCTGCGCCATCTTGGTGTGCGGATTCGAAGCGAACCCCTTGCTCACTTCCTCATGGCAGCCCGCGCAGGTTTCAGAGCCGACAAAATCAGAAGCAGCAGGCTCCGCCGCCTGCTTGCCGGCCGCCTTGGCCCCCGGCGCGGCCAATCCGCTGGAAGTTAAATACAGGCCCCCAGCCATAAGGAATAAACAAGCTTGCAGTCCCCGATGCCTCTTCAGAACCGCACGACGCTGCATCTTTGTTGATGGTTTACCGATTTGCATGAATACCGCCTCGCATCCAGCTCGTAGTCCTTCGCACTTTACTGATGACCGGGACCACACTTCCTGCATCGGCTGTCGGCAGCCCGCCACAAGTCGTTCTCGGCCAATCGAAGCAACTGCTGTGCGTAGCATCACTTCATGGGGTGAGAATACCGGCAATTCCGCGAATCAGGCGGTGATGCTTATCACACCTAACTCCAGAGTCTCCCCCGCTTGATGGCTTCGGGCATGCTGCCAGTATTTACAGTTCTGGCGTCTTGATTTCCTCACAGGAAACAACCGGCCTGCCCCAGCGCGAGCTTCCTGTTTTCTTTTACTTACTGCCCTCGCCCCATCCCGCGAACAACCGGCCGGGTCCAACGCACGAACCTCCTTTTTTGGTGCAAATGGGCATCAGCCGTGAGCCTCGTCACATTCCCCGATGCGAAACTTGGCCAATATTGGTACAAGCGAAAATCTACCCGGGCCGGGTAAAGCATCTGGGTACGCCAGCCTTCGCCGTTGCGAAGTGAAACGTGGCCACTGCCGGCCGGCAGAAATGAAGTCATCATGGCGGATGTAGAACAATTTGCGATGCCTGAAACGCGCAACCGGTATATACCCCGGCAATCGCCGGTGGGATGTGCTGCCTGTTCCAATCGACGCCCGGGGTGGTTCTGCTCTCTTGGGAGCGCAGTTCTTGCCGACCTCGAACTGGCAACCAGCACCATCGCGCTGCCCGCCCAGGCCCCCTTGTTCTCCCAGGGAGAGGATGCCCGCTGCCTCTATCTCATTTGCGGCGGCTACATGAAGCTCACCGTCGGCCGCGCCCATGACAAGCAGATGATCGTGCGCGTGGCCGGTCCCGGCTCCATGCTCGGCCTCTATGCGGTGCTGTCGCACGGCATGTACGAGGTGAGCGCCGAGTCGCTCACCCCCGCCCAGTTGCGGCCCGTCGAACGCGATCGCTTCCAGAGCTTCCTGCGCGCCCACAAAGAAGCCCAGATGCGCGCCGTGCAGTGCATCTGCCAGGAGTACCGGTTTGCCCTCCAGGATGCCTGCCGCATCGCCCTCGCTGAAACCGTGGCCGGCCGCCTCGGGCACCTCATCGTCGACCTCGGCAACCAGATCGGCCACCATCTGCCCTCCGGTGAAACCCGTTTCCCGCTGCTCCTGACCCACGAGGAGATGGCCTCCATGACCTGCACCACCCGCGAAACCGTCACCCGCACCCTGGGCCAGTTCCGCAAAGACGGGTGGATCTCCATCGAGGATTCCCTCGTGACCATCCATCAGCCCGAGCCGCTCGAAACCCTCCTCTGATACCGGACTTCATGCATTCCTCTCCATACGGGAGACGGCGCCCCTTGCCGTCTCTTTTTCATGGAAGCGGCCTTCTCCGCCGCCGCGACGCACCGGCGTGATTCTTCCGGAGTCAAAGAGATATCATCTACGCAGGGAGTCCTTAGCCCAATGATCCGGAAATTGCTTTGTTTTTCCTCTGGTTTGCTCTTCTGCTTCTCCGCACTGGCCCAGGATCAGAATCCCCCCGCGGCTTCCGTCGCGCCCGGGGTCACATCCGCGGCAAGCTCTGACGTGCAGTCCTTCCAGAAGATCGAAGACAAATGGGACGATGCGGTCAACAACCGCGACCAGTACGCCCTCGAACTGGTGCTCTCTCCCCTGTTTGTGGGCATAGCCGCCAATGGCGACATCACCACCCGCAACCAGGAACTGGCCGGGGTCATCGCCGAGCCGGATAAGACGATGCACATCGATCAGCACATCATCACCGTCCGCCAGCTGGGCGACACCGCCGTCGCCAACGGCACTTACACCCTGCACCACAAGGCATCGTCAGGCCCGGTGGATGAAAAGGGCGTCTTCACCCATGTCTTCCAGAAGCAGCGCAATGGCTGGATCTGCGTGAACTCGCAGCGCACCGTGCTGCGCGAAGACGGCCCCGCCGGCAAGAACAAGAAAAAGCAGTCCGGCGCGGAACAGCCCTTCCACATCCCGCTGTTTTCAAAAGACTAGAGGCGGGCTCAAGGCCTGGATCCCGCCCTTCAGCGGCCGCTCGCCCGCACCTGCGCATTCCCGTGCGCCACGTGTTTCTGCGATTCGAGCAGCGCCACGCTCGCATAGGCGGTTGCCGCGTCGCTCATGAACTTTCCCGGGCCTGACTGCGGATCGCGATTCTTGTTGAGCGACCACGCCGGCCACGCTCCCGTTTCCGCATTCTGGTTCGCGCGCAGCCACCCCAGCGCCCGCTCGATATGCGCCGGAGTCGACCGGGACGCATGCGGCGCGCCCGCCACCGCCTCTTCGAGGACCAGCGCAATCAACGCCGTGGCGTATCCGTCGGAGCGCGTTTCGAGAGACGTTCCATCGCGGCGATGCCAGCCGCCGAGATCGGTAGTGGACCAGCCGCCGTCAGGTTTTTGAAGGGTGTAGATGCGCTTCAGCAGAGCATCCTTCCGCGGCGCGCTCAGAATATCCGGGAATGACTCATCCGCCCACAGGGCTGCGACCTTGTTCAGCAGCGGCTGGGCGTCGTAATGGGTCGTCAGGTATTCGGTCAGCGCTTTGAGGCGCTCCTGAACGTCCGGCTGCTGCCGGTATGCGGGCTCGCGGGCCGCCTGCATGGCCATCAGCGCCGCCCAGTGATACTCTGACTCCTTCGACTCCCATGGCGCGTAATCGAAGTTCTGCCACACCCACGCTCCGGCGTCCGGCCCCGTAGTGGTTTGCAGCTCCCAGGCGTGCCGGAAGGCCAGCTTCGTCACCTCGTCCTGCTTTCCCGCCTCCACGTCGTAGTTTGAAAGAATGATCGCGTTGAGCACCGCCTCGGCATTGCGCGATTCAACCTCCTTTCCCTTGCCGTACGCCTCGTCACTGTAAAACGGCAGCATCTCGTTCCATGCCTGCACCCGCTTGCGCACATCGGCCAGCATGGCTGCTTCCTGGTCCGCGGGGCCGTGCGTGCCCAGGCTTGCCCGCAGAACCGGACGCGCCAACGCGTAAGTTGCCTGGGTGTGGCACGAGACGCACCGCGTGCCGTGGTCGCGTTTGGCATGGTCCCAGCTTTGCCACCAGGACTCGCGCGCATCAAGATAGCGCGCCGCCGCTCCCGCATCCCAGCCGGTCTTGGCGGGGGGCTTCGGCCGGGCCGGCTGCGACTCGTCGGCTTTAGGCTGATCCGGTCCCGCGACCTGGCCCGCCGCTTGCCTCAAAGGCATCTGCGCCAGGATCACCACCGCCATCAGAAAGAGCGTCTTCCGCATGAGCGAAGACTACAGCAATTGCCAGGCGAAAATCAGCGGTTGTACTTCTTCATCAGCCTCTGCAGTTCCTCGTGCGGCAGCGCCTGCACCGTATGCCCGTCAATCCCCGTCATCGTCCGCGCCCCCACCATCGCATTCACAATGGCCTCTTCCGTCGCCTGCACCGTGGCTTCAAACAGCGGCGTGATCTTGTCGTTCGAGACCGTATCCACCTTGTTGGGCCCGGGAGAATCGTCGAAATGAGGGTTCGCCGTCGAGAAAGCGATAAAAATATCGCCGGAGCTGTTGCCTGAAATGGACCCCGTCCGCGCCAGCCCCATCGAAGCGCGCCGGGCAATCCGCTTCAGCTGATGCGGCAACAGCGGCGCGTCCGTCCCCACCACAATAATGATCGACCCCACATCCCCCCGCGCCTCGCTCCCCGGCATCTTCGATAAAGCCTGCTGCGGCGGCAAGGGCAGTTCCTTCCCCACCGGCACGCCGGCAATGGTCAACTGCGGACGCCGCCCGCAGTTGCACTGCACCAGCACCCCCACCGTGTAGCCACCATCCTGCTTCGCAATCACCCGTGACGCGGTGCCGGTCCCGCCCTTGAACCCGTAGCAGACCATCCCCGTGCCGCCCCCCGTATTCCCCTCTGCAACCGGCCCCGGCTTTGCTCCGTCCAGCGCGGAAAACACATGCTCCGGCTTCACGTGGAACCCGTTCAGGTCGTTGAGCCACCCATCCCACGTCTCCGCCACCACCGGCAGCGACCACTCGTCTTCCTTCACAAATTTGTTGCGCAGCGCCCACTGGATTACGGAGTCGCGCACCACCCCAACCGAATGCGTATTGGTGATGCCGATCGGCCCCTGCAGCAGCCCCGACTCCTCCACCCACGTGGTGCCCGTCATCTCCCCATTGCCGTTCAGCGAAAACCACCCGGCGTAGGCTGGATGCGTGTCCTTCCCGCCGCGCGGCAGCACCACCGTCACCCCGGTGCGCACCGGACCCTCCCCCACCCTGAGCGGCCCCTCCCCCCAATTCAGCGTCGTCGAGCCAACCTCCACGCCCGCTACATCGGTAATGGCATTGAGCGGCCCCGGCGTTCCGTCAAACGGAACCCCAAGGTCGCGCGCGCGGACAGTCTTCATCGATTCGGTTTGAGTCATCGCGGAGTTGGCGCTCAGGAGCACTGCGGCGGCACAGCAGACAGCGAGCTTGAACATGAGGTAGTGTAGCGCGGGCGCTTCGTCACAAATCCGCGGAGCATGCTTTCAAAAGATTCCCGCTCCCTGTCGGGAAACTCGTCGCATCTGCTCCTCGCCTGTTCTCGCATTCGACCTGGCACCCGCATCTCGGAATCGTGACAGCGATCACAGCGACGCTTCCCCTTTTCCTCCATACTCGCCACAGCAAACAGCATCAGGGGAGTACTCTGCGGCTTTGTAACAAGGGCACGGCTTCAGCCGGGCCAAAAAGGCCCAATAGGAATCCGAGGGCTTTAGACCCTGCCAAGACGCCCCTGCCAGGACTTACGTGCCGCAAATGCGAATCTCGGCCGCACCAACTGTCTTTCTGCGCTAGTCCGAACGAACAGAAAGTTAACTCGACAGTTACGAAGTAGAGCTTTTTTCAGTGTTTTCGTAAAATAAATATGTAAGTTATTTATTTTCAGTCATTTAGTCGCATACCCCTAGTGATCCAGCTCACACTTTGATCCGCTCTCACCCCGCCGGAAACGCCGGCAGACCCCCTCCGCCGACATCCTCTCGCCAACTGGCCCTTTGCATGCCTATTACTCATCTGTTAACACCCCGGCAGCATGCCGGTGCGGCTTGCCTGCACCGGTCTCCGCAAGCTATGCCGATGCCGGAGCGGCCCCGGGTCCCCGCGTGTGCCCTGCGGTCTGCGCACGCCGCGCTCCCTGCAGCCGGATCGACACATGCACCAGGCTCAGCGCCGCCGGCGTCACCCCCGGAATCCGGCTCGCCTGCCCGATCGTCTGCGGCCGCACCCGCTCCAGCTTCTCCCGCATCTCGCGGCTCAGTCCGCTGATGACCCCATACTCCAGCCACTCGGGAATGTTGACCCCCTCCGCCGCCTTCAGCTTCTCAATCGACTTCTTCTGTTGATCCAGATACCCGGCAAACTTGATCTCCGTCTCCACCGCCCGCGCCTCATTGCGCATCGCCGCCCGCGCGACCCGGTCATCGGCCCGGCGGTCCACCAACTCCGACAGCAGCGCATCCTGCCGAACCTCGTCAGCCAGCGCCCGCAAAACCGGCTCGATACCGACTTCCGGCCGCTTCAGAAGTTGCGCCCACGTCTGCCCCGCGACCGCCGTTAGATCGCCCAGATCGGCTGACTGAAGCGCCTCGGCATTGGCCTTGCGGGTCGAAAGAAGCTTCTCCAGCGCGGCCATCCGCGCCTGCTTCTGCTGGTACGCGGCCCATGCCTCGTCGTTGATCAGACCCAGCTTGCGGCCGTAGGGCGTGAGCCGGCGGTCGGCATTATCAATGCGCAGGTGCAGTCGGAACTCGGCCCGCGACGTAAACATGCGATACGGCTCGTTCGTGCCCTTCGAAATCAAATCGTCAATGAGAATGCCCGTGTACCCCTCGGTCCGATCCATGGTGAACGGCGCCTCCCCCTTGAGATAAAGCGCCGCGTTGATGCCCGCCATGATCCCCTGGCATGCGGCCTCTTCATAACCGCTGGTTCCATTGATCTGCCCCGCCAGATAGAGCCCTTCCATCGATTTCACGCGCAGCGTCCGGTCCAGCTCCGTGGCGTCCACCGAGTCGTACTCGATGGCGTAGCCAGGGCGCAGCATCTCCGCTTGATCCAGACCCGGAATCGAGTGCACAATCTGCCACTGCACCTCCATCGGCAGCGACGTGGACATGCCGTTGACGTAGACCTCATGCGTGTTCAGCCCCTCGGGCTCAAGAAAGAACTGGTGCTGCGTCTTGTCTGGAAACTTGACGATCTTGTCTTCGATCGACGGACAGTACCGCGGCCCCACGCCCTCGATCTGCCCCGAGTACATGGCCGAGCGGTGCACGTTCTCGCGGATCACGCGCAGCGTCTCCGGCGTGGTGAAAGCAATATGGCATGAGATCTGCGGCTGCACAATCTTCTTGGTCCTGAAGCTGAACGGAGTCGGGTCCGCATCCCCCGGCTGCTCCTCGAACATGTCCCACTTGATCGTGCGACCGTCCAGGCGCGGCGGCGTACCCGTCTTGAGCCGGCAGGTGCGCAGCCCCAGCCGCCGCAGTGCCTCGCCCAGCAGAACGGAAGCCGGCTCTCCGCTCCGTCCCGCCGGATAACGCTCTTCGCCGCAGTGAATCAGGCCATTCAAAAATGTGCCGGTAGTGATGATCGTCGCCCCAGCCATCAGCCGCCGCCCATCACGAAGCTTCAGCCCCACCACGCGCCGTTTAGTCGCTGCTCCTTCGCTCCCCTCGCTCGTGCCTTCCTGTTCCGTTTTTCCCTCTTTCCCTCTTTCCCTGCCTTCCTGTTCCCTTTTTCCCTCTTTCCCTCTTTCCCTGTCGTCGATCACCAGATCGACGACCTCCGCCTGCCGGATATGCAGCCCCGGCTGGCTCTCCAGCACCTCGCGCATCTTCACCCGGTACTGCGCCTTGTCGCACTGCGCCCGGGGGCTCCACACCGCCGGCCCGCGCGACGTGTTGAGCAAACGGAACTGGATGCCAACCGCGTCCGCGACCTCGCCCATAATTCCGCCCAGGGCGTCCACCTCGCGCACCAGGTGCCCCTTGGCAACGCCGCCCACCGCCGGGTTGCAGCTCATCTGCGCGATCAGGTCCATATTCATGGTGATCAGGGCCGTCTTCAGTCCCATGCGCGCGGCTGCCATGGCGGCCTCGCAGCCAGCATGCCCGGCGCCCACCACCGCAACATCGTATTGTTCCGTAAAAGCCATTCCTTCCTATTCTACGGATATCCAACTTCGCGAGTGTCCCTGCGCATGAATAGGCCTGCCCCATCGCCTCTTGGATCACCCCGATCTTTTCCGTGGAACACCTCCCTGTCCTGTGCTACCGTACGCGCCAGAGGTCCTGAATGGTCTCGAAGCTGCTCTCGAAGCGCGTTCTCTGGATTGGCAGCTTGGCGGCACTGGCCCTGGTGGCCCTCGGCATGCTCCTGTTCCTCTTCTTTCCGGCTGCCGATGCCCACCCCAGCGAATCGATCATCCGCTCCATCGACCAGAAAACCGCGCAGGTCCGGATTCAGGCCCTCGTGGACCGCAATCGGTTTGAGGACGACTCCCCCGCCACCCTGCAGATCACGATCCAGAATGATTCCGCGCAGCCGCTGGCCAATCTGCACCTCGCGCTGAGTGCGCCCGGCTTCGAGCTCAACCAGTCGAAACTCGCCTGCGACGGCATGACCGGGCCGGGCGACGACCGCCAACTGTCGACGCACACCAATTGCCGCTACAAGATCGACCTCGCGCCGGCGGCCCGCTCCGGAACGTACGGCATTGCCCTTTATGCCAGTTGGAATCAGTCCAGGACTGCGCAACATGCCAGCCTGCTGGTCGGCCCGATCAGCATCGACAGGCCCTGGGGCGCCGCCCGCTGGACCCGCGCCGGCCGGAGTCTGGGCAATCTCTTCAAAGACCTCACCCTGCCCATCCTGCTGGCTGTGCTCGGTGCCGTTTTCGCAACCATTCAGAGTGATCGCGAGGCCCAACGCCGGGCAGACGAATCGCAGCGTGAGATCGATCGAGCCGCGCGGGAAAAAAAGCTGGAGGAGGACCGCATCGAGGCGGATCGATTACGCCAGGAGGCGCGCATCGCCGCCGAGAAAGCAGCCGAAGAGATCCGCATCGCCGCCGACCAGGCGAAAGAAGAAGCACGCCGGATCGCCGAGGCCGAGGAGGCGGAACGCCAGGAGGTGCGGCGGCTTCTCCTGGAACGGGTGATGGCACTGGCTGAGCAGCACTACCTTCCCTTCGTCGGCATCGCCCGCCTCATCCTCAACGAAGCAGATAAGATCGCCACAAAAAGGCCCGACGCCTCGGCGCAGAAGCTGTTCTTTCAGGTTCTTTTGCTGCTGCGGCGCATGGAAACATTCAAACTCACCAAGGGCGGCATCTTCTTCAGTTCGCGCGATGGCGAGCGCGCCGTCGGCGCAGCCTGGTACCTGCTGCGCATCGGCATGTACGCCGCCCTGGGCGACGCCGAAGTGGCGGAGGCGCTCAAAGTGGTCAAACCAAAATGGAATTATGCCTCGTACCTGGCGGAGTTTTCCAAACTCGACGCCCTGTGGAAGAACTTTGAGGCGTGGCTGGCGGAGCCGCTCATGTCCTCCGCGCTCACAGGCTCATTCTGGCAGATCCTCGGCACCGTCGACGCGTTCCAGGCTGTCATGGCCTTCGAGGCCGACAAAGCCCTTACAAAGTATTGGTATAACAACGAGCAGGGACGGGTGGAATTCAGGCAGGCCGCGCCCACCATACTCTACGATCCTGCCGCTGCCGATCCGCCCTTCAAGAAGCAGATCGCTGAACTCGGAACGCTGCTGAACAATTCGTTCGGGCGCTCGGTGACGATACTGCCCATCCCGTCGACAACGCATCCCGTAAGTTGTTAATAAACCTCAACTCCACGCATAATCTACTCCCGTAGGCGGCTAAATTTCCCGTCCAACGCAAATAGGATACACGTAGAGTGTATCCTCGTCAACATCGGAAGCTTTGAGATGTTTTAGTAGACTTCGACTCCCCGCATTGGGGCTACCTCTCGATCTACTTTACCACGATTGGGCCCGCAAAACGCCTGGGCGATCCGTCTATGCGTGCCGCCGCTGCCCGCCCAGCCAGGCAACGCCGCCAGGGCAAGCGCGGCAACGAAGTAGCTCGCTGAGCAGGTTGCGGAACCGCAGATAGCCGAGCACGCGGCGCAATACGTCAGGCTGCCGCGCGATCTCCGCGCCGTTCCACAGCACGTGGCCGGCGGTGGCGCGCGTGATGGTGGCCAGGATGCTCATCAAACGTAGTTTTGCCGGCGCCATTGGGGCCCAGCAGACCCAGAACGCCCGGCCCGATTGTCAGATTGAAGCCGCGCAGCGCGACGAATCCGCGACGATACTGCTTTGAAACATCCTGAATGGATAGTTGCACTTGCGATTACTCCTGTGGCTGGGCTGAAGGCTAGTACGCGGCACCCGTTGTTAAGTTCCGGCATCAGAAAAAGAAACGCTCTGGATAAATTACTTCCGGGCGCATACGATGCACAGCAAGTTCCCCATTCCCCGTCCCAGGAGGCTTCCCCGATGGGTTCCATAGATTACAACCGCGATCCGCAAACCTGTGCCGGCGCCGGCCAGCAGGAGCCGGCAGCGCAGGACGAACCGGCCCGACAATCTCCGGAAGATCTGCAGGAAGAGAACCGCAAAATTCGCCGCCTGCAGATGGTGGTGAATATGGTGACCCAGGTCATCGCGCAGGATTCTTCGCTGAGCGTGGAAGAGGCGTCAGAAATGGTCGCCGACACGCGCCGCGTGGCCCTCGGCATGTTCCCCGAAAAAGAGCTGGCGTTCAACCTGATCTACTGGCCGCGCCTGCAGCGGCTCATGCGTGAGCGGTTCCGGATGCAGTAGCCCCGAGGAACGGACGCTCATCCGGGCGAGGCAAAGCGGAAATCACAGGTCCAACCCGGATTTGGCGGCGCAGCCGCGTCCAGCCGCACCACAGGTGCCTGGCGGCGAAGCCGCGTTTAGCCGCACCGCAGGTGCTTTATCCTGAAACCTACGCATGACCAACGAACCGATTCCTGAACTGGGGGGCTACGACGAGCCCTCTTTAGACAAGGCTTTCGCCGCGCTGGAGCAGCAGGCCCGCAGCGACGCTGCCAGGCTCACGGGCGACGAAGCTACAGAGGCTTATCGCCTGCAGTGGCTTGGCCGCAAGCAGGGGCGCCTGAACGATGTCTCCACCCGATGGCTCAAGGCTGCGCCGCCGGAAGCGAAGAAGTCCCTCGGCCAGCGCTTCAACGCGCTCAAGGCCACAGTGGAGCAGTTGCTCGAGCAGGCCGCCGGCGGTGGACCCAGTGACGCCGCACTCGCCGCCGAGGCCATCGACATCACTCTCCCAGGCACCCGCCGCCTTCTGGGCGCGGAGCACCCCATCACCCGCACCATGAATGAGATCGTCAGCGTGTTTGCGGCGCTGGGCTACTCCGTAGGCGTGGGCCCCGAAGTCGAGACCGACTTCTACAACTTCGAAAGCATGAACTTCCCGCCCGGCCATCCTGCGCGCGACACCCAGGACACCCTCGTCATCGCCAACCAGGACCGCCGCCCCCTGCGCGACCGCCTCCTGCTGCGCACCCACACCTCCCCCGTGCAGATGCGCACCATGGAGCGCCAGCCGCCTCCGGTCCGGATCGTCATTCCCGGCAAGGTCCATCGCAACGACGCGCAGGACGCCACGCACTCGCCCATCTTCCACCAGGTCGAAGGCCTCTGCGTCGACACCAACATCACCTTCTCCGACCTCAAAGGCACGTTAGACCACGCCATGAAGGCCCTCTTCGGCTCCGACGTCAAAACCCGTTTCTTCCCCAGCTTCTTCCCCTTCACCGAACCCTCCGCCGACGTCCAGATCTCCTGCATCTTCTGCGGCGGAAAAGGCTGCCGCAAGTGCAAGCACTCCGGCTGGATCGAGCTCCTCGGCTGCGGCATGGTCGACCCCGCCGTCTTCGCCGCCGTCACCGAAGAACGTCGCAAGATCGATCCGTCAGACGACGCCTACAACCCCGAAAAGATCACCGGCTTCGCCTTCGGCATGGGTGTCGAGCGCATCGCCATGATCCAGCACGGCATCTCCGACATCGGCCACTTCTACTCCGGCGACATGCGCTTCCTCGAGCAGTTCCCCTAGGAGCTTGTTGAACTTCAGCGCGGTGTCGGTTCTTTGCTGGTGATTGTTGACTTGGCTTTTCTGAAATCGGTTCGAATCGTCTGTTTTGCGGGTTTTTACGCGGCGTTCGACGGGTCTTGGAGGGCCTTTTCGGGCTCTCCGGCCGCCTTCAGGCGCACTGCTCCACGGGGCTTGCCTGTCGTCCAGGGGCTATCAGTTTCGGCAGCCGCATGAGGTTGTGGGCGGCGCAGCTGAAGACGAACAGCCAGTCGACCTTGCGCAGTCCGCGCAGCTTTACCTGGCGGATGGGTCCGGTCTGCTTGAGCCATCCAAATCCCTTTTCGATCAGCCATCGGCGGCTCAGGCTGATGGCGTAGCCGGGATGGCGCGTGGTTCTGCGGTCGAGGTTCGAGCGGCGCCCCTTCTGGTTCCTGGTCACATGCGCGGTGACGTTCAAGGCACGTGTGGCCGCGATGAAATCCTTCGTGTCGTAGGCCTTGTCCGCGCCTACGGTGATGCGCCGCCTGCGTCCTTTTCGCTTGTCCTGAAGCATCAGCAGCGCAGCTTCGCGCTCAGCGTAGCCGTCCGCCTGGGTGACCATGGCGGCGGCGATCAGGCCGTTGCGGTTCTCCACCAGCGTGTGGCCCAGATAGGCCAGATGCGACTCCTTGCCGTAGCTCTTTTTGTACAGTCGCGCATCCGGGTCGGTGGTCGATTCATGCGTGTCGTTGGAGCGCTTCTGGCCATGGAAGTCTGCGCCGTCGCTGCCATCGGAATCGCCGTCCTTGGCGCGGAAGCTCTTGTGCGAGGCCCAGGCCTGGATCAGCGTGCCATCGACGGTGAAGTGATCGTCCGACATGAATCGCTTCGCCTGCTTGTTCACCGCCGCGAAAAACTGTTGCGCCACCTCGCTGTTGAGCAGCCGGTCGCGGTTCTTCGAGAACACGGCGTGGTTCCACACCGCGTCGTCCATACCCAGGCCGACGAACCAGCGGAACAGCAGGTTGTAGTCGATCTGCTCGACTAACTGGCGCTCCGAACGGATCGAATAAAAAGCCTGCAACAGCAGCGCCCGCAGCACATACTCGGGCGCGATCGAGCGCCGCCCCAAGTCCGAATAGAGCCCATCGAACTCCGCACTCAACGACCGCAAAACCTCGTCCGTCAGCTTGCGAATCGCACGCAACGGATGCTCCCGAGGAACACGCTGCTCCAGCGTCACATAGCTGAACATCCCGTCCTGAACCCGCTCGTCTCCACGCATACTCCATAGACGAATGCGAATCTAATCCAGTCGCAAGGGGAAATTACTTCTTCAACAAGTTCCTAGAGTTACATAGGACGGGGGACGGGCGGGACGAGCGTCACTGCAACCGAGTGATGCAACGCGGGTCTCTATGGACCGGCTTTATAGGAATC
>NZ_DASXYM010000145.1:0-7714 GCF_036502485.1 Occallatibacter sp. | reverse complement strand
AACCAGGCTCTCGTCACCGCGAACATTCAGGAGCACATCCAGTCTGAAGTGACACACTTTGGCAACAAGGTGGGCGTGTGGGATGTGGTGAACGAGCCGCTTGATCCCAGCCAGCCTGACTGCCTGGTTCACGGGCCGTTCTACAACGTCCTGGGCAAGTACTATCTCGATGTTGCCCTCAAGGCAGCTCGGCAGGCAGCGCCCGGCGCCAAGCTGTTCATCAACGACTACAGCACCACCGATCCCAATCGTCTGGCATGCCTCGTCAAGGTGGTCAACGATCTCCGCTCACGCAACGTTCCACTCGATGGCGTGGGTCATGAGATGCACAACGCCATCAACTACCCGTCGGTCCCGGCGATGGTGAATGCCATCAACACTGTCGCGGACCTCGGGATTGACCAGGAGGTCACCGAGTTCGACCTTAGCGTTTATAACGCGGGGGACACGAAGACTAACTACGGCCTGAACGTTCCGCCTTCCGTTCTGGCGAAACAGGGATGGCTCTACGCAAACACCTTTGACGCGTTCCGGAACCTGAAGGGCAAGCTGAGTCGGGTCACGATCTGGGGTATGGCGGATGACGATACGTGGCTCGACAGCTTTCCCGTGTCGCGCACCGACTATCCGCTGCCCTTCGACATGAGCCTGCAGGCCAAGCCCGCCTATTGGGGCATTGTGGACGAAACCAAATTGCCGGGCTACGGCATGGCGCTCTCGTCCACCATCTCCGCAGGCACACGCGACACGCGCACGGTTACGCTCACCGCTACCAACGGCGACGCAGGAACCGCCTGGGCCTCGCAGCTCAACAATTTCACTCTCACGCAGATCTCCGGCCCGTCCTGCACGCCGAAGATCACAACTCCGAGCTTCCCGATTATTCTGGGGGACCTGCCGGCCAGCGGCTCAGCGAGCGTGAGCTTCACGGTCAGCATCGTGGGGTGCAATCCCAATGCACGGTGGACCCTTACTGTGCCGTGGTCTGCCAACACCTACGAAACCGGCACCTACTCCACCACAGTTGATTTCAACCGCGGCGCCAAGTAGCTTTGCGCTCCACCGGGGCCCGTCCACGTGGCGGGCCCTTTTTTTATGTGAGAAGTGCACCGCGGCATGGGCTCTCCTGCTCAGACCCCCTTGCCCTTGAACGCATAGTAGAGCTCGATAAGCAGGATGAGGACGACGACCACTTCAAGGAAGAACGCCCGGCTCTCGTTGAACTGTTCGGTCATATCCTGGTGCAGGTTTTCGGCAGTCTTCAGCTTGCGGGCCACAAGATCCTTATAATCCGGCACGCCCACCTTTGCCGCCGCCAACCTGTAGAGGCGCGCGGCAAACATGTCACTCAGGAATTTGATCGCATTGTCGGCGTGTTCGGTGAGCTCGCCTATGTCCAGCAGTACGCGCTGGAGATCTCTCGCCCGCCGCGCCAGCCGCCAGCGCGCAAAGCGTCCGCGTTTCTGCCCCAGCAGGTCATACACCTCGTCCAGCACCCCGGTCAGCAGTTCGTCGTAGTACCGGAATTCGAGCAACTGCGAGTTGGCATATTCCAAGAGCTGGATGGCTGTCTCCGCGCCCGCGGCTGAGTCATACACGAAGGCCGCATTCCATCCGATTACCGCGAGGTCGTTCGCGTAGTACGAAATCTGCGACTGCAGCACTTCCCTGCACTCGCCTTCCGCAAGGGTCAGCCGGTCCCCGCGCACCACCTGCGCAATTCTGTGGCCGTGCTCCTGGATCAGTTGATCGGCTGTTGGTGATCCCGCGGCGTCGCGCACATGAAAGATGAAGTAGTCTTCGCTGAGCCAGCGATCATAAGGCTTGATGAAGGCAGCTGAGGACCGTTCCAAAGAGCGACGGATGATGGGCTCGATGCGGGATGCGAAATCCACATCCCAGACCCACCGGCTCGACAGTCGGATGAGGTCGTCCCAATTGCCGGCGAACGGAAGCTGATAGGCAACGCTGACCACCCCGTAATCGAAATATTTGATTGCTCCCTCGAGCCGCTCGCCCGACTCGAGCGTGAGCGCGTCCAGACGCTCCAGCACCGGCGGCCGCTCATAGCGGACGTACGAGGGGGCCGCCTGCTTGGTGCTGGGCTGGCGCAGGGTGCGGGCGTTGGCCGCATGCTGCAACTGGTCAAGCCGGATCTCCTCGCATACGTCGAACTGGATGAGCACCAGCACGAATCCGCTCAGTGCGGTGGAGACGGGAGTTGGATCGGTGGTGGCCATGGCTTGTAGGAATGGTATAGGACGCGGTAACCGGGGGGTGCAGCGAACTGGCGGCAGCTGGGCCCCGGCGACTCGTCCATTCTGTCCTGCTGCTCCACTTGCTGCCGGCAGGAATGAGCAATCCGCTATGGCGTTATTCTCGCGCCTCTGCCGCAGCCAGACCGCGGCTTTTCACATCGCGCATGGGCGGCTGCCCGAAGAAGCGGCTGTACTCGCGGCTGAACTGGCTGGCGCTTTCGTAGCCCACCTGGAACGCGGCACTGGCTGCATCCAGTCCCTCGTTCAGCATGCGTTCGCGCGCCACATGCAGTCGAAGCTGCTTCTGATATTGCAGCGGGCTCATGGCGGTGAGAGAGCGGAAATGATGATGGAGCGTGGAGACGCCCATTTGCGCAATGCCGGCGAGTTCTTCCACGCGCAGCGGCTTGTCGAAATTCTGCTTGAGCCACGAGACCGCTTTGGCTGTGCGGTTGGTCTGTTCGCCGAGGGTGGCGATGGCGCGCAGATGCGCACCCTGCGGACTGCGCAGCAGGCGGTAGATGATCTCGCGCTCGATGTGCGGCGCGAGGAACGGGATGTCCTGCGGCGCATCGAGAAGATCGACCAGGCGCGCACAGGCATCCAGCAGTTCCGGGGTCGTTTCGCCCACGGCCATGCCGCGCGCCGACTCTGATTCGCCGTGTACCGGCAGTTCGTGTTCGCTCAGGATGCGGCGCACCTCGGGGGTTTCGAGATTCAAGTCCAGCCCCAGGATGGGCCGGTCGCGGGTGGCATCGATCACCTGGCTCACCACCGGCAGATCGACAGAAGTCAGAAGAAAAGTGGACTCGTCGCAGATGAGGGTTGACCGGCCAAGATTGATCCGCTTCTTTCCCTGCACAAAGACGATCAGGCTAGGCTTGTAGGCCGCGGAGTTGCACGCCGTGGGCTCGCTGCGACGGTACAGAGTCAGCCCGGGAATCGCCGTCTCGCGCATTCCTTCGCCGCTGCAATGCGCGGCGATCTTCCGCGCCAGATCGGCACGCATCATCTGAACGCGCGTCTGCTGCCTCTTCTTCGAGTCTGGTCGGACCTCCGCCCTCATGGCCACGGCGCCTCCATATTCACACTAACGCCGAAATGTGGCAGTCCATGCAGAAATTTCCGGCCTTCGACAGATTCAGGCAATAAATCGGCAGAATCGGGATACCGCACCACCGGAACTCTTTCGTAGTCTTTCATTCATGGGCAACGCGGGGGCTTTACGATTCATATGGCCTTATCTCCCGGCGCACCCCGCTTTGACCCTGGCGCATCCCAAAACAACAACGCGCAAAAAAGGCCGAGGTTGATTGCATGTTCAACGCAAAAGCATACGCTGTTCCCGACGCCACATCGCCGTTTGCCCCCACCACGATCGTGCGGCGCGATCCAACCGATACCGATGTCCAGATAGAGATTTTATTTTGCGGTATATGCCACTCTGACGTGCACCAGGCGCGCAACGAGTGGCAGGACGCGATGCCGACTGTGTATCCTTGCGTGCCCGGCCACGAAATCGTGGGCCGCGTCACCAGGGTGGGCTCGGCGGTAAAGAAGTTCAAGCCGGGCGACATTGCCGCCGTGGGCTGCATGGTCGACTCCGACCGCACTTGTCCCGAGTGCCAGGCCGGGCTCGAACAGTTCTGCAACAATTTCGTGTTAACGTACAACTTCCCCGACAAGCACACCGGCAAGGTGACGTACGGCGGCTATTCCGACACCATCGTCGTGGACGAGCATTTTGTGCTGAGTGTGCCGTCGAACCTCGACTTGGCCGGAGCCGCGCCTCTGCTCTGCGCCGGCATCACCACGTACTCGCCCATGAAGCACTGGGGCGTCACCAAGGGCAAGAAAGTGGGTGTAGTCGGTCTGGGCGGACTGGGCCACATGGCTGTGAAGTTTGCGCATGCTCTTGGCGCACAGACCGTGGTGTTTACCACCTCGCCCGGCAAGGTGGAAGATGCCAAGCGCCTGGGCGCCGATGAAGTGGTGATCTCGCGCGACGCGAATGACATGGCCAAGCACGCCGGCAGCTTCGATTTCATTCTGGACGCTGTGGCCGCGGAGCACGACATCAACGCTTATATCAACATGCTGCGCCGCGACGGGAACCTGACCATGGTGGGCGCGCCTGAGAAGCCACTGCCGGTGGGCGTCTTCGGCCTTCTGTTCCGGCGCCGCAGTTTTTCCGGATCGCTGATCGGCGGCATCGCGGAAACCCAGGAGATGCTCGACTTCTGCGGCAAGAACAACATCACCTCCGATGTGGAAGTGATTCCGATCCAGAAGGTGAACGAAGCTTACGAGCGCGTGGTGAAGTCTGACGTGAAGTATCGCTTCTCCATCGACATGGCGTCGCTGAAGGCCGAGTAGTTCTACCGCCAACTTTCGTGTTCCATCCTGTCGGTTTGCCTCTGGCGACGGGATGGAAACGACATGATCCGCCATGGCACCGAGGAATGATTTTGAAGTGTCCGCACTCGATCTCAGTTGCATGCGCATGAGCGGGGCGCTGAGTTAAAGGCGGAGGATTTTAGCATGAAAGCAGCTGCGTACCTGGCGCTGGCAGCGCATATAGCTCTGGGTGGATTTGTACCTGCACAGACTCAGCAGAGCAGCAGTCCATCGGAATCTCACGATAAGTCAGCTTCTGACAGGGATAGGTTGATTGGCGGCTGGCACCTTGTCGCACTTAGAACGCAGGGCGCAGACGGCAAGCTCAACCTTGCTGCCGGCCTGACAGGCAAGCTGATCTACACGCGCGACGGCCATATGTCCGTGCAGATCATGTATCCCGAATCCGACGCGACGCTCACCAACGATTACGTTCTGAACGGGTACGAAGCGTCCTTCGGCAGCTTCGACATCAACGAGCAGGCACACACTGTGACGCACCACGTGGAGGGATCGATCACGCGTGGGCTGGTGGGCAAGAGGCTGACGCGCGCGTATCGATTCTCCGCGCGGCGTCTTACGATCCGGTCGACGAATCCCAACGAACACTGGTCAGTGATCTGGCAGCACGACTGACCGAGGCAGCGCCGCTCTTCAACGATCGCGGCAATCACCAGGAACTGAAGTCAGGAAGCAGACGAGCTCACCTCAATTCCGGCGGTTCAGATTCCGCAGGGGTCGGTGATCTTGTATGCCGACGACTCCAGCGTTGCGCGCCGACAGATCGAAACTGTCTTGACACGCATGAAGCTTCCCTTTGTTGGTTCGAAGACCGGCAGGGAGGCCTGGGAACAACTGAGGATACTGTCGCAACGAGCGAGGAGCGAGGGGACACCCATTCGCCAGAAGGTGGCAGCAGTGCTTACGGACCTGGAGATGCCGGAGATGGATGGCTTCATGCTGACCAGGCAGATCAAGGATGACGACCTGCTGAAAGATGTTCCTGTGGTGGTTCACTCATCGCTATCCGGGGCAGCCAACGAGTCCCATGCAAGCCGGGTGGGCGCAGACGGTTTCGTGGCCAAGTTTGCTCCCGATGAGTTGGCGCACGCTCTTTCGCGCGTGCTGATAACTCCAGCACATTGAAGGTTCATGGGAAGGTGAGTGATTGATGTGGCTGCCCCCCAGGGATTCGAACCCCGATAGCCTGCTCCAGAGGCAGGTGTCCTACCATTGAACGAGGGGGCAACAAGCGAGCATTGCGATGGCTTGCAACCTTGTTTGACAGAGCCGCAGCGGGCGCCGGGCGTGGCTGCCAACTTGTTCATCATACTTGGGATTTGCGGTCGGGGTCAAACCAGCAGCCGGCGCTGAGACCAGTGGGTTTGGGAGTTCACCTGGCGTCCATGCCGGCGAGGCAAACTCACGTCTTTGCAGCAGGCAAGCGACTGTTGGAGCGGTTTTGTGCGTCCAATTCCAGCATGGCGCATTGGGATCCGCGGCTACCCGTTACCTCCTCGGAAGAGCCGGCGTGGACAGTAGAGGCAGAGGAGACTTATCAGGACGCGCTTGAGGCGCTTCTTGCCAACCATCCCGAGGACGGGCCGCCCGTCCCCTTTGTCGTGGGCGGAGCTTTCGCCATCCACCGCCACACCGGCATCTGGCGAACGACCAAAGACATCGATTTCTTCCTCGCACCCTCCGATATTCCAGCCGCATTTGAGCGCCTGGCAGCCGCAGGGTTTGAGACAGCCGTTGAGGATCCGGTGTGGCTGGCGAAGGCGCGTCGGGGTGAGCAGTTCGTGGACCTGATCACGGGCGTTGGCAACGCCAGCCTGGTGATCGACCGGTCATGGATCGACCGGGGCCTGGCGGAGATTGTGCTGGGAGTTCCCTGCCGCGTGCTGGGGCCTGAAGAGTGTATTGCCTCGAAGTGCTTCGTCGCGTTTCGCGAGCGGTTTGATGGGGCAGACGTGGTGCACCTGGTAAAGGCTTGCGGCCCGCGGCTGGACTGGCACAGGCTACTGTACCTCATGGGCGAGCACTGGATCCTGCTTTACTGGTCGCTGCTGCTGTACGCGTACGTGTATCCGGCGCACACCGATGCAGTTCCGGAAACGGTATGGCGCGAGTTGCTGCAGCGATTCACTGAGCAGTTGCGGCATCCGGACAAAGAGGCGCCGTTCCGCGGCTCGCTGGTGGATCCGCGCATGTTTGCCATTGATGTGGACGAGTGGGGCGAGCGCAATCTTTACCAGGAGTTCTGCGACAACCACCCGTGCTTATTGCGCGTCGAAGACGCGGTTGGGAGCGAGGAATGAGGCTTGCGGCTGTTGCCGACATTCATTTGAAAGTCGAAGATCACGAGAAAAACGTAGCTGCATTTTCCGCAGTGAACGAGCTGGCGGATGCCCTTGTGGTGGCCGGCGACTTCACCAATCACGGTTTGCCGGATGAGATGCGCGCCGTGCTCTCCGTGCTGGAGCAGGTGCATGTCCCCATCATTGCCGTGCTGGGAAATCACGACCACGAGAGCGGCAACCAGGACGAACTGGCCGGCATGCTGCGCGTGGCGGGCGTGCACCTGCTGGATGGGCACTGCTTTGAAGTGGACGGCGTGGGCTTCGCGGGGACCAAGGGGTTTGCCGGCGGATTTGCGCCGTATGAGCTGATGCCATTCGGCGAGTTCGGGATTAAGAACTTTGTGGAGGTGGCGGAGCGCGAGGCCATCAAGCTGGACTACGGGCTGGAGCAGCTGAAGACGCCGGTCAAGATTGCCATTACGCACTACGCCCCGATCAAGGGGACAGTGGTCGGCGAGCCGGAGCCGATCTTTCCGTTCCTCGGCAGCTCCCGGTTGCAGCGGGCGATTGACAAGCACAAGCCGGCGCTGGCGCTGCACGGGCATGCGCACCACGGGACGTTTTCAGCGGAGTCGAAGGGGGGGGTACGGGTGTGCAATGTGGCGCTCAGCATCCTGAAGGAGCGGGGGGAGGAGCACCCGTTCACGGTGTTCCAGTTTTGAGTCTCTACCTTCCGGGGGGGGGGGGGGGGTTTTA
>NZ_DASXYM010000144.1:0-15649 GCF_036502485.1 Occallatibacter sp. | reverse complement strand
CGCGGGCGTCGGTCTTCATCACTGCCCGGAACAGACTTGGCTTCACCTCGCCCCTTCCGGACCGTTCCGCCAATGCGGCCATCTGATGCCATTTCCAACACATCACCTTCCCAAGAATCACTCCTTCTCGTTCGGCCCTTCACTCGCCTCGCGACGGGCTACTACGGCCTCGGCTGACTTCTCGCTCCGATTTGCACCGTTGCCCTTTCAGGCATGAGGCGAGATCTCCCCAGGTAAGAACGCACTCCTTCACTGCACGACCGCCGGATCTACGCCGCCGAACCTTGGTCACAAGAGCTTCGCGGCCATTGGCCCGCTCGCCCTGTTCGGCAACGCCTTCTATCCGGTTCTTGTTCATCGGCCCGCAGCTTCGATCCACGCTTCCTCCCCACACTCGGTCGCCCTCATGCAGTTGCGCTTCACTTCACTCGCTGTGACCAACTCGCGACGGGACTTACACCCGTAAGAGTGCGCCCATGCTGGGCGCACAACCAAAAGGGCCGCGCCTCGCCGCGGCCCTTCGTTCATCCAATCCGCTTACATGCTTGAGGCCGCATCGTGGCAAGCCGGCGCGTCCGCCTTCCGCGCTGTTTGCTTCGGCTCGCCAGCCGTAGCCGCGCTCGCCGTCTTCATCTCCTTCAGCAGCTTCACCAGCCGGTCGAGCGCCTGATCCCGCGCCGTCTTATTAGCGGGATTCTTGTCTCCCGGATCCTCGCCCGCGCGCATGAACCCGTGGCCCGCACCCTCATATGTCACCGGATCGTACGACTTCCCGGCCTTCTTCATCGCATCCGTCGTACCGGGAACCGTCGCCCCGACGCGCGCGTCGTTGCCCGCATAAAACCCATACACCGGCGCCGTAATCGTCGTGACATCCGCCGGCCCCGTCCCATAGAACACAAATGCCGCGCTCAGATCCTTGCGGTGCGTCGCAAATGCAAACGACTTCGATCCGCCCCAGCAAAACCCCGCGACCGCGATTTTGCCGTTCGCGGCCGGCAGCTTTTTGCCATAATCCGCTGCCGCATCCAGATCAGCCATCACAGCGTCGGGATTCAGCCCCGACACAGCCTTCACGGTCGCATCCTGATCAGGGAAAGAACTCGACCCGCCGCCGTTTGGGCCCGCCCCGCTCAGCAGGTCCGGAGCGATAACAATGAACCCTTCGCCGGCCAGTTCATCTGCCATCTCCTTTGCCCAATCGCTCAAGCCGAAAATCTCGTGAATCAGAACAACGACCGTCGCCTTCTCCTTCACCTCGGGATACACCACCAGCGCCTGAACGCTGCGGTTGTCGTGCTTGAGCGTGACGTACTCGCGATGCCGCGGCGACTTCTCAAGCCGCGCCTTCGCCCAATCCTGCGCCGGCAGGCATGTCGCTACAACGAGGAACGGTAATACGGCGATCCATATGCGTGTGCGGGAAAGCAGAGATCTCATGCCGACCAGTCTAGCCATGCCGGACCCAGCGCAGCAACAGAATCCGCTAGACAAAAAGAAAGCCCCGAAGAAATCCCTCCGGGGCCGTTGATGCAGTCCTAATGTGGCACACACGTGGCGACCAAGCCGCGGTCGGCCGCACCGCAGGTGCTTACGCCATAGCTCCACGGCCCATGGACTCGAAATGCAACTGGTTCGAGTGCCGATCCACGTCGATACGTACGTGCATGCCGTGCAGTATCTCGCCGTCCAGGATCTTCATCGCCAGCGGGTCCTGCACCATCCGCTGTAACGCCCTCTTCAGCGGCCGCGCGCCGTACACCGGATCCCACCCGGAGGCGAGGATCAGTTGCCGCGCCGGTTGCGTCAGCTCCAGCGAAATCTGCCGATCTGCGAGCAGCTTCTGCAGTTCCTCGATCCTGAGGTCCAGGATCTGGTCCATCTGCGCGTGACCCAGCGGGCGGAAGATCACTTGGTCATCCACGCGGTTGAGGAACTCCGGCCGGAAGTGCTCCCGGAGTACCCGCATCACGCTCTCACGAGCCATGTCGAAATCAAGGTCGGACTTCAGTGTCTCCGGCGTCAGCAGCGCCGCGCCCAGATTCGACGTCATGATCAACACCGTGTTCTTGAAGTCCACCGTACGACCTTTCGAATCGGTGAGCCGCCCGTCGTCCATCACCTGCAGCAGCACGTTGAATACGTCCGGATGGGCCTTCTCCACCTCGTCCAGCAGAATCACCGAGTATGGCCGCCGGCGCACAGCTTCTGTCAACTGCCCGCCCTCGTCGTAGCCAATGTACCCCGGAGGCGCGCCGATCAATCGCGCCACCGCGTGCTTCTCCATGTACTCGCTCATGTCGATGCGGATCATGGCCTGCTCATCATCGAACAGAAACTCCGCCAGCGCCCGCGCCGTCTCGGTCTTTCCCACGCCCGTCGGCCCCAGGAAAATGAATGAGCCGATCGGTCGTTTTGGATCGCTCAGCCCGGCGCGCGAACGACGGATGGCATTCGCAACCACCGTCAGCGCCGGTTCCTGCCCAACCACACGCTCCCGCAGCCGCTCTTCCATCTTGACCAGCTTCTTGACCTCGCCCTCAAGCATGCGGCTCACTGGAATGCCCGTCCACTTGCTCACAATCTTGGCGATATCTTCTTCATCCACTTCTTCTTTCAGCATGCGCTCGGTCCCGCCCGCATTCACGCTGTCCTGGGTCGCGTTCAGCTGCTGCAGCTCGCGCTCCAGCCGCGGCAGGTCGCCGTATTGGATCTGCGCGGCGCGATCGAGCTGTCCGCGGCGGGTGTTCTCCTCCGCCTCGAACTTGAGTGCCTCAATCTGTTTCTTCACCTCACTGATCCGCGTGATGGCGTCGCGCTCCTGCGTCCACCGGGCCCGCAGCGCGGTAATCTCCTCCCGCAGCGCGGCGAGCTCGCGTTCCACGGTCTCCATGCGCCCCAGGCTGTTCGGGTCGGTCTCCCGCTTCAACGCCGCGCGCTCAATCTCGAGCGAAGTGGCCTGGCGCTCAAGCTGGTCGATCTCCGTCGGGACGCTGCCAATCTGAATGGCCAGCGAAGCCGCGGCCTCGTCTACCAGGTCGATGGCCTTGTCGGGAAGGAAGCGGTCCGAAATGTAACGATGCGACAAAGTCGCTGCCGACACGATCGCCGAATCCTTGATGCGCACATTGTGGTGCGCCTCGTATCGCTCCTTCAGGCCGCGGAGAATGGCAATGGTGTCCTCCACGTTGGGCTCGCCGACGAAGACGATCTGGAAACGCCGCTCCAGGGCCGCGTCCTTCTCGATGTACTTGCGATATTCATTCAGCGTGGTTGCGCCAATCGCCCGGAGCTCGCCGCGCGCCAACGGGGGCTTCAGCATATTGCTGGCGTCGATAGCGCCTTCGGCGGCGCCCGCACCCACCAGCGTGTGCAGTTCGTCGATGAACAGAATGACCTGCCCGTTCGACTCCTCAATCTCGCGCAGCACGGCCTTGAGCCGGTCTTCAAACTCGCCGCGATACTTGGCCCCCGCCAGCATCGATCCGAGATCGAGCGAGATGACCCTCTTGTCCTTGAGGATCTCCGGCACGTCGCCCGACGCAATGCGCCGCGCCAGTCCTTCAACGATAGCCGTCTTGCCCACTCCCGGCTCGCCGATCAGCACAGGGTTGTTTTTGGTCCGGCGGCTCAGCACCTGAATCACCCGGCGGATTTCTTCGTCGCGCCCGATCACCGGGTCCAGCTTGCCACGCCGGGCCAGCTCGGTCAGGTCCTTGGCGTACTTCTCGAGAGCCTGAAATTTGTTCTCCGGATTCTGATCCGTCACCCGCTGTGATCCGCGCACCGCGGTCAGCGCCTTGAGGATGGCATCATGCGTTCCGCCCAGCAAAGTGAGCGCCTGCGCTGCCGCATCGCTTTTCTGGCTTGCGATGCCCAGAAGCAGGTGTTCAGTGGACAAGTACTCGTCCTTGAAGTTTTCCGCCTCCTTGAAGGCCTGGTCGAACGCCTTGTTGAGCGCCTGGCTGAGGCCCGGCTGCGCGGCAGCACCCGAAACACGGGGCAGGTTTTCCTCGATGGAGTGAAGATCGCTCTCCAGCCGCTCGATGGGAACACCAATCTTGCCCAGCACCGCGGGAATAACGCCTTCGCGATCTTCGACCAGCGCCAGCAGCAGGTGCACAGGCTGCATCTCCGGGTTGCCCAGTTCGGCTGCCCTCTGCTGCGCCTGCGCCACTGCCTGCTGCGACCTGACCGTCAATTTATCCCAACGAATTGCCATAAAAACTCCCGTTGTCAGTGATCAGCTTTAAGTTCTCCGGCATTTCTTGCCGCCCACGTCCGCTGTCACGATGACTCGAAGTGAGTGCGTGGTCAGTATGAGCCGATTGCTTTGAATCCACAAAGCAATGGTCAGTTGCCAGTCCAGGCTTTGGCTCCGAACTGACCGCTGACCACTGATCCCTGACCACTGGTTCCTTTACCGCGCGCCCACCAGCTCCGGCTCTTCGGCCTTCTGCGCACCGCCGACGTTCACCTTGATCTGCTTGGGCTGGGCTTCGGGCTTCTTCAACAGCTCCAGCTTCAGCACCCCGGCATTGTAGGTGGCGCCGATGTGCTCGCTGTCCACCGTGGAGGGCAGCGTGAAGGAGCGGAAGAAGCTCCCATAGCGGCGCTCAATACGATGGAAGTTCTCTTCCTTCTCTTCCTTCTCGAACTTGCGCTCACCCTTCACAGTGAGCGTGTTGTTCTCCACGCGAATGTCCAGGTCCTTCTCTTCAATGCCCGGAACCTCCAGCTTGAGAACGACTTTCTTGTTGTCCTCATAGATGTCGACAGCCGGCACAAAGCTGGCAGTCGTCAGGGGGCTCTCGCTCTCGTTCATCTCGCGGAAGAGCGAGTTCATGCGGCTCTGCAGAGCGACGACTTCACGGAAAGGATCCCAACGAGTGATTGCCATGTCTGTGTTCCTCCAGATTGCTTTTCGATTTCGAATTTGCGGCTGAGTAGGTCGCCCACCCGGGGGACCCACTCTCAGCCTTGCACTCCATCTGATGGGAACTATAGCACGTAGGATGCATAAAATGTGAGTGCTTTTTACTCACGTCTAAAGGCCGAAGATTCTATGACGTAAACATCAGGGTCGTGTCCTTCAGTCCGCGCGTCCGCGACCTGAGAGCAGTTGAGGACAGTGGCTCCGGCCTGGAAACGCAGAAGGAACGGCGTAAGCCGAGTTCAGACGACCCGCCGTTTCTCAGGTGCCAACTAAGCTGCAGCAACAGAGTTCTCTCTGCTGTGGCCCCTTTACGGTCGGAACGCTCATGGCGGCTGAGAATCAAGAAAGGCCGGATCTACTCGCGAACCACCTTCACGAAGATACCGTCGGGCAGTTCGCCTTCGAGGAGGTGAACCACGCCGTCCTTCACATAGCCCTCGATGACCTGCCGCGGCGGCTTGGGGACATTCTGAGCTGGCTGGGGAGCCCTGGGCGGCCTGGCGTACGCATCAGCTCTCAACCCGGCAGGGCCGCCCGCATTCGCGCGCCCTCCTGGATCCGCGCTCCCTGATCCCAGGTTCTTGTCTTTACCCATGCCGCGGTCCATGGCGTCGTTGGCCAGCTTGTCGGCTTCCTTGTTTCCGCCGCGGAGCGTATGCGACATCTCGAAGCCGTCCAGCTTGCGCGCCAGCGCTTTGGCCTCTTCCCACAGCGGCCGCAATCCGGGGCTGGCCACCTTGTACTGGCCTTTCATCTGCTTCACCATCAGCTCTGAGTCCGACACCACCCTGAGCTTCCGATGGCCATGCTGCACAGCCCAGCCCAGAACGGAAAGCAGCCCCTTGTACTCGGCATAGTTGTTGGTCTGGATTCCCAGAAACTCGCTCAGCCGCGCCACCACCTGACCGCGACCGTCCTCAATGACTGCGCCATATCCCGCCGGCCCGGGATTTCCCCGCGATCCGCCGTCACAGTGGGCTGTCAGCCATTCGGCGGAGCCCGGCTTCGCCGCACCGCTATCAAACAAATTACCCGTCATTGCTTCCAGTGTAGCGGTGCCCCCCAGGGCCGAGATCCACAGGTGCGCGGCTCACAATAAACAGTCGACGACGAGCGCTGCATGCGCGTTGCCGGGAGCTGATCTGGCTCTTCGGTCCCTCCCCGCCGGCTAAGAGCTCGCGCGTTGTGGCACCAAGAAAGCAAAGGCCCGATTCGCCGGACGGAATCGGGCCTCTGGGCTTGCCATGATTCTATTAAGAGCCGGTTCCCGCGAACACCACCGTGATGGTCCGAAGGATAATCTTCAGATCGAGCCAGATGTTCCAGTTCTCGACGTACGCCAGGTCCAGAGAGATGTAGCTGTCGAATGAGGGATCTTGGCGGGCGTACACCTGCCAAAGTCCGGTGATGCCGGGCATCACGTCCAGGCGACGCAGGTGATCCAGCTTGTACTGGCGTACCTCGCTGCCGATCGGTGGACGGGGACCTACGATGCTCATATCACCCTTGAGCACGTTGAGGAATTGGGGCAGTTCATCCAGCGAATACTTACGCAGGATGCGACCCAGGTGAGTGATCCGGGGATCGTTGGTGACCTTGAACAGCACTCCGTCGCGCTCATTCAGGTGCATGATTTCGGCGCGCTGGCGATCGGCGTCTGCCACCATCGTTCGAAATTTGATGCACTTGAAAACGCGGCCCTTCTTGCCGATGCGATCGGAGCGGTAGAAGATGGGCCCCGGCGATCCAAACTTGATGAGAACCGCTATGGTCAGGAGAACCGGAGAAAGCGCCAGAAGAACCATCGACGAGAGAATTACGTCGAGCCCGCGCTTCAGCATGAGCGCCATTTCAGGCAGATCGCCACGATGCAGCGGAATCGTCGGGAACTGGCCGACGTACTCGATGGGGCAGTTCAATGCTAGACCGCCAAAAGTGTGAGGCAGGACGCGAACATCGATCCCGGTCTCCCGCGCCTTGAGCAGAACCTCCTGCATGTCAGTGCGCTCCAGGGCGATGGTGAAGAATATCTCATCCACAAAGTGCTTGCGGGCATGGTCGAACAGCGAATCGAGATCGCCGACGATTTCGCCCACAGGGTTCTGCCGGAACCCTGTCCCGGGCACCTCAATAAAACCCTTGAAGGCATAGCCAAGGTGGCGGACCGTGTCGACGTGCCGACGGAGAGCCTGCGCTTCCGGACCGGTCCCGACGATAAGGAGGTTACGGATGTCGACGCCGCGCTCAAAGCGCCGGTGCTGCAGCAATCGGAAAAGCATGCGGCGAACGCTCACGCACGCGGTGACCAGGGCGATGGTGATGAGCACAATGGAGCGCGGAATCTGCGCGGCGTGCAGGAGATAGAGAGCGCCGGTAAGAATCAGACCTGCGGTGATGCAGGCCTGCACGGCGAGGCGCTGTTCATGCAGAAAGTTATGGAGGGCATGGGGACGGTACAGGTTCAGGCGGTGGCTGATGAACAGCAGCGCCAGAATGAACCCGCACAAAAGCGTCATCAGAAGTCCAAATGAGCCGCCTGGAAACAGTGTGCCTTTCCAGAAATGTCTCGCGCCTGGAATCAGCCCGATGTGTAATTCGAACACGGTTGCGAGCACAGTGGCCGCCACAACCGTCACACCATCCCACAACATCCCGACCTTCGACAACCCCGCCCCAGCAGAGTGCGACCCGACTTCTCGAGGTCGTTCAGAAGAGGATGTTTTAGATATGGTTTGTCGCAAAACATCCGGTGATGCCATTGACTCTCCAATATGAAGCTTATCCCGATAAGGACAGTACTTCCCGCCTGACAGGCCCCCCTGAATCGTTTAGGAAGAATATCCCTGCGGGTCTGTGGGTGCGCTTTGATTCGGGTTCCTGGCGCAGCCTCTATACCGACACGAATCCCGTTACCCACCAACCAATTCGTATGCGGTGACGGTCCAAGGCACCTGATGACCCGGTCCAGAGCAAGATCTAATCGAACAAATACATCAGAAATGCTTCTTTAGGATTGCTCACCGGACCGAATTTGGCAAGCATAAATTTCGTGAAGAACTCGAGAGCCGAAACACAGGTCCAATTACCTTAGTTACAAAATAGACTCGAGAGTCGGCTTTTTCGCTTCGCTCCGCCTCAGCCTTGGAGTGCAGCAATTCCCCAGTTAAATCGGTCGCTCGGAACAGTTGAGCGATCGGAGTGAGGCCAGAGGCAGCATGACTTTGGTAACGAGCTAAACTACGGATCTTCAGCTCCCGAACGGGCGCGGGTTTGTCCACGACAAGAAACGCCTGTGGGCCTGAGAAACAGGCCGGGGGGGCCTGGTGCCCTGGCGATCGTTTCAGAGCACAGGAAAATCTGGCTGTCGAGATCGCGATGCCCAGTCAGATGCCAGGGTTCAGTCTGCGGGAGTTGAATACCAGGATGCCTTGCCAGGGATCTTCACGCGCATGGCATGGGGCTGGGCGTAAACGACTGATTACAACGTCTGATGACCTTGACATCAGGAGGGCCGCAGTTCAGGCTAGATTCACGTACCACCGTTTCTATATCCAAGTAAATTTGAGTCGCTGAGGTATGTTAGTGAAAAGCTGTCATCGGTATGCCGCACTCATGGCTCTGTGCTCAGCATCGTTTGCAGGAATGGCTCAATCCTTCGCGCCAGGCTGGTCCGGTTCCCCGCACACCGCCGCGCCGGCGATGATCACGAGCGCACAGGGCTCGACTTACGTTCCCCTCGACCACTGGATCTATAGCGCGCTGGACCGGCTGCACGGCATGGGATACATCGACACGGCCTTCCTCGGGTTGCGGCCGTGGACGCGGCTGAGCATTGCCCACATGCTGGAGGAGAGCGCTGACGCTATTCAAAACAGTTCAGACGACGAGGCACGGGAACTGTTTCTGGCAGCCCGCAAGGAAGTGCAGCCCGACGTGGATAACCCTACGACCTTCCTGCATCCCGACGGAGTGATGGAGAGCGTTTACGTAGAGGGGAGAGGGATCTCAGGCACTCCTCTGCGGGACAGTTACCATCTGGGCCAGAGCATCGTAAACGACTATGGCCGCCCTTACGAGAATGGCTTCAATTTTTATGGCGGTATGGCGGCGCGAGCCGAGGCGGGCAGGTTTTCAGTGTACTTCCGCGGCGAATATCAACACTCCCCCAGCGCTTCTGGGTATTCGCCCGATCTGAGGAGCTACCTCTCGAACACGACGGATATGATCGACCTGACCAAGAGCCCGCAACAGGAAACGCTGCCGGAAGAGCAGATCCTGTCCCAGAACAATGCTCGCCTCATGCAGGGGTATGTCTCGTACGAATTGCTGAATCACGAAATTTCGTTTGGAAAGATGGAGCACTGGCTGGCGCCGGATCGCGGCGGCGCCCTGCTGATCAGCAACAATGCGCAAGGTATGTACAACTTCCAGATCGACCGCGTCGAACCACTCCGCATCCCGGGGCTCTCCAGGATTACTGGCCCATTCCGGTACCTGTTCTATGTAGGCAGCCTGAAGGGCCACACGGATCCTAATGCGCCCTGGGCCCACGTAGAAAAAATCAGCTTCAAGCCTACGGGCAACATAGAGTTTGGATTCTCCCGGCTTGTGATCTGGGGCGGCGAGGGTCACGTCCCGATCACGCTGCACAGCTTCCTCAAGAGCTTCTTCAGCGTAGCGAACGTTTCGCGCGCGGAGAAGTTCTCCAGAAACGACCCCGGAGCGCGGTTTGCGGCGTTTGACTTCAATTGGCGGCTGCCGTTCATGCGCCACTGGCTCACACTTTACACGGACTCCTTTGTGCATGACGATGTAAGTCCGGTGGATGCGCCGCGCCGCGCCGCGTACCACCCGGGCATCTATCTTTCGCGTTTTCCGGGGCTGCAAAAGCTGGATCTACGCCTGGAGGGCGCCACCACCGATTCCAGCGCAGCCGGGGCGCGGCAGACCAATGGCCAGTTCTTCTATTGGGAGGCCGTCCAACGGCAGGGCCCGACTAACGAGGGATACTTGATGGGCGACCCCATTGGACGAACAGGCAAAGGTGGGCAGGCCTGGATGGCCTACCATTTTTCGCCAAAGGATGAGGTAGGTGTGGCCTACCGCCGCGCCAAGGCTTCCCCGCAGTTCCTGCCGGGGGGCACCACCCAGAACGAGTACGCGTTCACCGTGCGCAAATGGTTTGCCAAGCAGTTCCAAATTGAAGGTCTTGTGCAGTACGAGAATTGGAAGGCGCCCATCTACAAGACTGGCGCGCAGAGCGACACAACCACTGCGGTCAAATTGACCTGGTATCCGCCGCGCAGGGATTGAAAACAGGCCGGTTCGCCGGAAATGAGGATTATGCACAAGCCGATCTCGGGCGTGACCATGGCCATTTGCATGCTGGCAGCGTTCCTGGCGCACGCAGAGGGGAACGCGGCGAGGGAACCACAGGATGCGTCAACCCCGAAGGTGCACGTGATCTCCGCAGGCCAGATGTCCGCCGAGGATGCGGAAGTGCTTGCCGGAAAGCACGAGGCGATCGCCTCCGCTGCCGAGCTCAACGGGTACGACATCCTTTCGGGATCCTGGATTCGCAACCAGGTGGTCTGTCCGGAGGCTCCCCGGCACCTGATCATGCATTACCTGAAGATCAGCCCGGATGGTTCGGTTTCTCTCTTCACGGCAGCGGTACCTCGCGATGCGGAGGTTGACCAGAAGCTTCACGTGCGCATCATTCCGGTGCTCTATCACGGGGCGCCGGCATTTCATGTCTTCGGTTCATCGCCGTCACAGCGGCAACTGATGAACGAGGTGATTTCAACCAAATCATTGGCCTCGCCTCCCACACCGGACAACGAGTGGAAAAACCTGGCGTTCTGCTATGCTGCGCTGGCAGGCGCCGAACCGACCTCAAAAAGCGTTACTGCTCCGGAAGAGATCACCCCCACGCTCGAAGTGGGGGATGATAAAAAAGTCCGCGAGATGCGGTTCAGCGTGCTCGGCCCGGATCACCTGCTGCAGGACTGGAGGATCGTCTTCGATCGGCAGGCGCTGGTAAAGGAGATATTCCTGTCCGCTAAGCCGATGCGCCCCGGGGAGTTGGTCCCCAGTTCGACCCAGACGCAGGCCGTCAGCCCCAGCGAACCCGCGAAGCCCGCAACCGAACCTGGCCCGCCGAAACCTGCAACCGACACTTCCGCGAAGCCGGCAACCGAACCTTCCTCGCCCGCAGCCGAGCCGCCCTCGCAGCCTGTGACCGAACCAAGACATTCGAAGCAGAAAACGATTCCCGATCCGCCGCGTCCTCAACCCAAGCCGATTCCACCCATCCAGTAGTCTGTGCACTGTCGAGAGCGAAAACCCCCGCTCACCCGAAGATGCGCCGCAGAAAGCTCTTCTTCTTTATCGGAGCGCGTTCGTACAGAGGCCCCGTTGGCTCGGGCTGTGTGGGCATCGAGTCGCCCGCGAAGATGGCGGCCGGATTATGGATGCACAGCCGCTCGGCTGCCTCCTGTCCAAAATCCCGCTTGAGCGCATGGAAAGCCTCGCTCATCGCGGGGGCCCGCCCCGTAATGTTATGCGCGTCGCTGGCGATCACGTGCGCGTAGTTCCCCTTCAGCAGAAGCCGCGTGAGGGTTTCGGATCGGGTACCGAACCGCCCTGTGAGCGATGCAGCAGTCAGCTGGATCAAGCATCCGCTGTGAACCCAGTCAATGATGGGGTTGGGGGATTGCAGCAGTGTGGGATTGCGTTCAGGGTGGGTGATGATGGGAGTGAGCCCCAGGCTCATAATGCGGAAGAACACCTCGGCAAACATGGGTATGTTCACGTAGTCCGGAAACTCCACCAGCAGATAGTTGCTGCCGTTGACAGTGAACTGACGGGGGTTCTTCTCCAGGACCTCGAGGTTTTCGTAGGAAAGATGGAAGTCGCACCCCAGCCCCAGAGTGAGCCTGCCGGAGAGCCGCTCGCGTAACTGCGCCAGCCGCTCGCGATTCAACTCCGCCTGGTAAGGGAACTTATACGACGCGTGCGGTGTGGCGACTACATGCGTCACGCCTTCTGCGATAGAGGCCTCTGCAAGCTCGAGAGAAGCTTCAATGGTCCTGGGGCCGTCATCTACGCCAAAGATGAGGTGATAGTGAATGTCGAACATCTTGCAGTGCTCTCCAACGCGCAGAAGTCAGCATCTTCCGTAAACGCAACAGGCCCTGCGCGATGCCGAATCCGTCGCCACGCTGTTCTCGAAGGTTGTGGCTCTCATATTTTACGCTTTCTTCATTGGCTGAGGGGTTTATCCGCCGAAAGAACCGCAGACTACCTCCCAGGGTGGGCCTCTCGTTCAGCCGTGCTAGACTGCATCGAGAAAACGGCGAGTGTTGTGTCTCTGCAGGGCTGCGCTCGGTGGGCCTGCAGCAAGCAGCTTCGAGCAAAGCACCAGCCGTCTCAACGAGGGTTCCAGGCCGCCTCATGACCGCACGTTCATGCATTCTCGTTACCGGCGGCGCCGGCTTCATCGGAACGAATTTCGTTCTGCAGTGGGTTGAGAGGGGGGGTACGATCGTCAACCTCGACCTTGAGACCTACGCCGGCAACCCTGAAAATCTCGTCTCTCTGACAGGCAGCCCACAGCACACCCTGGTCCACGGAGACATAGCGGATGCGGCACTTGTCTCCCTTCTTTTCCGCGAGCACCGTCCGCAAGCAATCGTCCATTTCGCGGCCGAAACCCACGTAGATCGGTCGATCGCAGAGCCAGACACTTTTATCCGGACGAACGTATGCGGGACCTTCACTCTGCTGGAGCAGGCGCGGCAATACTGGTCCTCACTGCGGGAACCGGAACGCAGCACATTCCGGTTCCTGCATGTATCTACGGATGAGGTATACGGTTCACTGAGTCCGGACGATCCGCCATTTGTAGAGGAACAGGCATTCGCGCCCAATAGTCCCTACGCAGCCTCGAAGGCCGCCGCAGATCATCTAGTGCGGGCGTGGTTCCACACCTACGGTCTGCCCACACTCACGACGAATTGCTCGAACAATTACGGGCCGTTTCAGTTTCCGGAGAAGCTGATCCCGCTGATGATTCTGAATGCTCTCGCCGGCACGCCTCTGCCGATATACGGCGACGGCGGCAACGTGCGGGACTGGCTGTTTGTGAGCGATCACTGCGCCGCGATTCGAACTGTGCTGGCGAAGGGCCAGCTCGGTGAGACTTACAACATCGGCGGCAATAGCGAACGCACCAATCTCGAGATCGTAAGGATGATATGTCTGATTCTGGATGAGTTGCGACCGGATCCAGTCGGGGCGCACGACCGATTGATCACCTTCGTGCCTGATCGCCCCGGGCATGACCGGCGGTACGCCATGGACGCACGGAAGATTGCGAGGCTGGGATGGCAGCCTTCCGTCCGATTCGAAGACGGGCTGCGGAGCACGGTGGAATGGTACCTGAACCACGCCCCGTGGGTGGACCGTGTGCGAACGGGCGCCTATCGTGACTGGATCCGACAGAATTACGACGAGAGGATATCGCGATGAAGGGCATCATTCTGGCCGGCGGCACCGGCACGCGACTGTATCCGTTGACCCATGTGGTGTCGAAACAACTGCTGCCCCTCTACGACAAGCCAATGATCTATTACCCGCTCAGCGCCTTGATGCTGGCCGGGATCCGCGACATTCTCATTGTTTCCACGCCGCATGACATGCCGCTATATAAGGAGTTGCTGGGCTGCGGAAACCAATGGGGCCTGAACTTCAGCTATGCCGGACAGCCCAACCCCGAGGGCGTGCCCCAGGCGTTTCTTATTGGGAGCGAGTTCATCGGAGCGGATGCTTGCGCGCTCGTGCTGGGCGACACGTTCTTCTATGGAGAGGCGCTCTCGCGCACATTGCGCGCGGCTGCGAAGCTTGTCGAGGGGGCCCTCATCTTCGCCTATCGGGTCCACGATCCGGAACGGTACGGGGTGATCGAATTCGATGCATCCGGCCGCCCTGTGAGTCTTGAGGAGAAGCCGCCTCAACCGAAGTCGCACTTCGTGGTCACGGGCCTGTACTTCTACGACAACGACGTGGTGAAGATTGCTTCGTCCCTGAAGCCATCCGCTCGCGGCGAACTCGAGATCACCGACCTCAACCGGCGGTATCTTGAAGCGGGCAAGCTGCAGGTGCAGTTGATGGGCCGCGGAATGACGTGGCTGGATACCGGAACCCACGAGTCTCTGTTTCACGCCGGAGCGTTTGTGCAGACCATTCAGCAGAGGCAGGGTCTGAAGATCTCCTGCCCCGAGGAGATCGCCTACCGCATGGGCTACATCACGGCAGAGGCACTGGAGAAGCTCGCCAAGCAGCTGACAAACAGCGAATACGGACGATACCTGTGGGAGGTATGCCAGGAAACTCGTCCTCCACGGTAAGCCTTTCAGCAGCCTGTATAGTGATCCTGCTGCACAATCTCCGCGGGAGATAATAATGGGCCCTGCGCGCCGCCGGCCAGTTCGCGATTATCTAGTCCTCTGGCTCTTCCTGCTGAGTGCCGTTGCGTTTGTTGACCGCACCAACCTTTCCATTGCCGGACCTGCCATCCAGCGTGAGCTGGGCCTGGACAATGTGCGCCTCGGCTGGGTATTCAGCGCGTTTCTGGTGGGATATGCGGCGTTTCAGGTGGTCGGCGGGTGGCTCGCGGTGCGATTCGGGCCAAGGCGTGTTCTGGCGGCGGGCGTGGTGTGGTGGGGAGTGTTCACGGCGCTCACGACAATGGCTTCGCCCGGCCTGGCGCATGCACTACTCGCGCTGATCGCGATTCGCTTCGCACTGGGCGCCGGCGAGGCAGTCGTCTACCCCGCCTCCAACCAGTTCGTCGCGCAATGGATTCCAGTGCCGGAACGCGGACGCGCCAACGGGTGGATCTTCGCGGGCGTGGGCGCCTCCGGCCTCTGCATCCCTGCCCTCAACTGGATCGTGAACAGCTACGGCTGGCGGGTGTCCTTCTGGTTCTGCGCCGCGGCGGGCGTTCTGGTTGGAGTGGGATGGTACGTTCTCGCGCGAGATGTTCCCGAGCAGCATCCGAAGGTGGGCCGCGAAGAGATGGAGTTGATTCAGGCCACCCGAGTTGCTCCGGCTCTGGGCAGCGCCAACCATGGGCCGAGTTGGCGCGAAGTCCTTCTGAATCGCAACGTGGGCGCACTCTCGCTCAGTTACTTCACTTTCGGCTATGTTGCATGGATCTTCTTCAGTTGGTTCTTCATCTACCTGGCCCAGGTGCGGGGTTTGAACTTGAAATCGAGCGCGCTCTACTCGATCCTTCCCTTCATTGGAATGACCATCTGTTGCATCGGCGGCGGGGCCATCAGCGATGCCGTGACACGCCGCTACGGATCCCGGCTCGGTCGCTCGGGAATAGCTGTGTTCTCCCTCTGCTTGACTGCCGTGTTTCTGGTCGTGGGTTCGCACGCGGAGAGTGCCCGCGCGGCGAGCCTCTTTCTAGCCGGAGGCGCCGGGGCGCTCTATCTCTCCCAGAGTTCGTATTGGGCGGTGAGCGCAGATATTGCCGGACTGCGTTCCGGCGTCGTCTCGGGCGTAATGAACATGGCATGCCAGATCGGCGGCGCGATCACGGCATCGTTCACACCCTGGCTGGCCATGCATTTTGGGTGGAACGCGGCATTTCAGTTCGCGGCTGCGCTCGCAGTGGTGGGAGCTCTTTCGTGGCTGCTGGTC
>NZ_DASXYM010000143.1:0-24693 GCF_036502485.1 Occallatibacter sp. | reverse complement strand
TCCATTCATGGGCAATCGTCGCGCAGGCCGCACCTTCAGAGACGGGAATCAAAGGCTCGATCGTCGCCGGGAACACTTTGGCCCCCCTCCGGTGTCTAAGAGAGTAGGGGCTGGACACATCAGGCAAACCAGCAGAGGTCTGGCCCCGCCGGTTCATGGAGGCTCCAGGGAGTTTTCATGGCAGCTTCTGTAGCTCAAGAAGCAGTGGAATCCCGAGAGAGCAGTTGCGGGATGCCCGGGCGAATGGCACCAGACCATGCAGAACGGCACCTGCGCCGCGGGATGCCAAACCTGTATGAAGTGCGATAAGGTGGGAGGACACTGGATTGCAGGCGGATCTCACCATGGGAAATATCGCCAGCGCGCTGACGCTTCAATCGGAGGAGGCAGCCCTCCTCGATGAATTGCGTGCCGGGTCGGAAGAAGCCTTCTCCTGGCTGATCGCGCGCTACCATCAGCCGATCTATTCGCTTCTCGCTCGAACCGTGCAGAATCGGGCTGACGCTGCCGACCTCGCGCAGGAAGTCTTCGTGAAAGTCTTCCGCGGAGTGCGCAGTTTCCATGGCGAGTCGTCCTTGCGCACATGGATCTACCGCATTGCCCTTCGCGAAGCTTCCAACCAGCGGCGCTGGTGGATGCGCCACTGCCAGCAGGAAGTTCCTATCGAACAGGAGATCCATGAGGGCGACGCTTCATGTCCCATTCGCCTGAAGGAAATGTTGGTTGATCCGGCCGAATCGCCGTTTGATGCTGCTGTGCACGCCGAGACCCGGGCTCGAGTAGAAGCCGCGCTGGCCAAGGTGCCTGAACCATTCCGAACCACCCTGATCCTGCGCGATATCGAGGGCTTTGTGTATGAAGAAGTAGCTGAAATGCAGGGCGTCAACCTGGGAACTGTCAAATCGCGGCTGGTGCGCGGACGCGCCTGCCTCAAAGCGATCCTGACCGCTCAACAGGAAGAACATGCACCTGCGCGCACAATGCCCGGTTTGCCCCTTGGAGAGGAGGCAAGATGAACGGCTGCAGTGATTTCCAATCTAAGTTCTCTGAATATCTCGACGGTCGGCTCACTGGGTTGCAGATGCAATCCGTCGCCGCCCACATCGATTCCTGTGTGGGATGCGCGGTGGAGTGGAACAATTTGCGGCGGACGCAGACGGCCCTGGCTGTGCTGGGCCCCGTGCCCGAGCCTCCCGATCTGGCGCTGCGTATTCGCGTGGCCGTGAGCCAGGAGCGCGCCCGGCGCAGCAAAAGCTCGCTTCAGGCCTGGCGCCTGACATGGCAGAACACCGTAGGCCCCTTCGTCTGGCAGGCCGCCGCCGGGTTTGCCTCGGCTGTGTTGCTCATCGGAACCGTAGCTCTTATGGTGGGAATTGTAGCTAAACCCCAGATGGCGCAGGCGGGGGATGAGCCGCTCGGCGCCGCCACCGCTCCTCGCCTGATCTATTCAGTTGCCGGAACCGGCGACAACGACATGGCTTCTCTGCCCGGCCCGGTGGTGGTTGAAGCTTATGTCAACGAGTCCGGCCAGGTCTACGATTTCAACATTATCTCCGGTCCCAGTGACGCCTCCACCCGGTCCGAGGTTGAAAATCTGCTCCTGCAGTCCGTCTTTGCGCCTGCCAAGTTCTGGGGCCAGCCCGTTCGGGGAGTCGCTGTTCTGTCCTTCTCCGGGGTTTCAGTCCGGGGCTGAACAGCGGAGATCTGGTCGGGACTCGGGTTCCTGACGTTTGACCCTGCCCGGTAGTCTAACTACCATTCAGGCAGGGTTCATTTCATGTCGCTTCCATTTCGTCTTTCCGCCGCGCTCCTGTGCGCGGCCCTTTGCGTGCTTCCCGCCCCGGGGCAGTCGAGTTCGCAACAGTCCTCCTCGTCCTCCGCCGGCTCGTCCCCCAACCCCTTGCAGCGGGAGAAGGCTCCCTCCCTGGTGGACCCAGCAGGACCAACCGTGTCCATGGTGAACTCCGAGCCTCTCTTCTTCATGGCTGCTGCCTTGAACGCCTGCGGTTATGACGAGGGGCTCGAGGAGAGCTCCCCCAGCCGTGCACGCGTTCGCGAAGAGCTTGACCAGACCTTCAGCAAGAGTGAAGACGCCCGCAACGCTCGCGATAAGATGTGCCTCTACATTGCTCAGCACCGCCTCACCGGAACCGTGCGCGACATTTCGCAGTACGTCTCGCTCGCCCTCTATCTCACGCCGCCGCCGGAGCTTGAGACCTCCGTCGAGCTGACCGAAATGCCGCCTGATGCTGTTTCCGTGGTCGAGATCCTCCCGTTCCTGCGCGCCTTCGTCCAGACAACCGATCTGAATGCGATATGGCTGGCGATGCACAGAACCTACGACGAGCAACTCGACCAGTATCACGATCCGCTCTCCAGGATGATCGTGAGCACCAGCCTTTATCTGAAGCAGCCCGTAGAAACCTACACCGGCCGCCGGTTTGTCGTCGTGGTCGAGCCGATGCTGAACCCGCATACCGTCAATGCCCGCATCTACGGTACGGATTATGTCGTCGTACTTTCGCCGGAGAACGGCAAGATTCGCCTGAACGATGTGCGGCACGTCTACCTGCACTATTTGATCGAACCGCTGCTCTATTCGCGCGCTAACGCCATTGACCGCACCCAGCCCATTCTGAAGGAAATCCGCGAGGCCCCGCTCGAGTTCCGCTTCCGCTCCGACACCGTGCCGCTTACCGTGGAGTGCCTGATCAAGGCCATCGAAGCCCGCACCATGGATACCGGCATTCCCGACTACAAGATGCCCGCGGGCGTCGATCGCAGCCAGTTGCCTAAATACGAGCGCGAGCGTCAGGGCGTCCAGCAGAAGCAGGAGACGGTGCGCCTGGCCGCAGTGCAGCATGACATGAAGCAGGGCTTCGTGCTGACCCAATACTTCTACGAACAACTGACGCAGTTCGAGCACGATCCCGCCAGCCTCCGCGACACCATTGGAGAGATGGTCTATTCCATGGACGTGGAGCAGCAGGTTCACCGCGCCCGTCAGACCGAGTTTGACCAACAAGCGGATGCCGACGTGCTCTCCCGGCCCAAGCCGAAAAAGCTCGAGGGCCTGGACCTGGCCGAAGCCAGGCTGCAGGCCGGCGACGTAATCGGAGCCAGCGCCCTCGCCCGGCAGTATCTCGCCGAGCGGTCCAGCAGCCTCCAAAGCGTCGCAGACGCTGCCCGGGCCAACTTTGTCCTCGCGCGCGCCGCCGCGATGACCGGCCATCCCGGTGAAGCCCTCAACCGGTTTCAGACCACGCTGGCGACCACCAAAGAGCCGCGCCTGATCGCCTGGTCACACATCTACCTGGGCCGTATGCTCGACCTGTCCTGCAAACGCGAACAAGCCGTAGCGGAGTACAAGCTGGCTCTCGAAAACCGGGATGGGCAGCAGGACACCCGCGTGGCCGCCGAACGCGGGGTCAAGGCAGCTTACTCGGTCAAGGGTCATAGTTGTTCCGACGAGGACGCCGACGCCGATGGAGAGGACGCGCCTGCCTCCAAACCGGGGGCAGCGCCGCCGCAACCTGCCACGACACCGCAGTGAGAAGTTTGGTGTGTTCCGGCGCTTGTCAGAACCCCGGCGGCTCCGGAACGCGTCTAACCGAATACCGGGAAGCCCGGTTTGGCCGGGGTCACCGAATTCGGGTCCATCTTCTCATTACCCGCAACAGAAATGCAGACCGCGCGCCGCAGGGCGCCGCGTATGCCGCAAAATAGGGCTAAGACCACTCACCGGGGCGCGCGTGCAAGAAAATCTGGGCGAACTGGAATCGGCTATCGGGTACAGCTTCACTAACCCGGATCTGCTCGTGCGTGCCTTGACCCACCGTTCTTTGGCGAATGAGCAGACCCAGGCGGCCGGCGACGCGCCACGCGACAACGAGCGGCTCGAGTTCCTTGGCGACGCCGTTCTGGGACTCACCGTGGGCGAAGCCATGTTTCTGAGATACCCGGATTGGCGCGAGGGCGAACTGACCCGGGTCCGCGCCCAACTGGTGAGCCGCCAGCACATGGCGCAAGTTGCCGCGGCGCTGCAGCTTGGCAATCACCTGCGCCTCAGCAAAGGAGAAGACCGCAGCGGCCTGCGCCGCAAGAGCACTGTACTGTCCAACACCATGGAAGCCGTTCTGGGCGCAATGTTTCTGGACGGCGGGCTGGAGCCCGTGCGGGCCTTCATCCGGCGCCGCGTCACCGGTGAAGCGGCCGAGCAATTGGCCCGGGAACTGCGGTCCGGCGAAGCGCTGGGCAATTACAAATCGGCCCTCCAGGAGTATTTACAGGGAGCACATCTTGGCGCGCCGGTGTACAAAGTTAAGAGCGAGAGCGGTCCCGACCATCGCAAGAAGTTCCTGGTGGAAGTGCGCTTGAAACCGGAAGGCGAGCAAGCCAAACCGGCATCTACATCCAGTCCGGTTCTCGCGCGATGGGGCACCAGGCCCTTGGCTCGCGGGCTGGGCAGCACCAAGAAACTCGCCGAGCAGGATGCAGCGCGCCGCGCGCTGGCGCGATTGAGCAAGCCAAAGCCGGGAGCCGCCGAGACCGCGAAGATCGTAGAGGAGTCAGCAGCAGAATGAGCAGTTTCGCCCCGGTGACCGGCCTGCCGAAAGAGCCCGGCGCTCTTCCGGATCAGAATCCGAGCCTGAATGCAGTCCCGAATTCAGCCCGGCCCTCCGAGCCGTCATCGCACCATCCCGCCCGGATGCATCTGCCCACTGTCCCTGAAGCCATGGCTTCGCTGCTGCGCACTGTGGTCGTAGCCCTGTTCCTGCTGACCTTCATCCTGCAGCCATTCCTCATCCCCAGCGAGAGCATGGAGCGCACCCTGCTGGTCGGCGACTTCCTCCTGGTGAACAAGCAGATCTTTGCGCCTGCCGGCCAGCCCCGCAGCCTGGAACGCTTCATCCTGCCCTATCGCGACGTACAGCGCGGCGACATCGTCGTCTTCCACCATCCCAGCCCGCCGCTTCTCATCAAGCGCGTCGTTGGCCTCCCCGGCGACCGCATCCGGATTGAGAACGGCAGAGTCGAAGTCAATGGCCTCCCCCTCGACGAGCCCTATGCCGCCTTCGAGCCGGGTGCCCTCCGGACCTTTGGAGACAACTTCCCCGCCCGCGTCTATACCGATCCCAACATCAATCCCGACTGGTGGCGCGAACTGCAGACACTCACCCGCAATGGCGAGCTCGTCGTTCCCGACGGCATGTACTTCATGCTCGGCGACAACCGCAATCACAGCGAAGATTCGCGCTTTTGGGGACTGGTTCCCCGCCAGGCCATCATCGCCCGTCCGCTGGTGATTTACTTCTCGCTCAAGCGCCCGTCCGCCACCGATGTGCAACAGGCAGCGGATGATAGACTCGGACACGACAGCGAACTTTCCGCCCGTCTCGCGGGGCTCGCGCGCTGGAAGCGTATCTTCCATGTCGTGCATTGACAACGTCACGCATCAGGAATCACAGAACCTGCTGCGATTGAAGTACGTATAGAGGGGAAGGACAACCAGGAGTGAGCAAAGTGCGAATATCCGACACACAACACGGCCGAATAGCTGCTGGTTGGCAGGTAGCCGTCCCCTTATAAGGGACAGTCCGACGCTTCGACTCCGTCTCCGGCCACCAATTTCGAGGGGCGGCGGGAGATCGCATCCGGGGCGGCCACAGACCCCGAAATTCCTCGGAAACCGCAGGTGCGTTTTTTTGACAAGAGCCAGAGGATGAACAAGAACAATATGGCGACAACCGCCACTGAGACCCCCGCCACCGAACCCGCCCAGAAACGCGTCGAAGAGACCCCCTTTGAAGCCATCGCCAGTATCTGCTCGGTGCTGGTCGTCGGCCTCTTCATCCTCACCTTCCTTGGGCAGAATTACGTCATCCCCTCCGGCTCCATGCAGGACACGCTTCTGATCGGGGACCATCTTCTGGTGGACCGCATCACCCTCGCGCCGCCCGCCAGGTGGATGCCGCTGGTGCACTACCGCGAGCCCAAACGCGGCGACATCATCGTCTTTTTCAAGCCGGTCATGGACGAGGAAAACGGCGAGTACCATTACCTCAACCTGGTGAAGCGCTGCATCGGACTTCCCGGTGATCATATCCACCTCCACGACGGCGTGGTCTACATCAACGGAGTGGCCCAGCCGTTGCCGCCGAACGGCCTGATGACCCCCACTCCCGACCAGGTGTTTCTCGATGAGTTCCCGGCCGTGCCTCCCATCTCGCAGCCCGGCAATCTCATTCCGGAGTCCTGGGAAGTCGACTTCCACAACCACGTCGTCGATGGCGACCTGGTCGTTCCCCAGGGCAAGTACTTCATGATGGGCGACAACCGCCATAACAGTGCCGACTCGCGCTTCTGGGGCTTTGTGCCGCGAGAGAATATCATCGGCCGCCCGCTGTTCAATTACTGGTCCTTTGAAACTCCCGGCAACGAGTACGAGCAGCCCGGGTTGGGTGCCAAGGTCGCCTGGATGGGCCACGTCGCCATTCACTTTTTCAGCGAGACACGCTGGAGCCGCACCCTGAAAATGGTGCGCTGAAGCGGGGAACTCCCGGCACTGAAAGGGCAGAAGGCGCGCCGCGTCTCTGCCCTTTGCTGTTGATGAGCCGGTTGATCGATCAATTACGATTAAAACGATGCCCGATGATCTGCAAGGTCCGAGGAAGCGGCGGACGAAACTGTGGTTAGCGCTCGCCGCCCTGCTTCTCCTTCTCGCTCTTATCTTCATTCCTCCCTACATCAGCCTGAACCACTACAAGGCTCGCGTCACCCAATCCGTGGCGGCGGCGCTGGGGCGCCCGGTACGCCTCTCGGATGTCGAACTGCGACTTCTTCCGCGCCCCGGCTTTCTGCTGACCGACCTCACCGTCCAGGAAGAGCCCGCTTACGGCGTGGAACCGGTGCTGCACGCCGGCGAGGTCAAGGCCGCCATCCGCTTCTCCTCGCTGTGGCAGGGCAAGCTGCAGATCAGCCGCATCAGCGTGGATGATGCCAGCCTCAATCTTGTGCACATGCCCAATGGCGAGTGGAACTTCGACTCCCTGTTCCGCAATGCCGCCGCTGGAAGCAAAAACGGCGCCAACCGCCAGCAGCCGCCTTACCTTGAAGCCAACCACGCCCGCATCAACATCAAAGACGGCATCGAAAAGCTGCCATTCTCCTTTCTCGACGCGGATGCCTCCCTCTGGCAGGAGTCCAACGGCAACTGGCGAGTGCGCCTCAAGGCACAGCCCGCTCGGACAGACGTAACCCTGGACCTCGCTGACACCGGCATCGTGCGCATGGACGCCACCCTGCGCCCCGGACCGCAGCTCTACCAGATGCCCCTGCACATCGACCTCGACTGGCGCGAGGCGCAGCTCGGCCAGCTCTCCCGCCTGGTGCTGAGTTCTGATCAGGGCTGGCGCGGCGACCTCACCGGCGAATTGCACCTGGACGGTACCGCCGCCTCCGCCAAAGTACAGGCACGCCTCCGAGCCGCCGGCGTGCATCGCGCCGAGTTTGCCCCCGCTGCCCCCATGGACTTCGACGCTACCTGCGCCTTCACCCTGCAATACAGCCGTCGCAGTGTCGACGACCTGGTCTGCAACAGCCCCCTGGGGGACGGACGCGCGCGCATCACCGGGAGCGTCCCGGGGGGTGGCCAGAAGCCCAGGGTGACGGTCGAACTGGACCGAATTCCCGCCCAGGCCGCCCTTGACCTCCTGCGCACCATGCGGAACAGCATCGATCCAAGTCTCCAGGCCGCCGGATCCGTGAGCGGCCATATGACCTACGATCCTGTTGCCGCACAGGCAGCAGCCCAGGCTGAGCCCGCCGTCCCTTCCAGGCGCGTCGCCGGACGGGGCCATGCGCCGCAGCCCCGCAAACCACCGAGCCCCGTCTCCGGAGCCTTCACCGTGACCGGCCTTCGCATCTCCGGCGAGGCATTGAGCCGGCCCATCCAGGTGGCAAATATGTCGCTTGAACCGGCTCCCGACCAGCCGGGGCAACCGGCCGCCCTTTTCACCTCGATGTCCATCCCCGCAGGGGGGCCAACGCCCCTCGCCCTCACCGCACGCATCGCGCTGAGAAGCTTCGAATTGGGTGTGCACGGCGTCGCCGCTTTGCCGCGGCTCCGCGAATTTGCCCACGTCACCGGCTCTGACGCCGAGCAGGCACTCGCCGAATTGGCCGGCGACCCGGCCATGCTGGACTTCACCGCCCAGGGCCCCTGGGTCCCCCCTCCAGACACCCGGCTCGCGCTTTCACCAACCTTTGGGCCCGTGCCCCCCGCGCGGTCCATCCAGACCAATGGCACCGTCGCCCTGAAAAATGCCACCTGGAAGGCCTCATTCCTGGCCAGCCCCGTCCTCCTCCCCGCTGCCACGCTGCGCATGGAAAACGGCAAGCTGCGCTGGGATCCGGTGGAGTTCTCCTACGGGCCCCTCGAGGGAAACGCCACCCTTGAGATCCCCGATGCCTGCCCGGATTCGCCTGTCGATCCCGGCGGATGCCCGGCGAAGTTCACCCTCCACTTTGGAGAATTGGACTCCGCGGCTCTCCAGACTGCCCTGCTCGGCGCGCCCGAAAAGGGAACGCTGCTCTCCAGCCTGCTGGATCGCATCAAGCCCAACGCGCCGCCCGGGTGGCCTCAATTGGAAGGCACCACAACCGCCGACACCCTGCTGCTCGGGCCGTTCTCTCTGACTCGGCTGACCGCCTCCGTCAGAGTGCTGCCCACCGGCGCGGACATTCCGTCCTTCGATGCCGCCCTTATGGGGGGAACCGTGCACGGAACGGCCACGCTCCTCAGCGGCGACAAGCCCGACTACAAAGTAGACGCGTCCTTTGCCGATGTGAGCCCGGCGCCCCTAGGGCAACTCGCCGCCGTCAAGGCTTCCGGCGGACCGGTCAGGGGGAACGGCAAATTCGAACTGGTCGGTTTCACCGATGCCGACCTGGGCAAGTCGGCCAGGGGCAACCTGCATTTCGATTGGCAGCGCGGGGCGGTTGCGGGCGCGGGCGTTCCAACGGCGCTCTCCCGATTCGATCACTGGTCCGGCGATGCCGCCCTGGCCAACGGCGAGATATCCCTGGATGGAACCACCCTGCGCCAGGCCGGCAAAACCTCCACCGTGCAGGGCCGCATCGTCCTCGGAACCCCAGCCACCTTGAGCTTCGGTCCACGCCGGCAGCCCGAGACAACCGCCAAGGCGAGGCCCGCCCCCCGGTAAAATGAGCTATGGGTTTATCGCTCTCTTCCTCCCCCGTTACGGTCGCCTGCCAGGCGGTTCTGTTCGACATGGACGGCATCCTGATCTCGTCCATCGGTTCAGTCGAGCGCAGTTGGACCAAGTGGTGCAACCTGCGCGGTGTTGACCCCGAGTACGCTATCAGCGTCATTCACGGGCGGCGGGCCATCGACAGCCTGCGCCTTATCAGCCCTGACCTCGATGCCGAAAAGGAACTCGAAATCCTGGAGGACTACGAGTGCGAGGACATCGACGACATCCTGGTCCTCGCGGGCGTCTCCAACCTGCTGAAAAAGCTGCCCCACGACCGATGGACCATCGTGACCAGCGCCACCGAACGCCTCACCAGGGTGCGCCTGAAAGCGGCAGGATTGCCGGTGCCGGACAATTTCGTCCACGGCGAAACGGTCGCCGAGGGCAAACCGCACCCATCGCCGTTCCTGGCCGGCGCGGCGCTGCTGGGCGTCGCGCCGGACCAGTGCGTGGTATTTGAGGATTCGGAGTCCGGCGTCGCCGCTGGCAAAGCGGCAGGCTGTACCGTGATTGCCACCCTGTTCACCCATCCCGCCGAAGATCTCCAGGGCGCCGATTACATCGTGCGGGACCTGACCGGAATGACGCCGGCGGCCGTATCGAATGGAATCGAGCTGCAGTTTCAGGCGCTCAATCGGTAGGCGCGCCCCATGGTCGGGTACTCTGCGTCAAAATGCTCTTAGGTCGAGGCAGGACCTGTGACCGCCAACACTGACCCGATGTGCCGTCTCCTTCAGAATGGAGCTGCCGCATCGACGGAGGGGCGGTTGTGTCGAATCGACGCAGAGCTCCCTCGGAAGTCCTTGAATTCGTTGCCGGTGTTTACTACTGAATTACCAAGTAAGTCCATTTTTTCTGCCGGGAGCGATCGGCGATTTTAACGGTAAATGACTCAATATAAACGACTTATAGGAGTAAATTAGGGCGAGGCAAGTTTCGCCCTGAACCCGAATAAACAGCAAAGATCCAGCGAAAACCTTCTATGCCACATTTTGAACGTAGTTTACCAATCTGCTAATAGCAGTATGCGCGGACTGAGGTCCCGAGCCTATTCGTTCGCTTCGATCCGCCGCCCGTGTGCGTCCTGGACGGGTCGCGAATCAATCTTGTACATCTGTCCGAAGTAGCGAAGCTGCTCGCGGCTGATGGGCAGATCCTGCTCCATCACGAACCAGCGCACCCCTTCGGTGCAGGGAGGCGTGGTCAGCGAGCCCACGAAGGTCCAGTAGCCGCGGTCGCGGGGGAGCAGGCCGGCGGGGTCGATCAGCGGGATATCGTTCTTCTGGCCCACTTGGGTAGGCATCTGGGCCCACAGAGTGGCCAGGGCCGCGTTGGGCGTGTTGGGGTCCTCGCGAAAGCGGACGCCGACCACCGCTAATTTGCCGTCGGCACTCTTGTGCACCAGGTGCACGTCCATGTCGTCGAGCTTGCCCTTCACCGCCTCCTCCGCCGGGTGATGAAAATGGAACTGCTGCAGGTCGTAACGGAGGCCCCCGGCGACGATGTAGCTGCCGGGATGGGGCGTGACCATCACCGTGTGCCCGTTGTTCTCAATGGTGACCCCGCCCGCCAGGTAGTGGAACTCGATAGGCTGCAGGGCCTTGTTCAGATGGGCGCCCCGTATGTCGATAGGAGACTGCTCCTTGCCGTTCGAGCAGGCGCGGAAGGCCGGGTCGAGCTTGCCCCAGTTCGTCGGCCCATACTTGCCGGCGTAATCCCAGTGCGGGGCATCGTGCTGTGCTGAAGCAATGGCAGTAGCAGTAAGAACGCAGGCAAGAAGAACAGAAATCCGCATCGGAGTCTCCTCGTTCAGAAAGAGCCGTTGGCTGCAACGAAATTGTATGGTGTAAGACGCCTGGAACGCCAAGTCGTTATGGGTGACCGAACGTAGATGTGTTTCCACCTTGAGCTACCCGGAAACTGCTGCCGACAAAAGAAAGGGACCGGCGGTTAACCCGGTCCCTTCTAAGCTGGAACTCCTCTGAATTTACTTCGCAGCCGTGGCCGTGCCCTTGGCCTGTTCCGCCAGAGCAGCGGCCCTGTCGGTCGCTTCCCAGGTGAACTCGGCTTCGGTGCGGCCGAAGTGCCCATAAGCCGCGGTCTGGCGGTAAATGGGGCGGCGCAGCTTGAGGTGCTCGATGATGCCCTTGGGCGTCAGCGGGAAGTTCTGGCGGACCAGTGCGGTGAGCTCCTTCGCCGTCTGCTTCCCGGTGCCGAAGGTGTCGATCAGCACGCTCACCGGCTCCGCTACGCCGATCGCGTAAGCGAGCTGCACTTCGCAGCGGTCGGCGAGGCCGGCAGCCACAATGTTCTTGGCGATGTAGCGCGCCATATAGGCAGCCGAGCGGTCAACCTTTGTCGGGTCCTTGCCGCTGAAGGCGCCGCCGCCGTGACGGCCCGCGCCGCCGTAGGTATCCACAATGATCTTGCGGCCGGTAAGCCCGGTGTCGCCCATGGGCCCGCCGATGACGAAGCGACCGGTGGGATTGATGTGGTACTTGGTGTTCTCGTCAAGCAGGTTGCCGGGGATAACGGCCTGGATGACGTGCTTGAGAATGTCAGCGTGCAGTTCGTCGTTGGTGACGGTTTCAGAGTGCTGCGAGGAGATGACGACCGCGTCCACCCGGATGGGCTTGCGATTCTCGTCGTACTCCACGGTGACCTGGCTCTTGCCGTCGGGCCGAAGGTAAGGCAGCTTGCCGGACTTACGTACTTCCGTGAGGCGGCGGGTGAGCTTGTGCGCCAGAGAGATGGCGGCCGGCATCAGCTCGGGTGTCTCATTGGAGGCATAGCCGAACATCATTCCCTGGTCGCCGGCGCCTCCCGTGTCCACACCCTGGGCAATGTCGCCCGACTGCTTGTTGATGGTGGAGATCACAGCGCAGGTGTTCGAGTCGAAGCCGTAGGTGGCGTTGTCATAGCCGATGGACTGGACTACGCCGCGTACCAGCGACTGGAAATCGACGTAGGCTTTTGTGGTGATTTCGCCGGCAATGACGACGAGGCCAGTCGCGGTGAGGGTCTCGGCGGCCACGCGGCTATACGGATCCTGCTCGAGGCAGGCGTCCAGAATGGCGTCCGAGACCTGATCGGCGATTTTGTCGGGATGTCCTTCAGTGACGGATTCCGAAGTAAACAAGAAACGATCGCTCAAAGCAAACTCCTCCCCGGTTAGGGGTCTTTCTGACTGGACTTTGAAGTTCTGAAAAACACCAGCCTGCGCCGGAGGACACTGGGCCTACGGTCGCATTCTTTCATGCTAAATGTGAGCCGGGAAGGCGGACCAAGAAAACGCAGCGAAAAGGGAGAAGCGGCCGCTCAGCGGGGTTTGGGGGCTGGCGAGATGCGCTTGCCAGCCAGGGGTGGGGTCTTGCGCGAGGCGACGCTGGCCTTCCGGGAAGGGGCGGCTCCGGAGGGGTGAAGGAGCTTCCAGGCTTGCCACTCTTTGGCGGTTATCTCCCAGATTTCAGAGGGCAAACGGCCGCTGACAAAGTCGCGGACTTCCAGCCGGACGATGTGCATGCCCATGCGCTGGGAGATGTGGCGGGAAGCTCGATTCGCCACAGCCTTGGGGGCGCGCAGGCGGGCGTGGCCCAGGAAGTCGAACCAGAAGTCATTTGCCCAGGCGCATGCTTCGGTCATGTAGCCGTTGCCGCGGTGGGCAGGGTCGAGCCAGAATCCGCGGTTTTCGTCATCCCCAAAAGTTAGCGTGATCAGGCCGATGAGCAGGTCGGGATTGGTGAGCAGCCGAAGGGTCCAGTGCCACGCCTCGCCGCGCGCCATCTGCGGGAGGGCGGCATGGCGGATGAACTGCTCGGCGCCGTCGGGAGGATAGGGCCAGGGGATCTTGGCGGCGAGATATTTGACGACCTTCCATTGCGGAAAGAGGCGCTGAATCGCGGGCGCGTCCTCGACCGTCAGCGGGCGCAGCAGGAGGCGCTCGGTGCGGCCCTCGCGAATGGCGTCGCCAGCCATGGGACATGGTAGCGCCCACACCCCTGTGAATTCCCTGATAATGGGATGAGAAGAACGGAGAAGCACTTGCGAAGTGGATTTGTTGCCATCCTGGGCCGGCCGAACGCCGGGAAGAGTACGCTGCTGAACGCGCTCACGGGCGAGAAGGTGGCCATTGTCACGGCCAAGCCGCAGACCACACGCAACCGGATTCTGGGCGTGGTGGAGGTCGCGGCGCGCAAAGGAAAGCGGGTCGATGCCCATCCGGCCGCGCAGATCGTGTTTGTGGATACGCCGGGCGTGCACAAGCCTGCCTCGCAGCTCGACCGCCGCATGCTGCAGGAGGTTTACGAGGCTCTGGAGACGCGGGACGTGGTGTTGGTGCTGGTGGATGCGTCGCGGCGGGTGAGGTTGGAGCAGGCGTCAGGCAACAGGGAAGAGGGAACAGAAGAGCAGGGACAAGGGGAAAAACCGGCAGAAGGGGAAGAACGGCAGGTCCTTGGCTCTGCTCAGGATGACAAGTTGGATGGAGAGGCGAGCGTTTCTGTTCAATCGCGAGGGGCCGAGAAGAGGGACAGGCGGCCGTCGTGGGCGAGCGAGGATGAGTTCCTGTTCGGCCTGGTGCGGAAGCTGGATTGCCCGGTGTTTCTGGTGCTGACCAAGATCGACCTGGTGCCGAAGGACCGGTTGCTGCCGATGATCGATGGACTCATCAAGCAGTACAGCTTTGCCGAGGTGATCCCGGTGAGCGCGCGCAAGAAGGACGGGTTGGACCGGCTGGTAGCCAGGATCGTGGAGAAGCTGCCGGAGGGGGAGCGCTACTTCCCCCAGGATCAGTACACCGATCAGCCGACCCGGTTCATGGTCGCGGAGCTGATCCGGGAGCGGATTCTGGTGGACACCGGCGAAGAGGTTCCCTACGCGGCGGCGGTTGTGATTGAGCGGTTCGAGGAGCCTGAAGAGGAGCCCGCGCAGCCCAAAAAGAAGGGTCCGCAGAGGCTGCCGCTGACGAGGATTGCGGCGGCGATCTACTGCGAACGCGAGGGGCAGAAGGCGATTCTGATCGGCAAAGGCGGATCAAAGCTCAAGGAGATTGGGACGGGGGCGCGGAAGCAGATCGAGTCGCTGCTGGGCACGCGGGTCTATCTGGAGCTGCATGTGATCGTCGAGCCGGGCTGGCGGGAGTCGAAGCCGTTTGTGGAGTCGCTGGACTGGCGGAACCAGCTGGAGAGGCTGGCGGAGAAGAGCAGGGACGGGAAGACAGGGAACAGGGAGTAGGGAATTTGCACCAGCTTTGGTGCGTTCTCCTCGTGCCGGGGTGGGGGGGTACCCCTGCCGGTGACTCAGTAAGAATGGTGCAAAGGTGGCGCTTGCACCAATTCTGGTGCATGAGGGTAGGGGGTGGGGGGTGTCACCGGGTGCGGAAAGGTTGGTCCGGCTGTTTTTGCACCAGGTTTGGTGCTGGGCCGGGGGGGGTACCCCGGAGAGGTCCGGACGGGGCACATTCCTGACGCAGCATGGAAAGGCTGTCCGCCCGGGTTCGTCGATTTTAGGACTGCGCCCATCCGCTATGCTCCGTTCCGTCTCCCCCCGGGGGGGGGGAGGGGTATGTACCGCGATCATCGAGCCCGTCTAGCCCGCCCATCGAGCCTATCTAGCCCATCTAGCCCATCTAGCCCGGTCGAGCCCGGTCGAGCTGGAGGGTAGAACCGCATTTGCACCAGTTCTGGTGCGCCCGCGGGGGGGGGGGGGTATGCCACCTGCCCCGCAACGGCGAAGCTCCCGGAACGGTTCCGGGAGCTTCGTGTTGACTGTAGCGCGGATGTGTGGGGCGGGTCGGTGACGGCGGTCACGGGCGCGGGTGCCTGGGGGATGGGCGATTTCGAGCGGGCTGTTCGGGAACGTCCGGTGCTCGCGGGGCGATGTAGCTCGTAAACTTCTAACCGGCTTTTCGATATTGGCTCGGACGAGATCTATCGGTCATGTGTGTCAAGCCGGCACGGGCGACGGGCCAGGCTCACTTTCTTTTCAATGCCGCGCAGGCGGCGTCAAAGTCCGTGCGGCTGCCTTCATGCAAAGTGAGCGACACGCTTTCCTTTATGGGGGAGTGCCCTTGATTCTTTTTAGCGACTGCACCGCCAGCATCGAATGCCTGGTTGATAGAGCCTCCGTCGTCAAGCACCAGGTCAGGGTCATTCCACCTGCCACGGAACTCCAGTGACGGGTCGTTGTGTCCCGTGTGTCCGGGGTCGTAATTGTGGGGGTAAATTGTCGCCGTTCTGCCCTGCAGATTGGCGCCCGAGCCTTCTTCGAAACTGCCGGCCATGCTGAGACGGTAGTTGTCGCCGCGCTGCGTGCAGAGAGCGCCTTTGCCGGTGATATCGGTGAAGGAGTGGCCGCGGCCGAGCGATGGCGAGATTGTGATGTAGATTACGTAATCGCCCGATGTGTTGGAATGCATGCGTCCCCACCCGGTCCATTTTGGATTGAGGTGGAAATGGCCGCCCATAAAGAACGCCCATGGTGCAAAGACTGCATCGATGGCGAAGGGTAATCCGAAGGCCAGCACCGCGAGCGCCACCAGCATGAGCAGCGAGTGCCGGGTTCTGCGCGGGGCGGGAGGGGAAGAAGGAGGAGGGCCCTCGGGTTGTTGCATGGGAGATTCGATGGCGCCAGCAAGTGTACCGCAGGAGGCACATGGGTTCGCACCTCCGCATTCTCGGACAACCTGTGCTTTGCCAAAATTTGGCGAGGCAGCCTCGTCAAGCGTTTACGGCAGATGGTCCAGGTAGCATGAATTGCCGGTGTTCTGCACGGGCGGGGTGGGCGGCGTCAGCCATGGCGGAGCGGCGAAATTGAAAAACTCCGTCATATCCATCTGGGCGGCGTCGCGCTTGGTGAGAGCCGGGAGGTTGAAGCGGGTCTCGATGAATTTGAGGATGGCGGTATAGTCGGCAGCCGTGTGGGACACGTAGTTCTTCTTCGTGTACGGCGAGACGACGATGAGAGGCACGCGATATCCGGTGTAGATGAAGTCGCAGGTAGGACCGGTCGCCTTGGTGCATACGTCGCCCGAAAACAGATCGACAGGCTTGATGCCGTCGGGGCTGACCGTTTTCATCGGCGGAACGTGATCGTACATTCCGCCGGATTCATCATAGGTAAGGATGAAGGCCGAGTGCTTCCAGGAGGTACTCGTCATCAGCGCATTGATGAGGCTGGAAACATACCTGGCTCCCCGTTGCACGTTGGTGCCGGACTTGTCGGTATCGGAGCCGTGCTCGTCCAGGCCGGCGTTGGACGCGGGCTCTATCAGGGCAACGCTTGGCAGCGTGCCATTGTTCAGGTCGGTGAAGTACTGGGAAATCGGCGCGATGTTATTCGGATAGCTGCTGAGGATCGTCTTGTAAAACGTGAAGTTATGAACATAACTGTAGTTCACGAGGCAGGACGGGCTGTAGGGCGGCCCAGTGCACGAGGTGCCCTGCGGATTCACATAGATCTTCCAGGAGATTCCGGCGCTCTGCAGCCTCTGGAAGATCGTAGGCACATTAAGCAGGGCAGAATCGTTGGCGTTGCTGCCGTTCGGGTAGGCGTATCCGTGCGAGGTGGCCGCGAGCAGATACTCGCGATTGGGATTGGTGCGTGACAGCACGGGATGGAACCACCGATCGGACGTGGCGAACTTAGACGCCATGTAGTAGTAGTAGTTCAGATTTGAGCCGTCCCAGTAGCCCATCGCCCGAACCCCGTTCACGTCATAGAAGGGCGTGGGCGAATTGAAGCGCGCATCGTTGGCGGCGGCATGCACGAAGCCGTTGTTCTTTGCAGGAGGATAAAGGCCTATCTGGTCGTTGAAGTTCCAGTCTACGTGCGCTTCATTCCACGACGGGCTGGTGTTTTCATTGCACACAGTATTGAAGTGGAATGAAGTGACCGGGTGAGTGGTATCCCATGTGCACCTGCTGGGGGGAGGGGCGTTGGGAGCGCAGCCGGGGAGAGCGGGAGCCGGCCCCTTCAGCGGAGACGCGCCGGAGGCGGGGTTGAACTGCGGCAGTCCGTCGAAGGATTGATCGCGGTAGCCGTTGCTCGCCCAGTATCCACGCATGGCGCCGAAGTAGTTGTCGAGCGAGCGGTTCTCCTGGGCCATGAAAACGATGTGAGTGATGGCCGATATCCCCGTACCGTTGAACCTTGCCGTAACGGTCGTGTTCGCAGTGGGAGTGATGTTGCAGGTTCCTGTTCCGGAGCAGGGACCTGACCAACCGGCAAAAGTGGAGCCAGGGGATGCCACCGCGGTAAACGTGATTGCGCCGCCGCTCGAAAAGCCGGCCGAGCAGGTCTGCGGACAGTTGACGCCTACCGGGCTGCTGGTCACGGTTCCCGACCCAGCGCCGTTCGTCACCACGGTCACCAGGACAGATGACGCGTAAGAGACGGAACCGGACAACCCGAGGGTGCACACAAGATACGTGAGCGTGCGGACAACTTTTGAAGTTCCCATAGCGGTCCCCGTCCGGGGGATGCAGCAACGCTGCTTTCAGTTGGCTGCCGCGGCGGACTACTCATATTAGCTAAACATTTCTCATCTGTAATGAGCGGACTGCGATCGGGGGTCGATCAGCGCCCGCGATATCGGACCGACCCCCCTCCCCCAATGCGAAGGACCGGGGACACCCGGCACCCGGCTAGGATTTTGGAACCCGGCAGAAGCGAAAGCGAATCCTTCGCTGCGCCCGAGGATGACAAGGTTGTGGGGGGAGAGCGAAAGGCATGTTGCTAGGCGCCGCGCACCTGGCCGCGGCCGCTGGTTTTCACGGCATACATGCGAGTATCGGCGACGCCGATGACAGTGTGGATGGTGGAGCCGTCCTGGGGGGCGGTGGAGAGGCCGATGCTGGCACTGACCTGCAGGCGGAGGCCGGTCTTCATCTCGAACCTGGTGGCCATGAGACGGCTGAGCAGGGTCCGCGCCTGGGTGAGGGCGTCGGCTGCATCGGTATCCGGCATGAGGATGACGAACTCGTCGCCTCCATAGCGGAAGCAGAGATCGTTGGGACGGCTGAGCTGCTGGAGGCGGTCGGCGGCCTTGGCCAGCAGTTCGCTGCCGATGAGGTGGCCGTGCTCGTCGTTCACGTTCTTGAAGCGGTCGAGATCGATGAAGGCGAGGCTGAGGGGGAGACGCAGGCGGGAGCTGCGCTCGAGTTCCCGGCCAAGCATGTAATAGAGGTGCCGGACATTGAAGAGGCCGGTAGTGTCGTCGGCGATGGTGAGTTGCTGGATGCGGGCGACGTCGTTGGCATTCTCGATGGCGATGGCGGCGTGATCGGCCAGGATATGCAGGAAGGCGATGGTGTAGTCGTTGAGCTGGCCGGCGCGAGGATTGAGGATCTCGATGACGCCGAGGGTGGCGGTGCGGCCGCGCAGGGGCAGGGCAACGACGGAACGCACTTTGCGCACCTGGGAGGGTGGGGACGACTCCAGGCGCGGATCGTTCACGCTTTCCGGAACAATCAGGGTTTCGCCTTGCTGGGCGACCCACCCCGCGACGCCTTCACCAATCTTCACGCGCAGATCGCGGAGGGCGGTTTCTTCGCCTCCGGCGGCGATGGCGTAGTAGAGCTCCTGTCTACGCTCGTCGACCATAAGCAGGGCCCACAGCTCCGCGTCGATGAGGCGCTCCATGTGATCGAGGATGGTGCGCAGAATGGTATCGAGATCGAAGCTGGAGGTGAGAGACCGCGCGAGGCGGTGGAAGACCAGAAGGTCGTCGAGAGGGATGCGGGTTTCTGTGTCTTGTGCCATTGAATCGCCAGATCAGGGAAAGGTAAAACGATTCTGCCACACGTCAGATGTTTGCGTGCAAGCCTTTGTTGCAGGATACGGCAAAGACGCGGAGAGAGCGAAAAAGGGAACGAGGGAAAAAGGGAAAGAGGGAACGAGGGCGGGGTCAGGTTAGCCGCCGATGTGCACCATGGAGCGGGAAGGCTTGAGAAATCCGGGCTCGCCGATGTGATGGCGGGCTTCTTTGCCATCGACGGTGCGGGTGATGTACTCGCGCAGTGCGGCATCGCCTTCGCCGGCACGCAGGCGGCCGTAGAGATCGTGCTCGGCCTGGGAGAAGAGGCAGGTGCGGATTTTGCCGTCAGAGGTGAGGCGGACGCGGCTGCAGGCTCCGCAGAAGGCCTGGGTGACGGGCGCGATGATGCCGATTTCGCCTCGGCCGTCGGCAAAAGTGTAGCGGCGGGCGGTTTCGCCGGGATCGTTGGGCGGGAGCTCCACGAGGGGGATAACGCGGTTGATGCGGTCGACGATCTCGCGCAGGGACACGACGATCTGGGGTGACCAGAGGCGGTCTTCCTCAAGCGGCATGAACTCAATGAAACGGACGATGACGTTTTCGCGGCGGGCAAACTCGGCGAAGCCTTCGACCTGGTCGTCGTTGAAGCCGCGCAGCAGGACGCAGTTGATTTTGACGGGAGTGAGACCGGCGGCCTGGGCGGCGCGGACGCCGCGCAGGACGGCCTGAAAGCTGCCGGGGACGCGGGTGATGCGCTCGAACGTGGGCTCTTCGACTGCATCCATGCTGACGGTGACGCGGTGCAGGCCGGCATCTTTGAGGGGCTGGGCGAGCCCATCGAGGAGATGGCCGTTGGTGGTGAGCGCGAGGCTGAGGGGATCGCCGTAGCTGGTCCGCATCCTGGCAAGCTGCTGAACCAGTTCGATGAGTCCGCGGCGCAGGAGGGGTTCGCCGCCGGTGAGGCGCACCTTGGTGATGCCGAGGGAGACAAAGAGGGAGATGAGGCGGAGGTACTCCTCGATCTTCAGTTCAGCAAATTGGGCGCCATGCTCGCCGGTGCGGCAGTAGACGCACTTGTAGTTACAGCGGTCCGTGATGGAGACGCGGAGGTCGTGAATGACGCGCCCGTGGCTGTCAGTGAGCCGAGTCGCGTCGGTTTCCGTTGGGGAAGGAGCGAAGGTACCCATGGACAGTTCCTAGGCTATACCTATTCGGGGTGCAAAGTCAGGTCGGCGTGGAGCCCAGGGGGATCTCAGGGTTCAGGCCGGGTAAAAAGGGAGTCCAACCGGCTACCTGTCTGAAAGGACGGGAGGACCGGTTGGATTGGCAAAGAGGAAGATTGGGGCATCCGGGAGCGCCGGATTGGGACTAGTCGAGGCGGGGGGTACCGCGGCGGAGCACGAGGCCGCTGATGCCGAAGCCGCTGATGAGCGCGCAGGCGAGGGCGAAGTAGTAGGCCATGGGGTGCTTCCAGCCGGGTGAGTAGCTCAGATCCTGACCTACCCAGAGCAGCAGGACGGTGGCAATGACGGCGAACTGGCCGGCGATAACGAGGAAAGTGTGTCCTAGCTCGCGGCGCTTGTCGAGGGCCTCCACCTGGTCGGGATTCAGGTTCCGCTCTTCCGGGGGAAGCAGAGGATTCGGCATGATTTCTTTCTCCTTGAGCGCCGCCTGGACGTCCGAGTTGACCTCTGGGCCGGGTTCCGCTGGACGGGGGTGGATCCGCGGAAAGGGGCAGCCGCTTACAGTTCCGATTCAATCACATGCGGGGCAGGCTGCGCCAGAGTCCCCGCGCATGGGGACGCGGTTCAATCCTGCAGGAACGCCAGGGATTGCAGGCTGCTGATGTCAAAAGGCTTGCGGCAGCGGACGTTCACGCAGCCGAGTTTGTCGTCGCGGCGCACCATATAAGACTGGGCCTTGGCGAACTTGGCGCGGTCGCGCTCGTCGGCGTGGCGGGGCAGCTGGGCCCGTTTGCGGCGAACGATCCAGGTGACTTTGTACTCGCCGCTCTGGCCGCACTTGGGGCAGGTGAGGACGTGGGTGCGCTGCTCAGTTGTTTCAGTAAAGAAATCACGTTCTTCCATGTTCCCGTACTCTCCGGTGAACTGGCGCAGGGACTTCCCGCGCGTTGTGTTCTCATTCATACTCGACCTTGCGGATGGTAAAGGCAAGAGACGGGGAAGCAGGGAGAAAGGTTCCGAGGGAAAAAAGGGACCGAAGGGCAGAGGGACAAAGGGGCAAGAGGTGGCGAAGAAGAAGCGGGAGAAGTTTTCGGCGGTGAAGGCGGTGAAGGCGAACGCGCGGGAACGCGTGGGCCAGCCCAAGCCGGTACGGGCAATTGACGAGAAGCCGCGCACCGGGCGGCAGGCCAAGCACAAGACCAGTCTGGAGCAGGGGCTGGAGCAGGAATAGTAAGAGAGGCGGAGAGCATGGCGAAAGTAGTGGGAGTGGGCGGGATTTTTCTGAAGGCGCGCGATCCGAAACAACTGGCGCAGTGGTATGCGGAACATCTTGGGATTACGAAGTCGGATGATGGTTCGCTGATGTTTGACGGACCGGAATCGATGGGAATGACGGTGTTCTCGCATTTTCCGGAAACGTCAAAGTACTTTGGCGACGGGCCGCAGCAGTTCATGGTGAATTTCCGGGTGGACGATATGGATGGGCTGATGGCGCAACTGGAGGCGGCGGGTGTGCGGATTGATCCGAAGCGCCAGGATGAGTCGTACGGGCGGTTCGCGTGGATTTGGGATCCCGAGGGCAACCGGGTGGAGTTGTGGCAGCCCTTGTAGGACTCTACTGCGGCTGGGATGGTGGCGCGGGGGCTGGTTGATCTGGCTGCTGCGTTGGGGGTGGGGTGGCTGGGGGCGGCGGGGTGGAATCCGGCTGGGGCGCGGGCGCGTTGGCGGTGTAGGGTCCGGGTAGCGTGGGGGCGGGGGCCTCGGGAGCCGCGGCCTGGCGGCTGGAAGCCTCCGCAGTACGCTTGGAGTAGATCCGGAACTGCACTGTCAGATCGAGCAAGACCGATACGGGCTGACCGCCTTTTATGGCGGGCTGGAATTTCGCGTCGTGGATGGCTTTGACGGCATTCTCATCGAGGCCGAAGCCGATGGGACGGCCGATGGCGATCTGCTGCGGCTTGCCGTCGGCGCCCAGGACGACGTGATACATGGCCACCCCTGCGACGCCATTGTTCTGCGCAAACTCGTTCGAGGGAGGATCGACTACGGTGACGAGCCTCGCCTTCTGATCCACGTCGCTCTGCCGCAGGATGCCGGCATCGGAGGGCTTCCAGTCACGATGCTCGCCAACGGATTTGTAATAGAACTTCCAGTAATCGGGAAGGGTGGCGATCATGCGTTCGTCAATGGAGGCGGCGAAGATGGCATCGAGCGCGTGGGCGAGTGCGCGGTTGGCGTGGGCCGGCGAGGTGGTTTCGACGTGGCCCCGGCTGTCGTCGATGTCGCTTGTTGCAGGCGGAGCTTGTGCGGCGGTGGCGGGGGGCTGGTGAGAGCCGGCTGCCGGCTGCGGGCCGCGCAACTTCTCGTGCTTCTCTTTCTCCTTCCTGGGTTTGATCACGTCTTCGCGGTCGATGGTGATGAGCAGAGGTTTCTTCTTGGCGGTGAGTTGCACACGGTCAACGGCGGCGCTCTGATCTTCTGTGGGCGATGCACCCAGGAAATGGAGCCCGTAACGCACGGCCTGGATCTCAAGGCGGTGCTTTTGGAGGCGCACGCGCTGAATTTCGACGAGGCTCAGCGTGTGAGAGGCTTTGGGTGAAGTGTCGCGGAGATGGCCTTGTTCATCGAAGTGCAGCTCGTTGTCGAGAAGGCCGCTGCGGAGGTAGAACGTCTTGCCCTGAAGCTGCTGGCGGACGTTCTGTTCGCTGACGGAGGGCGCGTTGGTGGACTGTTCCGCGGAACTGAGCACGAGAGGAGTGACGGGCGCCGAGGGAGACGGGGTGGTCAACGCCTTGGGAACCGGCTTGTCTGGCCCGGATGGCTGAACCTGGGACGGCACTGATGCGGGCTGCTGTGGAGCTGCCGGGGGCGCGGACGGCGGGGAAGCCGGCTGCTGTGCAGACACGGTTGGGTCGGCCAGCAATGCCGCGCAGGCGAGTGCGAAACCCAGAGAGTTTGCCAAATGGAAGCGGAATGGGGGCATGAGAGATTTCCGGGGTTCAATGTATCAGGGAACCCCGGCAAGTCATAGAGCCAGGGTGAGAAATTAACGGTGTGGGGATGTTTTTTCCGCGGTGGGCTGGTGCGATAGCCGCCAGAGTATGCGACGGAAGAGGCCCAGTATGCGGCGGGTGTCGTGGGCGTTGGGCGCGAGGCGGCGGAGGAGCAGGCGGAGGTCGTGGTGGTTGGCCTGACGCATGGTTTCAGGCGAGTATTCGGCTGCGGCCATGGTCTGGTCAATCAGGGCGGCGAGGCGGTCGAGTTGGGCGGAATCGGCGGTCAGGGTGGTGCTTTGAGGAGCGTTGGCTGGTTCAGGGATGCTTGTGGATTGAGGGGGTCGTGCGGCGAGCTCGTAAAGGCAGACCGCGGCCGCCTGGCCCAGGTTCATGGAGGGTTGGCGCGGGTCGGTGGGGATTTCGACCAGAACGTGGCAGTAAGAGAGATCGTCGCGGGTAAGCCCGTGTTTTTCAGGACCGAGGACGAGTGCGGCGCGGCCTCCGCGGGCCAGTTCGAGGGCCATGCGGGGCGCCAGGTGGGGCAGGGAGAGGACGGTCTGCTCGGGATTGCGATGGGTGAGGGTGCCGGTCCCGGCGACAAAGGTGCAGGGCGCAAGGGCATCGGCTATAGCCTGGGTTTCGCGGGCGTGCTGCAGCAGTTCCGGCGCGCCGACGGCGGACCGGGCTTCGCGCCAGTGGGGATCGTAGGCGGAGACAACGGTGAGATGCTCGAAGCCGAAGTTGGCCATGGCCCGCGCGACGGCGCCGATGTTGAGCGGATTGCGCGGCGAGACGAGAACGACGTCGATGCGAGCGCGTTGTTCCGGTGTGAGCAAGAGATGATTGTAGAGTGCGGGCGAAACCATTGGTACACTCGGTGAAAACATGTTTTCTGATTCGCGTATCTCGGATGTGGAAGAGCTGTGTGAGCTGGCGCAGTGGGCAGCGGCACGCGGATGGGTGCCGGCGACCAGTGGCAACTTCAGCGTGCGCGATATCGCCAGCGGGCGGATTTCCATCTCGCGCAGCGGGCAGGACAAGGGGCGGATGATGCCCATGGACCTGCTGCAGCTCAACTCGGATGGGCGCGTGATCGGAGGCCGGGGCCGGCCTTCAGCGGAGTCAGGCCTGCACGTGCTGGTGTACCAGAAGCGCCCAGAGGCTCATGCCATTGCGCATGTGCACACGGTGTGGAATACGCTGCTCTCGACGCGGTTTGTCGACGCGGGCAAGGTGGATATCACCGGGTACGAACTGCTGAAGGGGCTCGCCGGGGTGGAGACGCACCGCCATTGCGAGCGGGTTCCGGTGATCGCCAACTCGCAGGACTATCAGACGCTGGCGCTGGAGCTGGACGAGGCTCTCGAGAACAATCCGCTGGCGCACGGGGTTCTGCTGAGCGCGCACGGGCTCTATACCTGGGGCAGATCGGTGGCCGAGGCGCGCCGCCATCTGGAGGCGCTGGAGTTTCTGTTCGAGGTGGA
>NZ_DASXYM010000142.1:0-26972 GCF_036502485.1 Occallatibacter sp. | reverse complement strand
GCGCCGGGGAAGATGCCTTCCAGGGGCTCGCGCAATTTCTGTTCCTGCTCCGGATTGGGCAATGGCTTGCGCGGAAGCATCTGGTCGCGCTGCGCCGCGTTGTAGAGGAAGATCGCCTCGACCGTGGCAATCTGCTTCAGGTCGGCTGCCTGCAGGCGCTCGTAGGTGTCGTCGTTGGAGTGATGCGTGCGGGTCTCGTAATCCAGATCGTCCTGGATGAACTGGAACCCCGGAATGCCTACCGCGTCGAAGCTCAGGTGATCGGTTCCGCCGGTGTTGCGATTGGTGATGGCGGTTACGCCCAGGTCCTTGAGCGGGGCGATCCACTGAGCGAAGATGGAATCCATCCTGCTGTTGGCTTGCGTGTAGACGCCGCGGATCTTACCGCTGCCATTATCCACGTTGAAGTACCCGGAAATCAGCTTCTGCTCGGGCTTCACCTCCAGGGGCCCGGCGGCGCGGCGCATGAACTCCGGCAGAGCCATCTGATCGGGCGCGGTCGAGGTCTTGGCCGAGCCGAAGTGCTGGGTGCAGTAGCCTTTCGATCCGAACAGCCCTTGTTCCTCACCCGTCCACAGGGCGATGCGGATGGTGCGGCGAGGCTTGACGCCCAGTGCTTTGAGGATGCGTACAGCCTCCATGGCCACAACGGTGCCTGCGCCATTGTCGGTCGCGCCCGTTCCCGCGATCCAGCTATCCAAGTGGCCGCCTACCATTACCACTTGCTCTTTCAGCTTGGGATCGCTGCCGGGGATCTCGGCCACGGTGTCGTATCCGTGCTCGTGGTCTCCCGTGAATTTTGTTTCTACATTGACTTCTACTGTGGCCGGCGCGTGTGCCTGAACGAGCCGGTAGAGCCTTCCGTAGCTCTCGATTGTCGCCACCACTACCGGGACCTGCACCTTCTTGTCGGCGAGGTAAGGAGTGCGCCCCATGGTGGCGCCGTTGTCGTCAAATAGAGTTCCGCCCGAGCCGCCGCCGCGACCACCGTCACGGCTGGGCTCGATGACCGCCGCCACCTTCTCGTCGGCAAAGAATTTTGCAATCTTGTCGATCATTGCAAGACGCTGCATGCGCTCGCGGATGCGCACCTGCATCTCCGGCGAGATCCCAGCCGCTCCGGCAGTCACGGGATAGCTGGCCAAGTCCTCGAGTTCCTGCTCGGTGTAGCGCTCGAACAAGGCTTTGTCGACCGGGGGAACTTCGCGCATGGCGCCGAACAGCACGATTTTGCCTGCCAGCTTGCCACGGTACTGGTCGAAGTCCTTGTCACCATCGATCTTCACGAAGGTGACTTCGCCGGTCGCCGGCCCATTGGTGGAGGGTGACCACGGCGTGGCCTGCACAATCAGCACTGCCGTATCGGGCGTCACCATGCGGGCCCAGGTGTTGAGCTGCTGCCAGCCCAAGCCGAACTCGCCCCAGTCTTCCAGGTGTGCGTTCTCCAGGCCGATTTTGGTCAGCGTGTCGCGTGTCCACTCGTTGGCCTTTTTGGCGTTGGGGGATGCGGTGAGCCGCGGACCGATGCCGTCCATCAGCGCCGAAGCAAACTCCATCACGTGCGAGTGATTGAGCCCCTCGTCGCGGATGCGCTGGTACATAGCGAGATCGAGGTTCTCCTCGGCCGGCTGCACTTCGGAATAGGCATCGGTGGCCGCCGGTGGAGCTTCAGCCTTCGACTTGGATTTGTCGGCGGCGTACAGGGTTATAGCTGCAGAAAGAAGGACAGAGGCGAACAGACGCCAGGGGCGTTGGGTCATCAGAATTGGCTCCGGAGAGGAAGAGTGGGTCCGATGGCATTTTAGGACATAGAGGCAGGGAGTGGAGATAAGGAGGGCGAGAGGGGCAGGCGAGAGAGGTTACAAAGTTACAGAGTGACACAGTTACAGGGTGACAAAGTGGAGGCCCGAAAGCCTCTCGTCCGTCAGCTCTGTGGCTGGTGCAACTTTGTCACTCTGTAACTTAGTAACTCTGATCTTCCGTCCTCATCACTGGATTTAGTCGCTTTTGTCCGATTCGCCCACAGCCGCGGCGGGCAGATCCAGCCCGATCAGCGCGAACCGGGTCTTGTCGGTATCCCCATGCTCAAAGCCCACAATGTGCTGGTGCCGTTTGGAGCCGGCTTTCAACTGCAGCCCGCCGCCCTGGCTGTAGTCCTTGTCGTCGAATTTGAAATGCGCTCCATGCTTGCCGTTATCGGTGCAGGTGAGCCCTTCGGCGGTGGAGGTTGGCGTGCCCACCGGGGAGTTATCCTGGCACGTGAGCACGTCGCCGTAGCGGCCCAATGCCTTTTTGTAGAACGCGGTCACCTGCTCTTTGGTGTCGCCTGTCTCGTACTTCACGACGCGGACCCGCATCTGCCACTCGCCAAATCCCATGTGCACGTCCGCCGATTTGTCGTTCTTTCCCTTGCCGCTTACCTGCTCGGCCCCGGGATAGACCGGCAACCCCAGGTCGGAGGCTGAAATCTGATCGGTGTTCACGTGCACGCCGCCGAACGGCGTATCCACCTGGACTGTCTTCTCCTGGCCGTTCGAATCCTTATCTACGCGGACCCGGCAGCCGGCCAGCCCTGCAATTGCGACAGCCATCGCGGCAGTGATGCAGATACTCGATATACGTGTCATTTGGATGACCCTCTGGGACTGAAGTACGCGGGGGCGGGGACAAAGGTTCCTCGGCGGCGAATTGTGATCCTTTGTATCACCTTGAAGGCAAAGAGCGGCGCATTATCGGAACGCAGCAAAAGGCTAGACGGTGGCGGCTCAGAAGAAGTGAAAAAGGCCGCAGCGGGAGGCCGCGCGGCCGTTACTCGGGTGTGATGCGGAGCTTAGTGAGCGGTGTGGCCGTGGTCTTCGTCGTGCGCATCGTCCGGCCGGCTGCTGGTGGCGAACAGAATGGAGGCAAGAAACGCGACAAGGATCGCGGAGACAACGACGTACGGGGAAGTGATGTCCATCGGACTGGGCTCCTTCGCCTTCTAGACTAGCAGCTTCGAGCTGGCGGATTCCAGCTCGCAGCAGTCCATCTTGCAGGAGAAAGGACCTCCTTTCCGGGGGTCAGGATGGCCGGGTGCCGCCACTACCAAGCAGCATGAGAACGGCGGCCATGGTGTACCCAACAGCGAGGACAACGGCATAGACCACCAGGCCGGCTATCTCCATCTGGTTGCGGGTGAGGTGTCTTCCATCATTTTCGTGAAGCTGCATTTCGGGAGCGAACATGGGGGACTCCTTTAGGAGAGATCCATCGGAAGAACCCATTTGGGACCCAGTCGCGAGGCGCAGGCTTGCTCCCGCCCAAAAAACATGTAAGGGCTTGTAAAATCCTGCGAACAAGTGGTTTACATTGTGATTTGTGCGGGAGCAGAACGGAGCGGGACGGTCAGGTTCAAGGGGCCGCAGTCTCCCACCCTGGCGGCCAAGACCAGCGCGTCGCGAGGGTGGTGAGCACGGATTTCAGCGGCGTTTAGCGATGGCGGGGTGCGGTACAGCGGGATGTTCCGGAAGCTCCCAGACAAACAGGATCCCACCCGCGCTGGTGACCACGTATTGCCGCCCGTCCAGCTGATAAGTGATAGGCGAACTCTGCATACCGTCCCCCATACCGGCGTGCCAAAGGGTTTTTCCGGTGGCCGTGTTGAGAGCGAGGAGGTTGCCGGTCGAATCTCCCGTAAAGGTCAACCCGGAATCGGTGGTGAGGACGCCGGCGCCGGAACCGGAGCCCACATCGTGAACCCAACGCATCTTGCCAGTCTGGTAGTCGATGGCTTCGATCTGGCTCTTGCCCCAGACGTCATAGTCGGCTCCGGCCCATCCGTAATAGCCGTCCGCCGGCTTGGCGAAGTAGAGGCTCCAGCTGGGATGAGCGTTGACGATAAACAGGCCTGTCTTGGGATCGAAACTGGGGGCGCGGTAGTTGGTGACGCCGCCTTCATCGGGGGCGACAATGCGGCCGTCGGGCGCTGGTTCCTTGTCGGGATTCGGAATTGGCCGTCCCTGCTCGTCAATGCCTTTGGTCCAGTTCACCGGACCAAAGGGCACGGTAAGGAGCGCCTTGCCGGTGATGCGATCGAGCACGAAGAAGTAGCCGTTGCGGGATGCCTGCATGAGCATCTTGCGCGGCTTGCCGTGGAAGTCAGCATCAACGAGCACGGGGGTTTCGACAGCGTCCCAGTCGTGGGTATCATGCGGGGAAGCCTGGAAGCCCCAGGACAGTTTGCCGTTGTCCGCGTTGACCGCCACGATGGAGCAGGTCCAGGGATTGTCGCCGGGGCGGGTAGTGCCGCTGAGCACGGGCGTAGGATTTCCGGTACCCCAGAAGATGAGGTTGAGCTCGGGGTCGTAGGTGCCGGTCATCCACGTCATGCCGCCGGTGGTCATATTGGGAGTGCCGGTGGGGGGGGTAGCATCCCACTGCCACTGGGTTTCGCCGGAGTCGGGATCGATGGAGCGGAGATAACCGGGCAGGTTATCAAAATCTCCCGAGACGCCGACGACCACGTGATTGCGCACGACCAGGGGCGACATGGTCATCCAGTAGCCTTTGGTGACGTCGGCAATCACCTTGTCGAAGCGGACCTTTCCGGTTTTGGCTTCTAGAGAAATCAGGTGACAGTCCGGGGTGGTGAAGTATAGCCAGCCTTTATACATGGCCACGCCGCGGTGTCCGATGTGATCGCCTTGGGTAGAGGGGCGGTGGTAGTGCCAGAGCTGGTGGCCGGAGCGAGCGTCGACGGCCCACACGTTGTCAGGCACGGTAAAGTAGAGTACGCCATCCACCAGGAGCGGCGAGGACTTGATGGCGGCGTTCTGGTGCGTCTGAAAGACCCAGGCCAGACCCAGGCTGGAGACGTTCTGCGGGGTGATCTGCTTGAGCGCGCTGTGACGCCGGCCGGTGTAGTCACCGTGATAGAGCGGCCACGAGTCGGGTGACGGGTGGACGATCTGGTCGGATTCGAGGTTTTGGCCGTGGGTGACGGCCGGCAGAAGGACTGCACCGGACAGACCGGCGAGCAGGGCTGCGAGAGTGGCCTTGGTCGTTATGCTCGATTTCACTGGCTCACTCCTACCGCAAGGTCTGCAGGTACTTCATCAAGTTGTGGATGTCATCGTCGGAGTACTTGGGGAGCTGGTCGATGTGGGCGTCGGCGGGAGACTTCACGGTAAATTTGACCAGACGCGTGGGCCAGGAGCGGTAGGTGCCGGATTCGTCGCGCAGGCCGATGGTGAACTCATCGCGGTAGGCCAGGGTGCCGGTGAACGTCTTACCGGTGGGTGTCGTCACTGTGACTTCGCTGCGGCTGTTGCGCGGGTAAAGCATGCGCTCTTCAAGCTGCAGGCCCTGGAACCGTCGGGCGATGCCGGCGAGGTCGCCGGTGGCGGAATGGCACTTGGCGCATCCGCCGGGGCCTTCGAAATATGCCTTACCGGCCTGGGCGTTGCCGGTCTGCAGGTCTTCAGGGACGACGCCGCGGCGGCCACCGGCGTGGGCTTCAGCGGCTTTCACGCGGGCGTGGATGAAGGCGACGAGCGAAGCCATTTCCTGGGTGGAGAAGTTGAAGCCGGGCATCTTGGTGTCAGGACGGCCTTCATGCACCACCGGGCCGATTTTGTCGCCGTTCTTGTCTCCGAGCACGAGCTTGGACTGGGTGAGGTCGGGGCCGGTTTCGCCGCCCATCGCGTCACGGCCATGGCAGAAGGCGCAGTTCTGGTGGAAGAGCCCTTCGCCGGCAGTCAATTCAGGGGAAGGCTGAGCTGAACCGGCGCTCGAGGACTCGGGCGAAGACGGCGCCGACGCCAGGAACTGAAGGAGGTTATTCAGGTCGTCGCCCTGGAGCTTGGGGAAACCAGGCATGCGGCCTTTGCCCGTATGGATGAGGGCGGTAAGCTGGTCGTTCGAATACCTGTGCGTGATGCCCTGCACCGGGGGGAAGGCGGGCAGGCTGCCTTCGCGATTGGTGCCGTGGCAGATGGCGCAGCGTTTAGCGTAAACGGCGGCGCCCGGGTCGGGGCCTGGCGCCTGCGTCTTGGTGGGCTGAGACGTTTCGGCGCCGACGACGGGGTTCTGCGTCGCGGGCGGCTGCTGCTGGGCGGCAGGTTGCTGCGCGGCAGGTTGCTGGATTGCCGCATGGAGCACGGCGGGTGTGCGAGCGGCGGTGATGGCGGCCGCGATGGCAGCGGCCAGAAATGCGATTCGAATTCCCTTCACTCTTTGCGACCCCTTGCGATGGTTCAGCGTGTTCAAATTTCGTGCGACTGAAGGAGCTTGCGGAGAATGAGCTTGCCGTGCGGTCTGGAGACCGGCACGGCAATTGCGGGTTACTCCGTCATACGTACTTGAAAAGCATCATGAAACCGTAGTCCATGTGCAGTTGCTGGTGGCAATGGAGGAGCGTGTCACCGGGATTGTCGGCCACAAAGTCGACCTCCACCGTATCGAGAGGCATGATGTTGACGGTGTCTTTGCGCAGCCCGCTGAGTTGCTTCTCGCCGATACTCGTCACTTCAAACGTGTGGCGATGGAGATGGATGGGGTGCTGGTCGCCGGAACCATTGCGGAGCACAAGGCGGTAGCGCTTGCCCTGCTGCAGCATCACCGGGTCGGCATCGGGCCAGGCTTTGTTGTTGATGGTCCAGGTATCGAACTTCGAACCCTTTTGCGGACCGATGTCGCGGAACGTAAGCTCAATGCTCTTGTCAGGCGCAGCAGGGGGAGTGGCCGACGCAAACTGGATGTAGTCCCACTCAACGGGCTGGGGATCTTTCCACACGGGCTCGCCCTTCTGGCCCGCATATTCAACCACAATTCCGAGGCCCTGCTTGCGCGAGGACTCGAGCGTGGAACCAAGCACCCAGACGCCTGGTGCATTCATTTCGACGATGGCGTCCACGCGTTCCGCCACCGCAAGAGACAGCACTTCGACACTGCGCGGCGTGGGGACAGGATTGCCATCCATGGCAATGACCTTGAAACTGTGGCCGGGCAGCGCCAGAATCACGTTTTCCGTGGCGCTGGCATTGAGCAGCCTCATGAGCACGCGCTGCCCCTTTTTCACGCGGATGGGATCGCCCGAGCCAAGCATGTGCTGGTTGATCGTCGCGTACTTATATCCGACATCAGAGCCGGTGGTCTGGGGCACGTTCGCAGACATGGCGCGCATGGTTTCGACCATGGGAATGAATGAACCTTCCCAGTGGTGGATGGCGAGGTTGACTTCCATGTCCCAGGGCGCGGGGTTTTCTTTGCCTTCGATGAGCAGGAACCCGAACTGGCCGCTGTACGTGCTGAGGGTGAGATTGTCGCCGGCGCCGGCATGGGTGTGATACCAGCGCGTGCCAGATGGCCGCGGGGTGAAGCTGTAGCGCAGCGTCTTGCCCGGCTCAATCATGGGCGAGCCCTCTTCCATCGCTCCATCGCTGAGGGAGTCGATGGCGAGACCGTGCCAGTGCGTCAGGTCAGGGTTTTCTGTCCCATTCGTCACGTCGATGGTGACGGGAGAGCCTTCCTTGAGCTTGAGCAGCGGGCCCGGGACCTGGCCGTTGTAGGCGGTGGTTTTGATGGTTACACCGGGGGCAATCTCGATGGAGCAGGGTTCAATCCTGAGGCTGTGGTCGGCTTTGGCCGCGGCAGCCTGCGAGGGCATCAAACCGTGCAAAGTACGGCCTGCAAGCATTACGCCTGCCGAGGCAAGAAAATCTCTACGCTTCATAGGTAAAGCCCGTTCTTGCGGTGCTCGGTCTTGTGGAGTCCGGCTGCGGTTTTTTGCTGCACAAACGTCTACCCGCGCTTTCCGAATTGGACTCAGGTTCGGCAAGGGGGAAGCTCGATCGCGGATCGATCGGTGCGGCCTTTGTTACAGGAGAGCAGTCTACCCGGCTCAGCGGAGAGTAAGCAAACTGGATCGCTGGTTGAAGTGACTCGAAGTACGGCACATCGGGACAATCCAGAGCGCCGGTCGGACAGGGGCATCGGTGGTTGCGGTCTGGGTTGCGCAAGCAGGGAACCAGGAAGTTGCACAAGGGATTGAGTCGTGAAACGATATAAGTGTGCAAACTATGCAGCCCACCGACATTCGCGACCCCGCAATTCTAATACGTACGCTGGCGGACTTCCGTTACGCCATGAGGCGGTTCTATCAGTTCAGCGAGAAGGCGGCGCTGAGCGCCGGCCTGCAGCCACGTCAATATCAACTGCTGCTGCAGGTAGCGGCCGCTCCCGAACACACCACCGTCACCATCTCCTATGTCGCCGACCGCCTGGGCCTGAAGCACAACAGCACAGTGGAGCTGGTGGACCGGTCAGAGAAAGAGGGCTTGGTGGCGCGCTCAGAAGACTCATCCGACCGGCGCCGGACGATTCTTCGCGTGACCCGCAAGGGCAGCCAGTTGCTCAGCAAGCTGGCGGGCCAGCATGCAGAGGAGCTGAATGACGCGGCGCCGCGCCTGATTGACGCGCTCGAACACATTCGCCGGCATGCACGCCGGGAGGCACAATGAAATCGCGTCCGTCCGCGTTGCGTGACTTCACGGTAGACAGCCGCGTGTGGCTGCTGAGCGGCGTGGCCCTGGTGATCGGGGCGGGGGCGGCTGGGCTTGCGGTGTTTCTGCTGCGCGCCATTGCCTTTGCCACAAATCTCTTCTACTACCACCGCTTCAGCGCCGCCATGGTAGGCCCGGCGGGATCAACATGGCCGCATTGGCTGATGCCGCTTGTTCCGGTTGCCGGCGGCCTGATTGTGGGTTTCATGGCGCATTACGGGTCCGACAAGATCCGAGGTCACGGGATCCCGGAGGCGATTGAAGCCATTCTGCTGCGCGGCGCGCGCGTGGAGCCGAAGGTGGCGGTGCTCAAGCCGCTGTCGGCGGCGGTGGCCATCGGTTCCGGCGGACCGTTCGGCGCGGAAGGGCCCATCATCATGACGGGCGGGGCGTTTGGATCACTGGTGGCGCAATGGCTGAAGCTGAGCGACAACGAGCGCACCACGTTGCTGGTGGCGGGCGCCGCGGCCGGCATGTCAGCCACCTTTGCCACGCCCATTGCGGCGATTTTGCTCGCGGTAGAGTTGCTGCTGTTCGAGTGGAGGCCGCGCTCGCTGGTGCCGGTGGCCGTAGCCAGCGTGATTGCAGGCACGCTGCGCATTTACTGGCTGGGACCGGGGCCACTCTTCCCTGTAATGTTGCATGGGTCGCTGCCTCTGGAGGAGCTGCTGCTGGTTTCAGCGCCGCTGGGGCTGCTGATCGGGCTGGCCGCCGCGTTTTTGAGCCGGCTCATGTATGGGCTTGAGGACCAGTTCGAGCACTTGTCGGCGAAGCTGCGCATTCACTGGATGTGGTGGCCGGCAATCGGCGGCGTTGGCGTGGGGATTGGCGGCATCTTTTTCCCGCGGGGGCTGGGCGTGGGCTATGACAACATTGCAGAGCTGTTGCGGGGCGATGCGCCATTGGCACTGCTCATCGGCATCATAATTGCCAAGTCGCTGATGTGGGCCTTTTCGCTGAGCTCTGGAACCTCCGGCGGCGTGCTGGCGCCCATTCTGATGATTGGCGCGGCGATTGGTGAAAGCCTGGCGCAGCTCGCACATGTACCGGGGGAGACGCAGGCGATCTGGGCGTTGATGGGTATGGGCGCCATGCTCTCCGGAGCCTTGGGTGTCCCGTTGACGGCGATTCTGTTTTCGCTGGAGCTGACGCACGGCTGGGCTGCGCTGTTGCCGCTGGTCCTGGCCTGCACCGCGTCGTATCTGGCAACCGCGCTGATGATGCCTCGATCGATTTTGACCGAGAAGCTGAGCCGTCGCGGGTATCACTTGTCGCGCGAGTATGGCGTGGATCCGCTGGAAACCATTACAGTGGCCGAGGTAATGACGCGATTGCCCGAGGCGGATCAGACCGCGGCTCCACCGGAGCAGCAGATGCATGAGGGGTTCGTTTACACGGACGAGACCTGCCGCGCCGTAGCCGAAGAAATGTCCACTACCGGCTTGTTGCGCATGCAGGTGGTGGACCGGGAGAGCTGCCGCGTGACTGGAAGCATTGGCGCGGCGGAACTGCTGGCCGGCCGCAGGCGGGCGGTGCGCCGCGAGTCGGAACGGCGGATTGCCTTTCAGATTTTTCCAGATCGAGCGAGAGAGGATGAGAACGATCTGGTTTCAAGTTGAGGGGTTGGAGTTGGCTTGATGTTGCGCTGTAGAAGCGCGTGTGTCTAGACTTTGTCGCGTACCAAGAAGGAGATTTCGTGCGCCTGTTCCGGACGTCGTTCCCCAAGTGTGGTTTGTTGGCCCTGGTCTTCACCCTCTTCTCCGGCTTTGGATGGACGCAGGCAGCGCCCGCCCCAGGGGCGCCGCCGCATCCGCAAGCCCACAACAAATCGGTTCACATGAAGCATGTTCTGGTCATCGGAGAAACAAAGGGGTTTGAACATGATTCCGTCTCGGCCGCGATGGTGGCGATCTACGACATGGGCAAGGAGAGCGGGCTTTGGGATGCGGAGTTGCGCACCGACACCGAGCTACTGACGAAGAAATCGCTGGGCATGCGCAACGCGAAAAACCTCAGCTATTTCGACGCTATCGTGTTTGCCAGCACTACCGGCGAGCTGGACATGGATGACAGCCAGAAGGCCGACATGATGTCGTTCATCAAGGAAGACGGCAAAGGGTTCGTGGGCATCCATGCCGCGCTCGACACCAACTACAAATGGCCCGAATACGGCGAAATGATCGGCGGCTGGTTCAACGAGCATCCATGGATGACCTTTGAGGCGCCGATTATCAATGAGGCTCCGGATTTTCCGGCGGTGCGGCATTTTCCCGGGGCTTTCATGAAGTACGACGAGATTTATCAGCCGAAGGAGTGGTCGCGCGACAAGGTGAATGTGCTGTTGAGCCTGGATGCGAGCAAGCTGAACTATGACAATAACCCGCGCGTGCATCGCACCGATCACGATTTTGCGGTGGCATGGAGCAAGATGTACGGCAAGGGGCGGGTGTTCTATTCGACCCTGGGGCACACGGAAGAGGCTTGGAACGATCCCGACATCCGGAAGATGTATTTCGAAGCGGTGAAGTGGGTGCTGGGCATGACGGAGGGATCAACCGCATCGCACCCGCGCCCAGCCGGCCAGGAACCAGCGAAATAGCGGCAAGTAACAGAGCGAAACAGTGACAGCGCCGGGATGTTCCCGGCGCTTCACTTTTGGTGTGACTTATGTCATTGGGGATTCGGGATGGCGGCTCTTAGCCTCTGAGATACAGAGGAAAGAAATATGGCTACCCCGGTCGCAGCTCGCCATCAGGCGTCAATCCCGACACGAGAGAAGAAAAAGCTGTTTCGCCGTTCGGCGCCAGACCGCGCGCAGAAGATTCGCCACTGGGTGCAGGGGCTGTTCCTGGCTCTGAACGGCTGGCTGGGCATTCAGTTTTACCTGTGGGTGCGCTACTACGAGCGCGGGGGGGTGGGGCTTTATGTGCCGCGGCCGGCGGGCGCCGAGGGGTTCCTGCCCATTGCCGGCCTCATGAACCTGAAGTATTTTGTCATGACGGGGCACGTGCCGCCGGTGCATCCGGCAGCCATGTATCTGTTCGGCGCCTTTCTGCTGATGTCTGTTCTGCTGAAGAAGGCGTTCTGCAGTTGGCTCTGCCCGGTGGGGACATTTTCGGAGTTCCTGTCTGCAATCGGGCGGAGGATTTTTGGGCGGAACCTGCATCTGCCGAAGTGGGCGGACGTGTCGCTGCGCAGCCTCAAGTACATTCTGCTGGGGTTGTTTGTGGCGGTAATCGGTGCCATGTCGGCCGAGGCACTGCTGGGCTTTATGAGTACGCCGTACGGCCCGCTGGCCGATGTGAAGATGCTGAACTTCTTCCGCGACATCGGCGTGACGGCAGCCGTGGTGCTGGGGCTGCTGATGCTGCTGTCCATGCTGGTGCAGAACTTCTGGTGCCGCTACTTGTGCCCCTACGGCGCGCTGTTGGGACTGGCGTCCGTGCTGAGCCCGGTGAAGATCCGACGCGATGAAGAAGCCTGCATCGACTGCGGAAAATGTGCGAAGGTTTGCCCGGCGGCGCTGAAGGTGGATCAGCTTGTACAGATCCGCTCTGTGGAGTGCAGCGCCTGCGTGCAGTGCGTGACTGCTTGCCCGGCAGAGAATGCGCTGCAATTCGCGCTGCCGGCGCGGAAGGCTCCGACGGCGCAGCAGCGGTGGTATCGGCGAGCGTTGTCTCCAGTAGCGGTTACGTGCGTGATCGCGTACCTGTTTTTCGGAATCGTACTGTATGCGCGGGCCACGGGGCACTGGAAGACTGACTTGCCGCGCGAGGTTTACATGGAACTGGTGCCGAATGCGAACCAGTTGAGCCATCCGACTTCAGTGAGCACGGGGCAGTGAAGAAGGCAAGGGTCAGGCAATAGGCAATAGGCATTTGGGTCGGGGCTGGAGCGTCGCTCCAGCCCCTCTATGTTGGTTGAAAACATAGACTCGCGGTTATGTGCGGCGGGCCTTGAACTCCTGACCCATCGCGGCGAGGGCGTCGGCCTTGAGCAGTTGCGCGGCGCGGGGGAAGACCACTTGCTCTTCGAACTGGATGTGGCGCTCATAGAGTTGGCCCAGGTTGCGGGCGGCGGTGGCGAGCTCTTCGTGCTGCTTGGATGAGAGCAGGCCGCTGGCGATCCATGTCGAATAGAGCGCGTCGACGCGTCGGTGCATCTCGTCGGCTTGGCGATGGTCGTGCTCCAGACCGCCTATCTCTTCAAATCGCGCCGCAGCATCCGCGGCGCGCATGCGCGGGAAGAGTGACTGCTCCTCATCGGCGCTGTGCCGTTGGCCGCCGACACGGAAGTAGTGGAGCGCGGCCTGTATGGCAGAAGTTTCCTCCTCTGTCAGACCGCGACCCCTGGCGCGCGACACAACCACGCAGAGGACGTTGAGGAAGTTTTCAATGCGGCGATGGCAGTCCTTCAGCATGCCGAGCGGATCGTCAAATCCCGCGTCCGGTTTGGCTCCAATCTGGATTCCCTTGTGCATCGGTTTGCTCCGTTCGTTCCCATCATAAAGATGCGGGCGCCGCTCCGCTGGAAGCGACGCCCCGGTTTCAAGGCGCTATCAGGCGCCCTGCAAAACGTGCAGGGTGTTAACGGTTTTTACCGTCTGTGTCGGCATGCTGTAGCCACGCGGAATGTACGAGCAGCAGGGCTCCTCGCTGTGGGGATTGCCGGTAAGGGCGTAGGCGCGGGAGCGGGAGCCGCCGCAGATCTCCTTGAACTCACATGCGCCGCATTTGCCTTCCAACTGCGAGGTATCGCGCAGTGCGCGGAAGACGGGGGAGTCGCGGTAGATGTCGGCCAGTGGCTGCTGGCGAATGCTGCCCGCGCTCATGGGCAGGAAGCCGCTGGGGAAGACTTCTCCGGTGTGCGAAATGAAGACGAAGCCTTTGCCGTCGTTGAGCCCGCGCGGGGCGCGGCCAATGGCGTCCTCAACCGGGGCAGCAGTATCCGTGACGAAGCCGGCTTTGCGATCTGCTACTTTTTGCTGCAGCGCGTAACGCCGGTAGTGCTGCGCCTCGGTGGTCTTGATGTCGAAGCCCGCCTTCTTTGAGAGCTCATGAATTTTCGCGAAGACCTGCTCGAACTCGTCGGCACTGAGCAGGTCGTTGAGCTTGCCGCGGCCGGTGGGAACGAGGAAGAACACAGACCACAGCGTGATCTTGAGCTGCTCCATGAGCGCCACAATGGAATCGATCTCGCCGATGTTGCGGCGGCTGAAGGTGGTATTGATCTGCACGGGCAGGCAAGCTTCATTGGCCCAGTGCACGGCGTCGAGCGTGCGGGCGAAGGAACCGGATAGTCCGCGGAAGGCGTCGTGGGTTGCGGCGCTGGCGCCGTCCATGCTGACGGCGAGACGCGCCAGACCTGCGCCTCTCAGGCGAAAGACGACCTCGCGGGTGAGCAGCGGAGTAGCGCTGGGCGTGAGTGAAACACGCACGCTCACTTTGCGCGCGTGGCCGATTAGTTCGAACAGATCGGGACGCTTGATGGGGTCGCCACCGGTGAGAACGAAGACGGGAACTTCAAGGGCGGCGATCTGGTCGATCAACTGCTTGCCTTCATCGGTGCTAAGTTCCATGGGGTGGCGCTCGGGCTGAGCGGAGGCGCGGCAGTGCACGCAGGCAAGGTCGCAGGCCTGGGTCACTTCCCAGATGGCGATGAAGGGGCGCTGGTTGAAATCGGTTGTGTGGACGAGCGGGTTCATGACTCCATCCAACCTGACAGCCGCCATAACCGCAGTGACGAAAGTCTCTCCATTGATAGAATCAGTGCCGTGACCGTCCCAAGGACCGACCTCGCCGCCGTTCTGGCCAAAACGCCCCTGCTTTCCACTCTGTCGCCGCCTGAGTTGCAGAGCCTGAGCGCACGCACCGTGCGCAAGCTGTTCAGCGCGGGCGAGCTCATCTTCTCTGAAGGGGAGCCTTGCAACGGCCTGCATATCATCGCGCGGGGCAAGGTGCGCATCTTCAAAACATCCGTGAGCGGGCGTGAGCAGGTGCTGGCGCTGAACGGGCCGGGCGAGAGCGTGGCGGAGCTGCCTGTGTTTGATGGCGGCCCCTTTCCGGCGTCGGCGATGGCCGTGGACGACACCGAGATGGCCTTTATCTCGCGACGTGACTTTCAGGCCTATTGCATGGAGCATCCCGAAGTGTCGCTCAAGGTGCTGAGCGTGGTGGGCGAGCGGCTGCGGCGCCTGGTTGGGATCATTGAAGAGCTCTCGTTCACGACGATCCGGCAGCGGCTCATATCGGTGCTGGTGAAGCTGGCGCAATCGGAAGGAAAGGCGATTCCGCAAGGCATCGAGTTCCTGCTGCCCGCCACACACCAGGAGCTGGCTAATCAACTTGGCACCGTGCGCGAACTCATCTCGCGCAACCTGATGCGCCTGCAGGCCGAGGGGCTTATTGAAGTGGAGGCGCGACGCATTGTGGTGAAGGATGTGCGAGGTCTGAGTGCGCAGCTGGAAACAACCTGAGCGGATGCCAGTGACATAAGTCGCTGTGGCGTCGTGAGGGTCCGTCTAGTGTTGCAGGTGGAGAAACCTCATGGCCACCCCAACCCAATCCATTCGCGAGATCATTAGTTCTCAACCTTCTGCGGCAGCCATCCTGCGGCGCTTCGACATCGACGTGTGCACGCACGCCGGCGAAACCCTTGATGAGGCGTGCGCTGACCTGCAGCTCTCCGTGGAGCAGGTTCTGGAGAAGCTGGAGCACGATGCGGCGGTCAGTACCGGCGCAGAGTTTGCGGACCCGAATGAGCTCTCGCCCAGCCGGCTGATTCAGCACATTGTGCGCGTTCATCACCGTAACGTTCGGCAGGAGCTGCCGCGCCTGGTGGAGCTGGCGGACACAGTGGCCGAGCGGTATGGCGAGCGGGCTCCGGAGCTGCGGACCGTCAGGTCCGTGGCGACTGAGCTGCATGCGGAAATGGTGGAGCACATCCGCAAGGAAGAGCAGATCCTGTTCCCATACATCGCGCAGGTGAATGAGGCGCCGCTGCTGGCCTTCCGGCCTCCGCAGCAGTGCTTCAGCCGCGTGGGGCAGCCCGTGTTCATGATGGTGCAGGAGCATGAACGAGGCAAGTTGCTGCTCGCGGATTTGCGCCGCCTCACGAGCGATTTCAAGCCTCCGGTCTGGGCCTGCTCCACATTCGTTGCGTTGTATTCGGGGCTGCGCATCTTCGTTGACAGGTTTGAGGAGCATATCCGGCTGGAAAACGAAGTGCTGTTTCCACGCGCCATGCAGATGGAAGCAGAGCTGATGCAGGGAGGTGCGCGATGAGAGCGATTGGGAACATGGATGTTGCGGCACGGCGAGAGCGGCAGAAGAGCCTGATGCTTCGCGCGTGGATCCTCGCCGGGCTGTTTTTCATGGCGCTGCCGGGGACCCTGCTGGGATTCTCAAACTTGGTGGCCATCAGCGCGCATCATGGGCTGGGGACTCTTCCGGCCGCCTGGATGGAGGGGCACGGGCACGCGCAGATGTTCGGGTGGATCGGCAGCTTCATTCTCGGGATCGGGTTCTATTCGCAGCCGGCGCGGAAGTCTGTGCTGCGGATCCCCTTGGGTTGTTTCGTGCTGTGGACCTCGGGCGTGGCGCTGCGCTGGTTTGCGAATGTATACGCATGGCACTGGCGCACGCTGTTCGTTGTTTCGGCAAGCGCGGAGTTGCTGGCTTTGCTGCTGTTCCTTTCGGCGGCACGGTACCACAAGATGCCCGAGACCGGCGAAGGGAAAAGCAAGCCGAGCATCGAGCTATGGATGATTTCGGTGTTTGTGGGAACGGCGGGTCTGCTGGCCGGTGTGGTGTTCAACCTTGTCGAGTGCCTGAGGTTGGCCGTGGCGGGCGCGAGCGAGAGCTTTCCGCACGTGCTGGATCAGCGGTACCTGGTGATTTTGGGCTGGGGATTTCTGGCGCCGACGGTGTGGGGATTTTCGGCGCGGTGGTTGCCGACATTTCTGGGCGTCGGGCAGCCACAGGCGCGGCTCTTTCGCTGCGCGTTGCTGATGGATGTGGTGGCGATCGTCGCGGCATTGTTTGGGCAGGTGCCTGCCGCGACGATTTTGCTGATGATTACTTCGATTACGGTTCTGTTTGCACTAGGACTGGCGGGACGGCCGCGGAGCAAGGCAAAGGTGCAAGGGATACATGCGAGCTTTCCCGTGTTCGTACGGATTGCGTATGTTTGGCTGGTGATTGCCGCAGGTATGAGCGTGTGGGCCGCGCTGGCGGATGTGCACAACGGCGTCTGGGGCGCTTCGCGGCACGCGCTCACGGTAGGGTTTGCAGCAACGATGGTGTTTGCGATCGGGCCGCGCATCTTGCCGCACTTCGGCGGTGTGTACAACCTGTTCAGCAAACGCCTGATGCTGGTAAGCCTGGTGCTGCTGCAATGCGGATGCACGTTGCGGGTCACGTCGGAGCCGCTGGCGTATGAAGGCTTCTCGTTATTTGCGTGGAGGGTGCTGCCGATATCCGCGACGCTGGAGCTTGCCGGTGTGCTGGTGTTTGCGTTCAATGTGGCCATGACGTATGCGAAGGGGAAGTCGTTCTTTGCGGAGTCGCAGTTGAACGAGAGCAGCGCGGCTTAGGGAGCGTTACGCCCGCACTCCCACCTTGCGACAAAAACAGAGTCGTCGCGAGGGTGGGGGCACCCGGGGGCTTGACTGATCCCACCCAAGCAGAGCTTGGACGGGGCACCCCGGCAACAGCAGATTCACATAGAAGAAAACAGACGGGAAAGGCGAGTGCAGAAGCGGGTCCTTCGCTACGCTCAGGATGGCAAGTGCCGAGGTGGCAAAGGACCGCTATTGTTCGTTCTCAGGGTGAGCCCAGACCCACGTAGCGCCGAGCGAGGACCGGCCCGGTGTGGCTTCCGGCACGAAGGGGATCAGAGCCCAGAAGCCGATGAGCGCGAGTACTACGAGGTTTGGAAACAGCAGGGGCGCCATGGGCGGCGCGCCGTTGACGAGGCGATCCCGGAGGCTGGCGCCGGGCTCAATGAGGTTGGCGCGCAGGTGGAACCAGAAGCCGAGCACGCCCACGGCTGCCTGGCACAGCATCACGATCAGGCACATGTCGAGATAGCGGCGCGCAACGTCTATCAGAAGCGGTACGAGCAGAAAGCCAGTGGCGAATGCGGAAGAGACAACAGGGATCCATCCGTCTGCGCGAAGAAGCCGTTGGATGCGTGGTCAGTGAGCGACAGGACGAAGTTGCCAAAGAAGCCACCCATTGCCAGGGCGATTACCCAGCCAGCAAGGAGAGCTGAACTGTTGTTATGGCCGGGGCCGGGAAGCGGACCGCGATCAACGACAGCATAACGCCCAGGAGGCGCGATGTGCTGCGTCATCAGTCATTCAAGTTCATGGACTTCCTGTGACTTAAGTCCCTGCGGTGCGGTGCGGAGGTGGATAAGGTGAGTTGTAGCAGCAACACCCTTTGCACACTGAGTGCGAATCGAGGCAAGCATGAGTTACAAACGTTATTGGCTGGCGCTGACCGTGGTCATCCTGGGCTCGTTCGCCGTCCTGGGCACGATGGGTCGGAAGATGATCAGCCAGGCACCTCCCCTCCCCGACGTGTATTCCACGGATGGTCAATTGCTCTTCACGGGCGCCGAGATCACCGATGGACAGAACGTGTGGCAATCCATTGGCGGGCAGGAGATCGGCACCGTATGGGGCCACGGCGCGTATGTGGCGCCGGACTGGAGCGCCGACTGGCTTCACCGCGAATCCGAAATCCTTCTGGACACCTGGGCACGACAGAAGGGCGCTACAGATTTCGCCACGCTGAATATTGAGATCCAGGCAGGTTTGAAGGCTCGATTGATACGCGAGGAGCGCACCAACGCCTACGATTCAGCGCGGAACCGCGTCGTCATTTCCGCTGAGCGTTCAGCCGCCTTCCAAAGGCTGGCCGTTTATTACGCTGACGTATTCGGCACCGGGCGCAAGGAATATGCAATTCCCCACGGCGCGTTGGTCGATCCCGTCAAGCAGCATCAGCTCGCCGCGTTTTTCTGGTGGAGCGCGTGGGCCACTGCAACCGAACGGCCCGGATCAGATGTGTCCTACACCAACAACTGGCCGCATGAGCCGCTGGTGGGAAACAATGCCACCTCGGGTGCCATCCTGTGGAGCATGATCAGCGTGGTCGCTCTGATTGCCGGCATCGGCGCGCTGGTGTGGTGGAATGCGGCGCGCGAGAAGGAACATATCACCGGACCGTTTCCGGTGCGCGATCCGTTCCTCGGGGCTAAGCCCATTCCGTCACAGCGCGCGACGATCAAGTACTTCGTTGTGGTGGTGATCCTGTGGGGCGTACAGATTCTGATGGGTGCCATCACGGCGCATTATGGCGTGGAGGGGCAGGGCTTCTACGGCTTCCCTCTTGATAAATACCTGCCTTACGCCGTTACGCGCACGTGGCACCTGCAGATCGCGATCTTCTGGATTGCCACCTCGTGGCTGGCAACCGGCTTGTATGTTGGGCCGGCGGTGAGCGGACATGAGCCTAAATATCAGCGCCTGGGCGTCAACGTGCTGTTCGGCGCACTGGTGCTGGTAGTCGGCGGCTCGCTGGCGGGCGAGTGGCTGGGCATCCAGCAGAAGCTTGGCAACGCCTGGTTCTGGATTGGCGCGCAAGGCTACGAGTATGTCGACCTTGGCCGGCTGTGGCAGATCCTGCTCTTCGTTGGACTGGTGTTGTGGCTGGTGCTAATGGTGCGCTCGCTCAAGCCGGCGTTCAAGAAGAATTCGGAGGACAGGTCTCTGCTGTCGCTGTTCCTGGTTTCCAGCATTGCGATTCCGACCTTCTACGCGGCAGGCCTGATGTATGGGCAACGCAGTCACCTGGTTACAGCCGAATACTGGCGCTGGTGGGTGGTTCACCTCTGGGTGGAAGGCTTCTTTGAAGTGTTTGCCACCGTGGTGATCGCGTTCCTGTTCACGCGTCTCAAGCTGCTCGAGATCCGAACGGCCACAAAGACTGTGATGTTCTCGACCATCATTTTCCTTTCGGGCGGCATCATTGGCACGTTCCATCATCTTTACTTCGCCGGATCGGGAGCGGGGGTGATCGCACTGGGCGCGGTGTTCAGCGCGCTTGAAGTTGTGCCGCTGACGCTGATTGGATATGAAGCGTGGGAGAACCTGCGGCTGGCGAAGCCTATGGAGAAAGCGCCGTGGATCGCGAACTACAAGTGGCCCATCTACTTTTTCGTCGCAGTGGCGTTCTGGAATTTGGTGGGCGCGGGAGTGTTCGGCTTCCTCATCAATCCGCCGGTCGCTCTTTATTACATGCAGGGGCTGAACCTGACCCCGGTGCACGGACACACCGCGCTGTTCGGCGTGTACGGAATGCTCGGCCTGGGGCTCACATTGTTCTGCCTCCGCGTGCTGCAGCCGGCCCGCAAGTGGAAGGAAGGCCTGTTGAAGGCTTCCTTCTGGTTGATCAACCTGGGGCTCATCTTCATGGTGGTGCTGAGCATGTTCCCCATCGGGATTCTGCAGGCTGAAGCCTCCATCAAGTACGGCACGTGGTATGCGCGCTCGGCGGAGTTCATGCAATCGGAGCCGATGCAGGTGCTGCGCTGGATGCGCGTACCGGGGGATGTACTGTTCGCGGTCGGCGCAGCGCTGCTGGGCTGGTTCGTGCTGGGCCTGCTGACGGGCCACTCGTACGAGCCGGAAAGCGACCGCACAAGGGCGTACAAAGAAGAGCGCGAGGCAGTGCTCTCGATTCGCTAACGCATGTTGCACTTCACCACTTTGCGGCGCCCCCGACAGGGGCGCCGCTTATTTCTGGCGCGGCGTCTGGCCCAGTGGGTCGAGATTGAAGCGATACCATGAGCTTGGGGAGTTAAGGATGCCAAAGGTACTTGATGGCGCGGTGATTGCCTCCGAGATCAAGCAGGAAGTAGCTGAAGAGGTAAGGCGGCTGGCCAGCAAAAATGTGCGGCCGGGGCTGGCTGCGGTGCTGGTGGGACATGTGCCGGCCTCGCAGATTTATGTGAAGAGCAAGGTGCAGGCCTGCGCGGACCTGGGGCTCTACAGCGACCTAGTCAGGCCGGCAGAGACCGTGACCACCGAGGAGATGCTGGCGCTGATTGCGACGCTGAATGCGCGAGAGGACGTCGATGGCATCCTGGTGCAACTGCCGCTGCCGAAGCAGGTGGATGCGAAGGTCCTGCTGGACGCGATTGCGCCGGAGAAGGATGTGGATGGGTTTCATCCTGTGAATGCGGGAAGGCTGCAGGCGGGACGACCGGCCTTGGCGCCGTGTACGCCTGCGGGGGTGATTGAGATTCTGAAACGGAGTGGCATTGCGATTGCCGGGGCAAACGCTGTAGTGGTCGGGCGCAGCGACATTGTGGGCAAGCCTGCGGCTATGCTGCTGCTGCATGAGAATGCAACGGTCACGATATGCCACTCGAAGACGCGGGATCTGGGTGCGGTGACGCGGCAGGCGGACATTCTGGTGGCGGCGATTGGACGGCCGGGGTTTGTTACACCGAGGATGGTGAAGCCGGGCGCTACAGTGATTGATGTGGGCATCAACCGGATCGACAACCGCGAGGAGTTTGACAGGTTCTTCAAGGGGAATGAAAAGCGGGAGGCTGCTTTCGCCAAGCGCGGGGCAGTGATCGTGGGCGATGTGCATCCCGCGGCGTTTGAGGTGTCCGGCGCGTACACGCCAGTGCCGGGTGGCGTGGGGTTGCTGACGATCGCCATGTTAATGGCGAATACGGTGCGGGCGGCGAAGATGCGGCGGGGGTTGTAGGGAAATCTCTTATCTCAGAATGAGAAGACTACGGCTGGACTCTTCGAATGCGGCTAATCAGATGGCGTTGTCGCGAACGAGCCCGATCAGCTCGGCGGTTGAACAGTTGCCTGTTTGCAGCAGAACCACGTGCGGAGGAGCGCCCCACACCATGCTCAGATTGGCGAAGTCCTTCTCCTTCGTCACAGAATTGCTACACCGCCTGGAAGTCTTCTATCTCGAGGTAAGGGAAGTCTGCCAGAATCTCGTTTTCGGTCATGCCGGAGGCCAGATAGGGAGCAAGGTCATAAACGGTAAACCGCAGGCCCCGGATGCAGGGCTTGCCACCCATCTTCCCCGCTTCGACAGTGATCCGCGGATTCAGGCTTGCCATGCCAACTCCTCTCGACCCGATCGCCTTATGTTAGTGCTGTCCGGTCCCGCGTTTTTAAAGGTCCGTCAACCATGCTTCGCGTAGGTCTTACCGGCGGTCTGGGCAGCGGCAAAAGCACGGTGGCCGCGCAGTTGCGTTCGCTGGGCGCTTACGTCATTGAGGCGGACGAGCTGGGACGAGAGCTGATGCGACCGGGACAGGCGGTGTACGAGGAGATTGTGGGGGCGTTTGGGCCGGAGGTGGTGGGCGCTGATGGGCGTCTGGACCGGGCGCGGCTGGCGCAGATGGCGTTCGGAGAGGGGCGGCTGGAAGAGCTGAACGCGATTGTGCATCCGGGGGTGATTGCGGCGCAGCAGCGCTGGATGGAGGGCGTGTTTAGCCGCGATCCTGCCGCCGTGGCGGTGGTGGAGTCGGCGCTGATTTTTGAGGTGGAGCGGGATGCGAAGGCTCGCGCATGCCACCCCAGCGGCAAAGACAAAGACGCCGCGAAGGTGGGGCACCCCGAAGTCGAGAGGTTACTTGCCGACTGGCGTAAACGCTTCGACCACATTATCGTGCTCACCGCACCGGACGAGCTGAAGATTGCCCGATATGTGGAGCGTGTGGCGAAGGATCCGGAGAAGCGCGCGGCGGCCGTCGCGGATGCGCGGGTTCGCCTGGCGCGGCAGATGCCGGATGCGGAGAAGGCCGCGCGTGCCGATTTTGTGCTCGAAAATACCGGCGACCTCGAGTCCCTCCGTGCGCGGGTCGGGGCGCTTTGGGTCCACTTGCGGGCGGAGAGCAACAATCAGGCGAGTTCCGGTTCATTAGAATAGAGATAGGTGCCGGGCGACGGACAGGAGAGCTGTCTGTTTCACCCGCGCCCCCGTCGGCGCAGAGCGGGCCGCGAGCTTTTGCCCCCGTGATGTGCGCTGGAAAGGTTCTGGAGTGAGGCGATGAAGATGCGACGGATTTTGCTGATTGTGTTGCTGGTGGGTGGCTTTTGGTATGTGACGGCCCATTTGCCGGGAGACCTGCGGCATCTTTCGCTGCTGGGGTCGCACGCGGCGGAAGGCTCGGGGCTCACGCTGACGGAAGCTCACGCGGCGCCGGAGTATGACAGCGAGGAGCAGAACAACATCGCCGTCTACAAGCGTGTGCTGCCCTCCGTGGTGAACATCACCTCCACGTCGCTGGTGTTCAACTTCTTTTACGGAGCGGTGCCGCAGCAGGGTCAGGGCTCCGGGTTCATTCTCGACAAGGCGGGCCATGTGCTCACCAACTATCACGTGGTGGAGAATGCCAATCGGGGCATCGAGGTGCAGCTCTCCAACAAGCACAAGTATTCCGCCAAGGTGATCGGATCAGATCACACACATGATCTGGCGCTGCTGCAGATCGACGCGCCCAACCTGCAGCCGGTCACGCTGGCCGACTCGTCGGGCCTCGCAGTCGGCCAAAAAGTCTATGCCATCGGCAACCCGTTCGGCCTGGCCGGCACGATGACCCGCGGCATCATCAGTTCGATCCGCTCCGTGCGGGGAGCGGAAGGCGCGCCCATTGAAGACGCGATCCAGACGGACGCCGCCATCAATCCCGGCAACTCCGGCGGCCCGTTGTTGAACTGGCATGGCGAGGTCATCGGCATCAACACCATGATTGCCTCGAACGGCGCGGAACAGAGCTCCGGCATCGGCTTCGCCATTCCCATCAACACCGCCAAGGCGGTGCTGGCCGATCTTACGCGGTACGGCAAGGTGCGGCGCCCCTCGCTGGGCATCTCGTCGTTTGCCATTGGACCAGACCTTGCGCAGCAGCTTGGCCTGGCTGCCGATTACGGCGTTCTGATCCAGAAGGTTATTCCCGGCGGGGCGGCGGAGCGCGCCGGCCTGCACGGCGGCAATGAGCAGGCCTATCTCGGCAACCAGCCCATCATGATCGGCGGCGACCTGATTGTCGCCCTTGACGGCCAGCAGGTCACGGATCCTCAGGACATCAGCGAGGTCATGGACCGTCACCAGGCCGGCGACACCGTGTCGGTGTCGATTGTACGGGGGCGGCGTCAGATGACCATCAAGCTGATTCTGGGCGAGGCGCACGGACAGACGACTTGAAGGCAGGCATTAGGGATTGGGCATTAGGGACTAAGCATTAGGCAGTAGGCCGCGGCAATCCCGCGCCTCGATGCCTAGAGCCTGCCTTCAGGCCGTGTAGGCGCCGATGCGGGTTTCCTTTGCGGTGAGGTCGTCGCAGGTACGGTCGAGCTTCTCGTAGTCGCCGTCGCGTTCTTTGCGGAAGGCGCGGAAAGCTTCCTCGCTGGTCCAGCGGTCGATGGTGACATAGGAGCCCGGAACGTAGGCGTCGCGAAGCAGCTCTGTGCCGCGGTATTCGGGAGACGAGCGGAATAGGAGAGCCCAGTCGCCCTCAGGCCCGTAGGCCGCCTCGAACGCGGCAATCTTCTTCTCAGCGATTTCAAACTGCCAGATCACGATAAACATGGCTGCCTTCATGCTAAGACACGACACCGGAGGGTGCAGGCGTATCGCGCGTAAAGGGGCGGTCCAGACCCAAGCAAGCAGCCGCCGGATTTGATTCACGGAATGTTTACGGTGTGTTCATGTACGACGGTGGGGTTTGTTTCGAGACTGATCGCCGGAGCCGTGCGCTCCGAGGAGGTCTCCCAACAATGAATACAACTGCTCTCCGCGTCGCCATCGTCGCCATGGGCTGTGGACTTGCCGCAAGCCACGCTCTCGCGCAGAATCTTGCCCTGTTAGCTGTCGGAACGCTCGACCAGAGTCGGGCAGGGGCCTGGGCCGATCGATCCGGCCTTAGTTATACGCTGGAAAACGGCGCCCCTGCCAACCTGCTGGGCGGGTTCGGCTCAGCTCTCACATATGCGTCGGGCAACACGTTCCTGGCGCTGCCGGACCGCGGACCCAATGCTGTTCCGTTCAATCCGAACGTCGATGACACGGTCAGCTATGTCAACCGCTTCCACACGGTGGAGATGAAACTCAAGCCCAGCACGAGCAGCACGGGGTTGCCGTATACCCTTGTGCCGGACATGAAGAAGACCACCCTGCTGTGGAGCCTCACGCCCCTGGTGTACGGGACGGGAGACGGTCTGGGAATCGGGTCGGGCGTTCCTCCCATCAACAACTTCTTTCAGCACTACTTCACGGGGCGCTCGGATGGGTTCGACCCGGCGGCGAGCTCGGGCGATCCGCACGAAGCGCGTTTCGATACCGAAGGAATCCGGATTTCGAACGACCGCGAGAAGGTTTACATTTCCGATGAGTACGGGCCGTATGTATACGAGTTTGATCGCGAGACGGGCATGCGCCTGCGTTCGTTCGCTCTGCCGTCCTCTTTCGATGTGCCAAACCAATATCCGGTGGGAGCCACCGAGATTTCGGGAAACACTGTGGGCCGCACGGCGAACAAGGGTATGGAAGGTCTGGCCATCACGCCGGATGGACGCACGCTGGTGGGGATCATGCAGAATGCTCTGATCCAGGACGCGAACCAGGGCGGCGCCGCTGCGAACCTTTTGCGGATCGTGACGATCGATCTGCATTCGGGACGTGTGACTCATCAGTACGCCTACCTGCTCACCACCGGTTCCGGCGTGAGCGAGATTCTGGCGCTGAACAATCATGAACTGCTGGTGGATGAGCGCGATGGGAAGGGCCGTGCGTCGCAGAACAATGCCAAGGTGAAGCAGTTGTTCAAGATTGACCTGAACGGTGCGGTGGATGTGAGCCAGATGGACGGTGCCCATGCGGCATTGCACGCGGTGCCGAAGACGCTGTTTGTCGACCTGGTGAGTTCACTCAACGCCGGCGGGATCTCCTCGGCGCTGATTCCGTCCAAGATTGAGGGCATCACGTTCGGGGCGGACATCAAGCAGAACGGAAAGACGGTGCATACCCTCTGGGTTGCGAACGACAACGACTTCCTCTCCACGACGACGGACTCGAAGGGCAACACGATCGACAACCCGAACCAGTTCTTCGTGTTCGGATTCACGGATGCGGACCTGGGCGGATCAGCGTTTGTGCCGCAGTTCCGGGGCGAGCGCGACGACGACTAGCCGCGGCAACCACTGCAAGGTAGTGTTCAACGAGGAAGGGCCGGGACACGCAGTGGGCGTGCCGGCCCTTCTCCGTTTTTGTTCAATACGATTCAGGGGTCGGAGTGACAGGGTCTACGGCCAGGGCCTCAGCGAAATGTTTGGCGCGGCGATGGCCGAGCTGGTCAATCTGCTCGCGGCAGCTGAAGCCGTCGGCGACCAGGATCGTGTCGGAGCTGGCCTTCTCGATGGCGGGCAGCAGGCGCTGATTGGCGATCGTCTGGGAGACTTCGAACTTGTCGGCTTCAAAGCCGAAGGGGCCGGCCATGCCGCAGCAGCCGGCTTCAATCATCTGGACATCGGCGCCGGCCTGGCGGAGGAGCGCGACTTCGGCCTTGGGTCCTCCGAAGACGGCCTTGTGATGGCAGTGGCCGTGGATGAGGATGCGCTTGCCGGCGAGGCGGTCCGCGGCGAAGGCAGGCGCCTGGTCAGCGAGGAAATCAGCCAGCAGCGAGACAGAATCGCGCAGGCGCCGGGCGCGGGGATTGTCAGGGAAGAGCTCGGGGAGTTCGTCGCGGAAGACGCTGGCGCAGCTTGGTTCGAGGAAGACGAAGGGAAGACCGGCGTCGATCTGGGGGGCCATGCGGTCGAGGACATCCTTGAGATAGGCGCGTGCGTGGTCGAGCAGCCCGAAGTCGTAGAGAGGGCGGCCGCAGCAGATGTGGCGGTCCGCGGTGGTGACGCGGAAGCCAGCTTCAGTGAGGAGCGACTCGGCGGCGGTGAGGGATTGCGGATGGTAGTAGTTGTTCCAGGTGTCAGGCCATAGAACCACCACCTGCGGTGGGGGCGCCGGCTTCTTCGTCTCCCAGGTCTCAGGATCGAGACCTGGGGCACCCAGGTTCGCTGCATAAGGTGAGAGCTGCCGGGCTTTGGTCCACGGTTGGGGGGCGAGCTCGGGGAGCTTGCGCTGCTTTGCAACGCCTGCGATGCGCTTGATGAGGGGGCTGGTGAGAGGGCCGTTGAGGATGGCGTTGGTGAGGCCAGGCACATGCGAGCCGAAGCGGGCCATCTTGTCTGCAAAGCCGAAGATGTAATGCTGCAGTGGATGGCGGCGGCCTTTGTAGCGCTGGGCGAGGAACTCGGCTTTGTACTGCGCCATGTCGACCTGGACGGGGCACTCAGACTTGCAGGCTTTGCAGCTGAGGCAGAGGGAGAGA
>NZ_DASXYM010000141.1:0-2953 GCF_036502485.1 Occallatibacter sp. | reverse complement strand
GGTTCATTGCAAGCTGGCGCGAAGGTGCTGCTGGCCGCCCATGAAGGCACTCACCAGCGGTAGAGCGCCAGGCTATCCAGGTAGACTGTCGAACTGCCGCTTCCGCTGAAGGCACCGTCGATCTGGAAGTTCGTGAGAATTGTTGGACTCCAGCCGAGATTGAAGGCGGAAAACACCTTCGCGTTGATGTTCTGCACCGCGCCATCCAGCGCCACGGACTGATAGGTCACGTAGCCCGAGTCATCGCGCGCGTAGCGGATCTGCACGTGATGCCACGTATTCTGTGCCCACTTGGCGGGGTCGCATGGGGCAGCCGAGTGAATCCAGGTGTCGTCGGGAGACGCCGCCGTGCCCTTGTTGGCGGTGTAGTCCCACGTTCCTGACCATTTATCGCATTGGAAGCCGAAGATGACGGTGAGCCCGCTTGACGTCACCTGGTTGAGGTCCATTTCGATGTTCCCGATGGTGCTCCCGGTGTTCTGCAGGAAGACCCATCCGTCGTAGAGGAAGTTTTTGGCGTTCACGTCGGCGCCGATCGAGGCCGAGTAGCGCTGGCCACCGTAATTCGAGAAAGAAGTGATGAACTTACGCGCGTTGCCGCTCTTTGCGGGCGAGTTGGTCATGCTCATGGTGCCCGCCGAACTCCCTGGGGTTCCGGCGTCGTGCTGGTTGTTCCAGTTGCTCAAGGCCTGCAGGGAACTCACTTTGATTGCGTTGGCAGGAGCGCTGAGCCCGCCCCCGCCAGTTTCCGGCGAGGCCGGGGAGGTGCTGGTGGAATGCGGGACGGGGGTGCCCACCGACTTACGAGCGATGGGGCTGGCGACCATTCCGCCGGCAACACGTTCTTGCTGGATCTTCCCGGTTGGTTGCACGCGACCTTTACAGCCGGCCAACATCATCGTTGGGGTCAAGGAAGCGAGGAGGGTAGAAGCAAGATAAAGCTTGTTGAGGATCTTCATTCCGACAAACCCCCGAGGACTCCAAGTATGTGCTGCCGACGATGCCCAGGTCCGTGCTTTGAGATTTTGTTGATCGCCTCGGCTTGACGACGATCTTTCACGTGCTCACATCTACTTCGTGGTGCCCGGGCGTTCAATGTGACGTGTAAAAGCGTCCGGTCTGTGCTTGACGCTGCTGCAGATGAACTCAAAGCGTACAACCGTTATCCAGGTTTGCGCCGCACCCATCCGAATCCCTCCGGGCCAACCAGGCACCGGCGGTGCGGCTAACTGCCCCTAAGGCGCTTTGCGTGAAGCCACTGCCCACATTGTCGCCCCGGGTTCGTGGTGGTCTCGCGCGGGCATTTCCTTTGCTGTCTGTTCGTTCGCTCCGGGACCGAGTTCGTGCGGGCGCTCCCGACTGCGCGGGTGCGGACTGACGGGAGTGAGCCCTATGCAAAAATACGGATAGGGCGATGAGCACTCGACTTGACACCATTCTGGCAGCTACGCGCCGCACTGTTGCGGCGGCGCGCGAGGCTGTGCCGGGGGCAGAGCTGGAGCGGCGGGCGGCCGCCCACCGGCCCCGCGGGTGGGCCGCGACGCTGCGCAGGCAGACAGCGCAGGGGCCGGCGGTGATTGCCGAGATCAAGAAGGCTTCGCCTTCCAAAGGACTGATTCGCGCCGACTTCGATGTGGAGCAAATCGCGCGCCAGTACAAGGCAGGAGGGGCTGCGTGCCTCAGCGTTCTGACCGATGAGCCGTTCTTTCAGGGTAGTCTGCGCAACCTGGAGCTGGCCTCAGCGGCGGTTCCTCTGCCTTGCCTGCGCAAAGACTTCATGGTGGATGAGTATCAGATTGTTGAGGCGCGGGCGCACAGGGCCGACGCTATCCTGCTGATTGCGGCAGCGCTGAGCAACGACGAGATGCAGCGGTTTGCGGCGCGGGCGCGCGGGCTGGAGCTTGATGTCCTGGTGGAAGTCCATACCGGAGAAGAGCTTGACCGGGTTTTGGATGCGCTGGGGGAGACCGGGGCCGATGCGATTGGGGTGAACAACCGCGATCTCAAGACATTTGATGTGCGGCTGGAGCGGTCGCTGGAGTTGGCGGGCCGGATTCCGGCGAGCGTCGTGCGGGTAACGGAGAGCGGCATTGGATCGGGTGAGGATATTGGCCGGCTGCGGGCGGCCGGGTTCGACGCCTTCCTGATTGGGGAGAGCCTGATGCGCGAGGCCGATCCGGGAGCTGCGCTGAAGACGCTGCTGGCGGGCAGTGCGGTTGCGCGATGAGCGTGTGGGTGAAGATCTGCGGGAATACGTCGCTGGACGATGCGCGCCTGGCGGTAGACGCCGGGGCTGACGCTCTGGGCTTTATTTTCGCACCGAGCCCGCGGCAGATGACGGCGGAGCAGGTGGCGGCCATCACGGGGTATCTGCCTGATTTCATTGAAAAAATTGGGGTGTTTGTGGATGCCTCGCCGGAGGTGATGGTGGCGACGGCGCGGAGGTGCGGCCTGACGGGCGTGCAGCTTCATGCGGACGCCAGGGCGGAGGTGCCGGCGCGGCTCCGGAAGGAGCTTGGCGGGGGCCTGCGGATCCTGCGCGTAGTGCATTTCGGGGTGGAGGCGGCAGAGCAGGCGGGAGGCTATGCTGCTGATCAGAATGTGGATGGGGTCCTGGTGGACTCGCGGACAGCTACGGCGGTGGGCGGCACCGGGATCGCGTATGACTGGAACGAGGCGGGGCGAACGGTGTTTGGCGGCGGGGCGGCGCGGCTGGTGGCGGCGGGGGGGCTGAATCCCGAGAATGTGGCGGAGGCGATCCGCCTGCTGCGGCCGTGGGGCGTGGATGTGGCTTCGGGAGTGGAGGTGTCGCCGGGGCGCAAGGATCCTGAGAAGGTCAGGGCATTCGTGGCGCAGGCGCGGGCGGCGGGGGGGGTGGATTAACTTCTCAGTAAACTTCCAGTGCAGCAAGGATGAGGAGTTGATCGATCGTTCAAGCGGCTCCGTGTGGTCT
>NZ_DASXYM010000140.1:0-3763 GCF_036502485.1 Occallatibacter sp. | reverse complement strand
CGCTCGTAGAAAGCTTCCGTCGGCTTCTTTGCGTTCCCCTCGCTCAACATACCTTCCATCTCCCGCTGAGGACTCACTGCAGAGTAGGACGCACACCCATCGCGTGCGGGATGTATGGAGTTCCAGTTCTCCGCTTAGGGGCACAACATCGGCCTGAAGAGCGCGGCGATGCCGACTCGCGCACTTACCGGCAGGCAACCCTTTCAATCAGTAATGTCATCCAATGACAGAAGCAGGAAAATAGATTGTTCTCCGGTGGGCCGCGTTACCTGACGGCCGGTTGGTCGTGTTTCGCGCCTAACCAGCAGTCTCCGGGCTAATTCCCTACCGGGCTCAGAACCGGAATCCTGCGGATGCAGTTGGCGGCCTTGCTCGCACGAGATGGCCACCGCGCTAAGAAAGTGAGCCGTCGAGTGACACGCCGCGCATCCCAGGTCGATCTGGACTTGTACGCCGGGTCAGGACTTCCTCACCCTGTTGACGGTTGGACCGACTTCAACACGGGTCAGATCACCGCAGTCGATCCGGAGTGTTCATGACCGTCGGCCCCCTCATCCCCCTCATCCCTTGCATCCCTCGCATCCTGGTTGTCGACGACGAACACATCATCGCCGACTCCCTCGCCATGATCCTGCAGCAGCAGGGCTATAGCGCCCAGGCCGTCTACAGCGGCGAGGAAGCGGTGGTCGCGGCCGCAACCCATGCGCCGGATGTGGTGATCTCAGACATTTTGATGGGCGAAATGAACGGAATTGAGGCGGTGGCGAAGATCCGGGAGTTCCTGCCGGATTGCCAGGTTCTGCTCTTCTCCGGACAGCCAGGCATAGTCGACATGCTGGCCCAGGCGCGACAGAAGGATGACTCGTTTGAGATCTTCCCGAAGCCGATCCACCCCGACGTGCTCGTCGAACTGATCCGCTCGCGGGACCGTAAGCCGCACTGACACTGGCGCCTCCGGCTCGCATCCGGATCGCGTCCGGAACGTCCGCGCATCATCAAGGGCAACCCGCTCACTGGAATGTTTTTGACCGAAGTCGCACAACTCCGGAGCATCTGCGCGCATTTGTCTTGTTGGAATGCCGGAATTCGAAATGACCGGCGCGCTGCTGAAACCCGGATGCACACAAGCTGCAGCGTTTATCCGATGAGGAGCGAAAGAGAATGATCAGAATGATGCGTTTTTCCAGAACCGCTGCCATGACAGCCGTGCTCGCCGGGGCGCTCACTTCCCTCCCCCTGGCGGCCTGGAGCGCGTCCCCGCAGGATGACGCGAACATGGGCAGCGACGTGCAGAAGAAACTGGACAAGAAGCAGTTCAGCAATGTGAAAGCCGCGGTCGACAGCAACGGCATCGTCACCCTGACAGGCACGGTGGACCTGTACGAGTACAAGGCCGACGCCGAGCGCCGCGCCGCCAAGGTCAAGGGTGTGAAAGGAGTCCGCGACGAAATCGAGGTCGGAGGACCGACCGTGTCCGACCAGGAACTGCAGCAGAAGCTGGTGGAGAAGCTGCAGTACGATCGCGTGGGCTACGGCAACGTGTTCAACGCCATCTCCGTAAGCGTGCAGAACGGCATGGTCACCCTCGCCGGCCACGCCCGTACTTACCCCGACCGCGACTCCGCCATGGGCCTGGTTAGTACCTTCCCCGGCGTGAAGGGCGTCAACGACGAGATCGAGGTCGATCCCACTTCGCTCATGGACGACCAGACCCGCGTCGCCGTCGCGCGCGCCGTCTACGGCGACCCGGCCCTCAACAAGTACGCCATCAACCCCGCCAAGCCCATCCGCATTTCCGTGCAGAACGGGCACGTGTCCCTCTACGGGGTCGTGGATAACAAGGGCGACAAGGATATTGCCGGCATCCGCGCCAACGGAGTCCCCGGCGTCTTCAGCGTGGAGAATAACCTCATGGTCGCCGGTCAGGAGCCTTCCGAGCACTCGTCGACGAAGTAGCCATCCACTCGATCGGATCATCGGCAGCAAATGGGCCTCGAAGCCGGGCGGCTTCGGGGCCGCTTTGTTTTCCCGGCACTTATAAGTCGATTCATCGATTTGTAATGATCCGTACAGGGTCCTCTCAATACACTTTGCCCATGCAAAAAGATGATCCGATACAGGTGGACGTGCGGGACGGAAGCGCTGCCGGAACCCGCATCTACCAGATCACCGGCCCCGTCACACTTCCCAACCTTTTTACCTTTCAGGACGCGGTGCGGCGCGGCGATGCTCCGCGCGTGGCAATCCTCGACCTGTGCCAGGTGCCCTATATGGATTCGGCCGGCATGGGCTCCATCATCAACTTCTTTACGCACTGCCAGAAGAGAGGCGTGCGCATGCTGATTGCCGGCATAAGCCCCCGCGTGTCAGAGCTGTTCAAGATGACCGGCGTCGATAGCCTGATCCCCATGACCACCTCCATCGAAGAAGCCGAAGCCCGAATCTGAACCGGATCTACCCGGATCGGGACCTTGATCCGGATGTAAACCTGATCTGCCCCGAGTCCACTCTGGCCTTCTCAATGCCCTGCCCGGCGGAACTCATGTGACCGCCGGCACATTTCCAAACCTTCCTCATGGTGCATAATCGAGTCCTCGATCTATGCTGCTCCTACGCCAACCCGCCACGCAGTTCCCTTCCCAATCCCCTCGCCCGCCGCAGGGTGTTTACCATAAAACTAATAGGGTTTCAGCCCCATTCGCTGCAGACCGTTTACTCGTTTTATGCTCATATACAACTGATTATAATAAGCTTATAAGCAAATCGCCGCTCCCGTCGATCTTCGCCCCAAACCCGAAGAGATCACGAAGAATGAGCGAAGAAATCGCTCATTTTTAAAATGGAATTTACTAACAAGTTTACTCATGTATAAACAGCTCTGAAGCGGCGCACGCCGCCCCGGACCATCGCGTCCCATCCATTTACACTAAGCATGGAATTCCATGCCAAACTACTGGGCCAAAACGCGCACCACCCTCGAAATGATCAAGTGGGAGCATTCGGTCTTTGCGCTCCCGTTTGCCCTCACCGCTACGATTCTGGCCGCGCACGGACTGCCGGCCATTTGGACCCTCACCTGGATCGTGGTCGCCATGGTGGCCGCCCGCTCCTGCGCCATGGCCTTCAACCGCTGGGCAGATGCGGAAATCGACGCCGCCAATCCGCGCACCAAAATGCGTGCGATTCCCGCCGGACTGCTCTCGCGCGGCTTCGTCCTCGGCTTCACCATTCTCACCGCGGCCATCTTCATCGCCGCCTGCGCGGCCCTCAATCGCCTCACCCTTCTGCTTTCACCCATCGTCCTCGTCGTACTGCTCAGCTACAGCTACATGAAACGCATCACGCGCTGGTCACACCTGGTCCTCGGGCTGGCCCTGGGACTCGCCCCCTCAGCCGCGTGGGTCGCCGTGCGCGGCTCGCTCGATCCGCGCATCCTCGTGCTGACGGCCGCGGTGGTGCTGTGGGTCAGTGGATTCGACGTGCTCTACGCCTGCCAGGACTACGAGCATGACTGCCAGGCCGGCCTCGAGAGCCTGCCGCGCTATCTCGGCATCTCCGGAGCCTTCTGGGCTGCCCGCCTGATGCACGCCGCCATGCTGGCGATGATGGTGTGGTTCGGCATGCTGTTTCAATTTCACCTCGCGGGCTGGCTTGGAATCGCAGCCGTCGGCCTGCTGCTTGCCTATGAGCACTCCATCGTTTCGCCCCGCGACATGCGCCGGCTCAACGCCGCTTTCTTCACCATGAACGGCATCATCGCAAC
>NZ_DASXYM010000139.1:0-9023 GCF_036502485.1 Occallatibacter sp. | reverse complement strand
TGATCGCCGCCGGCCATGCCTGTCATGCCGCTCAGGCCCATCACCTGGCTGCGTTTGACCGGGTCGCCTTCGTGCACGTCGATGCGGCTGAGATGGCCATAGATGGTCTGCAGGCCGTATCCGTGATCGACGACGATGCAGTTGCCATAGATGCCGAGGGGTGCTGCCCAGACGACGCGGCCGTTATTCGAAGCCTCAACGCCGACATGCTGCGTGACGGCGAGGTCGTAGCCGAGGTGTGTCTGCCGATCGACTTTCTGGCCGTGATAGATGTAGCTGCGGTTGTCAGCAAACGTGGCTTCGGCGGCCGAGTTTGACTGCCGCGTAAAGGGCTGCGACCAGAGGAAGTGGTCAGCGGTCTTCATGCGCAGGTCGGAGAGGGTTTTGTTGTTGGCCTTGCGCATCTCGCTGTTGATCTTGACGAAGCGCGCCACCGGATCGCCCGAGCCATTCGGGTCGAGCTCGCCCAGCACCTTGTTCATGAACTGGTCGGTGACCTGGATCTGGTGCTGGGTGTAAACGGGCTGTTCCTTCTTCGGAAAGATGGCCGTGAGCGGTGTTGTCACATCGTTTCCGGCGCCGTTTGAGGCAAACACCATAGGCGTGGTGCCGTCGGGCATGTTCCACGCAAAGGCGTAGAGAGAGAACAGGCCGGGCTTGCCGCCGGGCAGGGGCCAGGCACGGAACGACTGATCGCCCACCTTGACGCCGGCGGCCGTGTAGGCGCCGTTGACGTTGAGCGTGGCGAGGTCTGCCATGCCGCGGTAGAGGTAGTGCTGGTCGGAGTCGGCGCTCACGGTGGGCGGCTGCGTCACGATGGTCACATCGCGCTCCACGCGGGTGGCGCCGTGGCCCATGCCCGCTGAAGTCGCTTCCACGATCAGCCTGGCTTTGCCGTCGTGCAGTTGCGGCGTGGTCTTCGCGCCGATGGTGAAGTTGAACGTGGAGTTGGCATCGCTGCTCGCGGCGGTCGACTGCCAGGCCTCATATTGGGCGCCGTCCTGCTCCAGGGTGGCGGTCACCTTGCTGATGCCGTGCTTGTCTTGTACGTGCACAGAGACAGGGGTGGCCTGGCCGATCTGGGTGAGGGAGGGGGGCAGGTCAACGGCAGGTTTACTGCCGCATCCGGCGAGCAGGACGAAGAGCGGCAACGAGAGCAGCCTGGCAGTGGAGATCGGGGTTCGCACGACTTCATTCTATCGGCGGACGAGCGGTGTACGGACGGGGCAGAACCAGCGAATGAAAGGGGGCAGTGGGACGCTATACTCAGAGTATTCCTTCGAGCACAGTCTCAGCCCGGGCTGGAGACGCCGGCGCGCGAAGTGTGCGCGAATACTTCACAGCGGAGAGCGTGTTGCTGAAGAGCTCCTCCAAATCCTGGCTCTATGCGATCTGGATGTTGCTCATCCTCGCATTCGCAGCCATGCACTATCTCCATCTGCAGGCGGATTTTCCCAATCATTCGCCGTGGATGGAAGACTGGGCCAAGTACACCGATGAAGGCTGGTATGGAAATGCGGCGGTGCGTGCGCATTTGCTGGGCCACTGGTATATTGCAGGCGACTTCAACCCCGCGCCGGCGGTTCCGGTGTGGCCCGCGCTGGAATGGATGGTGTTCTTCTTTAGCGGCGTCAGCATCACGGCGGCGCGTGCGCTGTCGGTGTCGTTCTTTGTGCTGGAACTGGTGCTTGGCTATCTGCTGCTGCGGGTGCGCGGGTCACGCTGGATGGCCTTGCTGGCGCTGACGATGGCGGTGACCAGCCCGTTTCTGTACGCGTTCAGCCGGCTGGCGATTCTGGAGCCGATGCTGGTCGCGTTTCTGCTGGCCGGGTTGAATCTTGCCGTGCGCCTGCCGCGTTTCCGCCGGCCGGGATGGGTGAGCCTTGTTATTGGCATCCTGTTTACGCTGATGCTGCTGACAAAGACGACCGCGGTGTTCCTGCTGCCGGCGCTGGGCTGGGCGATGCTGGCGAGCCTGTGGCCGGACCGGCGCAAGGCGCTGCGCTGTGTGGTTGCCGCGGGCGCTGCAGCCGCTATCACGTTTGGCGGGTGGATGGCCCTTGTCGTCCACAAGGGGCTGCTGGCTGACTATAAGTACCTCTTCTTCATCAACAAATACGACAAGCCAACGGAGTGGTACTGGCCGGTGCTGAGCCTGTGGTGGTCAGTCAAAGGCGGCCTCTGGATCGGCCACGTTCTTGTCCCGCTGGCAGGCATTGTCGTGGTTCTGGTGGCGGTCGGCTGGCGTCGGCCGTGGGCGCGCGACCTGTGGAGGAATCCGGTGTTTGGCAGCTCCGTGCTGGCACTGGCGGGCTACATCCTCTTCATGACGTACCAGAATCATCCGCAGCCGCGGTACTACGTGGTGGTGGCGCTGTTCTCGTTTTTTGTACTGGCCATGGGGGCGGAGGTGCTTCTGAAAGGGTTGTGGGCGGGCATGCCGCGCACTCCAGTGGCCCGAGCCCGCGCATTGGCCGGCTGTGCGGTGGTGGGCGTGAGCGCCGCGACGGCATTGTTCAATGCGGTGGTGACGCTGGGCTATGTGACGCATCCGGAATACACATGGGTCGATGCTGCGCGAAGCCTGACCGGCTATATCGACGCGCATCCGAACGGCAACCGCGTGCTGATCTCTATCAGCGGCGATGAGATCACCATGATCACGCACCTGCCCTCGCTGTGCGACGACTTCGGCACGGAGCCGCTGGCGGATAAGCTGGGCAGATATCAGCCCGGCTGGTGGGCAACGTGGAACGACATCGATCCGGGGACTCTGGAAGACCTGCATACGCACTACTCGCTGGAGCAGGTGGCCACGTTCGACGCCCTCGATCACCCGGATCGCGATCAGCTGGTGTTGTTCAAGCTGCATCCGCTTCCCGGCAATAAGGTGCGCGACGCGGGACCGGCGCTGCAGTTGCCGCTGCCTGGGGACAAGATCGATATCCCAATTGACTGAGGCGCCGAGGTTAGCGGCTAAGGCGCAGTGCGAACTGCACCACGCGCGGATCGGTAACGGTGCCGGTGATGCTGCCGAAGGCGGGCGAACCGAAGCTGCCGTTGGGGTTGGCAAACGCGGGCGTGTTGAGGATGTTGAAGATTTCTGCGCGGAACTCCACGTCCGCCTTCTCGTGGATGCGGGTGTGTTTGATCAGCGCGAAGTCAACGTCGCGATAAGCCGGCCCGCGCACCGGATTGCGCGAGGCATTCCCCAGCGTGAACTGAGGGGCCGTGTCAAAAGCAGCAGTGTTGAAATATTGGGCAACTGTGCGCTGTCCCGGTGAGAGCGAGGGGTTGCCGACCAGATTGGGGCGCTGCAGAACGAACCCGGCAAAGGCGTTTGTGTTGGTCGCCTGGGTCACGGTGACGGGCATGCCCGACTGCAGCAGCACCATGGAGTTGAGCGTCCAGCCGCCCAGCAGCAGGTTCCCCACGCCATACGCGGCGAAGCGATGACCGCTGCCTGCGGGCACATCGTAGATTCCGCTGAACGAGGTGACATTGGGCATGTCGCCGCTCGAGGAATCGCGCTCCAGGGAGGGACGATAGGTGTCCGCGGCAATGAGACTGCTGGAGTTGGGAGAAGAGAGCACGGTGGTGGAGAAGACCGCCGAGGCATCGTCAATCAGCTTGGAATGCGTGTAAGCGAACTGCAGCGCATAGCCGCGTGAGAAGCGCTTCTCCACCTTCACCTCACCGGCGTTGTAGTTAGTCGTGCCGCTGTTGTGGCGATAGATGGCCACGTTTAGAAACCGCGGATACGGCTTCATCAACTGCGCTTCGGTGATGGTCTTGCCGCCGATGGAACTGGAGGGCGGCAACTCGCCATAGTAAGGATTGGGCACTTTGGTCAGCAGCGACGGACCTTCAGCAAGCTGGGTGGCGGTGAGTTGATTGAGATTCGAGTCAGGGATGCCGACGTGCACGATGTGCGAGCCGACGTAGGCCACCTCGATGGAGAGATTGGCGGCCAACTCGCGCTGTAAGGCGAGGTTCCACTGCTGCACGTAGCCTGATCCGGCTTTGCGGTCGGCGGTGTAGACGCTCTGCCCTTGGCCGGCGTCGGGCGTGAGCGGGAGTGGCGCGACCGACGGGCCGCCGGAGAGCGTGAAGGCCGCGTTGAGGCTGTCCTGCGTCTTCTGCTGCACGTTCTGAATAAATGGAAACTGCGGAACGGTGAACGGCGTCGTGATCCCCGACTGATCGATGAAGACGATGCCGTAACCGGCGCGCGCCACGGTCTTCGGCGTGATCAGGTAAGCGAAGCCGATGCGCGGAGCCACATTGGTGTAATGCAGTTCGCGCGCGCTGCGTGAAAAGCCATTTTTGCCCATATAGTCGAGCTGCTGTGTTCCCAGGTTGAACACGGCGCCCTGGTCATTCTTTTCCGTCGAGGGGAAGTGCAGTGTCCAGCGGGCCCCCAAGTTGGCTGTGAGGCGATCGGTAATCTTCCAGTCGTCCTCCAGGAAGTATTCCTCAATGTGACCGCGGGGACGGATTTTACTCTGCTGCAGATCGATTTGAAACGTGTCGACCTGGCCGAGCAGAAAGCTGGCCAGGGCGCTGCCGCTGTTAGCCACACCCTGCTGATTGGTGCCGGTGGTGGTGAAGGCGAACGATCCGGTGGGGTTGGGCGGCGCCACGGCGTTGAGCTGATACCAGCGAGGGTCCGCGCCCGCCTTCCACGCGTGCCGCCCGCGCGTGTACATCAGGGTGTCCACGGCCTGCCAGACGCCGGTCTGGTATTGCGAGAAGGTGCTGGGCGAAGGGCCAAGCTGCTGAAAGCCGGTGAAAGTGAACAGCGGCAGGGCATTGTTGAACGCGGCATTGGCAGGGATGCCGGGGATACCAAGCGAGTTCGACGCGGTGTCGCCCAGGGTGGTCCCTTGAATGTCATTGCCTCGGCGCGTGTAGCCCATGCGGAAATCGTTGATCAAGCGGGGCGAGAAGGTGTGAGTCTCATTGAACACGGCCTGCTGCCCCAGCACATTGGAAAGGCCCGCCACGCCTCCGGTCCCGAGCACCGAGCCCGTAGTGGCGCCGCTGCCCTCGGGGAGCGGGGTCACGGGCTGCTCCACTTCGTTGTAATAGGAGTAGCGCCCGAAGGCCCGGTCACTGGCGCGCAGCACCGCGTCCACCCGCGCGTCGAACTGCGCCTGGTGGTCCACATCATCTGCCGTCCGTTTGTAATTGTTGGCCGTGGCCGTAAGATCCGTGGGAACAGGGAACCGATTCAGAAGGTCCGCTGCGGCCGGATCGAACGGCACGTCGATCACATCGTTGGGGAATCGCTGGCGCACGGTCTGGCCGTCCACCACGGTGGTCGTCGACGGGTCGTAGATCTTCGCCACGCCCGTGAAGATGCCCTGGCGCTCGTTCATTGTCGGCACGGTGGAGATGCGGGTCACGCCGATCAACTGCCGCACTCCCTGAAAATCGCCGAAGAAGAACAGGCGGTCATGAAGGATAGGTAATCCGATGGTCGCGCCGTAGAGGTTGCGGCGGTATTCCGGCCGTGGCCCGGTGGTGGCAAAGTAGTTGCGCGCGTTGAGGTCTTCGTTGCGGAAGTACTCGAACAGGCTGCCGTGAAGGGCGTTCGATCCGGAGCGCGTGGCGACGTTGACCACGCCTCCGTTGAAGCGGCCAAATTCGGCGGGCACATTGTTGGCCTCGACGGTGAACTCCTGGATGTCGTCGAGGACGGGGAAGAACGCCACCTGGCCCGGCTCCGGCTGTAGCGCGGAGATGCCGTCGAAGAGGTATTCATTGGTGCGGGGGCGGCCGCCGTTGATGCGCGGCAGAAGCGTGCCAGGAGGCAGCTCAACGCCTGGAGCGAGGGTGGTGAGCTGAACGAAATTGCGCGCGTTGAGTGGCATGGCCTGAACGACCTCGCCGGAGATGTTGGTTTCAATGTTGCTGGTGGAAGCCTGCAGTAACGGTATTTCCGCGATCACCGTGACGGTGGCGCCTGGAGATCCAACAGAGAGCGAGAGGTTGGCTGTTGTCGTTTCTCCGACGGTGATTACGACTCCTTTGCGTGCCACGCGCTGAAAACCTGCTGCTGTGACATCAATTTCATAGGAGCCGGGGAGCAGATTGACGAACTGGTAATTGCCCGAGCTGGTTGACACGGTGGTCTGGCGCAGGCCGGTGGCCTGGTTGAGCAAATCCACATGGGCGTTGGCGAGGGCTGCTCCGGACGGGTCCTGAATGAGTCCGGTGAGCGCGCCGGCGACCTGGGCGCAGGCAGCACTATTCACGATGAAGGCTGCCGCAATGAGGGCCCAGGAGAGGAACAGGGAGGGGAATTTCACGCACGGTCCTCGGACGAATCAATGCGATAACGACTGCGGTAATCGTATCATTTCGACTACGTTCGCCAAAGCTTGCGCACAGATTGGCGTAGCGGCTCCCGCTACTGTTCAGCAGGAATTTTGAGGGAACTAAAACCGTACGCGGAACGTGAGCAGAGTGTTGTGATTGCTGGCGTGGTAGCGTGTGGCGGCGACCTGGAAGCCGCCACCGAAGGCGAACGCAACTCGTTTGTCCATGGGGAAGCGGCCGATGACGATACCGGGCGTGAGGAAGGCCTGCTTTTTGCCATCGTGGGCGCCGCCGGCCCAGGATGTGGAGTTGACTTCCACCTCGGGCCAGAGCCGTTTGAGGACATGCCCCTGAAACGCTGTGTTCCACACGATGGCGCGGCCGATCGTTTTGACGTTTTCGACGGGCAGGTTCCCGGCGAGGGTGGACTGTACATCGAACCAGCCCCAGCCCTTGCCCGCCGCCAGTGTGGGAATGAGGCTGGCCGCGGTGGATCCGTTCTTATATTGGCCTGTGGGAGCGCTGCCGCCCATAAAGCCGGTGAAGATGAGGTTGCCCTTCTTCTCCGGACGCGCTAAAAAGCGGTATTTCAGATTGAACGAGACATCGCTCCACCCATCTTTCACCGTGGGGTTCTCGTGGCTGAGGTAAGGCGGAAGGTTGAGCTGCAATTCAATTCGTGGGGCCGGGATGAGTTTGAAGCCTTTGCCGGAGCCGAGGTTGTTCACCCCTCCTGTGCCTGTGTGTTGATGCTGCACATCGAAGCGAAACCCCTGCTCCAGTCGCCCGGTGGTGGTGGCGAGCGGGTTGATCCAGTGCGGCTGCTGAGCCTGGGTGACGGTGACGCGCTGGCGCCACGACTGGGGAGATGCGCACACCGCGGCGAAGAGCACACTGAGAAAGATGGCGGGGGCGAATCTCAAGCACGCTCCTTGAAGCATTTGATAGATGCAGTTCTGCGGGATTGTCCCCTGCCAAGTTCCTGCAAAGGATCAGATGCTGGAGAACGCCTGCCGAATCATGGCTTGCCGATCATTACCTCAGTGGCCTTGATCAGGGCGAGGGCCTGGTCGCCCGGTTGGAGGGCGAGCTCTCTCACGGCGTCGGCGGTAATGATGGCGGTGATGCGCTGCTTGCCGAGGGCCAGCACGACGCGTGCCAGGAGACCGTCCACGGTGACTTCAAGCACGGTGCCGGAGAGCTGGTTGCGTCCACTGATGCGGGCGGTGCCGGGGTGTGCCGCGGTGGGGGGCATGAATTCATCCAGCGCTTCTACCGGCACGCGGTGATGGCCGCCGGGCGTTTTCACGGTGCGGATGCGGCCAGCAAGGATCCAGTGCTTCAGGGCAGGATAGCTGATGCCTAACTTCTCGGCTGCCTGGCGGGGCGTGAGCAGCGTGGGCGCGTTCATTGGATTGGGAGATTCTCCTGTTGCGTACTGTACACCGGCCGGGATGTCTCACCGGTTGGGAGGGATCGAGGCAGGGATGCCAGTGGGGCCGCGGCAGGCTTGAGAACCTCATGGACCGTTGCAGACCAGCCTGCGGGCGGCAAGTGTGCGAGGGGGGCGGAGGGTGCCATGGTCTCGTGCAAGCCTCTGCAAGAGTTCCGCATGGGCCTGCGCAAGATCGGGAACGGGTGCGCTTGTCCTGTCCCAGGTTGGCGCGGGACGAGCGCTTGTGACTGCTATCACTCGACAGTGTTGTATGCGGGTGTTAGAGTTCCCGTGAAATCGGTTCCCCGGTTCTAGTCGCCGGTATTTTGGTGGTCCGTTATACGGCTTCAAACCTAAGTCTGGGAGGACTTGTGACTGCACAGGAATGGGTGTACTGCTTTTTGGGCGTGAGCGTTTTGCCGCTGCTGGTTGTGGCCTTTGCACGCCAGGTGTATGGCTCGGGGGAAGGCTCCGCGAACGGCGCGAGAGCTGTGATGATGAGCGCTGCAGCATTCCTGAAGCGCCGTTCGAAGACCGCGGCGGCAGCTCTGGCCCTGCTGCTCCCCGCCATGGCGAATGCGCAGCCCGAGCACGGCGGCGGCGAAGCGAATCTGGTCCTGCCTGATCTGGGCAGCGTCAGTTTCATGGGCATGACGGGACACAACCTGCTCATGATCGGCTTGCTTTTCTGCGTGGGCGGCCTGCTGTTCGGCATGGCGATTTATGTGCAGTTGAAGAACCTGCCGGTTCATCGCACCATGCGCGATATATCCGAACTGATTTATGAAACCTGCAAGACCTATCTGGTCACGCAGGGCAAATTCATCCTTCTTCTGTGGGCATTCATCGCCGTGATCATCGCGCTCTACTTTGGCGTTCTGGCGCCGGTGGGCAATGTTGCCATTACGTTGCCGATCATCCTGCTGTTCTCGCTTGTGGGCATCGCCGGCAGCTATGGTGTGGCGTGGTTTGGTATCCGCGTGAACACATTTGCCAATTCGCGCACGGCTTTCGCCGGATTGCGCGGCAAGCCGTATCCGGTATATGCAATTCCGCTGAAGTCCGGCATGAGCGTTGGCATGATGCTGATCTCGGTCGAACTGCTCATCATGCTCTGCATTCTGCTCTTCATCCCGAAGGAATATGCGGGCCCGTGCTTTATCGGCTTTGCAATTGGCGAGAGCCTGGGCGCCGCGGCTCTGCGTATCGCCGGCGGCATCTTCACCAAGATTGCGGACATCGGCGCCGACCTGATGAAGATCGT
>NZ_DASXYM010000138.1:0-41358 GCF_036502485.1 Occallatibacter sp. | reverse complement strand
TCCACTGGTCGGTGGTGTCCACCATTTTTTCGAAGTCTTGATTGGTCAGTACCTGGGGAGGGACGTAGGTGCCGAGCGCCGTGATCTTGGCGCGGCGGCCCACCACGGGGCGCACAGAAAGGCTCAAAGCAGTTCTCCTTAGCGATTACAAATACAAAGTCTTTACACGAAGCGCAGGGCTTATCGCGTAATGATAAAAGGCGATTGCGGGCCTTGGGAACGACTGCCCAGAATGAGCCGCGAGAGGGCCTTCAACGGAGATGGAATGTGGATGTGTTCCGGCGGTGGTTGCGCAGGTTGACGAACTGGGCCGAGGCTGATGATCCGGGTGGAGCAAGACTTCCCTCAGGGGCTACAGCCCGCTGTTTCTGGTCGGCGAGCGGCACGACTGAAGTCGTGCCCTGACCCAATACCCAGGTCCTCTATCAGGCGGTCACCCCGAATCACCTCAGGGCTGATCGCCGGCCGGACGACGCTTGCGTTCTTACGATCCGATCCGGAGACTCGGCAAAAAAGTACCGGGTAACCTACTGCGCCCGTACTAGCCCGTTACCGTTGCTTCCTTCCGGACCTGGCGGGGTTGGCGGGATTACGTCGCGTAGGACCCGGCACTTATGGATTTTAGCACTTGCGGCCGGAAGCCAGATGGGAGCAAGGGAGGCGGTTCTTGTTTGTCTCACGTTGTGGCCGCGTTATACTTCCGCCACTGCGGAAGAACCGAACGGGGCCGTGCTCGGCGGGCGCTTGCGGCTGCGGGCAGCATGAAAAAGGGCTCGTGCGCAGCGAGGGTGCCGGGCTGCGAGAGCAGCACGTGGAGGTGCGGCGATGTGCCAGTCACATGACCGGAAGGCGCAGGGATTGGGTGAGGTTCACAGCCACGCGCATGCGCAGAACCATACTGTTCCGGAGCGGATGCGTTCGCGCCGGGATTTTCTGCGCACGCTGATGGGGACGACGCTGGCCGGGGCCTCGGTGATGGAGCTGGCGTGGCATCGCGCCGCGTGGGCGCGCAGTGCCGGCAACGGCCGTGCGGACGAGCTGTTCGACTTGCAGAAGGCCGCCGATGGAGTGTACTTTGCGCATGCCAGGCCGCAGACGGTGATCAACTGCAATGCGGCGGTGTTTGTGCGCGCCAGGGATGTGGTGGTGGTGGATGCCCACTCCAAGCCGTCGGCCGCGGCGGCGCTGATCCGGCAGATCCGCAGCGAAGTGACGGACAAGCCGGTGCGGTACGTGATCAACACGCACTTCCACTGGGACCACATGCAGGGCAATCCTGCGTATAAGCAGGCAGGCGCGGCGGTGGACATTCTCGCCACCAATGAAACAAAGCGGCTGATGACGGAGTTATCTGGCCAGAGGCTGAAGGAATCGCTGGAGGAGATGGCCAGGCAGGTGGAGACGCTGAAGGCGAGATCTGCGAAGGCCGGCGCGCAGGAGAAGCGGTTTTGCGAAAGCGAGATCAGCCACATTGAGTCATACCGGGCGGAGATGAAGAATTACGCACTGGAACTGCCGACGATCACGTTCGACAAGACCCATGTGCTGCAGGATGGGGCGTTCGATCTGCACCTGGAGTGGCATGGGCGATCGCATACCTCAGGCGATGTGTTTGTGTTTTGCCCGCAGCGGAAGGCGGTTGCGACCGGCGATGCAAGCCATGGATGGGTGCCGAACATCGGGGATGGTTATCCGCAGCAGTGGCCGGGGACGATTGACGAGGTGATGAAGGCGGACTTTGAGCACGTGCTGGGCGGCCATGGGCCCATGCAGCACAACCGCGGCGTGATGACCAGCCAGCGGAACTTTATTGAGGAACTGACGCAGAGGGTGGCGGAGGGCAAGACCGGGGGGCAGCCGCTCGAGGAGATGCAGAAACGGATCACGGTAAGGTCATTAAAGTCGCTCGAGTCGAATGGATACGGGGAGCTGCTGCAGCGGACGCAGTGGGCGGAGAACACGCATTTCGGATCCGCGCCGCCGCCTTTGCAGAAGGACGTGGATGGGTGCATCCGGGATGTGCTGAGGAACCTGGACCGGGCGTAGACCGGGCTGGAGGGCAGCGGCTATTTCGGCAATTCGGCGACCCGGACGTCGAAGTGATTCGCGAACGGGTCCACGCGCGACAGCAACTGCCTTGCTTCGGGCTCGAAGACGGGAATCCGGTAGTCCTTGCCGGCAAAGCGCTTCACGGCCTCGAGTGAATCAAAGAAGTTGATGACGATGAACTGCGATTCCTGGGGCGAGTCGTTGCGCAGCAGAAGGAAGCCGCTGTGTCCTTCGATATTGTGGATGCCGGGCAGCACGGATTCGCGCAGGAGCTTCTCGTAGGCGTCGGCGTTTTCGGGGCGAGTCCAGCCTCGCCAGTGACGTGCGATCATGACTAGGATTTTCTCAGATAGATAGAATCTGTGAGGTTCCACGAGATGACTTTCTACGCTGCACGCCCTCAGAAGCCCGTGTACGCCCAGGAAGAAGCTTATGGCTACAGCGACATTCGCCACGTTCATGTAGGCCTGGTTGCCCAGGAATTTCGCCCAAGTACCTTCGAGTTGATCGTCGCGGCCAAGGCGGGAGCGCGCTGATTGGGACGAAATCTCATTTCCCGGTACAATAGAGGAGTGAGCAAAGTTTCCCTACCCACGGCGCCTACCGTGGGCTTTATTTCGTTAGGCTGCCCTAAAAACCTGGTCGATTCCGAGGTCATGATGGGGCTGCTGGACCGCGCGGGCGCGCGGCTGACCGGGAAGCCTGAAGAGGCTGAGATCCTGGTTGTGAATACGTGCAGCTTTATCGATTCGGCCAAGCAGGAATCCGTCGACACGATCCTGGAGATGGCGCGGCTGAAGACCGAGGGCCGCGCGACCAAGCTGATTGTGGCCGGATGCCTGGTGGAGCGTTATCGCGACGAGATCCGCAAGAACATCCCCGAGGTGGATGCGGTCGTCGGCACGGGCGAGCTGGAGTCGATTCTGGAAGCCGCGGGCGTGCAGCAGGCGCCGAAGGCGGCTTCGCCGTTCAATATTCTGACCGGCGCGCAGGTTGAGGTGCATTCGGGACAGGAGTCGCTGGCGGGAACGCATCACCACAAGCATGAGCCGGCCTTCAGGGCCGAAGGTGATCTGCGCGAGCGACAGGGGCGGTTTACGCGGGAGAGCTGGGATGGGGCAAAACACATGCTGCCCACCTATCTCTACGACGAGACCACGCCGCGGCTGCTGGCGACCGGCAAAACTTCGGCGTATATCAAGATCGCGGAAGGTTGCGATCATCCCTGCACGTTCTGCGTGATTCCCAACCTGCGCGGCAAGTTCCGCTCGCGGCGGTTCGAGAGCGTGGTGGCGGAGGCGCGCAGCCTGGTCGCACGCGGGGTAGAGGAGATCACGCTGATTGGGCAGGACACGACCTGCTACGGCGAAGACCTGGGCCTGAAGGACGGGCTGGCGCTGCTGCTGGATGAGCTGGCGAAGATTGAGGGAGTGCGCTGGCTGCGGTTCCTGTATGCGTATCCCAATCGCATCACGGGCAAGTTGCTGGAGACGATTGCGAAGCACGACAACATCTGCAAGTACCTGGATGTGCCGCTGCAGCATGCGTCTTCGTCTGTCCTGAAGACGATGAAGCGCGGGGCGGGGGCGGAGATTTTTCTCAAGACGCTCGACAAGGTGCGGGCGGCGGTGCCGGGAATTGCGCTGCGGACGTCGTTCATTGTGGGTTTTCCGGGCGAAACAGTTGAGGACGTGAAGGTGCTGGAGGATTTCATCCAGGCGGCGAAGTTCGACTGGCTGGGTGTGTTTACTTATTCGGACGAAGAGGGCTCGGGGGCGTTCAGCTACGAGGGCAAGGTGGCGAAGCGGACCATCGAAGCGCGCAAGCGCAAGCTGCTGAAGCTGCAGCAGGGCATCTCGAAAGGCGCCAAGCAGCAGTGGGTAGGCCGCGAGTTGGTGGTGCTGGCCGAAGGCGAAAGCGAAGAGACGCCGCTGCTGTGGGAAGGGCGCACGCAGTTCCATGCGCCGGAGATTGATGGCAAGGTGTATATCAATGATTTTGGCGATCTGGATCAATTGCAGGCGGGGCGGTTTTATCGCGCGGAGATCACCGAGGCGCATGAGTACGACGTGGTGGCGCGGGTCGTCGCCGGGCCGCTATAGACTAAAACGGAAATAAGCCATGGCTACCAAGAAGAAATCTGCTAATGTTTTGCGCTGCCCCACATGCGGGATGCTGGTGCAGGCCAGGGATGAGGACTTCCCTTTCTGCAGTGACCGGTGCCGCAAGATCGATCTGGGCAAGTGGGCAATGGGTGTGTACAAGATCAGCTCGCCGGTGCTCGATCCCGAAGTGCTGGAGGATCTGGGCGGGCTGACGGGGCAACAGAAAGATTTCGAAGGTGAGTGACCCGCGTGCCGTGGCTCCGCCAACCCGCAAGACGCTGTGGGCCTGGGCGGTGGCGACGTTCTTTGGCGCGGGGCTGGGAAAGCCGGGGCCGGGGACATGGGGTTCCGTAGCGGCGTTGCTGCTGTGGGCCGCGCTCGCCATTGGTGCTCACGCGCCCGCGTCAACGCTCTTGTTTGCCCTGATTGCCGGCATCGTTCTGTCGATTGCGACAGGGGTGCCGGCGGCGACCATTGCGGCGCGGGAGAGCGGGCGCGAGGATCCAGGCTTTGTGGTGGTGGACGAGGTGACAGGCCAGTGGATCGCGCTGCTCGGCAGCCCTGGCGACTGGAAGCACGGCTTGATTGCGCTGGTGCTATTCCGCCTTTTCGACATCACCAAGCCGTGGCCTGCGCGACAGCTTGAGGCGCTTCCTGAAGGCTGGGGCATTGTCTTCGACGACGTTGCTGCCGGGCTGTATGCTTGGGGAGTAGCCGCGATCTTGCGCATCTGGATTTAATGGCTCCTTTTCACATGCCGCGTTTCCGTCCCCAAGCCGCTGAGAGCGATCCCGACCCGCGCATTGACGACATTACTCCCGCGGCGGCACTGCCGGGCGGCGAAGTCGAACTGATCGGAAGCCACCTGGGCCCGGTTGGTTCGGTGGCGCCGGCGGTGACGGTGGATGGAGCGGAGGCGCACATCCTGATGAGCCGGCCGTCGCGCATCATGTTTCATGTGCCGTCGCTTGCCTCCACGGGGAACGTCGAAGTGCGCACGCAGCAAGCCACCAGTAACGCGGTGCCGTTGCGGATCGCGCGCGAACTGAATTCAGGGCTGCATCCAGTGACCAGCCCGGCGGTGAGCCGCTCGGGGATGATTTACGCCACCATTTCAGGGCCGCGCGGCAAGGCCACGCCGGTGTCCGTGGTGCGCATCAGCACGGATGGGCGCGGCACTCCCTTCGTGGAGGGCATTCTGAACGCGACGGGGCTGGCGTTCAATCCGGAGGGCGATCTGTTTGTGACGTCGCGCGCCGAGGGCACGGTCTACCGCGTGGATGCGGCAGGCGAGTTCACCCAGTATGCCGAGGGCATGGGCGTGGCGACCGGCGCGGCGTTTGATCGCGATGGAAACCTCTACGTGGGCGACCGCAGCGGCACCATCTTCAAGATCGACACCGACCGCAAGATTTTTGTGCACGCCACGCTGGAGCCGAGCGTTTCGGCCTATCACATGGCGGTGAATTCGGAAGGCACGCTGTTTGTCACGGCGCCGACGCTGTCATCGCACGAAGCCATCTGGGCGATCGAGCCCAACGGCGATACGCGCGTCTGGTTTCGCGGGCTGGGACGGCCGCAGGGGCTGGCGATTGCGATTGACGACAGTATCTACGTGGCGGCGGCATTGCAGGGACGGCGCGGCATTGTGCGCGTGAGCGGCGACGGTTCGGCGCAATTGGTGCTGGCGGGGAACAACCTGGTGGGTGTCGCGTTTAGTCCGCTGGGCACGGCGGTTCTGTCGACCAACCAAGCCATTTATGATGTGGATTTGGGAGTCGAGGGGCTGGTGTTGTATTAGCTGCTGGATGCCAGCTGCTAGCAGTCCTTACATCCGAAGCAACATCGGAAAGCCGGGCGCCTCGGTGGTACAAGATCAAGCTGGAAGCTGAAAGCCAGGAGCTAGTAGCTGCTTTTATGAAATGCGAGATTGTGGCCATCGGCTCCGAGATGCTGACGCCGTTCCGGCAGGATACCAATTCCCTTTTTCTGACTGAAAAGCTGAACGAAATCGGTGTAACGGTGGCGTTCAAATCCATTGTGGGCGACCGCCGCAAAGATCTTGTGAGCGCCATCCGCACGGCCCTGGGACGCACCGACATTGTGATCCTCATGGGCGGCCTGGGTCCGACCGAGGACGACCTGACGCGCGAGGCCACCGCGGAAGCGCTGGGGGTGCCGATGCGCCGCGAAGCTCCGCTGGTGGCAGCGCTGCACGCGCGCGCAGCCACGTGGCGCATTCCCATGCCGGAGAACAATCTCAAACAGGCAGACGTGATTGAAGGCGCTACGGTGCTGCCCAATGCCAACGGCAGCGCGCCGGGGCAATGGCTGGATGTGACGTTTGAAGGATTTCGCAAGCTGGTAATGCTGGTTCCGGGGCCGCCCAGCGAGTGCAAGCCGCTGTTCGAAACGGAATGCCTGCCACGCTTGCGCGACGTGGTGCCGCCACGGTTCATTGCCAAACGCACGCTGAAGGCCGCGATGATTCCGGAATCGCAATGCGACAAGCTGCTGGCGCCGATCTACACCCCGTATACGGACGTGGAGACAACGATCCTGGCGCACAACGGCGATATTCAGCTTTCGCTGCTGTGTGCGAAGCGCGATATGGAAACGGCCGAGCAGCGGGTGGAAGAACTCGCCACCAAAATGGAGGAGGCGCTGGACGACTGGCTCTACTCCACGGAGGGCGAGTCACTGGAGCAGATTGTGCTGTATTACCTCGGCCTGCGGCAAGCCACGCTTGCCACGGCGGAGAGCTGCACAGGCGGACTCGTGGCGCAGCGCATCACTGCCATTCCGGGAAGCTCGCGTTCGTTTCTGGGCGGGGTGGTGGTCTATTCGAATGAGTTGAAGACGGCGTTTGCAGGCGTGGCTGCGGAGCTGATCGAGCAGCACGGCGCCGTCAGCGAGGAAGTAGCGAGCGCGCTGGCTTCAGGGATCCGGCAGCGTACCGGCGCCACGATCGGATTGGGAGTCACCGGCATTGCCGGCCCTGGCGGCGGCACGGAAGCCAAGCCGGTGGGGCTTGTCTATATTGCAGTAAGCGACGCGCAGCGCACCGATGTGCTGGAGCGGACGTTTCGCGGACCGCGGCAGAGGGTACGCGAGTGGACCGCGCAGCAGGCGCTCGATTTAGTACGGCGAAAGCTGATGTAGCCGCTTCGGGCCGCCTGGGCTCGTGCCGGATCAGAGCGCAGTGACCGCTACCGCACCGGCAATGGCGAGCGCCAGTGCGATCGGCATGGCAATCGCGCCCACCTTCAGGAAGTCTCGAAAATCGACGTGCACGCCTTCGCGGCGCAGCGCGATGAGCCACAGGATGGTTGCGAGCGATCCGGTAACCGAAAGGTTGGGGCCGAGGTCGACTGCGATCAAGACGGCGTTGGCGATCAGGCCGTGCGCGTTGGTGAGCTTGAGCGTGCTGCCCGCGATGAGGCCGAGGGGCAGGTTGTTGACCAGGTTGTTGCCGATGCCGACCGCGGCCGCCGTGAGCAGTGCGCCGGCGCTGGCCGGTAGCTTCTCAGCCCATTCCAGAGCGGCCGCACTGAGGCGCATGGCGCCGATCGAATCGATGGCCTCAACAAGGATGAAGAGGCCGGCGACCAGCGGCAGCACGCCCCAGCTGATATGTCGCACAACGCGCATCGGGTGGGTGCGAGAGCGCGCCAGAACAAGGCATGCGACGGCGATGGCCGCGAGGCAGGTGGGCAGGCCGAGGTCTCTGTTGATGGCCGAAGCCGCCAGCAGAACCAGCGCAGTGAGCACAATCCCCACCAGCACCAGGCGGCCGTTGCCGGTGAGACGGGTGGGTTGCTGATCGCGCGGAAGATCGCATCGCAAGTCGCGCCGGAAATACCAGCGGAGCACGACGTACGTCGACACGATGGAGAGAATCGACGGCAGGCCGAAGGCCGTTATCCACCGCAGCAACGGAGGCATCTGGGTGCGGAACACGACGAGGTTTGCCGGATTTGAAATGGGCAGAACGAAGGAAGCCGCGTTAGCGATGAATGCGCAGGCGAAGAGGTTGGGCAGTGGGTTGGCGCGCGAGCGGCGCACGGCGCTGAACACGGCAGGCGTGAGAACAACGGCGGTGGCGTCGTTGGACATAAGAATGGTCACGACCGTTCCCGCCAGGTAGATGAGCGTGAAGAGGCGCATGCAGGAGCCGCGCGCGTGCTCCACAGCCACAGAGGCAACCCAGTCGAAGACACCGAAGACGCGAGCCAGTTCGGAGAGCAGCATCATGCCAGCAAGGAAGAGGTAAACGTCCGTGCCCTCGGCAATGGCGCGGCCGGCCAGGGCCAGCGGGATGAGCCGCAGGACGATCAGCAACAGTGCGCCGGCGCCGATCCAGTACACCTCGGCGATGCGGCGCGGGCGGATCAGCATGGCCAGGATGCTGCATGCGACTATGACGATGAGCAGGATGTGCGCGGCGAGCGGTGGAAGCATGAAGTCGGTCAGTCTTGAATATGCGGCCCTTACCGGTTCTATTCTCTCCTATTGCCGGCGTTGACGCGCGCGGTGCGGCTCTGCAAGACTCGGGCCATGCGATACAGCGGCAGAGTTGAATATGCGGACGCCCGCAAAATGCGCACCCGTAACAAAACCTACTACCGTATTCTGCACTGGCCCATCTGGATCTGGGTGTTCTTTCTCGCGCCGGGGCCGCTGACCTTCAGCCTGTTTGCCAAGGGCTTCAGCGTGGCCAACTCCATCTGGCTGGCGCTGGTGCTCGTGGGTACCGGCGTGGCGGGCGTGTTCGCGCAGTTGCCGGGCGTGGAGCGAGCGCCCTACATTCTGCGGTTCGACGAAGACCGGCCCAATCCCCTCTATCGCAAGGTGTGCTACACGTTCGCGTGGAACGCCATCCTGAACTTCGCGCTGCTGAATCTGGCAGGACTGGTGATCGCCACCATCACCGGCGTGTGGACGATGAAGCAGTTGTATCAGTATGTGTATCTGCCGCTGTGCCTGTTGATCCTGCTGCTGGGAGTGCTGGGGCAACTGCCGCGCGTCGGCAAGTCGACCAAGCGCGAAGGTACGGAGCGCCGCTACTTCTATGGATCGGTGTGGGCGGTGGTGACCGGGCAGACGCTGCTGCTTGTGCTATGGAAGACAATGCCGCCGGCGCTCGCGACGACGCGCACAGGCAGCGCCATCAAGCTCATTGTGTATGCCGGCGCGCTGGCGACGATGGGTATGGCTGCATGGGGTGGGAAGCTGCCGCGCACCCGGCCGATTCTGCCTGGGGAGTTGATGGTGGACTGACGCGGCCAAACTCTCCGGGCGTCGCGGGTGGCGCGGCGAATGCCGGGTTGACTCACTCGGCTCCGCATCTCAACTTTGCACGCCGCTGCCTGCTAAACTCTTGAGTGATGCCCCTCGCAAGCCTCTGGATCGCGGCTCTCGCTTACCTTTTCGGTTCGATCCCGACGGGTTATCTGCTGGTGCGCTTCTTCCGCAAGCAGGATATTCGCACGGTGGGCAGCGGCAACATCGGAGCCACCAACGTGATGCGTTCAGGTGGCAAGGGACTGGGCGCTGCAACCTTCGTGCTTGATGTGGTCAAGGGCTCGGCGGCGGTCTGGCTGGCCGGATGGCTGTTGGCGCCCATGCTTCCCACATGGCCGGTGCGCAACGTGGAATCGCTGGCGGCGCTGTGCGCGGTGCTGGGCCATATGTTCCCGGTCTGGCTTCGGTTTCGCGGCGGCAAGGGCGTGGCGACGGGATTCGGCGTGTTTCTGGTGGCCGCTCCGCTGGCTGCCCTGGCGGCCATAACGCTGTTTGCCCTGGTGCTGACGCTGACACGCTACGTCTCGCTGGCGTCGATTCTGGGTGCCGCCAGCTTTCCGGTATTTGCGTGGTTCACCGTGCGTGGTCCGCGACCTGCGTTCTTCATCGCCGTGCAGTTTACGGTGGCGCTGCTGATAATCCTCAAGCATCATCCCAATATCCGCCGGCTGCTGTCCGGCACCGAACATCGTTTTGGAGCACCGAAGGCCGCATGACTGTTTTGCCCATTGCTCCCAGGATTGTCGTGCTCGGGGAAGGTGCGTGGGGCACCTCCATCGCTCTCTCCCTGGCCCGCGCCGGACGCACAGTAACGTTGTGGGCGCATACGCCGGAGCTGGCGAAGGAGATCAACGACGCGCGCGAGAACGTGCGCTTCCTGCCCGGGTTTGCGTTGCCGGAAAACATCGTGGTCACAGGCGAGGACGATGCGGTTGCGCACTGCGATCTGATCTTTTCGGTGATTCCCTCGGAGTTTCTGCGCGCCACCATCGGAAGGCTGCGCGGCAAGATGCATGCCGAGCAGATCATTGTGAGCGCCACCAAGGGCGTCGAAAACAACACGTTTCTGCGCATGACCCAGGTGATCGCATCGTCTCTGGCTGAAGTCGAGTTGACGTTGCCGGTGGGAGCGTTCAGCGGGCCCAGCTTCGCTAAAGAGGTGGCAGAGGGCCAGCCGACCGCGATCACCGTGGCATTTGAGGATCGCTCGATTGCGGCGCTGGTGCAGCGCGAGGCGTCGTCGGAGACCATGCGGCTCTATACGTCTTCGGACGTCATCGGGGTGGAACTGGGCGGAGCGCTCAAGAATGTGATTGCGATCGCGGCCGGAGTAGCGGCGGGGATCGGGCTAGGCTACAACTCGACGGCCGGACTGATCACGCGCGGCATTGCAGAAATCACCCGCCTGGCTGTGGCATGCGGCGGACGGCGCGAGACACTGGCCGGCCTGTCGGGCGTGGGCGACCTGGTGCTCACCTGCACGGGTTCGCTGAGCCGCAACCGCACGGTGGGCATGGAACTGGGCAAGGGTCGAAAGCTGCCTGACGTGCTTAGCTCTCTGGGCGGCAAAGTTGCCGAAGGCGTCCTCACCACGCGCGCCGCGCTGGGCCTGGCGCGACAGCATCGCGTGGAGATGCCCATCGCCGAGCAGATGGAGCTGATCCTGGAGCAAGGCAAAGACCCGCGCGAGGCTCTGCGCGATCTGATGATGCGTCCCGGCAAGCACGAGCACTGATATTGGCAGCGGGTTAGCGCCGCTTCGCGGTTGGCGTGTCAGCGGGTCAGCAGAACCAGAACGGTGCGCCGGGGCTTTATGCTGTTGGCATGAATCGACGTCATCTTTTGCGCTCTCTTGCTGCCGGTGTTCTCGCTGCGCCTCTTGCCGAAAGGGCAAGAGGTTTTTCTTTTTTCGGGACCACGCACCTAGAGGGGGAGAACGCCGCCGCGACCGGCGCCGGATGCGGCGTGCACCTGATCGCGTTGAACCAGCTTGGATTCAGGCCCAAACATCCAAAGAGAGCGGCCATCGTGCTTGACTCCGCGAGCACGCCCGCAGGCACTGCCTTCCGCGTGGTGGATGCGGGCAGCGGGGCGGTGCGGCACCAGGGCAAGCTCAGTGAGGCGGGGCAGGACGCCGCGTCCGGCGATGCCGTCGCGTGGGCCGACTTCTCTTCGCTCTCGGCGCCCGGCACCTATCGGCTTGAAGTGTGCGGTAAGCAGAGCGATCCGTTCGCCGTGGCAGAGGATGCCTATGCAGCCGCTCTGCGCCTGACCATGCGCTCCTTCTATGGGCAGCGCTGCGGATGCAAAGTCGACCTCGGCAATGGGTACAAGCACGATGAGTGTCACATGGACGGCGCGTACCACCATAGCGCAGGGCGGGAAGGCAAGATGACCAATAGCGGCGGGTGGCACGATGCCGGCGATTACGGGCGCTACGTGGTGAATTCGGGCCTCTCCACCGGCACGCTGTTGTGGGCTTGGGAACTGTATCCAGAGGCGTTGCGGAACCTGAAGCTGGACATTCCAGAGTCAGGCGGCACGCTGCCCGACTATCTCGCCGAGATCCGCTGGAATCTGAACTGGATGTTGTCCATGCAGGACCCGACCGATGGCGGCGTGTGGCACAAGCAGACCAGCGAGGCGTTCTGCGCGTTCATCATGCCGGAGCAGGACAAGCTGACCAGCTATGTGATCGGCACGGGTACGGAGCCGTTCAAGAGCACGGGCGCCACGGCGGACCTGGCCGCGGTAGCGGCCATCGCGGCGCGATGCTTCCGGCCTTTCGACGCAGCTTATGCTGATCGCTGCCTGGCTGCGGCGCGCAAAGCATGGCAGTGGGCCAAGGCCAATCCCAATGTGCTGTTTCGGAATCCCAAAGGCGTGAGCACGGGCGAGTACGGCGACCGCAACTGCGACGATGAAATTCTCTGGGCGACTGCGGAGTTGTATCGCACCACGGGCGAGGATCAGTATGCGAAGGCGTTCGCGGCCAGCATGCCGGATACGTTGGCCTTCGACACCGCAACCTGGGGCAGCGTTGCGCCCATGGCCTACTGGACCTATGCCATGGCGGAGAAGACCAATCGCTTCATGCGCGGGCACATCGCCGCTGCCACTGAAGAAGCTGCGGCCATGCGGATCATGCGCGCCAGTCAGAATGGGTACGGCAACACGCTGCGCATGACGGATTACGTGTGGGGCTCGAACGGCGCGGTGGGCAATGATGCGCTGCTGCTGCTGATGGCGCATCACCTGCAGCCAAACGCAAAGGCAATGAATGCGGCGCTCGGAAATCTGCACTATCTGATCGGCTGCAATTGTCATGGCGTGTCGTGGGTAACGCAGTTGGGGCAGAAGCCGTTCCAGCGCCCGCACCACCGGCCCAGCGGGGCAGATAACATTGCGGCGCCGTGGCCCGGGCTGTTGTCGGGGGGCCCCAACGCAGGCGGCGGCGATGCGGTGGCCAACAAGATGCCCAAGCAACCGCCCATGAAGATGTGGGTAGATGATGAGCGGGCCTACTCGATGAACGAGATTGCCATTAACTGGAACGCTCCCCTGGTGTTTCTGCTGGCCGCCGCCAACAGCGAGTCAGCTTAGGCGAAGGCATTTGTCGATTTCGGAACCTTTCTGGAAGCTCCCTTACGTTTTCCACACGGAGGTGACCCCGCTGCATCGCGCTTTGAAGCGAGTTTCCGGAAGTCGTTATGCAGCTTCTACTTAGCGCCGATTGCGCGTAACCATATTGCTGTGACGATGGTCACAAACAGTTGGTTCATTTGCCCGTAATATATGTTTCATCTTACGAAGCGTTCTGGCTGAATCGTTGAGCCGGTCTTAGTGGCAAAAGGTCAGAACAATGCAGAGATCGCGCCCGTGTGGCGCGCATATACGCTCTGACGGACAGGGTGGGCAGCGAAGCGAATCCAGCGGTGCTGGCGGGGCTGCACTTCCCTCAATCACGTCCGAGCCGGGCCACTCACTTGCAGAGAGGCTTTTACGCAATTTTCGGGCCCTTTCAGCTGATCTGCCTTTCGCCGCCCAAGGGATCGGGCGGCGATTGTTTTTTGAAGCCAGGGCAGTTTCCACCGCAAGCTATATCTTTAAACCCAATGGTTGCCTGATTCACGTCACCCTGCAATCCCATCCTCCGCGTTGGGAATCCTGATGAAACTTGTGTCATCTTCAGGTCGTATTGCGGAATCGCAAAGCCGGGCCCCCAAAATGTGCATCCATTGAAGTAGGGACATGGACGGGGGAAGTCGCCTGATCGCCACAACAACATACAAAGAGCAGGCCCGTAGTCCCGAATACATGAAAGTCGATACCCATACACTATGGATTCGCCGGTTGAACTGCCCGCCGATGCGCTCAGTAGTCCTGCATCTATAGCGGATCTCGAAGACCTCTCCACTGCCGCACTGATCGCGCCGAGCGAATCGATTTCCCGCCGGCGCGTTCTCAAGAGTTTGTTCTACGGCGCCGGTGGCATGGCGCTTTACGCCGGTGAAATAGAACGCCACTGGATCGACGTGGTGCATCGCGACGTCCACATCGCCGGCCTTCCCCACGCCTTTGACGGCTTGACCATCGCACAGCTCAGTGACATTCACCTCGACGAGTACACCGAACCCTTTCTGCTGCGCGAAGCCATTGACCACATCAACCGAATGCAGCCGGATATGGTGCTGCTCACGGGCGACTACGTCACCGCCGAGGTCCTCTCCAAAAAGATGACCATGAGCGCCGCCTGGCAATGCTCCAAGCTGCTCAGCAAAATCGCCTGCCCGCAGAAGTACGCCATTCTCGGCAATCACGACATCATCGCCGGCGCCGAGGAGATTACAGAAGCCATCGCATCCGCCAACATTCCTGTCCTGCGCAATGCCTTCATGCCTATCGAGCGCGGCGGCAGCCGCATCTGGCTCGCCGGGATTGACGATCCTGTTCTGGGCAAGCCGGATCCCGACCACACCATGCCCGTCGCCATCCGCAACCAGGCACAGGAGCCGATCATTCTGATGTGCCATGCGCCGGACTTCATTGATCCGCTGGCGAATCATCCCGCCAGCAAGTCCATTGCGCTGGTTCTGAGCGGCCACACCCATGGCGGCCAGGTACGCATTCCGCTGCTGGGCGCCATGCATCTGCCCCCCGGAGGCCGCAAGTATGTCGAAGGCCTCTTCGAGGTGGGCGGCATGCAGCTCTATGTCAATCGCGGCATCGGCGCAGTCGGCGTTCCGTTCCGCTTCAACTGCCGGCCTGAAATCACGCGCTTCCGCCTGCGTGCGGAAAAGCCGCAGATTCCCTACAGCCACGTTTAGACACCCACTCCCGGCACAACCAGCCGGACGACACCAACCCATCGACTGCGGCGGCCTACCAGCCGTCGCAGTCTCAAGACCCGCCTTCTCCCCTCCAGCTTTGCCGCACCTCATCGTGGGTGTTAGTTTCAAACCAACATGACTCGTTGTCTGGCTCTCTTCCCTGCCCTTGCACTTGCCGTTTGCCTGCACGCCGCGAACGCACAGTCAGCTGGCTCGCCTACACAGGCTGTGCTGGCCGGCAAGCTCATTGACGTGCGCACCGGCAACGTCCGCTCCCTCGCTTACATCCTCATCGCGGGCGACCGGGTACAGTCCATCGCGGATGCCGCTCCCGCCGGTGTTCCCGTAACCGACCTCTCCGCTTACACCGTGCTTCCGGGCCTGATCGACGCGCACGCGCACATCCTCTCCAATCCCACGTCGCAGAGCATTGCCGACGCGTTGAAGACCTCCATCCCGCAGTCGACGCTATGGGGCGTTTACAACCTGCGCTTGTGGCTCGATCACGGCTTCACGTCTTTGCGCGATGCCTGCGAAGGGCCGCCCGACTATCCGCAGTTCGCGCTACGCGAATCGCAAAAACGCGGCATCATCCAGGGACCGCGCATCACCTCCGCCGGCAGTTGCGTCTCGCTCACCGGCGGCCACGGAGACGGCGCACCCTTCTCGGCGGATATCGATCTTCCCCGCGGGCGGAACGTGGCGGACACGGTCGACGATATCCAGCACGTGGTCCGCCGCGACATCAAGTACGGCGCCGACTGGATCAAGCTCATGGCGACAGGCGGCGTGATGGACCCCATCTCCGACTTTCACGTGCAGGAACTCAGTGAGGCGCAGATGGCCGCAGCAGTCGAAACCGCCCACCGCGCCGGCAAAAAAGTGATGGCGCACGCGGAAGGAGCCGTTGGCATCAAGGCTGCGGTCCGCGCCGGCGTCGACTCCATCGAGCACGGGACGATGCTCGACGAAGAAGGCGCGCGGCTCATGGAAGAGCACCACACCTGGCTTGTGCCCACGCTCTATTGTTTTCAGCACGACATGGAGACCGGCCTCAGCAAAGGCCGCGATCCTGACTCGTTCAAGAAGGGCCAGGAGATCCTCTCCGCGCAGGGCCCGGCATTCAAGCTCGCTCTCCAGCACCATATCCGCATTGTCTATGGCGTTGACGATGATGACGTGGATGAATCGGTCTCGAAGGAGTTCGGAGCGCTGGTCCGCGGAGGCCTTCCCACCCTGGGCGCTCTGCAGGCGGCAACGATCAACGCCGCAACGATGCTCGGCAAGGACCAGGATGTGGGCTCCCTCGAGCCGGGCCGCTACGCCGACGTCATCGCCGTCAAAGGCGACCCGCTCAGCGACATCACCGTCATGGAGCACGTCGACTTCGTCATGCAGGGCGGCAAGATTCTCAAGGACCCTGCGCACCCTGACCGCAATCCCGTACCGCACCTCCACTGAGGAGAGCACAGAGGAAAGGAACTTCCCCCATGGACTTCCATGCCGAAGGCGATTTTGACGTCAAGAACACACCGCTCGCCGCAGACGACGTAACCACCGGCACCGCGATTGGGCGCTTCGCTCTCGACAAGCAGTATCACGGCGATGTCGAGGCCAGCGCCAAAGGGCTGATGCTCGGCTTCGGCAACCCCGCCGAGGGCGCCGCCGGCTATGTCGCCATCGAGCAGGTCACCGGCACCCTGCGCGGCCGCAGCGGCTCGTTCGCCATCCAGCACTTCGGCACCATGGACGGCGGCAACTTCGAGCTCAAGCTCCTGGTCGTGCCCGGCTCCGGCACTGCGGGGCTTGCCGGCATCTCCGGCAGCGTCACGTTTAGCAACGAATCCGGCAAGCACGGCTACTCGATGGACTACACCCTGCCCGACGAGCCCTAAGCGGCGTCGGGCGGCCCGTCTCAGGGCTTTTTTTCTTTGTATGCATTGCCCCTCACAATCCCTCACAAATTTCGTGTTGACTCGTCTACTACATGTGTAGTACTTTCGCATACACATGTAGGAGGAACCGTGACGGAGCCTCGACTCTCCAAACTTGAATTCACCATCATGAATATTCTCTGGGAGCGCGGCGAGTGCTCCATTCGCGATATTCAGGAGGCCTTCCCTTCCCGCAAGCAGCCCGCGTACACCACGGTTCAGACCACCGTGTACCGCATGGAAGCCAAGAACGTGGTGAAGCGGATGCGCAAGGTGGGCAACTTCCACATGTTTGCCGCCACCGTGTCCCGCGCCTCGGCGCAACGCCGCGTGATTGACGATCTTCTGGCGCTGTTCGGCGGCCGTACGCAGCCGGTGATGGCGCACCTTATTGAATCCGGCAAGCTCACTCTCGACGATGTCCGCGAAGCCGAGCGCGCCCTCAAGGAAATGGAGAAAAGGGAGAAGCCCTGATGATCCCCAATCTGGACACAGCCGCCCGCTTTGCGGGCAATCATCTGTGGCAATCCACTTTGACAGCCGGCGCTGCCCTCGCGCTTGCCGCGCTCCTGCGCAAAGGTGAAGCACGTCTGCGCCACGGAATCTGGATGGCAGCTTCGCTGAAGTTTTTCGTGCCGTTTGCGCTGCTGGTGGAACTGGGCCGGCGGGTGGCCACGCCGCACATTGCACATGATGCAGCCGAACCTCTGCTGGCCACTGTCCTTGCCATTGGGCAGCCCTTTGCGCAACTCAACGGCACCCATCCCGCGGCCCAGGCCCAGGCTGCGCAGGCGCACGTTCCATGGATCCTTCTTCTGGCATTGTTCTGGGCAGCCGGAGCCCTCACCGTGCTCATCGTCTGGATGATCCGCTGGCGACGTGTACGCGCCGTGGTCCGTAACGGAGTACCGCAACACAGCGGTCGTGAGGCGGAAACCCTGCGTACAGCGCAGCGTGCGGCAAGCATCCGCCGGCCCATCCCGTTGCTCCTCTCCCATGACAGCATGGAGCCGGGCGTGTGCGGAATCATTCGCCCCGCGCTGCTTTGGCCCGCAGGCATCTCCGCGCACCTCGAGGACGAACAGCTTGCCGCTATTTTTGCGCATGAAGTCTGGCACGTACTGCGCCGCGACAACCTGCTCGCCTTCCTGCATATGTGCGTTGAAGCCGTCTTCTGGTTCCACCCCCTGGTTTGGTGGATGGGCGCGCGGCTGATGGAAGAGCGCGAACGCGCCTGCGATGAAGCCGTGCTCCGCCTGGGCAATGAGCCGGCGCGTTATGCCGATGCGATTCTCAAGGCCTGCCGCTTCTGCGTCGAGTCGCCCCTGGCTTGTATCTCGGGGGTATCCGGATCCGATCTCAAACAAAGGATGGTGCGCATTATGAACGCTGCTACAGTTCCCCTCAGCCGGAGCCGCAAACTGCTCCTCGCCGCCGTTGCCATGGCCGCTATCGCCGGCCCCATCGCTGTGGGTGTGCTCCATCCGCCCGTGGTGCAAGCCGATGAAGCCCAGCAGTTCGCAAACCTCAGGTTCGATTCGGTCTCGCTCACCCCGATCCAGTCGGCCGACCAGACTTTCTTCATCCTCCAGCATGACGGCCAATTCACCGATCTCAACATCACGATGAAAGAACTGATCGCGATGGCCTATGGCGTGAAGCCGGATCGAATCCTTGGCGGTCCCGACTGGATCAACACCCAGCACTTCAAATTTGAAGCGCGTTGGACGCCCACTCCGGAGACCACCTCAAAGATCCCCGTCCCCGACGCGCCTCGCACAGAAACGCAAGTCGCTGTCGATACCGCAGCCATCGGAGCAGCGGGCCACGTGCCGGAGTTTCCGCACATTCCGGCCTCGGGCGCATTACAGGCCATGCTGCGCAACTTCCTGGTCGAGCACGTCGCACTCAAGGTCCGCGACGACTCCGCAGTCCTGCCGGTCTATGAGCTTGTGGTGGCCAACGGAGGCTCAAAGCTGACGCCCACACACGAGCCGCAGGAATCGCCCGGCGTGACCGGCGTCAGAATGAAGACCCGCGTGGAAGCCCGCAACATCAATGGCAATCAGTCCTACTCCATCACCAACGGAGATCCCCACATCCTCTGTGAAAACCTGACTAACCAACTCGGCCACCAGGTCATCGACAAAACCGGCCTCACCGGCCGCTACGACTTCGAACTCGCATTCCCGGCGCACGCCGATGCCGACCAGCTCGCCACGATTCTGCGCGATCAGTTCGGCCTCGATCTGCAATCGACCCAGCAGCCAACCAGGGTGTACGCGGTCGACAGCGTAAATTTGCCGCAAACCAACTGATCCATCCGTCCAGCCCGGTTCTGAACGCGAGCACGCGTATTACGGAGCCGGGCTGTTCTCCCTGTATGCCCAGATTGAGCAGGCTCGCTCCTCGCCGCAATCCATCAACTTCTGCGACACTGGCAAAGAACCAGAAGGGATGGCGCGGTGGAAGCCCACACTCCAGCAGCAACACAAGGACGCCGGTCGAGTGCCCGCTTCGGCGCGCCCTCGGCTCTGCGTCTGATCGCTCTTTCCACCTGCATCCTTGCAATCTTCGCTGGCAGTCCGTTGCTTGCAACCGAGAAAACTCCGGCCCGGTCCGTGCAGGACAGCGACCACGACGGCCTTTCCGACGCGCTCGAATCGTCGCTCCTGGCCCGCTTCTCCCCTGCATTCATGATCAGCAGCACGGATTGCTCCATCATGCCCGCGCAGTTCGTGGCGGAGATGAGTAAGCCTACCGTGCGCGCCGACGACGGCACCGTCTACGGTCAGGCGTTCCCCCGTAAAGACCACCCCGACCAGGTTGAGCTGCACTACTACCACCTGTGGCGCAGCGACTGCGGCCAGCTTGGCCACGCTCTCGATGCCGAGCATGTCGCGGCCCTCATCCAGTTGCACGGCGACGCAAACGCAGCGAAAGCCCTCTACTGGTACGCCGCGGCACACGAGGACACAATCTGCGACGCCAGCCAGGTGGCGCAAGCTGAAACCCTGGCGGCGGAAGACCGCGGTCCTGCCGTCTGGATCTCCAATGGGAAGCACGGCTCGTTCTTCTCCCGCGATCTGTGCGCAACCGGCTGCGGAGGTGATCGCTGCCAGCAGATGCAGCCACTCATCGTCAGCGAGATCGTGAATGTAGGCGAGCCCGCTGCGCCCATGCAGGGCATCGCGTGGCTGCTCTCCCCCGAATGGCCGTTGCAGCAAAAACTGCGGCGTTCCGACTTCACGGACCCCCGCCTCGCCCGCGCTGACCGCTCGCCAAAAACCGATATCGTCTGGGCCAATCCATCCAAGCGGCCGGCGCAGGCAGCCATTCTGGGGGTCAACGCCGGCCTCGGTGGCACCGCCACCGGAGCCGAGGCTGCCGACACCGCCCTCGCCACCGCGCAGACCGACACCTCCAGCGCGCTCGGCAGCGCCAAGCAACACGCCGCGAAGGCTCTCGATCAATCCTCTTCGAATGTGTGGAAAGCTCTCAGAAGAAGCGCGGAGAAAACCGGCGGCCTCCTGGCCCCCAAAAAGACACAGCCCTGAGCGGTTCGCCTCGCGGCGACACACCCGCCTCCGAACTGGACCGGCGCTTACGATTCTTCATGTGTGGGTGAATTGCCTTCGGCAGGATGTCACAATGCGGTGCGCAGTTCATCATCCGGCCCGCGTATTCTGTCTCGCATTGCGCGAAACACCCCAACTCATCCCACATCTCGAAGTACAGTGTGGGTTCCGTCTTGAAATGCGAAATATTCCCACCCAAGCTACACACGAGACTCCCTTTGCAACTCGATCGTCTGTGACGCTCAACACATTCAAGCCTTCGTGCCAAAGCTTATTTGTATTTGCGCATTCGCAGTACCCGCGAAGCGTGTCCCGTAATGACGGGTGAGTCGCACGCCCTCAACCGGAAACCTGTTCACCCCGCTGCCGGCTGAGCCAACGTCCATTCATCCCTCATGCGCAACGCTTCACGGCACCCGGATCCAGGCGCGAACGATCGTTCATGAGTCCGGGCATCTCAAGCACGGAGGCATCATAGCCATGACGCAGGGCGTGATGGAACAGCAGTTCGCCGCGGCGAACACGTCGTCCACTTCAGCAACAGTCAAATACGTTTACTTCTTCGGCGGCGGCCAGGCCGATGGCAACGGCCGCATGAAAGACACGCTGGGCGGCAAAGGCGCCGGCCTCGCGGAGATGACCAACGCCGGCCTTCCCGTTCCTCCCGGATTCACCATTCAGACCGAGTCCTGCCGCGAATACATGCGCGGTCAGCTCAATCCGCAGATGGACACCGAGATGCACGCTGCCCTGGAGCGCCTGGAGCGCATGCAGGGCCAGAAGCTCGGCGCGGGCGAGAACCCGCTCCTCGTCTCCGTCCGCTCGGGCGCCAAGTTCTCCATGCCCGGCATGATGGACACCATCCTCAACCTCGGCCTCAATGATCAGGCTGTCGAAGCGCTGGCCAAGCGCAGCAACAATCCACGCTTCGCTTATGACTCCTATCGCCGCTTGATCCAGATGTTCGGCGACGTCGTCCTCGACATCCCCAAAAAGAAGTTCGAGCACATCTTTGACTCCATCAAGGAGCGCGAGAAGGCCCACTTCGATTACGAGCTGCAGCCCGCCGCTCTCAAAGACATCATCATCGAGTACAAGAAGCTGGTGAAGAAAGAGACCGGCAAGGAGTTTCCGCAGAATCCGCTCGATCAGCTCGTCGCCGCGCGGGACGCCGTGTTCCGCAGCTGGCAGAATGAGCGTGCCAAGACCTACCGCCGCATCAACCACATCGATGACTGGCTGGGCACCGCGGTCAACGTGCAGTGCATGGTCTTCGGCAACCTGGGCGAGAACTCCGGCACTGGCGTCGGCTTCACCCGCAATCCCGCCACCGGCGAGCGCATCTTCTTCGGCGAATACCTGATGAACGCTCAGGGCGAAGACGTCGTCAGCGGCGTACGCACGCCCATGCCCATCAGCGAGCTCGAGAAGGCCATGCCCAAGGTCTACGACCAGCTCCGCACCATCACCTGGAAGATGGAAAAGCACTATCGCGACATGCAGGATTTTGAGTTCACCATCCAGGATGGCAAGCTCTATATGCTGCAGACCCGCAATGGCAAGCGCACCGGCCTCGCCGCTGTCCGCGTCGCCATTGACATGGTGCGTGAAGGCCTCATCACGCAGGAAGAGGCCATCTTCCGCGTCGAGCCCAACCAGCTCTATGACTTCCTCGTGCCCCGCCTGGATGAGAAGGGCGCGCATATCGAATTGCTCGCAACCGGGCTTCCGGCATCGCCAGGCGCGGCCGTGGGCCAGATCGTCTTCACCGCTGAGGATGCGGTCAAGCATCATCAGAAGGGCGACTACACCTCCATCATCCTGGTCCGCGGCGAGACCACGCCCGAGGACATCGGCGGCATGGAAGTTGCCTCCGGCATTCTCACCTCGCGTGGCGGCATGACCTCGCACGCGGCCGTCGTTACCCGCGGCATGGGCAAGTGCTGCGTGGCCGGCGCCGGCGAGTGCACGGTCGACGAGAACCGCAAGGAACTCCGCGTCCACGGCAAAACCTTCCACCAGGGCGACTGGCTGTCGCTTGACGGCACCACGGGCCGCGTCCTTGAAGGCAAGCTGAAAACCATCCCGGCTCGCCCGGACGATGCCGACCTGGTTCGCTTTATGAGCTGGGTTGACCCGGTCCGCAGGCTGCGCATCCGCGCCAACGCCGACGTGCCGAGGGACGCCAAGCAGGCCCGCCTGTTCGGCGCCGAAGGTATCGGATTGTGCCGCACCGAGCACATGTTCTTCGCGGAAGGACGCATTGAGCACGTGCGCGGCATGATCCTCGCCCATTCCGAGGAAGAGCGCCGCGCCGCCCTCAAGCACCTCCTCCCCATGCAACGCCAGGACTTCATCGGCCTCTTCAAGGCCATGGAATCCCTGCCCGTCACCATCCGCCTGCTCGACCCGCCGCTGCATGAGTTCCTGCCCCAGCGCGAAGAGCTGCTGGTCGAAATCCAGCACCTTGAAGACACCAAGCCCCGCTCGCCCAAGCTGAAGGAGCTTCGCGTCCTTCTGGCTCGCGTGCAGGAGCTGCATGAAGTCAACCCCATGCTCGGACTGCGTGGCTGCCGCCTCGGCATCGCGTTCCCTGAGATCACTGAAATGCAGGCCCGCGCCATTCTTGAAGCCGCCGTCAACGTGAAGAATCACGGCGGCGATCCGCACCTCGAAATCATGATTCCGCTCATCGGCGGCATCGAAGAGATGCGCAACCAGTCCACCGTCGTCAAGCGCATTGCCGCGCAGGTCTTTAAGGAGAAGGGCGTCACCGTCGACTACATGGTAGGCACCATGATTGAGTTGCCGCGCGCTGCCCTCACCGCCGATCAGATCGCCGAAGAAGCTGAGTTCTTCTCCTTCGGCACCAACGACCTGACGCAGACCACCTACGGTATCTCGCGCGACGACATCAACCACTTCCTGCCCGCGTATCTCAAGGCCGGCATCTTCAAGCAGGATCCTTTCGCCACCCTCGACCAGGCTGGCGTGGGATCGCTGGTAAAGACCGCCGTAGCCAAGGGACGCAACACGCGCCCCACCCTCAAGGTGGGCATCTGCGGCGAACATGGCGGCGATCCTGAGTCCGTCAAGTTCTGCCATAAGATCGGGCTTAACTATGTATCCTGCTCGCCCTTCCGGTTGCTGACCGCCAGGCTTGCCGCAGCGCAGGCGGCACTCCAGGAGAAGCAAACGGGGCCAGACGTGCACTCCGGCACCTGCTGATCACAACCGGTAGTAAAGCGGGGGCGCGGTCGCCAGGCCGCGCCCTCCCTTTCTTTGGCTTTGTCTGATCAGCTCCCCGTTTTCTTTTAATTTGTAGTCCTGCGCGAAGCGAAGGACCTGTTTCTCAGCTATGTCGCAAACACCAACGCTCCCGGCTGTCCTTCCGGATCCAATTCGTTTTCGCGCTACCCAAATCCCCAATCCGCTCCATTGGTGACCGTTACAGCCTGGTTACAAACTCCCCGCAATCAATCGCCAAGCAACAGCCCAGACAAGCCTCACATCCCATCCCATATACGGAAGGATCGTGTGTAGCTTCGGGGGGCGGCACGCGGACCGGCCAAACGGGCAACCTAAGCCACACCTACCGGAACTATAAAGGGAGATAGCTTATGAACATAAATGCATACAGCCCCCAAATCATCATCGGCGCCTGCGTCATAGTCCTCATCGTTATGTGTTTGATCGCGTGGGCCATTCATCGCCAGCGCAGCCGCCGTCGAACAGAAGATCTGCGCCGCCGTTTCGGCCCCGAGTATGACGATGCGGTGGTCCGTTACGGATCGCGAAGCCGGGCGGAAGCTGCTCTCGAGTCTCGCGTGCAGCGCGCGGAGCACTTCAACATCCGGCAGCTCTCGGCCACCGAGCGCGCCCGCTTCATATCCGAGTGGGACGCCGTCCAGGCACGCTTCGTGGATCATCCCCGCGGAGCCGTCACCGAAGCAGACGAGCTGATCAACGCGATTCTCGTCGCCCGCGGTTACCCCGGAGGAACCTTCGAGCAGCGCTCGTCCGACATGTCGGTGCACTACCCGCGCATGATCGATCCCTATCGCCGCGCCAACGCGGTAGTCGCCCGCGCCGGAAAGAATGAAGCCTCGACGGAAGAACTGCGCACCGCCATGATCCTGTTCCGTGCTCTCTTTGAAGAACTGGCCCAAAGCAAGACTATCGAAATGCGCCGCGCCGAAGCAGCGTAAGAGCAGGGAAAAGAGGGACAGAGAGACCTAGTTACAAAGACAAAGTTACAAAGGGACACAGTTACAAAGGGACACAGTGACTGCTGCAAGTAAGCCATAAGTTCCTGGTCCGACAAGAAAACGACAGCGCTGGAGTCATCCGGCGCTGTCGTTTTTCTGCCGGAAGAGGTTCGGCCGTTGCTATTCCGTTCATTGCCCCTGAGTTGTCATTCGCGTGGACACTCGCCCCAAAACTGTCTCACCCGTCTGAGACCAATCCCTCAATCTGTGCAGCCTTTCGCGTGATTCACCTCAGGCTGCGGGGTGCCCCGTCCAAGCTCTGCCTGGGCGGGAACGCCCCCCACTCTATCCCTCCACCACGTTGCTACTCCGTAATTTTGTAACTCTGTCCCAACCTGTTCCCTTTTTCCCTCTGTCCCTGCCTGTCGCTGCCTCTCTCACTTCTCCGGCACCTAATACCCCTCCGGAGCCGACACCGTCCAGTCCTTGTTGTTCGCGGTCACCACCACTTTGTGGAACCCGCCCTCGGTGTCCGGCTTGTCCGGCGTGTAGGTCAGCAGATACTGCGCGTGAAGCTCGTCGCTGATGAGCTTGTAGATCGGCTCCAGGTCCCCGGTGTGTTTGGCCTCGTACGCATGACCGCCCGTCCGGGTCGCGATCTGCTGCATGATTTTCTTCCCGTCTACGCCCGCGGCGCTGGTGGGTTCCGGTTGACGGCGGCCACTGCCACCACCCGGATAGCCTCCGCCGCCACCGGGGTAACCGCCTCCGCCGCCGGGATAGCCCCCGCCGCCCCCTGGATACCCGCCGCCGCGACGCCCGCTGCCCGGGGACTCCGTATAAGAAGAGCGCTCCTGCTCGCCCTTGAAGAAGACTGTGTAAACCACAAGGCCGGCGCGATCCGCCGCATCCACAGCGTCGTTCAAGGTTTCCTTGCTGCCGTGATCCGCCCCTGTCGAGAAGATCACCAGTACCTTGCGACCGTTTTTATCCTTCATCAGCTCGTCGGCAGCCAGGTAGATGGCGTCGTAGAGTTGGTCGGTGGCCCTTCGGTTCGAGGAGGGCGTGCGGTCATCCCCGGTGGTCTCCGGGCCGCCGCGATCGTCGTGCTGCTTCGAGGTCGATCCCATATCTTCAAGGTCCTGGTGCATTTTGTCGCGGGAACCGGTGAAGTCCTCCAGCAGTTCCACCTCGCGGTCGAAGTGCATCAGGAACATCTGGTCCTGGCTGTTCGCATCCGCGGGCAAGGCCTGGTCCACAAAGCCAGTGGCGGCTTTGCGCTCCGCTTCCATCGCCCCGCTCATGGACCGGCTCGTATCGATCAGCAGCCCCAGCCGCAACGGCTGAGGGGCCGCAGCGAGGCTGTCGATGTTCTGGGCTCGCCCATCCTGCGTCAGCGAGAGATCGCCCTTCTGCAGGCTTGAAACCAGTGCCCCCTTCTTGTCCCGTACCACAACCGGAACCGTAACCTGTGAGCTCTTGGTCTTCACGGGCGCATCGGACGTCTGCTGGGCAGGCGCTCCGGGACACACAACTGAGGAGACGAGGGCAGCGGCGGCAAGCAAAAAGTATGTTGGTCTCACGCGACTCTTCCGTAAAGACATAGCTTCGTTAATTTAGACGCAGAGTGCAAGCGTCAGGGGTACTTGCGCGCCAGATTGCCACCAGCAAAACTCCGCGCGCCTCCGCAGCTGCCCGCAAGGTGGTCCAATTTACGCCTTCACGTTCAGCCGTGGACGGCGGGCCGGTCGGTAACTTACGAGAGCAGCATCGAGCGCAGGCTGTCCTGGGTTGCGGCGTCCTGTACACCGTCGCATTGTGCGGATACGGCAACGTCCCGGAAATTGTCCACGGAAGCCAGTCCGGGCGTGGGACAGGCAGTGCTGCCGCCACCGGATGACAGGCAGGCGCCTTTCAATGAACAGCCCATGGACCTCCGTCGGCACGGGAGTCTCTGTTGGCACCAACGATTCATCGGCAAGGCGCGGCAAGGCTTGATGCAGGCAGTTAGATCCCACCGAAGCTGCTTCGCTAGATCTTCGCCCCCACTGCAGCTATAATCCCAAAATGGACTTTCAGCTCGTCACCCAGTACAAGCCCCGCGGCGACCAGCCGCGCGCCATTGAAGAGCTTGTCTCAGGCCTCGCCGCCGGTGAAAAGCACCAGGTTTTGCTGGGAGTTACGGGCTCCGGCAAAACCTTCACCATGGCCAAGGTGATTGAGCAGATCAACCGTCCGGCCCTGATCCTCGCCCACAATAAGACGCTGGCGGCCCAGCTCTACCACGAGTTCAAACAGTTCTTCCCCAACAACGCCGTCGAGTACTTCGTCAGCTATTACGACTACTACCAGCCCGAAGCCTACATACCGGCCGGCGACCTTTACATCGAGAAGGAAGCCACCATCAATGAAGAGCTCGACAAGCTGCGCCTAAGCGCCACGCGAAGCCTCTTCGAGCGCCGCGACGCCATCATCATCAGCTCAGTTTCCTGCATTTACGGCCTGGGTTCGCCGGAAGCCTACTACGGCATGTTGCTGCTGCTCGAAAAGGGCCAGCGCATCGCCCGCAAGGACATCACGCGCCGCCTGGTCGAGATCCTGTACGAGCGCAATGACGCCGACTTCCGCCGCGGGACATTCCGGGTGCGCGGCGACGTGATCGAGGTCTTCCCCACCTACGATGAGAACGCCTATCGCATCGAGCTGTTCGGCGATGAGATCGAATCCCTGGCGCAGATTGACCCGCTCTTCGGGACCGTAAAGCAGAAGTACTCGCGCCTGCCCATCTATCCCAAGAGCCACTATGTGGTGCAGCCTGAACGCAAGGCGGCCGCGATCGAATCCATCGTCCACGAGCTCACCGAGTGGACTGCCGTCCTCGAATCCCAGGGCCGCATGGTCGAGTCGCAGCGCGTGAACCAGCGCACCCGCTTCGATCTCGAAATGATCAAATCCATGGGCTTTTGCCACGGCATTGAGAACTATTCGCGCCACTTCAGCGGGCGCCTGCCCGGCGAGGCGCCGCCCACGTTGCTCGACTACTTTCCGCGCGACTACGTGGTGTTCGTGGACGAGAGCCACGCCACCATTCCCCAGGTGCACGGCATGTGGCACGGCGACCGCAGCCGCAAGCAGAACCTGGTCGACTATGGCTTCCGGCTTCCTTCGGCCACCGACAACCGGCCGCTCAAGTTCGATGAGTTCGAGAACCGCGTGCACCAGACCATTTATGTCTCGGCCACGCCGGGACCCTATGAGCTGACGCGCTCCGCCGGGGTGGTGGTGGAACAGGTCATCCGGCCCACCGGCCTCATCGATCCGGAGGTCGAGATTCGCCCCGTGAAAGGGCAGATCGACGATCTGCTGGCCGAGATCCGCGACCGCGCCAAACGCAATGAGCGCGTTCTCGTCACCACCCTCACCAAGCGCATGGCTGAGGACCTGGCCGGCTACTACACCGAAGTTGGTGTGCGCTGCCGCTACATGCATTCGGAGATTGAGACCCTGGAGCGGGTGAAGCTGCTGCAGGGGCTGCGCAAAGGCGAGTTCGATGTGCTGATCGGCATCAACCTGCTGCGCGAAGGGCTGGACCTGCCGGAGGTCTCGCTGGTCGCCATCCTCGATGCCGACAAGGAAGGGTTTCTGCGCTCGTCCGGTTCGCTGATCCAGACAATGGGCCGCGCTGCCCGTCACCTGGAAGGCCGGGCCATCCTCTACGCCGACAAGATGACCGACTCAATGAAGCGGGCCATCGGCGAGACCGACCGCCGGCGCGAGGTCCAGCGCGCCTATAACGAGGAGAACGGCATCATTCCACAGTCCATCATCAGCTCGATGGAGATGGGGCTCGCGCAGATCCTCAGGGCCGACTATGGCGACATCACGGTGGAAGAAGCCGCCGGCGTGCCGGAGTTCACCTCGCAGGCGGATGTGGATCAGTTCATCGCCAGGCTGGAGACCGAGATGCGCGAGTCAGCTAAGAAATTTGAATTTGAGAAGGCTGCGAAGCTGCGGGACCAGATCAAGGAACTGCGCGACAAGGAGTTCCTGTTTGGATAACGGTGCTCGAATAATATTTAAAGCGGCTTTATCTCCGCCCCGCGAAATATTACGCGGCCCTGCAATCTGCGCGGTTCTGCTACCGCTCGCTCATCGCAAAAGCCGCGATGAACGGGAAATAGGCCCCTAAGAACGGACCGCAGGTTCCGGAGGCCTGGTGCGAGTCAGGCAATGTTAGCATCGATCAGTTCGAAGCGAACTTTGCAGCCGCAGAAATCACATTCAGCCTCATTCGGCCCGGCGGCGACGTGACCAACCGGGAAGGTGCGCAGACATTGTGTGCAGGTCACCACCACCGAGCCTTTGGCCTTCTGCACCCACACCGCTGGGCGTAGAGGGTTGGCTTCGCGCGGACGCATAGGCAATTCGTGAATCAGGTCCAGAATCTTCTGAAAGAGTTCCTGCGCCCGATACCCGCCTTTCGAGAAAAACGCGTCAGCTAGCACGTTCGCTGGCACGGGGCCGGAGGAATACTCGCCGGAGATGACCACGACGGGGATGTTAGGAAACCGGCGCCGGACAACGGACAGAAACTCGAAGCCGCTCATGTTCGGCATGCGCAGATCCGAGATGATGATGTCGGGCATGGATTGCTTGAGGGCAGCTAATCCCTCAAACCCATCAGCGCCGGTATGGACCTCGTATCCTTCCGACTCCAGAAGCATCTTGCCCACTTTCAGCATATTGGGTTCGTCGTCGACGATAAGGATGCGGTAGCTGAACGGAGTACCCGTCATCAAGTGCTTCTTTCTGGATGTACCCTGAGGGTACCATTCGCGTGAACTCGGCCAGGCTGGTAGCACGCTCACCGTTCGCCGAGCTTCTTCGTAGCCACCGGGTAAGCTCGAATCAGCCCGAAGATCGCCTAGACCCACCAGCAACGCCCCTACCGGCACATCCTCGTCGAGCGCATTCCAATGCAACCCCTGCTCCTGAGCCGCACCGGATCGCATTCCCCAGGTCTGGCCCGCAGCAGGCGCGGAAACCAAGCCAGCGGCAGTCCTATCGTTAGCCCGTCGCTCAAATCGGCCCACATCGAGTCCGCGTCGAACCGCACCGTCGTCGCACAGCCGAAGAACTCATCCGGGCACTCTCGATACGCACCCGGTTGGCTTACTCGCCGCGCTTGGCCATCACGAAATTGTGCGCCACGTCCTTGACGAACGGCACCGCGCCCACCGGGACGTCCACCGTGCCCGTCAGGACCTGATTGAAGTCGTACTCGTGCCCGTAGTAGGTCTGGGTGTCGTCGGTATTCTGGCTCACCACCGTGCCGTCAAGGGAGATGCCGGCAAACAGGCCCTTGCTACGCGAGTACGTCAGCAGCTCGGCATTCAACTTCCAATCCGTAGCTGCCTGACCGTTGCGCCCCACCGGCCCCGCGGCCGCCGCCGCATCGGCGCCGATCTTGAACTTGCTCTTGAGCAGATCCTGGAACCCCTGCTTGTTGACTGCGATCAAAATAAGGTCAGTGGACTGGGCTCCGATCTGCAGTCCCCACGATCCGCCCGCCATGCGGATAAACACGGGAGCGCTCCAGCCATGGCCGGTGCGGCAAGTCACGATCCCCTGGCCGTACTGCCCACCAAAGACAAAAGCCCCCTTTTTCAGACCAGGAACGACGCCGACGCAAGTGGCATGCTGCAGGATGTTCGAGGGAATGGTGCTGTCCTGGGCGGACATGATCTCGTCGAGGACGGATTTTGCTTCGTCGATCCGGCCTTGAAGGTCTGCACGGGACGAAGCCGCAAAGGCGGTGCATGACATCGCCAGACAAAGGCTGACGGAAGCAAACAGTTTTTTCATTCCAGGAAATCCTTTCAATCCGCAGGGAGGCGGTTGTTGCTTCTGACGCATCCGGCCGGGCGAAGTTGCGCAGGCGGCTGGAAGAGCCGGTTCCGGTACCGTGGGCCCATTCTGATTCAGGCTACCCCAATCCAGGCTGGGGGACGGGGGGTGGTATCTAGGGACTAAACAGATAGAAGAAGAGGCAGGTTGTACGGGTTAGGCAGGAGAGAGGCAGAGCAGACGGGAACAGAGTGGAGGTGGGCGGGATGTGACGGAGACGGATCGGCCGCAAAAAAAGAGGAGTTCGCCGGCGAACCGGTGAACTCCTTCCCCAGATCTGCGTTGTTTCTGGAGCTAGTCTGGCGGTTGGGTCGATTTGGTACAAGAGTACGGAAGGACACTGGATTTTAGTAACTACGCCTATGTATCGAAGGTAACAGGCTCGGCTTCCGGTGTTACTTGCCGCCGGATGGAGCTGCCGGGTTGGGTAGCATCGAATGGTTCAAGGCACGCATGGAGAGCTCAATGCGGTTATCCGCCCCGGTCTTGCGCATAAGGCGCCCCACGTGCGCCTTGACGGTGCGCTCTTCGATTCCCAGCTGATTGGCGATCTCACGATTGGAGCGGGCCAGGAGAATCAAATCAAGCACCTGGCGCTCACGCGCCGTGAGTTGCAGGCTGGGAGCGGCCGCATGGCTGTCGGGCACGCCGAGAAGCCGGTCAATCAGCTTGGAAAGAAGCCGCCGGGGTGCCCAGATGGAACCATTCAAGACGACATCCAGGGCCATGCGAACCGTCTCCGGCGACGCCGACGAATCAAGATAAGCGCGAGCGCCGGCAACGATCGCCTCGAGCACTTTATCGTCGTCATGCTCAGGACCGATGACGATCTGCCGCATGCCGGGACGCGAGCGCCGAACCACGTCCAAAGTCTGCAGTCCGCCGGAGGAGCTGTTCAGATCCACCACAAGATACTCGACGGCGGGATCCGAGAGCAGTTGCTCCAGCGTGCCGAACACCGGGATGAGCTGCGGCTGATCCAAAGGAGGAGCCTGCTCGAAAATCATGTTCAGGCCTTCCAGCCGAATGGGTTCACCGGCCAACACGCCGATACGAATTGGCTCGGGACTCCGCTTCAGGGTCACGCACAACTCCAATGTGAGGCAGACTTGAACGCTGCCCGCTGTGGCTGGCTTATCCGGAACTGAGAAACAAGAACACGCACTTGCACACGGGTGCCCAGAAGTCGATCGCCTGTTTTCACGAACCCCGCAAACCGGCACTGACTTCCTGGAGTTTTTTTGAAGCGCCGATGCTTCATGGTACGAAACTCGACTGCCAAACACAACGCGCCTGTTTACCGCCTGAAGCGGTTTCCCAAAACCGGCATAAAAGCGGGTTGGAGCCAATTCGCCAGTTTCCCAAATCGCGCAAAACCTGTAGCATCACTAGCGTAGGTGGCTTGAGCGGTTGCACAGCCGGTTTCCTGTGCCGGAAACGGGCAGGCGGGATTTGTGCATCGACGGTGCCTGGCAAGGAAGCCGGAAGCACCCGAGGCGACAGCTGGAGTCTGCGGTACAAATCGGCACTAGCGAGGTTCCCCTTTGATTAAGCAGGACATTGTTCATCACGTGATTGAGCGTACTGGCCTGCCGCGGACCAAGGCGGAGGCGGCCGTGGATACGGTGTTCGAGGGCCTGAAACAGGCGCTGGCGGCGGGCGAGCGAATCGAGTTGCGAGGATTCGGCGTGTTCAGCGTGCGCGCGCGTAAAACGGGCATCGGGCGCAATCCGCGCACGGGCACTGAAGTGAGCATTACGCCGGGCAAGGCAGTCCGCTTCAAGCCCGGAAAGGAACTCCATGCGCTGGAGGACAACGGCGCAGCGGAGAAAGGAGCAACCAGCGAGTGAGCCAGGCGCGGTTGCAGCCGGCTCCCGAGGCGCTCCCCGCAGGACGGGACGCGCGAGGGACTGGATTGCTGGAACCGCGAGTGACTGCTTCAAGGCAATCGGTACAGTCGCAGGCTGCGCCGGAGCGGAAGGCTTCCCCGCCCGGGTGGCGCAGGGGGTTCCGCCGTTATGGCCTCCCGCTGCTTCTGCTGGTGGTTAGCGTCATCACCACCACCGCTAACGGCGCGCGGTTCATGGAGAATTTCCTCGAAGGGATGCCGCCCGTTGTCAGGGAAGGCGACCTCTGGCCCTGGCCGTGGCTCATCGAGAATCCTGCCCGCTTTGCTGCCGGGTTTGCCTTCTCCGGCGCCCTGCTGGGCATCCTGCTCATTCATGAATTCGGCCACTACTTCGCCTGCAAGGCGCACAAAATTCGTGCTTCCCTGCCCTGGGTTCTGCCCGCTCCCACGCTGAGCGGAACCATGGGCGCGGTGATTCGGATCTTCTCGCGCATGCCTTCGCGGAATGCGGTGATGGACGTCGGCATCTACGGCCCTTTGGCCGGGTTCATAGCATCTGCATTGGCGGTGGCGGTGGGCTTTGTGTTGAGTTACAGCACACCCAGCAACGCCACGCACGCGTTGATCCGCTTCGGCGGCGAGCCGCTCGCAATCCGGATTCTGCACGATGTGCTGGTGCAGTGGGACCCCAACATCCCGTCCTTTGACAACATTGCTCCCCATCCCGTGCTGGTGGCGGGGTGGATCGGCCTCTTCATCACATCGCTGAACCTGATCCCCGGCGGCCAGTTGGACGGCGGGCATATCCTCTACGCGATTTCTCCGCGCCTGAACCGCTGGGCTACCAGCCTGCTGCCCTTCGCGCTCTTCCTGGCGGGCACGCTGTTCTGGGTAGGATGGCTGCTGTGGGGTTTCTTTATGATGCTGCCCGCCATGCGCCACCCTAAAGTTCCAATGGACGAACCGCTGAGCGGAGGGCGGATGCTGCTGGGTCTGGTAGGGCTGGTAATCCTGCTGCTGACATTTACGCCCGTGCCCTTTTACGATGCCTCGCTCATGCACTTGCTCCACTTCGATCCCTTCCGCGTGACCGATTAAGCCGGTGGGCTCCGTGAAAGCACTGGGAGCACATTCCGATGCCGTTGTGTATCCTTGGTCACAATCCATGCAGACAGTCCGGTTTATCATGCGCGCATTACGATGTTTCGCGGGGAGGTGGGCGGTGCGAAGGGCTCTGGTGCTGCTGGGCGTTCTGCTGATGGCCTATCCCGCCATCGCTTTGGAGAAGGTCACCCTCCAGCAGTTGCAGGCGCGCCTGGACTCGGCACACAAGCGCTCCGATAAGCAAATCGCAGCTCTCCTTTCCGACGTTGCGCTTACAGAGCGCCTGAGCACCCCCAGCCTGGACCGCATAAGCGCTACCCTACCCGGCGACAAGTCGCGCATGGCGTTGCTGGCCATCGCCGACGCATCCGCCTTCCTTGCACCGCCCGCCGCAGACATTGCCTCCGATCCGCCCCCCGAGCCCAAAATACAAGGCGAGATCCTCACGCGCGCTGTCCAGTTTGTGGGCGAAGAGACTGAGAGACTGCCGAACTTCCTCGCTAGCCGCAGGACCACTCGCTTCCAGGACACCAAGAACGTTCCCTACGCGAACATTCCTCAGTACTTCACGCCAGGAGTCTTCCACTTCCTCGACCGCAACGCCGCGCAGGTGCGCTACATCGGCTGGGTGGAGGCCGAGGAGGAACAGCGCTGGGGAGGATCGCACGGTCCTCCGCACTGGGTGACGGAAGATCCGGAATCCGAAGCAACATTCAGGCCGTCGCGCATGGGCCTGACTACGCGTGGCATCTTCGGCCCTCTTCTCCTTGCCGTGATGCACGATATCGTCGAATCGAAAGTGGGCTGGAGCCGCTGGGAACTAGGCGCGGCGGGCAAACTCGCGGTGCTGCGCTTCTCCATCGACGAGAACGACTCCACCTACTACGTGAAGTGGTGCTGCTTCCAGCGGCCCGGCGGCGGCATGAGCGAGTTCGAATCGGTCCCCCCGTACTACGGGGAGATCGCGATTGAGGCCGAGTCGGGCAAGGTTGTGCGCCTCAGCGTGATGGCCGAACTCGATAAAGACGCGCCCCTCACGCGGGCCGGCATCGTGGTGGAATACGGCCCGGCGTTGATCGGCGGCAAGAGCTATTTTCTTCCCTTGAAGGCGATCTCCACCACCGTGGGCACCGCAACCCATGTGGCGAACTGGGTTCAGGCTGACTATGAGGTCCTCAAGCAGATCGACAAGTACCCGGTCACGGCGGTGAACGACATGCGGTTCGAGCATTACCAGGTCTTCCGGGGAGAGTTGAGGATCGTGCCCGAACCGGTGACCCCGGCGCCCGCACAGTAGCATACCCTCGCGCCCCGAATTTCTCTTTCCTCGTCCCGGTATTTCCGGCACAATGAACCCACCCCCGCATCTGGGATTCCCCATCGAGGAAATTATGGCCACGCAAGCGCCTCCCATCTCGCTCACGGTCGAGATTGAACGTAAGCCCGACTGCATACTCGTCCACCTGCGCGGCCGTGTGGTTTCCGGCGTCTGCAGCTTCCTCTACAACAAGATCCACGCCCTGATTCCCGACACCAAACTCATCGTGCTGGACCTCACACACGTGGAGTGTGTGGACAGCATGGGCCTGGGCACGCTGGTTCGCCTCTACGTCGGCTGCAAATCGGCGGGCGTGAAACTGCAGCTTGTAAACCTTGGCCCCAGGGTCAAGGAACTGCTCGGGCTCACCAACCTCCTCGGCGTCTTCGCCGAGATGGGCGAGAAGGGCTTCACGCACTTCTGAAACGGATTTCGGGGGGGATTTCAGGGTTCAAAGTCTCACTCTCTGGTCCCTGTGCTTCGGTTCCCTGTTCCCTGTTGCCTGTTCCCTTAGAATCAATCCATGTTCACCGGCATTGTGGAGCAGACAGGCACACTGGTCAGCCTTGAGACGCGCGGCGGCGTCCGCCGCATCACCGTGGAAGCTCCCGGCATCGCCAACCGCATGCGCGAAGGCGACTCGCTGGCCGTGTCGGGCGTCTGCCTGACGGCGTTGGACGTCGATCCTGTCTACTTCCACGCCGACCTGGCCCACGAGACCCTCGCCAAAACCTCCCTCGGCGCGCTCGCGCCTGGCTCCAAGGTAAACCTGGAACTGCCGACTGCGGCCGGCAGCCCGTTGGGCGGCCATGTAGTGCAGGGGCACGTGGACGGCGCTGGCACTATCTCCGCTCTTGATCCCGTGATTGCGCGCGACGATCCTGCCTTCGACGAGCGAACGACCGACTGGACACTTAAAGTTTCAGTTCCAGAAATTGCTCGTAAATGGATGATTCCAAAAGGATCAGTTGCGATTGAAGGCATCAGCCTTACCATTGCCGAGGTCGACGACGACGGCGCCGAAATCTCCATCGCCATCCTGCCACTCACGTACTCGCGCACCAATCTGCACAGCCTTCCGATTGGCGCCCCGGCCAACGTTGAGGCCGACGTTCTGGTCAAGTTAGCTTGGCAGCAGTCGCAGGAGCAGCAGAAACCCTCATTCGACCTGACCGAATCGTGGCTGGTCGCTAACGGGTATTGAATCCAACATCCGGACGCGCTACTCTATGACTGGTCAATCCGACTAGTCAATGGCAAAATCCGCGCCAATCCGCACCCTGCAAGCCTCTGAAGCCAAGACGCACTTCCTTCGCCTCCTCGACGATGTAGAGCGGGGCGAGAGCGTGCTGGTCACCCGCCATGGGAAAACGGTGGCGCAAATCGTCCCCGTGGCCGAGCCCGATCGGGACAGGCGCGCCAGGATCCAAAACGCAAAGGAAGCCATACTCGAAATCCGCAAGCGGACGAAGCCGGCCTCGGTGGAAGAGATTCTCGCCGCTCGCGACGAGGGTCGCCGCTAAGCCCATGCGCTATGTTCTGGATGCTTCCATCACGATCACCTGGGCGATGCAGCACGTATCCCATCCTGTCGCGGACCTGGCGTGGAGCGAATTGGATGAGGGCAGCGCGCTTGTTCCAGGCATCTGGTGGTACGAGGTTCGGAACATATTGGTCGTGAACGAGCGGCGGCAGCGGATCTCGATTGCCGACTCGGCTCGCTTTTTGGAACGCCTGCATGATTTTCAGATCGACGGAGACAATCAGCCCGACAGCACGCACGTTCTGACTTTGGCGCGCTCGACAGGCCTGACGGTGTATGACTGCTCTTATCTGGAACTTGCCATGCGGGAACATGCTCCACTGGCTACCCTTGACAAGCGTCTGCAGCAGGCTGCTGCATCGCTCGGCGTTCTCCTTCTCGATGATCCCCGACTCCGAAGTTGAGCCCCGAACGCTCTTTGCTCTAAACACGTCTATAGGTCTGAGAGCACTGCTACCCTTGAAACTGAGGAAGTTGTAGAAAGATTGGGCCCGGGCGGTTTCATCCGCTTCCGGCCCCCAGGACCCGCATGGCAGAGTTCGTCATCAAGCTGGCCGATGAGCGCGGCCGAGTCTCGGAACAGGTGCAGACCGCTGCGTCGGCGGAGGAACTGCGCCAGCGCTTTTCCCATGCCGGCTACCACGTCTTTTCGGTCAAATCGCGGGGCGGCCGCGGGCTCCTGTCGCGCCGCAAGGTCAAGCTCGAGCCCTTCCTCATCTTCAATCAGCAGTTCCTCACTCTTATCCGCGCCGGCCTGCCCATCCTCGGATCGCTGCAGATGCTGGGCAAGATCCAGAAGAATGCCCACTTCTCCGGTCAGTTGGAAGATGTCTCCCAACGGGTCAAGACGGGCGAATCTCTCTCTGGCGCCTTTGAGGCCCAGAGTGGCTTCCCCGTCATGTACACCACCACCCTGCTGGCCGGCGAGCGTTCCGGCAACCTGCAGGAGGTGCTTGACCGCTACGTCAACTTCCAACGCGTCACCCTTACGTTCCGCAAGAAGCTCATTTCGTCCCTCATTTATCCGGTGGTGCTGCTCACGCTGGTGACCGGACTGATGACCTTCATGTTCACGGTCGTGATTCCGCAGTTCGCCACCTTGTATGACCAGATGGGGAGCAAGCTGCCGGCCATCACCACGGACCTGCTGGCCTTCGGCAAGTGGATGCAGCACAGCATTGTTTACATCATTGTGGTCGTGATCGCCCTGGCCATCGGCGCCTGGCGGTTTGCGCTTACGGAGCGCGGCCACGATGTTGTAGACGTGATACGCATCAAGACCCCTGTCCTGGGCAAGATCTGGCTCAAGTACCAGGTGGCGCTCTTCGCCCGCACGCTGTCGACACTGCTCACCGGCGGCCTGCCGCTGGTGCCGTCGCTTGAAACCGCCGCCAAGTCCATCTCCTCGCGCCGCGTCTCGAAGGCGGTGATGAACTCCATCACCACGGTGCGCGAAGGCAAGTCATTGGCGGAGTCGCTGCAACGCACCGCAGTTTTCCCGGGCCTGGCTACAGAAATGATTCAGGTGGGCGAGCAGACCGGCGCTCTTCCGCAGATGCTCAACTCGGTCGCCGAATTCTTTGAAGAGGACGTGGCCACCGCGCTCACTGCCGCTCTTGCGCTCATCGAGCCCGCCATCCTCATCCTCATGGGCATCATCGTGGTCTTCATTCTCATCTCGCTCTATCTACCCATCTTCTCGATGGGACAGGCTCCGCAGGGCGGCGGGGCGTAAATGCATCAGGCTCTAACGCAACAGGTGTAAATCCATATGGCTGATTCCACAGTTCTGGCAGTTCCTCTTAGCCCCGGCCTTGACGACCGCGCCCATGCCGAGGCACTGGCCAAGCGCTATCGTGCCGAGTTCGTCGACCTTAAGAACTTCAAAATCCAGCACGACCTGCTGCGCACGGTGCCGGTGGAACTGATGTTCCGCTACAACTTCGTGCCCATTGAGCAGCAGCAGGGCGAGGTCCTCGTGATCGCCGTCTCTGACCCGTCGCAGTTGATGGTGCTCGACGAGATTGCCGGCCTGTTGGGTCATCGCATCATCGCCCGGGTCGCCACGCTCTCGCAGATCACCGAGGTCCTGAAGAAAACCGAGCAGTCGCAGCGCGTCCTTGAAGAAGCCAGCGAAGGCCTCACTTTCGATGTGCTCACCGGCGATGACAACGCCGACGAAAACATCTCGATCGAGAAGCTCACTCGCGAAGAAGACATGAGCCCCATCATCCGGCTTGTGGACACCACCATCTTCACGGCCCTGGAGCGGCGCGCCTCCGACATTCACATCGAGACGCTCGATGATTCGGTCATCGTGAAGTACCGCATTGACGGCGTGCTGCAGATGGCCATGGCGCCGATTGCACGCGAGCACCACACCACCATCCTTTCGCGCATCAAGATCATGTCGGAGCTCGACATCGCCGAGCGCCGCGTGCCCCAGGACGGCCGTTTCCGCGTACGCTACAAGGGCCGCCTCATTGACTTCCGCGTCTCCATCATGCCCACCGTGCACGGCGAAAACGCCGTGCTCCGCGTGCTCGATAAGGAGTCGATGAGTGAGAAATTCCGCAACCTCACACTCGAGGTCGTCGGCTTTGCGGAATCCGACCTGAAGCGCTTTCGCCGCTACATCCGCGAGCCCTACGGCATGGTGCTGGTTACCGGCCCCACCGGCTCCGGCAAAACCACCACGCTCTATGCCGCACTCAACGAGATCAAGAGCGACGAAGACAAAATCATCACCATTGAAGACCCGGTCGAATACCAGATCCGCGGCATCACGCAGATTCCGGTGAACGAGAAGAAAGGCCTCACCTTCGCGCGCGGCCTGCGTTCCATCCTGCGCCACGACCCCGACAAGATTCTTGTCGGCGAAATCCGCGACCAGGAAACCGCGCAGATCGCCATCAACTCCGCGCTCACCGGCCACCTGGTCTTCACCACCGTCCACGCCAACAACGTGGTCGACGTCCTGGGCCGCTTCCTCAACATGGGTGTCGAAGCCTACAACTTCGTCTCCGCGCTCAACTGCATCCTCGCCCAGCGCCTGGTCCGCACCATCTGCGAGTACTGCATCCGCACCGTCAACTACGACGACGAGACCCTTCATCAGGCGGGCCTCGATCCCGAGGAGTGGCGCACCTTCGGCTTCCGCGAAGGCGCCGGCTGCATCGAGTGCGGCGGCACCGGCTTTCGCGGCCGTACCGCCATTCACGAGTTGCTTGACCTCACCGACCCCATTCGCGAACTGATCCTCGAGAAGAAGCCCACTTCGGAAATCCGCAAGCTGGCGCAGAAAGAAGGCATGAGCTTCCTCCGCGAATCCGCCATCGACCGCGTCCGCCGCGGCCTCACAACCTTGAAAGAAATCAACAAGGTCACCTTCATCGAGGCCTCGCGATAGGCCTTTGTCTGGAAACGCAGGTTTTGAAAGGGCACGACTTTAGTCGTGCCGAATGCTCATTGCGATGTTTTGAAAGGGCACGACTTTAGTCGTGCCAAATGATCCAAAAAAGCTGAGGGCTTTAGCCCCTGAGGGATGCATTGAACCACCAACCCTCTGAACGGAGTTTTCCACGTGGCCAAAGATAAACCCAAAACGACCACCGGCCGTCCGCTCACCGCGGTCGAGTTGGCCCCCGAAGGCGCATTGGCCGCGACCATTCCTCAGGGAGCCGACTCGCCCTCTTACGCCTTCGCGCCTCTCGCCGCCGATGCCCTCGTCCCCGGTGTCGCCGAGCCCAACTTCCGCGATAACGACGCCGTGGTCGCCGCCATTCGCACCGCGCTCGGCGAGCTCTCGCCCAAGAGCCGCGCCGTCACCCTTGTCCTGCCCGACACCTCGGTCCGCGTCTTCGTCCTCGACTTCGACACGCTCCCCGCCAAGCCGGCCGAGGCCATTCCCGTTCTCCGCTTCCGCCTCCGCAAAATGGTTCCCTTCGACGTCGAACACGCCGCCCTCAGCTACCAGATCCTGGTGCAGACCGACGATACCGTCAAGGTGCTCGCCACCATCATGCCCGGTCCGGTCCTGGCTGAATACGAATCCGCGGTTCGCGCCGCCGGCTACGAGCCCGGCGTGGTTCTGCCCTCCAGCCTGGCTTCGCTCGCCGCCCTCGATTCCCTCGAGCCCATCCTCGCCGCCAATCTCAGCAGTCAGGCCCTCACCACCTCCATCACCAGCGGACAGGACCTGTACCTGTTCCGCACCGTCGACTTGCCCCAGGAGCAGGACGCCCGCACCGCCGAAATCCAGCGCAGCATCGCCGTCGCCGCCGCCTATTACGAAGACAAGCTCGTGGCCCGGCCCCGTCAGCTCCACTATGCCGGCATTCAGAAAACCGACGACTTCGCCCGCCTCGTCGCCGACCCCGATCTGGCCGTTGTCGACATGGTCCCAACCTCGGGCCTGGGCGCCACCACCGCCCTCGGGCCCCTGAGCACCGCCGGCATCACCGGCGCCCTGGCGGGAGCGTGACACCATGAAAGTCAGAATCAATCTCGCCACTCGCCCCTTCGCCGATCTCGGCCCCACCCTCAAGCACCTGCGGATCGCCATGGCCGTGTTTGCAGTGGTCTCCATCGGCCTCGGCGTCGGCATTCACCTGCTCCACTCCAAAGCCGAACTCGCCCGCGCCCGCGAACGCACCCTCGACGGCCAGATCGCCACCATTAACCAGGAGCGCCAGGGCTACCACGCCATGATGCGCCAGCCCGACAACGCCCAGGTCCTCGACGAGGCCAACAACCTCAACGCCCTCTTCGATCAGAAGACATTCTCATGGACCCTGGCCATGGAAGACCTCGAGACCGTCCTCCCCGGGGGCGTCCAGGTCACCGCCCTGGAGCCCAATCGCGAGGAAAAAACCGGTCGCATCACCCTCAAGCTTCGCGTCGTCGGCCCCCATGACAAGGACCTCCTGCTGGTCGGCAACCTCGAGCACTCGCGCCACTTCCTCCGCCCCGCCATCGTGGGCGAAAGCTCCGAAAACAGCGGCGGCCCCGGCCAGCCCCTCGAGCCCGTCAGCGCTTCCAACAAGGTCAACTTCGACCTGACCGCCGAGTACAATCCCGCCACCCTCGGTGAGGAACGCACCACCACCAAGCCTGAAGATTCCAAGAAA
>NZ_DASXYM010000137.1:0-69419 GCF_036502485.1 Occallatibacter sp. | reverse complement strand
CTGGTCGCAGATGGTGAAGGCGTCGGCGAGCGCGTAATAAAAGGGCAGGTCTTCGCGGGTGTAGTGGCCCATGGTGAGGGGCATGTGCGCGTAGTCCTTTTCTCCGGCGCGCTTGGCGTCGAGCCAGCCATCGTGCAGGCCGTCGTTCCATGCGTCCACCTGGCTCTCGCGCGAGTGGGGCAGCGAGCCCATCCAGGTAATGCGCGTGTCCTTGATGTCGAGCCGCCATGGCGCGTAGGAGCGGCCCTCGGAGTCGCTCTGAACGAAGACGGAGTTGCCGTTGGCCAGGCGCAGAGCGCGGGGATCGTTGAAGCCGCGGACGCCGCGCAGTGTGCCGAAGGCGTGGTCGAAAGAGCGATTCTCCTGCATGAGGATGACGATGTGCTCGGCGTCGAGAAAGGTGGAGCCGGGATCGGGCTCGATGGCGTGGGCGCGCTCGATGGCTTCAGGGATGATGCCGGAGGCTCCGGCCGCGCCGGCGAGGGTGGCGATGAATCGTAGGAAGTCGCGCCGTGAGTGCATAGTACAGGTATCTCATCTCCAGGTTGGTATTGCGTAAAATGACGCACGCCACTGGTGGCGGAGGGCGGGATCGAACCGCCGACCTACGGGTTATGAATCCGTCGCTCTAACCATCTGAGCTACTCCGCCCAAGGAGGGACGCACACGGCCGCCAGGGCGGCGGGCCAACAAACTGGCGCCAAGTCTTGATGATAAGGGTACGAGCAGCCAAGGTCAAACCTGCCGCGCCCGCGCGCCAACTTGCGCGAAGCCCTTCTACAATCAAACGCATGAACCCCTCCCGCCCGGCTGCCGGGCTCACGGTTGCCGGAATCATTCCAGCGCGCCTTGGCTCCACACGGCTCAGCCGCAAGGTTCTCCGCGAGCTTGCCGGGCGCCCCATGGTGGAATGGGTGTACCGAGCCGCCGCCGAGAGCGGGCTGATGGACCCGGTGCTCATCGCCACGGACTCCGAGGAGGTCGCCGCGGTCTGCCGGGAACGCGGGATTCCGATACGGATGACCTCGCCGGATTGCGCCTCCGGGTCCGACCGCGTGCGCGAAGTCGCGAGCCAAGTTCCGGCCGATGTGTACGTCAACATCCAGGGCGATGAGCCTACCCTGACGCCCGACTTCTTCCCGCCGCTCCTCGCCTTGTTTGCCCAGCCTGAAGTGCAGGTCGCCACCCTGGCTGTCCCCTGTGCGCGGGAAGACATGGCGAACCCCAATGCCGTCAAGGTGGTCACCTCCACCGGCGGCAAGGCGCTCTACTTCTCCCGCGCGACCATCCCGTACGACCGCGATGGGGCTGGGTGCTCGGGCTATCGCAAGCACCTGGGCATCTACGCTTACCGCCGCGGCGCACTGGAGCAGTTCGCCTCACTGCCACCCGGCCGGCTGGAGCAGATCGAGCGGCTCGAACAGCTTCGGCTGCTTGAAAACGGCATCGACATCTACGTCGCCTCGGCGCCGCGGGACACCATCGGCGTGGACACCGAAGAAGACCTCGCGCGGGCGGAGGCTGTCCTCCTCAGTCGCGGAAGGGCGTAGTCACCTAAACTGAATTGCACGCAAGAATCGGAGTGTACGCCGTGGCGAACGGCGTCAGCATAGAAATCATGAACACGACACTCCAGCCCGCACAGACACTCATTGACGCCGAATCCGCCTGGTCGCAGGTGATGGCCCGCGACCCGCAGGCCACCATCTTCTACGCTGTTCTGACCACGGGGGTGTTCTGCCGCCCGGCATGCACCAGCCGCCGCCCTCTGCGCGAGAACGTCCGTTTTTTCATCAGCCCGTCTGACGCGCAGGCCGCGGGATTCCGCCCCTGTTTGCGCTGCAAGCCGCAGGCGGCGCGCAGCAACGCCCTGGAGAGGGTCCGCAAACATCTCGAGGCCAACCTCGATCGCCGGGTCCCTCTCGACGAACTCGGGCGCATCGCCGGCACCAGCCCATTCACCGTGCAGCGGATGTTCAAGCAGGCCATGGGCGCGAGCCCCAGCCAGTATCAGCGGGCGCTTCGCGCGGGCAGCCTGCGGTCTGAACTCAAGAGCGGAGCCTCCGTGACCGACGCCATCTACAACGCCGGGTTCAACTCCTCAAGCCGCGCCTATGAGGCCGACCCGCTGGGCATGACTCCGGCAAAGTTCGCCGCCGGCGGCCGGGGCGAGCACATCGGCTACGCCACCGCGGCGTCGCCTTTTGGATGGATGATTGTGGGCGCCACGGACCGCGGCTTGTGCTGGCTGGCTCTTGCGGAGAGCGAAGCCGCCGCCGAACAGACACTGCGCGACGAGTTCCCGGCCGCCGAGGTTCACCCGGACGCCTCGCTGGTCGAGATGGTGGGGGCCGCACTGGACAGTGTGCGGGAAGGCCGCGATCTGAGCCAGACCCTCACGTCCAAGGGCGCGCTGGATCTGAGAGGAACGGTCTTTCAGCTTCGCGTGTGGCAGGCGCTGCGCGATATTCCCCGAGGTCAGACACGGAGCTACTCGCAACTGGCCGCCGATCTTGGCGATGCCAACGCCACGCGCGCTGTCGCGCGTGCCTGCGCCACCAACCGAGTGGCCATTCTTGTCCCCTGCCACCGGGTGGTGGGCGCCTCGGGCTCGCTCACGGGGTACCGCTGGGGGGTGGAACGCAAGCGCCAGCTCCTTGACTCGGAACGCGGCTAACGCGATTCCTGAGTAGCATTCTGTCAAGCCGCTGGGGTTGCGTCGATGTGGCGCGCAGGAGGGGCGCCCCTGCGATGATCTCGCGGGGACGCAGTCACTCAGGACTGGTTTAAGGTACGGCGGGCGGAACGCGAATTTATACCGGCATCGAATTAAAGTCCCGGAGCCTGCCCCGGCTCGGCATCCCGCTGCTGGGCGAGGGCCGCGGCTCAGCTTCGGCCACTTTCGCGATCAGCGCCAGATCCGGCAGAACGACGGAGTTCCGTTTCGGCAGGACCAGCTTGTCCCTGCCCCATTCCGACAGGATGCGGCTGACACTGAAGAGCGTGGTGCCGGTCATGCGCGCAATTTCCTGGCGGGAGAGGTATATCTCGGTGCCGCCTTCGCTGGGGCTGCCAATGTGCCGGCTCAAACGCAGCAGGGTACAGGCGAGGCGGCGACTGACGTTCTCGGTGGCCAGTTCCCTGAAGCGCTCCTCCAGTTCCTCGATGCGGGTGAGGAGGAATCCATTCAGGTTCTGCACCAGGCGCGGGTATTGCTGCGCGAGCGAGGCCAGAGCGTCATGCTCCCATACGAGCACGGTGCAGGTTTTCACAGCTTCGGCGGAGCAGGAATAAGGTTTGCCGGTCAGCTCAGAGCGGATGCCTAGCACGTGGTCAGTCCCGCACATCCACAGAAGAACCTCTTTGCCTTCCGGACTGACCTGGGTCAGCTTCACACATCCGCTGGTGATCAGCATCAGCCTCTGGCCGGCGTCGCCCTGCAGAAAGAGCGCGTGGCCGCGAGCAAAGCGCTTCACCCGGGTTCTGGAGGCAACGGCAACACAAGCGTCATGGCTCAAGCCAATTCCCAAAGGCGACGCAGCGACGAACCTCGCGCGGTCCAGCATATCCTGGCCGGGACGAGTGAACTGAGACGCAGTATTCGTAAACGGGAGCGACATGCTTTCCCCCACACAGTGTGTGAATGACTGGGGCGCTCTAATCCAGACGTACGATCGTGGTAATCGCAACGCCTTCAACAACGGCGCATTCCTGACCGTTGCCGCGCAGTGGCCACTCTGCGGGGGGAGAATGGCATGTGTATTTTATCTACCTGAAAGGCTCGACTTGCAAGTGACCACGGTCACATCCGTTAGGTCATGATCTACATACACTTCCCCCCTGAACGTAATCGGATAAGCGGGGTACGAAATGAGTACGGGAGGATACAGCCTTAGTGTGATTACCGGTGCTGAAGATGGGCGCTCAGGAACCCGAGCGAGCGCTCCCGCGCGACCCGCGCTGCCTCTGGGTTGAAGCTGGCGCGCGCGTCACAGTTGAAGCCGTGGTCCGCGTCATACCAGTAGATCTCGGTGTCGGGATGGGCGGTTTTGACCTGATCCACTTCGCTCCTGGGAATGTGCTTGTCCTGGGTGCCGAAGTGCAGCATCACCGGAGACTTGGGCGTCTCGTGAATATAGCTGCCGATGCGGCCGCCGTAGTAACCAACGGCCGCGCTCACCGGCAGCCGCGAGGCGGCCAGCCAGGCCAGCGTGCCGCCCCAGCAGTAGCCGATCACGCCTACCTTTTTGCCGGTCGATTTGGCCGCATACTGCACGGCGGCTTGGACGTCGAGCATGGCCTTTTCCATGTCCATGCGGGGAATGAAGCTGCGCGCCCTGGCAGCGTCGTCGCCATCGTACTGGAGTTCCACGCCCGGTTCAATGCGGTCGAACAACGCTGGCGCGATCGCCAGAAAGCCATCGCGGGCATAGCTGTCGGTGACGCGGCGAATGTGCGCGTTCACCCCGAAGATCTCCTGGATCACCACCAGCCCGGCCACGGGCTCGCCGTCAGGCCAGGCTACATAGGCCCCGAGTTCCTGTCCGTCCGATGCCCGTAAAGAGATGTGCTCGCTGCGCTTCGCCATTGGAAACCCTCCAGGTTCCAAATTCCAACAGAGGCGGTGCCTGCGTCAAACCAGACACCTCAATCCAGCTATGTTCATTGGGGGCGGCGAAGGCAGCGTTTGGCCCGGCACCGCTCCAGCCGGGTCAAACCGGCTGGAGCCATATCGGTCAGAGGCGGAAGCCGCCCGAGGCGTGGATGGCCTGCCCGTTGATCCAGGCCGAGTCGTCTGAAGCCAGGAAGGCGGCCGCGGTGGCGATGTCCTGTGGCTGCCCGATGCGGCCGAGCGGCGTGCGGGACACAGCCTCCTTCTGGAAATCGCTGCCGATGAACCCGGCGGCGTGGGTGCCCTCGGTCTCCACCAGGCCGGGGTTCAGGGAGTTCACGCGAATCTTGCGTGGACCCAGTTCCTTGGCGAGCGACGCGGTAACGGCATCGACGGCGCCCTTGGTGGCGCTGTAAACGGCGGCGCCGGGTACGCCATCCACGACAACGGAGCTGATGTTTACGATGCTTCCGCCGCCCGGGTTGAACTGGTTCAGGGCCGCCTGGGTAACCAGCAGCAGCCCCAGAACGTTGGTGTCGAACTGCTTTTTGAAATGATCCGGAGTGATCGCGTCGATGGGCCCGAATTCATAGATTCCGGCATTGTTCACCAGCACATCGATGGGGCCCAGCTTATGCGCGACCTCTTCGATAAGCGTGGGGATCTGGCCGGGGTCAGACACGCTGCCCTTGACCGCGATCGCCTTGCCGCCGGCCTGCTCGATATCGCGAACGACCTTCTCGGCTTCGGCTTTGCTGCTCGAGTAGTTCACCGCGACCGCGGCTCCGCGCGCCGCCAGTTCCCTGGCGATTCCTGCTCCAATGCCCTTCGATGCGCCGGTAACCAGCGCCACTTTGCCCTGCAGATTCTTCATTCATCTCTCCCGTGCCGGCCTGTCATCGCTTCGACATTTCGACAACTGTCGAATTGATTGCGGAGGAGGGAGAAGGATTCAGGAGGATTGTGAATATCTCGTTTCTGGTCAGGCCGCGCCGGAATCAGATGAATCCTTGCAGTGTGACTGGACCAGGCCGTTCAGCCCGCCGATCAGCTCCTGCAGCACGCCGGGACGCAGCGAGAGAAAGATGAACTTGCCCTCGCGCTTCACTTCCACCAGGCCCGCGGTCTGCAGTTCCTTCACATGATGCGACAGAGTAGCGGGTGAGATGGCGAGCGCATCGCGCGCCGCCGAGCAGCCCAGTGGACAGGTCGACCGCGCAATCCGTTCCAGTAGCTGGAACCGTTTGGGGTCTGCCAGGGCCTTCAGAATGGCGGTGCGCTGTGCACGCGTCAAGCGGGCGCGCGGCTTCTCGGAAGCGGTCTTTGCCGGGGTGCTCATCCAATGGTTGGATTCAGCTTATCGCAGCGGCGTGACCACGGGCTCTGGCAACTTTTGGCATGGGCCCGAGCAGGATGGGAAGATGTGGCTGTGTCAGGTTGTATATGCGGCGGCCTGGATCGCAACGCGCGGCAGCAAGCAAGCCTGTTAGCGGATCTTCTCGGCAATGCCTAATAGTGTCTGGAACTGCGGGGCGTCGGGGTCGCGGTCGACGATGGCTACGCGTGCGTCTTTGAAGCCGGCGTCGGCCAGCATCTGTTCCAGTTCCGCTTCGCTGAAGCCGAGCCATTCGTCGGCGTAGAGCTCGCGCGCTTCTTCAAAACGGTGCCTGGCCAGGTCGAGCACGGCCACGCGGCCGCCCGGCTTCAGGATTCTTGCGGCCTCTTTGAGCGCCTGCCGAGGGTGCAGGGCGTGGTGCAGTGACTGCGAGAAGAAGGCGATGTCGACGGTGCCGGACTCGATGGGCATTTCTTCCATGTCGCCGGCGCGGAACTCGATGTTCTCCATGCCGTTCCGCTGCGCCTGATCGCGGCCGACTTCGAGCATCTTCTCGCTGGCATCCACGGCAATCACCCGCTCCGCGCGCTGCGCCAGCAGGATGGAAAAGCTGCCATCTCCGGCGCCAAGGTCGGCGATGACCTGGGGCGGCATCAGGCGCAGAAGGGCCTCGGCCAGGCTCTTCCAGCTCTTGCCGGGGACGTAGTCGCGGCCGAGGCGGCCGGCCATGGAATCGAAGAAGGCGCGCATCCTGTCCTGGCGCTTCTTCAGCACCCGGCGCATGGCAGCGTGGTCATGCGCGGAGCCGGCGATTTCGACGTTGGCCTGGGCGAGCAGCTGCTCGAGGAAGCCCGGGGAAGAGCTGTCGTCAGGGGCGGAAGCCCAGACGCCGAGCGCTCCGTTCAGGGGCTGGCTGCCGTTGCGCTCCGTCAGGGTTTCGGGATCGCTTTGAAGGAGGCGGCCCTTTTGTGCGGGGGACGCATCCGCGAGGCTGTAGAGGATGTTTTTTCCGACGCGCCGATCGGTGACCAGCCCAGCCTGCTTGAGCTGCGACAGGTGGGTGGAGATCGTGCTCTGGCCCATGGTCAAAATTTCCTGCAGTTCCGCCACGGATAGCTCTTCCTGTTTTAGAAGCAGCAGGATACGCAGGCGATTGGGATCGGCGGCGGCTCGCAGCATTTTGACAATGGACGGCATGGGTGATTTCTGCTATATATCAACATATCACGATTACTCGATGCGAAGCGGCCTTTCCCCGCTCGCCCCAAGGAGAACAGCATGGCCACCACCCTCGAAATCACCGCCGCCGACTACAAAGTCGCAGACATGTCCCTCGCCGACTGGGGTCGCAAGGAGATTGCGATCGCCGAGCACGAGATGCCCGGCCTGATGGCCATTCGGAACAAGTACGCGGCCGAAAAGCCGCTGGCCGGCGTGCGCGTTACCGGTTCGCTGCACATGACCATCCAGACGGCTGTGCTGATTGAGACGCTGACCAGCCTGGGCGCGGAGGTTCGCTGGGCGTCGTGCAACATCTTTTCCACGCAGGACCACGCGGCTGCCGCAATCGCCGCCACGGGCGTGCCGGTGTTCGCCTGGAAGGGCGAGACGCTGGAAGAGTACTGGGACTGCACGCTGGCGGCACTTAACCACAAGGGCGGCAAGGGCCCGCAGCTGGTGGTGGATGACGGCGGGGACGTGACCCTGCTCATCCACAAGGGATACGAGCTCGAAAACGGCGACGGGTGGGTCAACACCGCGAGCGGCAACCATGAAGAGCAGGTGATCAAGGATCTGCTGAAGCGGGTTTACGCCGAGGATCCGCAGCACTGGCACAAGGTCGTCAAGGAATGGCGGGGGGTTTCGGAAGAGACGACCACCGGCGTGCACCGTCTCTACCAGATGGTGGAAAAGGGCACGCTTCTGGTTCCCGCCATCAACGTGAACGACTCGGTGACCAAGTCGAAGTTCGACAACCTCTATGGCTGCCGCGAGTCGCTGGCCGACGGCATCAAGCGCGCGACGGACGTGATGGTGGCCGGCAAGGTCGCGGTGATCTGCGGCTATGGGGACGTGGGCAAGGGCTGTGCGCACTCGCTGCGCGGCATGGGCGCGCGGGTGATCGTGACTGAAATCGATCCGATCAACGCACTGCAGGCGGCGATGGAAGGCTTTGAAGTCACGACGCTGGAAGACACGCTGGGCCGTGGCGATATCTACGTCACCTGCACGGGCAACGTGGACATCATCACCCTCGAGCACATGCAGAAGATGAAGGACCAGGCCATCGTCTGCAACATCGGACATTTCGATAACGAGATCCAGATGGACCGGCTCAACACCGACCCCACCGCGACCAAGCTCAACATCAAGCCGCAGGTGGACAAGTATCACTTTGAAGATGGACACGAGATCTTCATTCTGGCTGAGGGCCGCCTGGTGAACCTGGGCTGCGCCACTGGCCACCCCAGCTTCGTCATGTCGAACAGCTTTGCCAACCAGACGCTGGCGCAGCTCGACCTGTGGAGGAACAAGGACAGCTATAAGGTCGCCGTGTACACGCTGCCCAAGAAGCTGGACGAGGAAGTGGCGCGGCTGCACCTCGAGAAGATCGGCGTGAAGCTGACCAAGCTCTCCGCGCGCCAGGCTGACTACATCGGCGTGCCGGTGGAAGGGCCGTTCAAGCCGGAGTTCTACAGGTATTAGTCGCAAGTGATCCGTTGTCAGTAATACGCGGCTGACGTGTTCCGGAATCTGCCGTGCCCCCTCCTGTCGCCTTTCTTCTGGCGACAGGAGGGGAAACGGCGAACCCTGATTCTCCCGACTTTGGATTCTCTCCATGCCCTCGCCGCCTCGATTCTCCTTCGAACTGTTCCCGCCGCGCACGCCGGAAGGCGTGGCCAAGCTGCCGGCCGTCATCTCCAGGCTGGCCGAGCTCAAGCCTGACTACTTCTCGGTGACGCACGGCGCGGGCGGATCGGACCAGGACGGCACCTACGAGACCATCCTCACCGTGGTGCGGGAGACGGGGCTCGAAGCCGCGCCGCACCTTACCTGTGTGGGATCGACGCGCGCCAACATCGCGGCCGCGCTCGACCGCTATCGGTCCGCCGGCGTGAGGCGGATTGTGGCTTTGCGCGGCGATCTGCCTGCCACAGCTCTCAGCACGGAGGCTCCGGGCGAGTTCAAGTACGCCAGCGACCTGGTCTGCTTTATCCGCGAGACGCACGGCGACCAATTCCGCATCGAGGTGGCGGCTTATCCCGAGATGCATCCGCAGGCGCAGAACCCCGGCGCCGACTTCGACAACTTTGTCCGCAAGGTGGAATGCGGCGCCGATGCCGCGCTCACGCAGCTCTTCTACAACGCCGATGCGTACTTCCATTTTGTCGATCGCTGCGAAAAGGCGGGGCTGCGCATCCCCATTTATCCGGGCATCATGCCCATCACCAGCTACGACAAGACGCTGCGCTTCTGCACCGGGTGCGGCGCCGATCTGCCGCGCTGGGTCCGTTTGCGGCTGGCAGAGCTGGAGAATGACCGCGATGCCCTGCTCGACTTCGGCCTGGAGGTGGTGACGCGTCTGTGCGAGACGCTGCTGCGCAACGGCGTCCCTGGGCTGCATTTTTATACCATCAACCAGGCCGGCCCGACGATGCGGCTATGGGAAAACCTGAAGCTGAGCGTCACCGCCTGAGAATTATCGAGGGCCGGAGGCGCGCCGTCGTTCTGCACCGGATTGGCGCGTTCGACCGAGAGCGGACGGGCAGAATTGCTCTCCGGCAACGGGAAAAAACACCTCTTGGAGTATCATTGCGTCTATAAAGTAGCGGCCTCCCTTAGGCCGTTGAGGTGTATGTGTCTCGATTTTTCCAAAGACTAATGTTTGTGCTGGGCGCGGCGGTATTTGCGGCGCTGGGCCTGGGCTTCGCCCTGGGCGAGTTCGGCTGGTTCGGCGTGCATGCCGGCGGCGAGCAGGACGGCGCGTATAACCAGATCCACGTCTATCAGCAGGTACTGCGGCGGATTCAGAGCGACTACGTGACCGAGCCGAACATGCAGACGGTGACGACGGGCGCGTTGCACGGGCTGCTTGAATCGCTGGATGCGGACTCCAGCTACCTGACGCCGACCGAGTACAAGATCTGGAAGGAGCGGCCTTCCTCGGGCGTTGCCCAGATTGGCATAACGGTCTCGAAGCGCTATGGTTACGCAACGGTGGTGAATGTACTGCCGGGATCGCCGGCCGATCATGAACACATCGCCGATGGGGACGTGATTGAAGCCATCGGGGACACCTCGACCCGGGAACTGTCGCTGGCGGTCATCCGCCTGATGCTGGACGGCAAGGCGGGCAGCACGGTGAACCTGACGGTGGTGAAGCCGCGCAAGGCCGATCCCGACAAGCTGACCATCGCGCGCGCGATTGTGTCCACACCGGATCTGAGCCAGCAGGAGTATGAGAATTCCACGGTGCTCTATCTGAAGCCGGCAGTGATCACCAAGGCGCGCGTGGATGAGGTCGCCGCCAAGCTCAAGGCCAACAAGGGCAAGAAGATTGTTCTCGACCTCCGCGACGCTTCAGGCGGGGAAGAGGAAGAGGGCATCCGCCTGGCGAACCTCTTTGTGGGCCAGGGCACGCTGGCGATGCTCGAAGGGCAGCGGTTCCCGAAGCAGACGTTTGCGGCCGACCCGGCCAAGGTGCTGACCACCGCGCCGCTGGCGGTGCTGGTGAATCGCGGCACCTATGGGGCAGCGGAACTGACTGCCTCGGCGATTGAAGCCGCCAAACGCGGCGACGTGGTGGGCGAGCGCACCTTCGGCGAGGGTTCGGTGCAGAAGACCATTGACCTGCCGGATGGCGCAGCGCTGCTGCTGACCATCGCCAAGTACGAGGGACCGGATGGCAAGAAGATCCAGGACGAAGCAGTGAATCCCAATGTCCAGGTGGGCAAGACTCCGGACGAAGAGATTGAGGACGAGACACCTGACAAGAACGACCAGCCGCTGGATAAGGCGCTGTCGATTCTGAAGAGCAAAAACAGCTAATCGGGCCCGCTAATACGAGCTGCATGGGGAGCCCCGCGCTGAGAACGGCGCGGGGCTTTCGTGTGTCTGGAGGGTTTCAATTTGTTGGTGCATCAGGGGATAACCGATTCGTTGGGACCCGGAGGGATGAAATACGACACCACGAAGGAGAGAACGGTGGTGATCGCCGCTCCAATATCTCCGGTTATCAGTTTGGCGCCATGGGGTTCGAGAACATAGTTATTAAGGACGAACACCACAATCGTGGTAATCGCTCCTGAAACACCGCCGGCCAGGACTTTTCTGACCGGAAGGCCCGTTGACTGACCGCCTGCGGTGGCTGATTGGGCCATGGGGAACTCCCTTCATCGAGGATTGAGCGGGAGTATACCGAGGGGGCGGCGGAAACGCCACGAGAATCCTTGTTTCCCTCCAACACGCGCGGCGCCGAGCCAGCTGGGAACGCGTTTTGGGCCTATGGAACGGGTGCTTCCGGAATTGCACGGCGAGGTACCGGGAAGGTGGTTTGTTACTGCCGGCGCGGTGAATGCGTGGTAACCTCTGGAAGTAAATTCAGCATTCTCCCACTCGCTCGCAGAGAGATGCCATTGAAGGCGAGACGCGCTTGGCCACCCCTACTCAACTTGTAGAAGAATCCCGGAAGCTGGGGCGGACCCATCGGCTGGAGCCGGATGGAGCCCGGGATGCGGGCAAAAAGCCCCGCCCGCAGAGGCCGCGGCGGAAGCTGGCGGGCAAGGCGGCCCTGACTCTCCTGATTGTGCTTTCGGCGGTGACGGGATCGCTAGCGGGGCTGACGCTGGTGTACTCCTCGGACCTGCCGCAGATCGAGGACCTGGAGCGCTACCGGCCTTCGACCACCACCGATCTCTACGACCAGAAGGGCCGGGTGATCGGATCGTTCGCTCTGCAACGTCGCATCGTGGTGAACTACAACGACTTTGCGCCGGTACTGCGCAAGGCGGTCATCTCCATCGAAGACAAAGATTTCGAGTCGCACGGAGGCATCAACTTCTGGCGCATCTGGGGCGCTGCCTGGCACGACATCCGCAGCAAGGGGCGAGCACAGGGGGCTTCCACGCTGACCATGCAGCTGGCCCGGAACCTGTTTTTGTCCGCGGACCGGACGGCGGGCAGGAAGGTGCAGGAAGCCTTTCTGGCCATCCAGATTGAACGCTCGTTCACCAAAGAACAGATTTTCACTCTGTATGCAAACCAGATCTACCTGGGCAGCGGGATGTATGGGTTTGAGGCCGCGAGCCAGTTCTATTTTGGCAAGCACGCCGAGGATGTGAGCCTGACAGAGGCGGCGCTGCTCGCGGGTCTGCCCAAGGGGCCGTATGCCTACTCGCCGGTTCTGAACCCGGAGAAGGCGCTGAAACGGCGCAACCTGGTGCTGAGCGAAATGGAGTCAGACGGGCTGATCACGCACGAAGAAGCCGCGCGCGCCAAGGAGAACCCGCTGGGGTTGAAGCTGACGCAGCCCGAGAGCTCCGTGGCCCCGTGGTTTCAGGAAGAGGTGCGCCGCGAGCTGGAGAAGCAGTTCGGCACCGAGCAGGTGCATGAGGCCGGTCTGCGGGTGGATACCACGCTCGATCTTGACCTGCAAAAGACCGCCAACAGCGCGGTGCTGGACGGACTGGCCGCCTACGAACGGCGGCACGGGTGGAAGGCGCGCCTGCAGAACGTGACGGCCGACGGGTCCGATCTGGAGAGCTACCGGCATCCGGACTGGACTTTGAAGTACGCTGCCGGGGATTATGTGCATGCGGTGGTCACCTCGGTGCTGCCCACCATGGTGCGCGGGCGGATCGGCTCCGACGAGGTCATCCTGCAGCCCGATGACTGGAAGTGGACGGGGCAGCGCTACGCGGACGCGCTGCTGAAGCCCGGCGACGTGATCTACGTGCACCTGCAGGATGGGTTTGAGGGGAGCGCGCGCAAGGCGAGCCTGGAGCAGGATTCCGGCGTGCAGGGCGCGCTGATGCTGATGGACAATACCACGGGCGATGTTCTGGCCATGGTGGGCGGGCGCGACTATTCGGTGAGCGTGTTCAACCGCGCCACGCAGGCGGAGCGGCAGACGGGTTCGAGTTTCAAGCCGTATGTGTATACGACGGCGATCGAGGATGGCGCGAAACCGGACGACATTGTTGTGGACGGGCCGGTGAGCTTTGGGTCGTACACGCCGCACAACTACGAGAACGACTACAAGGGCGCGATGACGCTGGTGAATGCCTTCGCGGAGTCGCGTAACATTCCGGCGCTGAAGCTGGCCGCGCACGTAGGCATTCGCAAGGTGATCGACATGGCGCACCGGTTCGGGGTGACTTCGAACATGCCGGCGTATCTGCCGGTGGCGCTGGGCGCGGTGGAGATCTCGCTGGAGGAGCAGGTGGCGTCGTACTCGGTGTTTCCCAATGACGGGATCCGGGTGCAGCCGCGGATGATCCGCAAGGTATCAAATGCGGACGGGATTACGCTCTGGGAAGATCCGCCGCAGGTGAAGGAAGTGATCAGCCAGCAGACGGCGCGCACCATGATGACGCTGCTGCGGGCGGTGACGGCTCATGGAACGGGCGCGGCAGCCTCGCAGTTGAATCATCCGCTGGGAGGTAAGACGGGAACGACCAGCGATTACACCGATGCGTGGTTCCTGGGCTTTTCGCCGAGCGTGACGTGCGGCGTGTGGGTGGGATTCGACAGCCGGGAGTCGCTGGGCGAGAAGGAGACCGGGGCGAGGGCCGCGCTGCCGATCTGGATGACGGTGATGAAGCAGGCCATCGCGGGCAAGGATAACGAGCGGTTCCTTGGGGACCAGGGCGATGTGAAGGCGCCGCTGCTGCAGGCTTCGGCTGGTCCGGGGGTTGCCGCTGGCGCGGGGGTTGCGGCTGGGGCGGTGAAGGCGGATGCTACGGCTGGTTCGGCTGGCATCAAGCCGGCAGCAGCCACCAGGGTATCCACGATGCCCCGCTCCTCGCTGCCCGGAATGGGTGCCAAGGCAATCACTACTGTGCCGGTGCGGAGCGCGCCGAAGTCCGTGAGTGCGGCGGCTGCCGCCCGGCCGGCGAATGGGCCTGCGGTGAAGCCGGCGCTTCCTGCTGCGAGCGAACCCGTAAAGGCCAGGCCGGTGGTGAAGCCGGCGATCAATCCGGGCAGATAGCCACGGTAACTCCGTGCAGAATCCTGTCGCCTTTTTTCTGGCGACAGGGTGGAAACCATGAACCCCAATTCAGACAGGTACGGGATGCTCTCTTCCAGCGCCCCTACCGGGGCTTCGCAGGTTTTCTTGGGCTGCATACCCAGGACTTTGTCCCCGGATAACCTCCTGCCGTCGCTGCGGGACTGTGTCGTGGCGCCGGCGAAATCCAGGTTCATTGCAAGTGCAACTCGCGCTACGCGATTGAGGCTGCTCAGAACGACACCGAAGGTGGGGTCCGCACGGAACCTCAGCGGGACATTCAGGGACCGGCACGGCGGAAGTAGCGCTGAGCTTTCTTTACGTCGGCGAGGATCTGCGCTTTGAGGGCCTCGGGGGTGGGGAACTTCTGCTCGCCGCGGAGGTGGAGGAGGAATTCGAGCTCGAGCGGCGTTGATTCGTCCAGGTCGACCGGCTGGAAGTTGAGGATGTGGGTCTCGATGCTGAAGCCGGCGCCGGCAAAGGTGGGGCGGTTGCCCACGTTGGTGACGGCCTGGAAAGTGCGGGTAGGGCTGCTCCCCGGCTGCACGCCCCCTCCCTGCTCGATGTGGAGGCGGGTCACGTAGACGCCGTGGGCGGGAACGAGGCCGTTGTAGGCGGCCAGGTTCACGGTAGGGACGAGGAGGCGCGCGCCGACGCCGCGATCGCGCTTCTGGGTGGAGCTTATGGCGAAGGGGCGGCCCAGCATCCAGCGGGCGCGGCGCATGTCTCCGGCGGCGACGAGCGCGCGGATGGCGGAGCTGGAGACTTCAAGGCCGTGGACGCAGACGGACGGATGGACCGAGACCCTGAACCCGCATTCCTCGCCGAAGCGTGCGAGCTCCTGGACGCCGGCTTCGGCTCTGTGTCCGAAGCGGAAGTTGCCGCCTTCATGCAGACCGGCGATACCGAGGGCGTCGCCCAGAACCCATTCCACAAACTGACGGGCGGTGAGGCGAGCGAGTGCCTCGTCGAACAGCAGGATCACGATGGCGTCGACACCGGTTGCGGCGAGCAGGCGAACGCGGTGGTCCATAGGGGTGAGCAGGCCGGGGGCGCGGCCGGGACGGAGGAACTGCTCGGGGTGCGGGTCAAACGTGATCGCGACGCCCTTCATGCCGCGGGTGCGGGCCTCGTCGACCACCGCGTTGAGGATCTGGCGGTGGCCAAGGTGCACGCCGTCGAAGTTGCCGATGGCGGCGATGGAGGGGCCGAAGCCGGCAGGGAGGGAGCGGAGGCCGCGATAAACGGGGATCATGCCGCCTCCGGGGCGCCGTTGAGGCGGATGGGGACTTCGAGCCCGTCCCAGGCCATGCGCACGTTGTGAGGGAGGAGGCTGTTGGTCTCGTGGTGGCCGAGCTCGTGGGCGATGTGGGTGAGCCAGGTTTGGCGCGCGCCGATGCGTCTGGCCCACTCGACGGCCTGCGCGACCGTGGCATGGCTGGGGTGGGGCTCATGGCGGAGGGCGGGGAGGACGAGGGTTTCGAGGTCCTGAAGGAGGGCGAAGCTGGATTCGGGAATCTCGCTCACGTCGGTGAGATAGGCCGTGTCGCCGAAGCGGAAGCCGGCAACTTCGAGCTTGCCGTGGAGGACGGGGACGCGAAGAAATTCGGCGCCATGGAGGTTGAGGCGGTCGGCGAGGGGGCGAATCTGGACGCGGGCGCGGGTGGCGTAAGTGGCGTTGGCCTTGAAGGTGTAGTCGTAGACGCGCTCGAGGACGGCCTGGGTCTCAGGTGATGCGTAGAGGGGGAGCGAACTGCCGGCGCGGTGGGCGACGAAGCTGAGCGGACGGAGGTCGTCGAGGCCGAAGATGTGGTCGGCGTGGGCGTGGGTGTAGAAGACGGCGTCAAGCTGGGTGAGGCGGGTGCGGAGGGCCTGCTCCCGGAAGTCGGGTCCGGTGTCGATGACCACGTTGCGTTCCCGGGGAGGGAGGCCGGGGGCGGGCTGGGCCTGGCTCCAGCGGATGAGGACGGAGGGGCGGAGACGGCGGTCGCGAGGGTTGGCCGAGGTGCAGACGGAACAGGAACAGCCGACCGTGGGGACACCCATGGAGGTGCCGGTGCCGAGGAATGTGAGGGTTCCGTTCATGGGGAGTCAGAGGTCGCGATGGTGGCCTAGCTGGGTTTGTGGTTTCCCACCCCAGGTTTGTGGTTTCCCCAGGCGGGTTGGAGTCTGTGGTTTCCCACTCTAAACACAACGGCGTGTTTAGCATCCGTGCTTCGATTCTCTCGCGGCGTGTCACTCCAGGCAAATTGACCAAAAAAAGGGCGCGTCGGGAATAGCCCGGCGCGCCCGCTTGTTTGCGTTGCTTTAGAACACGAACTTGCCGCCGAGTTCCAGCGTGCGAGGATCCCACGCGCTGGTGACCTGGCCGAAGTTGTTGGTGACCTTGCCGAAGTTGTCGGTGCCCAGGTTGGAAGAGACACCGTTGGGCTCGAAATGGTTGAAGGTGTTGAACGACTCAAAGCGCAGTTCGACGTGAGCGCGCTCCGTGATCGAGAACGACTTGTAGAGCGATGTGTTGAAGTTCAAACGGCCGGGGCCGACCACCGCATCCTTACGAGCGCTGCCGAATCCCATGTTGGGGCCGCCCAGCCACGAAGGCACGGGAGCCGAGAACGAACTGGGATCGAACCACTGACCGCCATCCGCATTGGAAGGCTTGTGCTTGATGTAGTGGGTGTGTGCGATCTGGTTGGGACGGTTGGTGTATCCGCCGCCCAGTCCGACCGGATCCCACGGAATGGAAAGTCCAACGCCCTGATTCGCGATGATGGTGCCGGTCTGCGCGAGCGCCGTGCCGGCCACTTCCCATCCGCCGAGGAGCGACTTGGTGAAGCCGGTGGAGTGAGCGAAGAACGGCGTCTTGTACACGTAGTTGATGCTGAGGATGTGACGGCGATCGAGCGCACCGGAACCCTTGTCGTACTTGATGTTCCAGGGATTGCTGACTCCGTTCAGGTCGTAGCTTGTGATGTCGATTTCATGCGAGAAGGTGTAATCGACCTCACCGCTGAGACCCCAGCGGTTCTGCAGGCGAAGACCGCTCTGGAAACCGTTGTAGTTTCCGTTGGTGGTGTTTTCCTGCTGGTTGATGTCGTTATAGCCCTGGTAGGTGCGGAAAGCGTTGATACCGCCGTTATTGGTAAAGCCCACCGTGCAGGCTGAATCAGGTCCGGAGATATCGTTGCTCGGATCCGAAAGATACTTGCCCGAGCCATCGCCCGCGATACAACGGATGCCCTCGCCGGTGGACAGAGGCAGGGTGTTGATGTGGCGCTGAATGTTCTGGTGCCACGCCAGGTTGCCGACGTACTGAGCTACCCAGATGACCGCCGGCGACAGCTCATGCTGCACGCCAAGGCTGAACTGTGCGACAGCGGGAGCCTTGTAGTCATGCGCCAGGTTGGTGACGCCCGACGAAAAGACCGGGACGCCCGAGACGGTGGAGCCTGTCAGCCAGTTGTTCCCGGGCGTTGTAAACTCCGTATTGCTCAGGCTCAGGTTGTAAGCAAAGGGCGCATTGGTGGCAGCGTTGTAAATGTCGTTGCCCTGCATGCGCTCGAAGAAGGTGCCGAAGCCGCCGCGGAGAACCGTCCTGCCGTTCCCGAACAGGTCTTCAGAGAAGCCTACGCGGGGCTGCAGCGTTTCAAAATCGTTCTTGACCAGTCCTCTGGGGAAGCCGTTCTGTCCCGCCAGGCCCATGCCGTTCAGGTAATAGGTGGCGCCGTTGAGCGCGACCAGTGACGGGCTTGCCGAGTTGATGGTGTTGTCGGCGTTCCAGATCGGAGCCTGACTCTGGAGGTAATCAGCCGGGTTGAAGTTGGCAACCGCGTTGCTCCGCTCCCATGCGTGCGGCAGCGCGTCATAGCGCAGACCGAGCTGCAAGCTGAGCCGCGGAGTGACGTGCCAGTTGTCCATCACATACACCGACGGCGTCTGGTTCACGTAGTGACGGATGGGAGCTGCCTGAAACTGGCCGTAGCTGCTGGCCAGGCCGAGCAGAAGATCCATGGAGCTGTCGTTGGTCAGATTGCCGAACGAGAACGTTCCCTGCTGGTTGCCGAAAAGCTGCTGGTTTTTGGTGTACCGGTTGTAGCTGAAGCCGTACTTCATGGCGTGCTTGCCCATGGTGTACGAGATATCGACCTTCGGCTCATAATCCTGCGCAGCATTGTGCCATGGCGCCGACGCGGTGTCTTCCGTGGTGCCAAACGGGGTGCCGAGGCTTACGCCGGGCAGCGCATCGCGCGTCACGGCAAAGCTCGGTGTCACAGGGTTGCTGACCCAGCCTGCAGGCAGCTTCGAGTTGTCGCTGTTGACGATGTCGATGACGTTGCCGTCGTAGTTGATCGAAGCTTCAACCAGCAGGTTGGGGCTGAGCGTTCCGCTCAACTTGATGGCTGCCGAGTTAGATGGGTTCGACAAGGTGCTGGTGATGGTGTTGTAGCTCGTGCCGTTCCAGCCAAGCTGCGGCTTTGCATAACCCTGGCTAACCGAGTCATGCATGTAGTGGCCCAGGAGCGCCCACTTGTCGGTGAACTTGTGATCGATGCGGACGATGTCGTCGCGCACATCGATCGGATTGACCGCGTTGAAGATGTTGTAGCCGTTGGCCTGGTTCGACGTGGGAATCACGCCTGTGTTGAGGAAGGTCACCGCGTTCGAATCGAACAACTGGTGAGGAATAATCGGGTTGCCGGATCCATCGAGGGCGAAGCCGCCAGGAGTGCCGGACGCCGCGCCATGGACTAGCCCGAGAGGCGTGAGCACATTCTTCTGGTAAGCGGAGGTGGCGCCGACATTCGGGACCGTAAGCGCGTTCGACGAGAACGCCGGTTTGACGTAGTGCAGATCCGTGTTCATATCTGCGGGGATGTTTGACGCCAGAAGCGCCGGGTTGTTCGAGGTTCCCGCGCCGGAGAGGATCTTGCGCCACTCTTCGTTCACGAAGAAGAACGTCTTGTTCTTGTTCGTGTTGTAGACATGCGGTATGAAGAGCGGGCCGCCGATGTTGCCGCCGAAGATGTTGTAGTGCGCGTTGGTCAATGTGCGCGAGATCGGCTCTTTGGCGTTGTAAGCGGGCGTGCGGTTGAACTCCCACAGGGTGCCGTGGAATTTCTGCGTGCCGCTCTTGAGCGAAAGGCTCATCGTCGCGCCGGAAGAAATGCCGTAGTCCGGAGGATAGTTCGAGGTCAGCATGTTGAATTCGGCAATGGCATCCTGCGAAGGCATGATGTCCATGCCGCCGGCGCCGCCGCGGTCATCCGCTTCGCCGCCGTCGATCAGCCAGATGTTATGGCTCTGGCGAAGGCCGTTGACGCTGATGGTGAAGTTGGAGGCCACCGAGGTGGGAGTGTTGGAGTCAGGAAGAGCCGAACTGACACCCAAACCCAGCGCGGCGAGAGCGGCGAAGTTGCGGTTTTGGGTGGCGATTTCGCTGATCTGCTCGGAGCTGATAAGGGTGCTGACGACGTTCGAGTCGGTCTGCACCTGCAGCGAATCGGCTTGGACCGTCACGGTCTGGCTCTCAGCGCCGACCGTCAGTTTGACGTCGGTGCGCACCGTCGCGGAGACGTTCACCACGACGCCGTTCTGCGCGTAAGCCTGGAAGCCCTTTGCCGCGACCTTGAGATTGTAGGTTGCGGGGTTCAGGCCGTTGATGTCGTAGAGCCCGGTGGCTCCGCTTTCAGTGGCTTTTATGGCGCCGGTAGCGGGATCGATGAGCGTAATCTTCGCTCCCGGAACTACCGCTCCTGTCTGGTCTGTGACGATGCCCGTCAACTCTGAGTTGGCCTGCGCGTATAGCCCTGCGCACGCCAAGACAAAGAGCAACGGCAACAGGAACAACCTGTTTGTTGCGTGTCTCATGTGACCTTCCTTTTCAAATGGTGTTTCAGTCATTGATCAATTTGTGTTGCAGTCCTTGTTGCGTCTACGTCTGTTGCTTCTCCGTTGAGGTATGAAGCCGTGTATGAAAGTGCCAAAGAGGTGAAGTTGATCCGTTCACCCGGAGGAGAAAAGCTCTCCAAAAAGCCAAAGGGCCCGAATTTCGTAACAATCCGCCTGTACCTGCGCCATTTCTAGTGGTCTTCCTGGCCTGCGCCAGGCCGGTACAGCGATTTACTAAATTTGAACAAGCACTTTTCGTGACTTGCGGTGGTTGAATCAAACGCGTGCATGGATCCTGAGCATTCTCAGGGAAGCGTGCGGTTCCGGATTTCTTCCGTTCGTCTCGATCTGATCCGACGACCGTGAAAGACCCCGGCGATGAGGCAGACCCAACCGGCCGGAGACGCGGCATATCTCCGCTTTCATGAAGTAAGGACATTGTCCTTATCCAGTTTTTGGTATGCCTGAGCTGAATCGTTTAAGTAAAGCCCAGATGAAAACCCGTTTGACGAATCGGCCATATTAAATGCGGTCCTTAGAGCGATTGTCAAGACGGAAAATTTTGGCGTCCATGAGGAACTGCGCGGGAAGGTTGCCCCCAACAGATTTGATAACGCTTACATTGTTTTCGGGATTTGCGGGGCTGGTCTGTGAGGATGCCCGTGCGTCGCGGGGTTCGCCGGGGTTTACATCGTTTCTCGACGGGAGCGAATCGGCCTGAGGTGGGTCAGCATGTCACAGTCGACTATGACAACGGTGGATTTATAAGGGGCGCAAATCCCTGCTTACGCCTGGATATATGGGGAATTTGCTATTTGAGGCGTGAGGCGTCACGCAGGTCCCGCGCGGCCGCTTCCAGAAACGTCTCCGTGCTGACCCCGGCGGGCGGCTCCAGGCCGGATTTGGCGACAAGTGCCGCCGCAATGCGCTCTGCCAGTTTCTGCCGTACATCCAGCGGCATGTCGAGGCGCCGCGCAAAGAAGCCCTCCAGCACCTCCAGGTCGGTCGTCGAGAGCCTGGCGATTCCCGTGACGGGCAGCGTGACGCGCGTGTGGGGCTCGAGGGGCGCCTCCCGGGGAGTGAAACTCGCGGCCGTGAAGGTTCGCGATCCCGACTCGGCCCACAGGGGCGCCTCCTGCTCGCGATCCTGCACCACCAGGGTCCCGGCGGCCAGGTCGCCCAGCCGCTGGTGCTGCCGGGTCACGAACATGGTGATGACCCCCACGGCATAGAAGAACGGAAACTGGTCGACGTAGCGGATGAAGTTGCGCGCCATCGACTCAAACAGCCCGATGGGCCGGCCCGAATGCTGAATCACACGAATTTTGGCAATCTTCTTTCCCGGCGTGCGCCCGTTCCAGAAAGCTTCAAACAGCGTGAAGTAGCCCCAGTTGAACAGGAACACAACAAATATGACGAAGGCGACAGCCCACTGCGCCGATATCTTGTTGAATGCCGCGATGGCCGGCGCCAGGAGGCTGAACAGAAGAATGACCAGCGCGAATCCGGCAAACCACAAGAGGGTATCCACCAGAACCGCGATAAAGCGGCTGCCGATGCCGGCGAGGGGCATTTCGATCGAAACCAGTTCCGGCGTATCGATGCTAAGCTGATCAGAACCCGCGCTCATGGCGTACATCCTCTCCAATCAATGGCTCGCGAAGCGCCGTCCGTACTGGGACCGTCTGCAGGCCCTGCTCGGTCAGGCCGACTCAGCCGGTCTTGGCCGCCTTTCGCGCGCAGAGCTGCAGGAGATGGCCCTGCTCTACCGCCAGGTTGCGGCGGACCTCTCGGTGCTGCGCCAGGACGCGACCGCGCGCACCTACGCGGCCCATGTGAATCAACTGCTCGCTCGCGCTCACCATATCATTTATGCGGGCCGCAAGACGAGCATCGCCGGGCTGTTCCGCTTTTTGCGCGATGAGTACCCGCGCATCTTCCGCCGCAACCTGCGCTATGTGGCGGCATCCCTCCTCATTACGCTGGCCTGCGGAGTGCTGGGCATGATCCTCACCAGCACCCGTCCGGACTTCATGCGGCACTATCTCCATCCGGCCATGATTGCCACGATGGAGCGTCACCAGATGTGGACGCAGTCCATCGTCAGCGTGGCTCCCATGGAAACCAGCCACATCATGACCAACAATCTGTCGGTGTGCTTTGCCACCTTCGCCGGCGGAATCACCTTCGGGGTGTACACGCTCTTCCTGCTGTTCGTGAATGGCATGGAACTCGGTGTCGTCGGGGCCGCCTGCCATCACTACGGCATGTCGCTGTCCCTGTGGAGCTTTGTGGCCGCGCATGGATCGCTCGAATTGCCGTCCGTGATCCTCGCCGGAGCCGCGGGTCTGCGCATCGGGCATTCCATGCTGTTTCCTTCCGGCTATCGATGGAAAGACTCACTGGCGGGCGGCGGCATCGAGGCCACCCGGCTGGTCTCCGGCACCATTCCACTGCTGGTGATTGCCGGATGCCTTGAAGGCTTCTTCTCGCCTTCGCACGCGCCTGTGTGGCTCAAATTCACAGTGGGCGCGGCGCTGTTCACGCTGCTGAATCTGTGGCTGTTCCGGCCGGCGAGAGAACGGCAGACCGCCGGGGAGACACAGTAACTAACCCTCGATCAGATCACGCAGCTTCTTCATGGGGTTGTCCCATGGGCTGCCTCGAGTACGGTAGACCACCGTACATCTAACGTATACGTGATTGCCTGGAGTTCATCGCACCCGGCCTGTTTCGGGATCAATCAAAAGTGGTCTCCCCTTCCCCGGCGGCCGATATCTGAGATAGCCAAGACCTACACGCATGTTATGGATCACCGGTCCGGGGACCGTGATGGCCAGGGTCACGCCCAGAATGGCGTGCGTCAGCATGAGCGTGTAGAGATTGCGGCAGCGCAGAAATACGATGCACGCCACCGCGCCCCATAGCAGCGTCACGCACGTCAGCAGCGGATTAGGCAGATGCGCGGCGGCAAAGATGGCGGCCGCCCATGCCGCCGCAGCTTCGCGCCGTGATGTGAGGCGCAGCATGCGGAACAGGAAGTAGCCCTGCAGCAGAAATTGCTGCGCGAACGACCACACGATATAGCCGCCCCAGGCCAGAACCCAGCCCAGCACGGTGTGCGGAACCCGCAGCGTGTGCAGCCGCATGGCGATCAGGACGGCGGTTGCCGACAGCACCGCGGCCAGCACCACCAGCCACAACGACGCGACAAAGCCGCCGCGCCGGAAGCCCATGGCCTGCCACCCCGGAAACGACCACCAGGTTGAGGCCGCAATCCACACGACCGATGCCCACCACAGCCAGCCCTGCGCCGGACGCGGCGTCCACACCGTAGCCAGGATCAACCCATATCCGATGCAGAGTTCGAGGAGGGCCCGCCGCCCGCCCCGCGCGCCGGCCTCCCCGGAGGCGGCGATCTCGGTCTGGACAGCATCGGCCATAGTGGTGATCCGCAAAGACAGCGGGAGTTACCTCACCAGAATCGCCTGGATCGACGGCAAGGCGTCTGAGGGCGTCGTGTCATTCGGGGCTGAAAATGTGAGCACATTTCCGTCCTCGGCGCGGTCAAGCATGGTTTGAACCGTAACCGCGCCCGACGCCGTGCCCGTGGCGGGAAACGCGATAGTCGTCGGGCCTTGGCCGTTCACGCGCAATTCGGCGTAGCGCAGCGTCCGGCCGGGATTGGTGTAGGCAATTTGCACCCGCGCCCAACCGGCATGCATTGCCACTTTGGCAAACCGCACCGCGCAGCCGCGGCAGGCGGTTTTTGCGGCCGAAGCTTCGGGCCGGTAGGTCACCGCTTCGGGCTCGGTTCCCTGCACCCGCACCAGCACTGCATCGCCGGCGGGGACCTTCACCATGTAAGCGCCGAAGCTGGGCAGCTCTTCGCCGCTCCACAGGTTCTTCACCCGCGCCTCGGCATTCGCCAGTCCCAGATCTTTCCACTCCACCTTCATCTCCGCGGGCGCTGCCGTCCGGTTCAACAGCACCACGGCGCGCGCTCCGGGATTGGTGAGCACCTTGGACCACACCTGCAATCCTTTTTCCGTCTCCGCCACCTTCACGGCCTGCAGGCCAAGCGCGTCCTGATCGATGCCAATCAGATCGGAGTTGGTCAGCATGGCCACCGTGTCCGGCGTCAGTTTGGTGAGGTCCGCGCCCACCAGCAGCGGAGCGCCGGAGACTACCCACAGCGCCATATGCACACGGTTCTGCGCATCGGTCAAACCCGGCATGCCGATCACCATCATGTCGGGGTCGTTATAAGCGCCGGTGTGCTGGGCTTCAGGATGAATCCCCTGATCGAAGTTGGCCAGCATTTTTTCAAAGCTCACCTTGCGGTCTTTGTGCTCACCGCTGGCCACAATGGGATCGACGATGTCGCCGCTGGTGCGCCACACATTGGCCGGCACGCCGCGCAGGTGCGGAGCCCACGTCCACGGGCTCTGCTTGCCCCACTCGCACAGCGAGAAGTAAAGCCGGTGCGCAGTCTGCTTCTCGGCCTTCTGCATGGCGCGCGCAATCTCGGCGTACTGCACCGCCGGGTCGAGGTTCTCCTTGTCGCCGCCGCACCAGTCCACCTTTACGTAATCGAAGCCCCACTTGGCGAACTGCAGAAAGTCCTGCTCGTAGTGCCCTTCGCTGCCGGTGCCGAAGACCTTGGGGCCCAGGTCGGGATACATGCTGCAGCCGTCTTTGCCGGCGTCGGTATAGATGCCGGCTTTGAGACCCATTTTGTGAATGGAGCGGACAATGTTAGCCATGTCGCCGGCGGTTTCGCCCGCGGCCATGGCCGGCCATGCCTGCGGGTCGACCACGATGTTGCCGTCCGCGTCGCGCTTGCCCAGCCACCAGCCCTCGTCGATGTTGACGTATTGATAGCCGGACTTCTGCAGGCCGGTGTCCGCCATCGCCTTGGCCTGTTCCATGACGATCTGCGCATTCACCGTGTTGGAGAAGCTGTTCCACGACGACCAGCCCATCGGCGGACCAGGCACCGGAACAGTTCCGGGGCTGCTCTGCCCGAGGGCTGCGGTTTCCAGGACAACTGCAAGCAATGCAAGCGCGATCTGAGTCGCTGCGAATCTCTTTCTGGTTCCCATGGCCCTACACTTTCAGGAAAATTTTTCTCCGATAGAGAATCCACACGGGGATAAAGCAAAATGCCGCAAACGTTGCCGACCATCCGAATTGCGCCCATCCGGTGGGAAAGACCTGCGTATAGAAGTGCCGCATCAGCCACTCTTCGAGCGTAACCGCGCGGCCGCCGTCGTGCAGCTTCACCATCCATATCAGAGACGGCGTGAGTTCGCTGAACATGTATGCCGCAATGGCGTTCGATCCGAACACGATCCAGGGATAGGTCCAAACCTTGCGCCAGCCCATCACCTCGATTGCCCAGAACGCGAGCAGAAGGACCAGCAACGAATAGCCGCCCGCCACCAGCACAAAGGAGCTTGTCCACATGTTCTTGTTCAGAGGGAACTCAAGCGACCACGCATAACCGATGGCCAGGCTGGCGACGCAGCCCGCCAGCAGGCCCAGCGCTTTGGCGGATACCGCGCGCGACGACCGCAGCCAGATGCCCGTGAGCACGCCCATCAGCGCCGTTCCAATGGCAGGCAGATTGCTCAACATCCCTTCAGGATCGCGCACGTTGTGATCGGGCGAATACAGATAAAGGTGGTAGGGGAACAGGTGTTGATCGATCCACGAAACCAGGTTGCGGTTCATGTCCATGAACGGCAGATCCTGCCCGGGGGTTCCCATCCCCGGCACCGGAACCCAGCGCACCAGAACCCAGTAGCCCACCAGCGCCGTGACCAGCGCCGCCACCTTGGTCCACGCGCGCGAGTCATACAGGTAGAACAGCCCTGCCACCAGGTAGCAAATCCCAATGCGCTGCAGCACGCCATAGAAGCGCATGTGGTCCAGATGGAAGTACGGAAAGCTGTTCACGAGAATTCCGAAACAGATGAGCACCAGCGCGCGGATGACGGTGTGCTTCGCCAGTTGCCCTCTTGGCGCGCCTTTGCCAAGCCGAGCCTCAAACGCGAACACGATGGAGACGCCCATCACAAACACGAAGGTGGGAAACACCAGATCAGTAGGCGTGAGACCGTTCCACTCGGCGTGATTCATAAAGCCCCATGAACCCGCGCCGCCGTTGTCGTTCACCATGATCATGAAGCAGATCGTGATGCCGCGTAACACGTCCAGCGACAGCAGCCGCTTCATGGGCGATGCTGCCATGCTCGGATTGGTGATTGTGCCTCGTGGGGAAGCTGCCAGGCCCGGCTGACTCATCGAAGACTCCGTAGGAACGATCGATTCCGCGCTTCATCCTTTGCAACGGAACGATCTGGTATTGCCCTTCACCTTACGCGGTACCCAGCCCATTCGCCAAGTGCGGCGTTTGATCCTCGAACGCAGTCGAAGTGCAAATCCCCCAGGGCCGGACGAAAGAAAGGCTCCCGCGAAGACTGGATGGCGCTTCGTCGATCTCGCCGATCGGGGCGAAGTTTCCGGCGCTACAATCGCACTACGGATCCCACACAATATGGCTTTGCGATTTTTCACGAGCGCAGCTCTGCTGTTGGCGGCCGCTCTCAGCGGCTTCGGTCAACAGGCGCCAGACGACGCTCCCGTCGCATCCGCGCACGTGGCCGGGCCCCACGGCCTGGAAGGCTGGACCCTCAACTCGCCCCTTCCCGACGACAGCACCCATGAGCGCTACCCATTCACGCTGGTCATCGCACGGAACGGCAGGGCTCTCCGAAAGATCCCGGGCAGTGCGTTCGTCTGGCATTGGATCTTCTGGAACGATGGCCGCCAGGTCGCCTACGAATCCGGTCCTCTTCATTTCGGCATGTCCTGCAATCTCTACGATCTCGCGTCCGCCCGCGACGTCGAATCGGTAGATTGCTGGCGCGGCATCCCGGACAACAGCCCCGCGTGGCTGGTCGCTCTCGAGAAGCCGCACTAGCTCCCGATCTCCTCCGACGCGGGCTCGCCTGACAACTCCCGCTCGGGCTCGCTCGCCTTCCCCTGCACCAACATGATCGCCAGCACGCTGGCCAGCACCAGCGCGGTACCCACAATGGTGCGCGTGGCCAGTTCCTCGCCGCCCAGCCAGTGGCCCACTGCCACCGCGACCACCGGGTTTACATACGCGTATGTCCCCACCCGTGTGGGCGACTCACGATGCAGCAGCCACAGGTACGCCGTGTATCCAACGATGGAGCCAGCCACTATGAGGTAGATCAGCGCTTCCCACGCATGCATGGAAACCGCGGCCGGATGAAATCGAGGCCACTCGCCGAACACCGTCGCTGCGCCGAACAGCAGCAAGCCACCGACCAGCATCTGCGCGCCCGAGCTCACCATCTTCGACTCGGGCAGCGGCAGCCTGCGCGTGAGCACGGTAGCCACCGACCAGCTCGCCGCCGCCACGATCAGCGCGGCCGCGCCGGCACCGCTCACGGCCTCCCCGCCCAGGCCCACGGATTTCACCATCAGAATGGCTACGCCCGCCAGTCCCACCAGCAGCGAGACTCCCAGGCCAACAGTGAACTTCCGTGTCCGCAGCAGCAGGGCTTCGGCAATCGCAATGAATGCCGGAATGGTGGCCAGCAACACTGCGGCGATGCCTGACGGCACCCGCGTCTCCGCCCAGAACAGCAGTCCGTAGTCGCACATGAACATCAGGGCGGCCAGCACCGTGACACCCAGCCATTGCCGTCCCACAGGCGGTTTCTCGCCGCGCATCCGCGCCCAGGCGAACAGCAGCAGGCCGGCGGCGCCAAACCGCATCGCCGCCATCAACAGGGGCGGCATCTCCTGCACGCCCACGCGGATGGCCAGGAACGTCGATCCCCAGACAATGTAGATGATCCCAAATGCCAGCAGCGTCTTGAGCAGTGGCCGCTTATCCATTCGCACCTGCTTATCCCAGTAGACACTGCATGGGCTAAAACCGGAAGACCCGCACACATGCACGAAGGCCCGGACCAGTTGATCCGGGCCTCCGCGGTTTCAGCACGCTGTTATTGCACGGTCAGAGTCACCGTGGTGGTCTTGGTTGTGCTCCCGCTGGTTCCGGTAATGGTGATAGTGCGCGTCCCGGTGGTGGCGCGCCGGTTCACCGTCACGTTCATGGTCGAGGATCCACTGCCCGTGACCGAGCTGGGGCTGAATGAAACCGTAACCCGGCTGCCCTGTCCCGAAGCGGAGAGAGAAACCGCGCCGCTGAATCCGCCCGACGGCGTCACCGTGATTGTCGAACTCTTGGCGCTGCTGCGGGTGATGGTCAGTGCGGTCGGGGAGGCGCTCAGCGAGTAGCTGGGATTCACCCCGGTTACTGTCAGCGTTACCGTCGTCGTATGCACCGTGCTGCCCGCGGTTCCGGTCACCGTAATCGGATAGCTGCCGGCGGCGACGGAGGACCCCACCGTAAGGGTCATGGTCGAGCTGCCCGCGCCGGTAATCGACGTCGGGCTGAACCCGACGGTTACGCCCGACGGTTGCCCCGATGCGCTCAGCGCCACGGCCGTATTGAATCCGCCCGTCACGCTGCTGGTGATGGTGGAACTGCCCGCATGGCCCTGCTGCACCGATACCGACGAGGGAGAAGCCGACAAACTGAAGCCCGCCTGGGCCGGCCCGGTCAGCGCGGCAATCAGCCCGGAGTTCGGACTGCCCCACCCGGTCACCAGGTCGTAGCCGGTCACCGCCGAGTAGCTGCCCGACGTGCCGCTGGTGATGTCGTGGAAGTCCGCCGCGTACTGCCCGCTCACGTTCTGCTGGTAGAGGGTCGGATTCAGGAAGCCGATGGTCGGCTGGCTGTTCGCCGCCAGCTGCTGGTTCACCAGCGCGATATAACCCGCCCACATCGGCGCCGCGAAGCTCGTGCCGCCGTATGAGTTGGCCGTGCACGCCTGCCGGTCAGCGCACACATAGAACGTGAAGTTGGCATTGGCCGACACGTCCGGGCCGTTGCGCAGCGTGGTCGATCCCTTGTTGGTCGAATTGATCACGCCTGAAAGCTTCTGCCACGACGGAATCGCAAACGAGTTCGTCGTTATGCCGCCGCCCGAGTCAACCCAGGCCGTCTCCGACGACCACGGTCCGCCCGCGCCCGACGTCACCAGATCCGTGCCGCCTACGCTCACAACATTGGGGTCATCTGCCGGCCACGGCGCGGCGCTGCCCGTCCTCTTCCACGTCGAGCTGTCGCCGCTGGCAGCAAAGAAATTCTGCCCCTGCGCCGCCATCTTCTGGAAGTACGGATCGAGCGACGAAGGATCCACCGGCGACCAGCCCCATGAACAGCCGATCGTCGTCGGGAGCGGATTGTGCGTCGTCATCGCGGCGATGATGGCCGTGTCTGACGTGGTGCTGACGTACACGTCAAGGCTTGCCAGGCCAGGCGCCATGCCCAGCGCCTGCGTTATGTCGAGGGTCTGCTCCGTGTCGTCGCAGGCAGGATAGGTGCAGCTCGTGCTGCTTCCATCGACGGAGATGAGGTTGATCGGCACACTATTCGTCTGGTGCACGTTGGTGTAATAGGTAGTCACGTCGGCCAGGTTGGTTCCCAGAAACTCGAACAATCCCACATGCTGTCCGGCGCCGGTGAGCGATCCGCCTCCGTAGTACGCAGCCCGCATATCGCTGCCCAGGAACGACGCCGACGGGCCCGATCCAGTCGTGGCATGATTCACCACCATCTCCGGATAGACGCCGTGGCGCGCCGCAAACTCATCGCGCTTCACAACCAGCGGCCTCGGAATCGAATAATTGTCCAGTCCCGAAACATGCCACAGGTTGAAGGACAGATTCGGCGTCGGCTCGCGATCCGGCGCAAAAAATGTCCGGTCCTCGGTGGGATGGCGGTAGGTGGTCATGTTCACGTGCAGGGCCGTTTCAATCGTGCCCACCGTGCCCTTGACCTGCACCAGCATCTGGTCCCGCGATCCACCCATGACGCGCAGCCCGTTGTTCCGCGCGAAGCGCACCGCCTCGTCATACTGCGCCTGCGTGGGTCCAAACCGCGCCGTAAACTGCTGCGGCGTCAGAAACTGCCGGTAATTGGGACTTTTCGGGTTGTAGACATCGGCCAGAAAAGTCTTCAGTCCCTGGGGATCTCTGACCGGCAGCACCAGGTCGATCTGCATCATCTGGGCTTGCGGCAGCCTGCCCACAGGCCGGGCATCGCCGTTCCGCACGGCGGTGCGTACGTGATGGGTCATCACGTTCTGAGCCATGCTTGCGGCGGTGAGGCAACAAACAGCCGCACAAGTTGGAAACACAACTTTCCAGTTTCTAAATCTCACGACGTCTCCTTCGATCTGAAAGGGGGATAGATTTGGCCGGATACGCCGACTTGGGGAAACATATATAGACTGCAGTGCATGCATTGTTAGCTGACCGCGAGCGGATTGTCCAGCACTTTCCGCGCCCCCTGCGCCGCATCGATGCCGATACCGCATAGCACAACGTGGTCTTCCGGTCCGAAACGTGACGGCCGCTATCGAACTTGCGCCCCTCCAACTGCTACACTCCCCCTTTCAGGCAATCTCATATCTGTTGCAGCACGCCTTGCCCGGAGGCAATTCATGCCCGAAGTTGAAACCCAGCAGCCTGCGTTCCGCCCCTTTGTCTCCCCGGATCAGAAGCCGCCCGAGTTCACGGCGCGCGCACTGATCATCGGCTGCGCCTTCGGCATCATCTTCGGAGCGGTCACCGTCTACGTGGGTCTCCGCGCCGGGCTCACGGTGGCGGCGTCCATCCCCATCTCGGTCCTGTCGATCTCGATTCTGCGCGTGCTGGGCCGCGCCTCCATCCTCGAAAACAACATCGTCCAGACCACCGGCAACGCGGGGCAATCCATCGCCTCCGGCGTCATCTTCACGCTGCCCGCGCTGGTCTTCCTGGGATTTGAACTGGAGTACTCGCGCATCTTCATGCTCGCCCTGATCGGCGGATGGCTGGGCGTGCTTTTCATGATCCCGCTGCGCCGTCAGCTCATCGTGAAAGAACACGGCGCGCTGCCCTACCCCGAAGGCACCGCCTGCGCCGATGTGCTCATCGCCGGCGAAAAGGGCGGCTCTCTTGCATCCAGAGTGTTCCTGGGTCTCGGCCTGGGCGGCGTCTATACCTTCCTCGCCAACAAGAACCTCCTCGCCGTTTGGCCCGGCTCACCCGGCTACTCCCTCGACCTGGGCCAGCAGCATGTTCTCAAAGGCGGCGCCATCAACGCCGATGCCACCAGCGAATACCTGGGCGTGGGCTACATCATCGGCTCGCGCGTTGCGGGAGTCATCTTCGCCGGCGGCGTCTTCTCGTGGCTGGTGGTGATGCCGCTCATCTACTTCTTCGGCAAGGCGCTCCCCGGCCCCATCTATCCCGGCCAGGTTCCCATCGCGCAGATGGGCCCCTCTGACCTCTGGGCCGCTTACATCAAGCCCATGGGCGCCGGAGCCGTTGCCGCCGCCGGCCTCATCACTCTGCTCAAGACCCTCCCCACCATCTGGGCGGCACTCGCTGAGGGCGTCAAGAGCATGCGCGGTGGCGCGGGGGCCGTCAAGGCCAAGCCTGTCCGCACGGAGAACGACCTCTCCATGACCGTCGTCCTCATCGGCTCGCTCCTCATCGTGGCGTGCATGTTCGTCTTCCTGCAGTTCAAGCCGGTGCCCGGCGCGTTTGTGGGATGGGCCGCCAATCTGGCCGCGTCGCTGCTCGTGGTCGTCTTCGGATTTCTCTTCGTCACCGTCAGCTCGCGCATTGTCGGCCTGGTCGGATCCTCCGCCTCGCCCGTCTCCGGCATGACCATCGCGACGCTCATGGCGACTGCCGCAGTGTTTCTGGTGCAGGGCTGGACCGCCCCCGCGTTCGGCGCCCTCGCCATCACCATCGGAGGCGTGGTCTGCATCGCCGCTTCCAACTCCGGCGACACTTCGCAGGACCTCAAAACCGGCTACATCATCGGCGCCACGCCACGCTACCAGCAGATTGCGCTGATGATCGGCGTCGTCGTCTCGACCCTCATCATTGGAGTCACGCTCAACCTGATGAACACCGGCCTGCAGGAGTTCCACCCTCTCCCCAAGGTCTGGGACCTCAACGCGCCTCACGCCGGGGTCGCCATTCAGGCTGACAAACAGCACCTGCCTGACCAGATCCGGGTGGTCGACGAGACCACCAAAGCTGCCTCCACGCACAATAAGTCCGAATACATCATCCTCAACGCCATCGGCTCCACGGAGCTGCAGGACGGCAAGTATCTCTACTCGCCCGCCTCGCACCAGATTGAGGTGGCATGGATCCAGGGCATCGGCAGCCCCTCGGCGCCCGCCCCGCAGGCTCGTCTGATGGCGACTGTCATCAATGGCATCCTCAGCCGCAAGCTGCCCTGGGGGATCGTGCTGCTGGGCGTCTGCCTGGTTATCGCCGTCGAGCTGCTCGGCATCCGCTCGCTCACTTTCGCCGTCGGCTTTTATCTGCCCATCGGAACCACGCTGCCTATCTTCTGCGGCGGAGTGGTCCGCTGGCTGGTGGACCGCGCCGCCCACCGCGCCGGTGAAACCGACGCCGACAGCGAGATCTCTTCGGGCTCCCTGTTCGCCTCAGGCCTCATCGCCGCAGGCGGCATCGCCGGCCTGATCGGCGTAGCTCTCAAAGCGCTCGAAGCCACCTACTACCAGAACCGCGACCTCCTCAACGTCCCCCACACCTTCCTCGATAACAACTGGGTCAGCGTCCTCGGCTTCGCGGCGCTCGCATACAGCCTGTACCACTTCGCGCGGAAGCCGGTAGACAAGTAGCAACCTGTGCCCGGCCGAACAACACACCTCAGGAGGTGTGCCATGAAGAGATCGTCGCTCAGCCCTCCTGGCCGGATGCCCCGCTCGGGCGGGGATCAAACTTCCCAGCCATGAGGCTTCCAGCGCGCGGCCCACATCTCGGGTTGCGAGCGTAACGCGGCCAGGAAAACTGAATTGGCGGACGGGACTTAACCGTGAGGAAGCTGGTCCCTTTAGTTCCTGCTCCCCTAAAAAATCGGCGCCGTCTTACTCTGCTCCGACTCAAAATACTTCTTCCAGAACGCAAACCGCGCATCATCCGCCGTCGCCATCGGCCCGCTGTCCACGCCCAGCCGCATGACCGACCGGCCGGCGGAACTTACCGGCTCCCAGCGCGGCTCCCCCGCCCCATTTGGATTCCCACGTGCCGTCATGCCCTTCCAGTACGTCATCATCATGTGCGCAATCTTCTGATCGGCCGGCTCCCACGGCCGGTCCAGCACCTTGAGGTTGCCAAACGTGTACGGCAACTCGCCCGAATGAAACGCGCCAAACTCCGGATGCGCCGGCCACGGAATAGCGCGGTCGAAGAAATACACATAGACCGGGCTCTTGTGCGTCGCCGCGCGCTTGGTGGCCCACAAAACCATGCCGCTCCGCGCCCGATCGCGCGCGCTCAGCGTCTCAGACTGCTTCGCCTCCTCGTCCGTCTTCGCGGGATACAGCTTCAGAAACTCGTCTGCCATGCCGCCATACATCGTGCGCGCCATCTGTTCGAACCGCGCTGCGGTCATGGGCGGCCCGCTGCCGGCCATGCGGAAATCATCCGCCTGAAATCCCGTAATCACCGGCACATCGTTGTCGCGCCCGGCGCTGGTTGTCAGCATCATAGGCTGGTCGGGCACCACCCACCCATCCACGATGGGCGAAAACTGTCCCCCTCCCAGCACGTTCGCCGCGGGTAGCGCGCGCAACGCGGCCAGCGAATCCGCCTTCTTGGCGGCGGCCCATGCGGCCCCGGCCTTCTCCGCCTCCGCCAGCGACCGCACCGGCACACCCCGCCCGCCGATGCCGCTATCGGCAATGGCCGCGTGAAACAGGCCCTTCGCCAGCGGCGACGCCAGCAGATCCTCCACGCTCATGGCGCCCGCGGACTGGCCCGCAATCGCCACCCGCGCCGGATCGCCGCCAAACGCGCCGATGTTGCCTTGCACCCAGTGCAGCGCCGCAATCTGGTCCATCAGGCCGTAATTGCCGGAGGCATGATGGTCGGACTGCGCCGTCAGCTCCGGGTGCGCCAGGAATCCGAACGGCCCCACACGATAGTTGAACGTGACCACCACCATGCCGGTCTTCGCCAGCGCCGTGCCGTCGTACACAGGCACGTCACCCGAGCCGCTCGTGAACCCGCCGCCATAGATATAGACCAGAACCGGCAGCCTGGCCGCGGCCGCCGTCTTGGGCGTCCAGATGTTCAGGTACAGGCAGTCTTCGCTCGCCGGCGTCACATACATGTACTCCTTCGTCCATGGCCCCATCGGCGTGTTCGGCCCCTGCATGCACGATGCTCCAAAGTGGTCGGCCTTCCGCACGCTGGTCCAGGGCGCAGCCGGCTGCGGCGCGCGCCAGCGCAGCGGACCCACCGGCGGAGCGGCAAATGGAATGCCCTTGAAACTGGTCACCGCACCGTTGTCGCTCGCAACACCGGACACCTTGCCGCCCTGCGTGACAACCACAACCTCCGCTGCTTGGGCCATGAAAGCGAAGCCCGCAATGGCCACGAAAATCCCCACGCCGAATCGAACTAACCCCTTGCTCATACGCACGCTGCTCCCCTGTTCGCGCTGCATCCATCACGCGCAAAAAGCCACGGTCCATCATACGCAACAGGTCCAGCCTGACAGGATGCCGATGCGCGGCCCGGGTAACCAATTTCGGTGATTCCAACGTGTGATTGAACCACTCGCCGTAAACGACTACCATGGGCCTTGCCTCCCCATACGCCCTGTACGAGTGGCGGAGACCGACGTCGCAGGTCCGCCAATCCAGTGTCCTGCGGAGGAGCTATGGGTCCGCTGCCATCCACCGAGACATACCGCGCCGCGTTCGAGCAGGTGCCGGTCGGCATCGGCATCATCAACTCCGGCGGCAAATACCTGTTCGTCAATCTGCGCCTGTGCCACTTCACCGGCTACTCCCGCGAGGAGTTACTCTGCCGGAGTTTCCAGGAACTCACGCATCCCGACGATCTGCCCAGGTGCGTCGCCGCATTCGAGAGATTTGCCGCGGGCGAGGTGCAGAGCTACTCCATCGAGAAGCGATACCTCTGCAAGGGCGGCCGAAGCGTCTGGGCCCGGCTCTCGATTTCGCGCTTTGTAGATGAAAACCCCGACGCGCCCCTTCGATTTATCGCCATCATCGACGACATCACCGAATTGAAGCGCGCCCAGGAACTGCAGCTCACGGCGGAAGAGAAATGCGTCAAGGCCTTTCGTCAGAGTCCCATGGCCATCATGATCACCAGCGCGCTTACTCACCGCTACCTCGAGGTGAATGATGCTTACGAGCGCCTCACCGGCTACACCCGCGAGGAAGTTCTGGGACGCACTCCCTTCGATCTGAATCTCTGGTGTGAGCCGGAGCAAAGGCATGAACTGGCGGACTCCATCCTGGCAGGCAAAAATGTCATGGGCGAATATCGATTTCGCGCCAGGGACGGCCGAATCCTCACCGCCCTCGGCACCGCCGAGCCGATCGAAATCGATGGGGAACCCTGCATTATCGCCGCGGCCCTGGACATCACCGAGCGCAAGCGCCTGGAAATCGAACTCCAGGAACTCAGCGGCCGGCTGATCAAGACCCAGGACGAAGAACGGCGCCGCATCGCCTCGGAACTCACTGACAGCCTCGGCCAGTCCATCGCCGCCGTGAGCTTCGAGGTGTCGCACCTGGCACAGACCTCCCAGGGCGACTACAGCCGCAGATTGAAGACCATCTCCGCTAGAATTCAGGACGTGACCGCGGGCCTCGCCGTCATCTCCCAGAGCCTTCACCCCGCCAGCCTCGATTACACCGGCCTGCCCTGGTCCATCGAAGTGCTTTGCCGGCGCTTCATGCATGCCTATGGGCTCAGCGTGGCCTTCCGGCATGATGACGTGCCCGCCGTGGTCCCTCCCGATGTGGCCCTGTGCCTTTACCGCGTGGTGCAGGATGGCCTCGAGAACGTGCTGGAACATAGCGGTACGCGCAAGGCGTGGATCGAGTTGACCTGCAACCAGCGCGAGATCCACCTCGTCCTGTGGGATAAAGGAGTGGGCTTTGACGCCGCCACGCTCCGCTCCGGACTGGGGCTGCTCACCATGCGCGAGCGCTGCCGCCGCCTTAACGGCCAGATCACCTTTCGCAGCGACGGGGGAACCCGGATCGAAGCGCGCATCCCGCTCAATTCACCGGACACGCCGCTGTTCGATCGTGCCGAAGAATAAGCTGCGCAACCGCATTTCCGCCTCGGTGATAAGATTCGACTCGACCCCATGCCTGTGCCTGCGTTGACCACTGAAGCGATCCTTGAAGTAGCACGCCCCGGCTCGATACCCGAGTTTGTGCCCGTCTCCCACTCCCCATTCCTCATAGGCCGCGGCGCGGAGAGCGGCAACCACCTCCTGCTGGAAGACCCACGCATCTCGCGCAGTTGCGCGGCCCTCGTTGAGGAGAACGGCACGTTCCGCGTCGAAGACCGGGGACAGCGCCACGGCGTGTTCGTGAACGGCATCCGCGTGGAGCGCCGCGACCTTCACGATGGCGACGTGATCGGCTTCGGCCTCGACGACTCCTACCGCATCACCTTCCGCACCTCGGCCGCACAGGACTCGGTCGAAGGCATGCTCACGCGCCTCGGCAGCATGTCTTCCATGAACCGCAGCTCCAGTTCCGCCGGCCTCGCCAATCTCAATCTCCTCCTTGAAGCCACTTCCCTGCTGCACTCCTCGCTGCCCCTCGAGTCCGTGCTGGCCACCATGCTCGACCACGCCATCTCCCTCACCCATGCCGACCGCGGGGTGCTCCTTGAACCAGATCCGCAGGGCGTGCTCAAGGTCCGCCTGGCCCGCAGTTCCAACAAGCACGACCTCTCGCCGGAGGGCATTGCTCCCAGCCAGACTGCGCTGCGCCAGGCCATCCAGCAGCGCTCCCCCATCATTACGGACGACATCAGCATCGGCGGCCTCGACCTGCAGGCGGCGGAGAGCATCATGGCGCAGCAGCTTCGCGCCATCGTGGCCATTCCGCTCTACCCGGTCTCCCGCGCCACCGCGGAACAGACCAGCCCCTCGCCCGCCGGCCAGTTACTGGGGGCTATTTACCTTGATTCCCGCGGCCCCACCGCCTTCTCCAACATGGACTGCCAGATTCTGGCCGCGTTAGGCGGCGAGGCGGCCAGCATCCTTGACAACGCCCGCCTGGTGGAGCGCGAACGCGAGCGCCAGCGCATGGAGCAAGAGCTGGAGATCGGCTACCAGATCCAGCAGGGCCTGCTCCCCCACGGCCTGCGCGACTTTCCGCATGTGGAGCTCTCCGGCAAGCAGATCCCCTGCCATGCCGTGGGCGGCGACTACTTCGACGTATTTCCGCTGGGGGAACGCACCGCGTTCCTCATTGCCGACGTAGCCGGACACGGCCTGGGCGCGGCACTGGTCACCACCATGCTGCAGGGAGCGCTCTCCGGCATGACCCTCGGCGTGGATCCGGTGAAGGTGCTGAACCACGTCAACCTCTTCCTCTGCGAGCACACTGCCGTAGGACGCTACGTCACCATGTTCTTCGGCATCCTGGCGCCCGACGGCACGCTCGACTACATGCGCGCGGGGCATCCCTCGCCGCTGCTCATTCGCAAAGACAACGTCTCGGACCTTTACAACCAGGGCTCGCTCCCCATCGGCATTCTTGAAGACGCCCAGGTAACCGCGGCCCAGACACGCCTCGACCCCGGCGATACGCTGGTCCTGTTTACCGATGGAGTGACCGAGGCGCAGGATCCCGAAGGCGAATTGCTTGAAACCAGGCGTCTGCGCGAGATTGTGGCGGACGCAACCGACAAGCCGGTGGAAGAGCTTCTCGATACGGTTCTCAGCCGGGTGAACCACTTCACGCGCGGCGCCGAGCCTTCTGACGACGTCACCATGCTGATTCTGCGTTACCGCACGCCGCCGGCAGCCTGAGAGCGGCGGAATGCCCAAACTCCGGCCCCCGGCCGGCGCGGGATTGAGCCTTCTGCCGGTAGCGCTTCCGAAGGGGTTTGGTTAGGGAATTATATACTTGACTCCCTTTTTGGGTTAGAATGCTGGGCATGCTCGCAATTCTCCTTTGTTTTTGCTTATGGCAACAGCCTGCCAGTAAACAAAATCCCGTATCCGGCCCACTCCAAAAGAATGGCGGGCAAAAACAACAGGCGTTTCCAGAAAATCTGCCTGTCCAGCGTGGCATTCCAAGCGGGCCACGCGAAGACCAGTCCCATCAAAACGAGAACTATACCGATCCAGGCTGGTATACCATGTGGACCACGATTGCTTACACGCTTGTAAGCTTGGGGACGCTGATCGTAATCTCTCGTCAGAATAGCTCCATCAAAAAACAGATCGGAATTCAGGAGGAGAGCCTTAGGCCGCGCCTCTCGATCAGCGGGTTTTCTTCGATGGCCGGATCTGGTGGCACACCATGGATGCAGGCAACTGGCGGAAGATTTATAACATTTCATGCTGAGTTCTATAACAGTGGCGGAATTCCCGCCTACAAGGTCATCCCCGAAACTTGGCTCGAATTTTCGGGTGTTCCATTCAGGTTTTCCGCAGATGCCCTTTATTACCGGGGAGACGAGTTGACTATTCCTCCCGGACGTCCGGGACTTCGCTATATGATCCCGTTCAACAGATCGCTTACTCTGGAAGAAATACAGGCGTGCCAGCAGGCGAAAGGGACGGTCTGTATTCGCATCAAGCTGACCTATCCGGTATGGGGAAAGGATGTTTTCACCGAAGAGGCTTATTCCATGGAGCCAACATCCATGAAGACAATCATTGGATCGGCAAAAGCCAATTGAAAGTAAAAACCAGAGAATGAGCACATCTACCCTTCCGCCGCGCATATAATGCGGCTAGGGTGATGTGAAAACTACAAGGGGTGCGACCCAAGTAGAATTCGGCCCGACAAATCTACTTCGCCTTTTGCTGCTTGAGTTTCCGCCTCTTGCGCTTACGTGCGGCCTTCGTCTTAGGCTTCGGACGATAGGCCAGCACGGTATCCACCATTTTGTTTAGCGCGTCTGGAATTTCCTTCATCCAATCAACCTCGCATACGTGAGCCGTTTCCCGTCTACGCCATCCACGAAGCTATCAAGCCTGTCGAGAGTGTGCCGTGTCACCTTGGCTGCGTTCAGGCGAAATGCCACTTCATCCACGTAGCGGTTTAGATGCTTCACGCTGACCTGATGCCACGTTCCGTAGATGCCGCGCTTCAATAGTGCCCACACGCTTTCGATCCCGTTTGTTGATACTGCACCGCGCGTATATTCCCCAGCCAGATGGTTCACTGATTCGTGGTTGAGGAATACCAGCCCCTTGTAGGCAATGGCTTCATCCGTCATCACGGTCGAACCAAGTTCCACGTTGTCATAGATGGCGTTTTGAAGTGTCTCCCTGTCGGTTGCATCAATCGGCATAGCGATCGTACGTCCGCCTCGCTGGCGAAGCCCTATAACGGCCTTCTTGCCAACCGGGCCGCGCCCTTCGTGCAGTTTCTTGGACTCGTGCTTGTTGGCTTCCTTGCCGCCCACGTAAGTCTCATCAATTTCCACGATGCCAGACAGTTTGTCCATCTTTCCGGCGCAAGCCTCGCGGAGACGCTGGAGAACAAACCAAGCAGACTTTTGCGTGATGCCGATTTCCTTGGCAAGCTGCATTGAAGAGATGCCCTTGCGGGCCGTTACGACTAGGTACATCGCATATACCCACTTGTGCAGCGGCACGTGTGAACGCTCAAAGATCGTGCCAGTGCGCACGGTGAAGTCTAGTTTGCACTTGTTGCAGCGGTAGTATCCGCCTTTGCGAGTCGTGATGCGGTCTTTGCCGCTGCATGTGGGGCAGGTAACGCCGTTCGGCCAAAGCCTCGATTCCAGATACATCCGAGCGGTTTCCTGATCTGGAATCAGTGCAAAGAGTTCAAAGGTTGAAATCGTGCTCTTGCTCATCTAAGTTCCCTCTACTGTTCTAAATTATTACGCTTTTTGGGCGAGGGAGTCAAGTATATAATTCCCTTTGGTTAGGACTCAGCTATCCGGGCATGTTAGATTGAACAGACCCCGCTCCGGACGAATCAATGGACCGCAAACGCATAGGACGATACGAGATAGTTGGTGAACTCGGGCGCGGCGCTATGGGTGCGGTCTATCGCGCGCACGATCCCGTAATGGGGCGTCCGGTCGCGTTAAAGTGTATCCTTTCAGCCGCCCTGGCAGGCGACCAGACCAACGAATATCGGCAGCGATTCTTTCGCGAAGCGCGCGCCGCCGGCGCCTTGGCGCATCCCGGCATTGTGCCGGTGTTTGATGCTGGAGAAGACGACGGCATCCCCTTCCTGGTGATGGAACTGGTACAGGGGCAGAACCTGGCGGATAGCCTCAAGAACGGTACCCGCTACTCCCTTGACCAGGTCTGCGAGATCGGCCAGAACATCGCCGACGCCCTCGGGTTCGCGCACCGCAACGGCGTCATCCACCGCGACATCAAACCCGCCAACATCCTGATGACCTCGCGCGAGATCTATGGGGCGGAGCGGCCGCGCATCACCGATTTCGGAGTGGCCAAGCTGGCCGGCGGCGAGGTCACCACCACCGGACAACTGCTCGGCACGCCGGCTTTTATGCCGCCCGAACAGTTCACCGGCGCACCCATCGACGGCCGCACCGACCTGTTTTCGCTGGGGGTGATTCTCTACCGCATGGCATGCGGCGAGCAGCCTTTTTTGGGCGAGACTCTCACCGCCGTCTCCTACAAGATTGTGCACACCGAGCCCATTCCGCCTTCGCGGCTGAATCCGGCCGTAAGCCAGGGCGTGGAAGCGGTGTTGCTGCGCTGCCTCGCCAAGAATCCCGCGGAGCGCTTCCAGACCGGCGAAGAACTGGCCGGCGCGCTCGCCGCGGTGCGTTTTGCCAGCCAGACCATCAGTCCCCCGGCAGCCTATCCCGCGTACGCTACCATGACCGGCTATCGCAGCGACGGAACCGTGGATGTGACGCCCACGCCGCCGCGCCCCACAGTGAGCGCACCGCAGCGGCAGCCGTTCCCCAGCCACGACCCACCGCAAACCTCGTATCCGCCGCCAGCGCCTGCCGCGGGAGCCTACACTCCACCGGCGCCGCCGGTTGCGGCTCCTCAGCCGCCGGCGCCGCGGCCCTTGACGCCTGCCCAGCCATCCGCCACCAGGCCGCAGCCCGCAGCCGGACCGCAGCCCGCAGCTGGACCACTGGCCGCTCCCCGCACCGCCACCGCCGTCTCTCAATCCATGCCGCTGGGAGTTCGTCCTTCGCCAGCGGCAATGAACGCACCGGCGCGGCCGCCTGCTCCCGCGCGAGGCGCCGCGGCGGCAGCGGTCTTCCGTACCGGCGCAAACGAACTGCCCGCGCGCAAACCCACGGTTACGGTCAAGTCTGCAGCCGACCAGGAAGAGCCCGCGAAAAAGCGCGGCTTCTCGCTCATCGTGTGGATCCTCATCGCGGTAGTGGCGGTGTTTGTCATCCGCTACATGCTTCAGGACCGCGTGCAGCGATCGCTCGAGGAGGCCGCCACCGGAAAGCAGCAGGCCGGCGCAAGCGCGCCTTCCGCCGGACCAAAACTGGGCTCCAGCAGCACACAAACCGATTTCAATCCGCATGGGCTGGACCCCAGCCGCAGCGGGCGCCTGAGGCTCGACCTGGACGCTCTGCCTTCTGGTCTGCCCGTATCGCTTCAGGTGGACGGAAAACCCTATTGGAGCGGCACCGCCGAGATGCAGAACAGCTATTCGGGATTCATCGTGCCCGGCGGCAGGCATCTCCTGCGCCTGGTCGCCTCGGGAGGAACCGCCGCCGTCGCTTCCAACAGCGTGAGCGCCGATCTTTCCGTAGGCAAACGAGCGCTGCTGACCGCCCAGGTCCTGCCACAACCTACCCCGGGCTCGTCATTACTTGAGCCCGGCACACGAATCACCCTCACCGTCGGCCCCGACGCCATGATGTTTTAGGAACAGTGGTCAGTGATCAGTGGTCAGTGCGTTTTCCTATTGCCTGATTCCTATTGCCTATTGCCTTTTCCCTGTTTCCCTTTTCCCTTTTCCCTTTTCCCTCTTTCCCTCTTTCCCTGTTTCCCTGTTTCCCTGTTTCCCTGCCTTTCCCTCTGTGACGGCTCTCACAGCGCTCCATTCCTCATCTGAGGCATACTTAGTCTCGATGGGGTTCCCGCGCGATCCGGGAACCCCATCGCTGTTAACCATAAAATCAACCAATTTAACACAAATTTTTTCCACAGAGGGGCTTGACAAGATTTTTGGATAACTCCTTCAAAATAAAGTTTGTAACCCCAGCAAGTCCAAATAAGGGTTTCGTTCTAGATTCGCTTTTTGAGGCATGTTACTAAAGATTCTTGAGCGAAGGTAAACAAAGCTGCCCCGCCACTATGTTAATCATTCAGTAAATACAGGAATCGCTCCCAGCCACAGCTCCTTCCCGGTATGCGCACCCCCTCTCATTACCCGGGCGATATCCTTGAACCAGCATGAGCACAGCCGTTTCCACGTATCCTGATGTCCTTCCGCAACAGTTTGGCAGCGACAACTACGCGGGCGTCTGCCCGGAGGCCTGGGCCGCGATGGACGAGGCCAACCGCGGCTTCGCGCCGGCCTACGGCGACGACATCTGGACCGAACGCGCCTCCAACGCCTTCCGCGAGCTCTTCGAGACCGACTGTGACGTGTTCTTCGTCTTCAACGGCACAGCCGCCAACTCGCTCGCTCTGGCGTCGCTCTGTCAGAGCTATCACAGCGTGATCTGCGCCGACGCCTCGCACGTGGAAACCGACGAGTGCGGCGCGCCCGAGTTCTTCTCGAATGGCTCCAAGCTGCTGGTGGCGCAGTCCATAGACGGCAAGATGACCCCCGCCGGCATCCACGAGCTGGCCACCAAGCGCCAGGACATTCACTATCCCAAGCCGCGCGTCGTCACCATCACCCAGTCCACCGAAATGGGCACCGTCTACTCTCTCGACGAGCTGGGCGCGATCTCTGAAGCCAGCAAGCGGCACGGCCTCTCGCTGCACATGGATGGCGCCCGCTTCGCCAACGCCTGCGCGCGCCTGGGCGCCTCGCCCGCCGCAATGACCTGGAAGAACGGCGTAGACGTGCTGTGTTTTGGCGGCACCAAAAACGGGCTGGCCGTGGGCGAAGCCGTCCTCTTCTTCGACCACAAGCTGGCCGCCGACTTCGACTACCGCTGCAAGCAGGCGGGGCAGCTCGCCTCCAAGATGCGGTTCCTTTCGGCGCCCTGGGTGGGCATGCTGGAGTCCGGCGCCTGGCTGCGCAATGCCAGGCACGCCAACCGCTGCGCCGCCTACTTCGCCGGGCAGATCGCCGGCGTTCCCGGCGTGCGCATCGCCTCGTCCGTCGACGCCAACGCGGTCTTCATCCTCAGCACAGACCGAATCCTGAACAATCTGCGCGACCGCGGCTGGCGCTTCTACACCTTCATCGGCGGAGCGGCGCGATTCATGTTTGCGTGGGATTCGGATCTGAGCCGGGTCGACGAGTTGGTGCGCGATCTGCGCGCCTGCGCTGCCTAGGAGCCGCTCAGGGTGCCCGCAAAGTCAGTCGGTCTGCACCACCGCTGCGCGAGTCGGGGGATAAGCTGAGGGCAAACTGATCAATGCGTGAGGTGTCAGTGCGTCAGGCGCCAGATGAACCAGATCAGCCATAACATCAGGCCGATGGTGAGTTCGATCATCAGGTGCAGTCGGATCTTGAATTTCCGTGAGTGTACCGGCGGAGGCGGGGGAACGGGCATAACGCACTTGCCTGCGGGGAACCGATAGAGCCGGGCAGACCGTCCTGGGCCCTGAGGATGCGGCGTTCGCACCGTGTTTTCGTGTTTCGAGATGTCCAGAACCTGGCCCGTCACTGCTGCCGCTCCTGCTGAAGAGAAACCCTGCTAATCCGGGTCTCAGCATTGCCATTGTCTGCGAGTTCTACGCACGGTGAAGTGATCTCAGTCACTTCACACAGCAATCACAAAACTGAAGCCAGACGCCCCAGGCAGCCATCCTATGATGACTTGAGGAGAACGTGTGCATGAACCCTTCCGGCAACACAATTCTTATCACGGGCGGCGGTTCGGGAATAGGCCGCGGCCTGGCAGAGGCTCTACATACTTTGGGGAATCAGGTCATCATCTCCGGGCGGCGTCAGAAGGCTCTGGACGAGACCACGGCGGCCAATCCGGGGATGCAGTCGCTGACTCTGGATGTGGAGCAGCCAGGATCGATCCGGGCCTTCGCTTCCGGCGCAGTGGAGAAGTTCCCTGCCCTCAATGTCTTGATCAACAATGCCGGCATCATGCGCGCGGAAAAGCTGCTCGAGCAGCCGGAAGATCTGGCCGACGCCGAGGCGATCGTCGCCACCAACCTGCTTGGGCCTGTCCGGCTCACGGCCGCGTTGCTGCCGCACCTGAAGCAGCAGCAGGGAGCCGCCATCATCAACGTGTCCTCTGGTCTGGCCTTTGTGCCGCTGGCGATGACGCCCACTTACTGCGCGACCAAGGCGGCGATCCACTCCTATACACAGTCCCTGCGCTGGCAGTTGAAGGGCAGCGGCATCGAGGTCGTCGAGATTGCTCCGCCCTACGTGCAGACCGAGTTGATGAACGGAGCGGAAGATCCGCGCGCCATGCCGCTCAAGGAGTACATCTCTGAAACCATTGCACTCCTGACCCAGCAGCCCACGCCGCCGGAGATCCTGGTGGAGCGGGTAAAAGGCTTGCGCTTTGCGGCCGAGAACGGGAAGTACGACGCAATGTTCCAGGGGATGAATTCGAGCTTCTGACTTGGCCGGGCGGCGGTCCCGATCGTAAGGAGTCCTTGACAGCCGCAGATCACAGCGATAGAAGGTTTGGGTGCTTTCCTGAAGGAATTCAAGGACATGACCGAACCCCTTCTCTCCCGCCGCAGGTTCCTGCAGACCTCGACGGTGGCTGCCGCCGCAGCCGCCCTGGCCCCCAATTCCATTCGCATTGAGGCTGAGCCCAACTACGCGGCCGCCGCCTACGCGGGCCCGAATGACCGTATCCGCTTTGGCATGGTGGGCATCGGCATGGAGGGCTCGAGCGTGCTGGCCACCGCATGCGGGCTGCCGGGAACCGAGTGCGTGGCGGCTGCCGACCTCTACGACGGCCGGCACACCCTGGCGCGCGAGATCGTGGGCAAGCCCATCAAGACCACGCGGCGTTACCAGGAACTACTCGATGACAAGTCCATCGACGCCATCCTGATTGCTGTGCCGGACCACTGGCACAAGCAGGTGGTGGTGGACGCGCTCGCCGCGGGCAAGGACGTGTACTGCGAGAAGCCCATGTCGCACACCCCGGCCGATGGCCTGGCGATGGTGGCCGCGGCCAAGAAGACCGACCGCATTGTGCAGATCGGCGCGCAGCGCACCAGCTCGGTGCTGTGCCACAAGGTGCACGAGATGATTGCGGGCGGAGCTATCGGCGATCTGAACCTGATTGAAGCCACCATGGGCCGCAATGATCCCACCGGGGCGTGGGAGTATCCGCCGCCGCCCGATTTGTCGCCGCAGAATCTGGACTGGGATACGTGGCTGGGAACGGCTCCCAGGAAAGCCTTTGATCCGCTGGCGTTTGCGCGCTGGCGCTGCTGGAAGGAGTACGGCACCGGCGTAGCCGGCGACCTGCTGGTGCATCTGATCAGCGGGATGCAGGTGTCGCTGGGGATCAACGAGGTGCCTAAGCGCGTGTCGGCCTTTGGAGGCATCTATCGCTGGAAAGACGGCCGCAACATGCCGGACGTGCATGCGGCGCTGTTCGAGTACATGGGGATACCGGTGTATATGCGGCTGAGCCTGGGCTGCGAGTCGGCCGAGGTGACGCGCTTCCAGGGGTCGAAGGGGATGATCGAGCTGAAAGAGTTTTCGGTGACGTACTCGCCACAGTCAGGCGAGGATTCGTCGCCGAGCTACTACACCGCCAGCTACCCCGGGGCCATGCGTGCGGCCTACCTGAAGGAATGGCACGAGAAGCACGATCCGCCGCCGGGGAAAGAGCCAGCGCCCCAGAGCATCACCATCAACGGCAACGACTACGACGACCTGCGGCCGCATGTGTGGAACTTCCTCGAAGCGGTGCGGTCGCGCAAACCAGTGGTGCAGGATGCGGTGTTCGGCCATAACGCGGCGCTGGCCTGTCATCTGGCAAACGAGTCGTATTTCCGCGGAACGCCGGTGCGGTGGGATGAAGGATCGCAGTCGATCAAGTCGCTGGTTTAGTCAGAAATATGCCAGAAACTTCGCGCGCGGGGAGTGGAGCACATGGGATCGATGATAGTCAGACTTGGAAATTTTCAGCGGATTGCTTCGGCCGCAGCGATAGCCTGCGCGCTTTCCGTCGCCGGTTTCGCGCAGGGCCCCAATCCCGATCCGGATGGACAGTTTCTGGGCCGCTGGGACCTGACGCTGAAGGCCGCGGGGCAGGAGTATCCATCGTGGATCGAGATCGGCAAGAAAGACGGGAAGCTCACGGCGCTGTTCACCGGGAGGTGGGGCAATGCGCGGCCGCTGCCGCAGATTTCCATTGCCGGGACCGAGATCACCTTCGTCTCGCCCAAGGAAGAGGAAGGCGCTACCGCCGACATGCTCTTCCAGGGCGCGCGCAACGGGGAGAGTCTTTCGGGCACGGTCACAGGCCCGGACGGAACAACCTGGAAGTGGACGGGCGTAAAGGCTCCGGCCCTCGACCGCTCCGGCACCCCAAACTGGGGCAAGCCCATTGAGCTCTTTGACGGCAAGGACCTGAAGGGCTGGCATCAGAGCAAGGCCGGCCCTCCGGACTGGTCCGTGAAGGACGGAAACCTGACGACTCCGGGGAACGGGCCGGAGCTCATGAGCGACCGCAAGTTCCAGGATTTCAAGCTGCACGTGGAGTTCAATTGCGGCAAAGAGTCCAATGCCGGCGTGTACCTGCGCGGTCGCTACGAGGTGCAGATCGAGACCGATTCTGTGGCCGAGCCTGCAAGCCATCACACCGGCGGGGTGTATGGCTTCCTGGAGCCGAAGCCGGAGCTGGCGCGGTCACCCGATGCGTGGCAGACCTTCGATATCACGTTGATCGGCCGGCGTGTGACGGTGGTGCAGAACGGGACCACGGTGATCGATAACCAGGAGATTCCCGGTCTGACGGGCGGAGCGGTCGATAGCCATGAAGGAGAGCCTGGTCCCATTTATCTGCAGGGCAGCGAAAAGGGCCATGTGCTGTTCCGGAAGATCACGGTGACACCGACAAAGTGACAGAGCCCCGCCCGAATCACGAAAGTACCGAGAAACCCGGAATAAACCCCGAAAATTCACAGCATACCCCGTTGACTGCGGACAGGAGTCGGGCTACTCTCTAGCGCAGATACCTTACTTGGTCGCGCACACCAATTCGCCGACTCGCAAGGCAGGCATGAGCCCCGGCTCAGGCTTGCGCAGCGCCGGCCGGAAATTCCCCGAAAACCCAGGGCCCATTGCGCTTGAGCAATGCACGAGGCGGATGTTTTCCGTTCCTCTTGTAGCGAGCGCGCCCCCTGCGGCATCCAATGCAGTAGCTCCTTTTGTTCGTCTCGCTGGTGGGTGCGCCGCCAGCCGGGAACGAGCAAGGTATTCACAACGTACGACTTAACCAGACGCCGTGGAGGGCTTTCGAAATCTTGAAAATCGCTCTGGAGATCACGCCAAACCTTGAGCCCCTGTTCGGGACCCGTGATGAAAACCTCAGGTTAATGGAAGATTCGCTGGGCGTCCGCATCGACCTCAGATCAGACGCTGTACACGTGGAAGGGCCGGAACCCGGCGTGAGCCGTGTCCGGGGCGTGTTTCAGGATTTTGAAGCGTTGCGCCGCCAGGGAATTCACCCCCATAATGGCGAACTGAACGGCATGCTCAAGCTGGTGGTAGCCGACCCGGCAACCACATTGAAGGGCTTGGCAGACAGCGGCAAGGCGCGCTCCACGGGCGTGAAGCGCGTGGTGCAGCCGCGCTCAGTGAATCAGCGCAAGTACGTCGAGGCAATCGAGCAGAACGACATGGTGTTCGGCGTGGGGCCGGCGGGTACAGGCAAGACATACCTTGCAGTTGCGATGGCAGTAAGCGCCATGAATGCCAAAAAGGTGAGCCGTATCGTGCTGGTTCGTCCGGCGGTCGAAGCCGGCGAGAAGCTGGGCTTTCTGCCTGGCAGCCTGCAGGAGAAGGTGGATCCCTATCTTCGTCCGCTCTACGACGCGTTGTATGACCTGCTCGAACCGGAGAAGGTCGACAAGATGCTCGAAAAGAACGTGATCGAAGTGGCGCCGCTCGCCTTTATGCGCGGCCGCACGCTCAACGACGCCTTCATCATCATGGACGAGGCGCAGAACACCACCGCCGAGCAGATGAAGATGTTCCTCACCCGCATGGGCAACAACTCCAAGGCGGTGATCACGGGCGACATCACGCAGATCGATCTGCCCAATCCGCGGAAATCTGGCCTGGTGGACGCGATCAACATCCTTGAAGGCGTGGAGGGCATCAAGTTCTGCCACTTCGAGGACTCGGACGTGGTGCGCCACGCGCTGGTGCAGAGGATTGTGCGGGCCTACGACGCCACCAAGCCGCAGCAGCAGGAACTGCCGCTGGGCATGGGCGACTCGATGGAAATGCCGGCACAAGGGCGCGAGCAGAGGGCGCAGCATCCCGCCAAGCCACAGTAAGACCGAGCATCCATTCTCGGGCCGCCGATCCGAACGGATCAGCGGCCCGCTGCGTTAGGGCTCGCGGCGATGCCTCGCCTTCAGACAAACCTCTGCGCGCTTCTTGTTCTCGCCACGGCTCGGAGACGGAGACGACGAGAGTGAAGTGTACCTGAATTTCAATTCTGTCTCCCGCAAGGCTCAGTTCTCAGAGAAAGACGTCGACTACGGTGATGCGGTGATCGCCAAGCTGGCCGCGGTTCTGTAGGTCGCCTGCGCCGGCAACGCAGTTCGTGTGATTCGCATAGAATAGAAAGAATCGGGGGCCGTCCGCAGCAGTGGACGGCCTTTGCGCACGATGATCCTTCTCGACCCAGATTTGGACCAATCTCCCGGCCCCTCTGCAAAGAAGGGCGGCTCCTCGCCTGAATCCCGCAAAGCTGAAAAAGAGGCCCGCCTGCCTGCGGCGCGGACGCTCGCTCGTTTTCTGCACGAGGCGCAGGCGGCAGTGCGCCTGAAGGGGATGGTGAGCGTGCTGCTCACGACGGACAAGAAGATCAAGACGCTGAACCGGGACTTTCGCCGCAAAAACAAGGCTACGGATGTGCTGTCTTTCCCGGCGGCTGAGATTTCGCGCGGTGAAGTGGCGGGGGATCTGGCGATATCTGTCGACACGGCATTGCGACAGGGCCGCGAACATGGACATGCGCTGAGGGTGGAACTGAAGGTGCTGATGCTGCATGGATTGCTGCATCTGGCAGGGTTCGACCATGAGACGGACGGCGGCGAGATGGCGCGGAAGGAGCGGACGCTGCGGGCCAGGCTGAAGCTGCCGCTGGGATTGATTGAGAGGATGGATAGGGGTTCGTCGCCTCCCACCCTGCCGCCAGAAAAAAGGCGACCGGCTCCGCTCGGCAGGACAAAGGCTAAGGGGAGTCCCTCAAAAGCGGCTAACGAAAGGCGGACCGCATGACGTTGACCGCCATTCTTGTGGTGCTGGTGCTGGCGGCTGTCGAGGTGCTGGCCTCATACATCAGCCGGATCTATGCCGAATTCGGCAAGATCCTGGCGCGGACCGTACAGGAAAATCTGGACGCCTGGGAAGAACACATTGAGCCGCACCTGGGGTTGAGCCGGGAGCACGCTGCCATCTCGGCGCTGGTGGTGCAGCAGTTTGCGCTGTGCGGCATTGCGCTGGAGTTCGGGGCGGTGCTGTTCGACAGGGCGGCCGGGGGGGCGCGACCCACTACGGCGGAATTCGTTCAGGCCATTCTGGGCGTGGTGTTAGTGGTGGTGTTCTGCAACCAGGTGGTGCCGTGGCTGCTGTTTGAACGTACCGAAGGCCACTGGGCAAGGCGTTTGATGTGGGTGGTGCGGCTGCTGCTGTGGAGCGTCACGCCCATCACCATTCTGATCCGGTTCTTCTTCTCGCTGGCAGCGCTGGCGGAGGAGCCGGCAAGCGCCGAGGAGGAGGCCGCGGTGGACGTAGAGGCCCTGCTGGAGGCCGGTGAGGAAGAGGGAATTCTGGAGAAAACGGATCGCGATCTGGTGCGGTCGGCGGTGGAGTTCGGCGACAAGCTGGTCAAAGACGTGATGACGCCGCGCCCCCAGGTGTTCGCCGTCAAGGACACAACCACGCTGGAGGAGTTCCTGGTGGAATTGAAAGAGCAAAACTTCTCGCGTGTGCCGGTGTATGCGGGGACCGTGGACAACGTGACGGGGATTGCGTTTTCACATGATCTGCTGCAGATCACGGATGAGGAAGCGCGCACGCGGACAGTGGCGAGCATCCAGCGGCCGGCCGCGTTTGTGCCGGAGACGAAGAAGGGATATGAGCTGCTGCGCGAGATGCAGAAAGAAAAGCAGCACATGCGGATTGTGATCGATGAATATGGCGGCATGGCGGGGATTGTAACCATCGAAGATCTGCTGGAGCAGATCGTGGGCGAGATCCGCGATGAGCATGAGGACGAGGCCGCGAAGGAGAATCCGGAACGGGAAGAGAGCGGGGCGTGGGTGGTGCCGGGGAGTTTCCCGGTGGATCAACTAGGACCGCTGTTTGGCGATGGGTTCGAAGTGGGCGAAGAGTATGAAGCCACAACGGTGGGTGGGCTGGTGAGCGAGATCGAAGGGCGCATTCCACTGCGGGGCGAGGTGGTGGTGTTGAAGAGCGCGGGCATGCGGATGGAGGTGGTGGCATCCACTGACCGGCGCGTGGACCGGGTGCGCGTGTTTCCGCCGGCGACTGCCGAGGAAACTCGGGAGCAACGCCAGGCCGAGCGCAGGGAGTAACGCGGCGGCGGCGACTGCCGACGACCGGATAGTATGAGCCCATGTGTCTTCCCCTGTCTCGTGTTGCCGGAGTTGGTTTGTGCCTGATGATGGCGTGTGCGGGCGGACTGCTTGCGGCCCAGAGTACCCAGCAGCCCGCCCACCAGAATTCCGAGAAGTCCAATCCAAATACGGCAAGCGAGAATCCGAAGCCACGGGTGCGGCCGGTAGACGTTGCACCGGCCCTGCCGACACGGTTTGATTTTCTGCGTGGCGCGTACGGTGAATACCGCGCCAACAACGACCTCCTCTACTACCACCTCGACATCCGTGTCGATCCCGAACAGAAGTTCATTCTCGGCAAGAACACCATCCGCTTCCGCATGCTGAAGGCGGGCGCGCGCATTCAGCTCGACCTGAATGAGGCCCTGGCGATCGACAGAATCGTGTGGGGCGAGACGGAGCTGAAGTACGAGCGAGATACGGGAGCGGTGTTCGTGGATTTTCCGCGGACACTGAAAGTCGGCGAGTTGGTGACGATCGACTTCTACTACTCGGGGCATCCTGCGGAGACGGGTCGGTTTGGCGCGTTCACCTTTAAAAAAGACGCCGCTGGCCGCACGTGGATTAACACGGCGTGCGAGGAGAGCGGCGCCAGCATGTGGTGGCCCAACAAGGACCAGTGGCACGATGAAGTCGAGCAAATGGACATCAGCGTCGCCGTGCCGATCGGGCTGACCGATGTGTCGAACGGGAAGTTCGCCGCGAAGACGGATTTAGGCGATGGGTATACCCGGTGGGACTGGCATGTGTCGTACCCGATCAACAACTACGACGTGTCGCTGAATATCGGCGCATACGAGCATTACTCTGACAAACTGGGCGATCTGGCGCTGGATTTCTATGTGCTTCCGGAGGATCTCGAGAAGTCGAAGCCGCAGTTTGCGCAGGCCAAGGGGATGCTGGAAGCCTACCAGCACTACTTTGGGGCGTACCCGTTTGCGAAGGATGGATACAAGCTGATCGAAGCGCCGTACTCCGGGATGGAGCATCAGTCCGCGGTGACGTACGGCAACCTGTTCGAGAACGGATACCTGGGGAAGGACTGGACGGGTGTGGGCATCAGCCCGCGGTTCGACTTCATCATCATCCACGAGAGCGGGCACGAGTGGTTCGGGAACGCAGTGTCGGCGCGGGACAAGGCCGACATGTGGATCCACGAGGGGTGGACGACGTACCTCGAGAGCCTTTATGTGGAATACCGCTGGGGCAAGGAGGACGCGCTCAAATACCTGAGCGGCTACCGGCCCAAGGTGCACAGTCTGCGGCCCATTATGGCGGAGCGGGGGGTAAATGCCGATCCCACAGAAGATCAGTACTTCAAGGGCGCGCTCATGCTGAACACCCTGCGCAGCGTGGTGGGTGACGACGCGAAGTGGTTTGCGCTGATCCGCGGGCTCTATCAGCAGTACAAATATCAGAACATCCTCACCGAGGATGTGGTGGCCTACTTCAATCAGCACACGGGCATGAACCTGACGCCGATTTGCAACCAGTATCTGCGCCACGCGGCGATTCCACGGCTGGAGGTGTTGTTTGGGGAGGCGGCGGGAACGGTGATGTACAAGTGGAACGCGGATGAGCCTGAGTTTGCCATGCCGGTGCGAGTGGGGATGGCGGGGCAGTGGAGGCTTCTCCAGCCGACCACGCAGTGGCAGTCAATGAGGTGGGACGGGACGAGGGAAGATTTCCAGGTGGATTTGGATCACTACTACGTGGATCTGAATAAGCAGTAGGAGATGTTGGCTGGACAGATCAGGCGAGGAATTTGCCCACCCAGACGCGGGCGGAGTCGTACCAGGAGTGGAGCTTGAGGCCAACGTGGTTTGACGGAATCAGAGTCTGCCACCAGCCAGCCTTCACGCCGTAGAGGCGGACGGCGATGAACCCGAGGAAGGCGACGACGCCGAGGAGAAGCAAGACGCCAAGCCACTTGATTCGGAACTCGGCGGCCTCGCGCTGCTGAAGACGAGCTTTGCCGACATTGGAAGCGAAGGCGGTCCAATCGCCTTCGTCCGACTGTCCGGAGGCCCGCCACGCTTTCATGAAGCGCTCGGTCCAGTCCTGCTGGTCAAGGCCGACAGCGCTGGCGTAGCCGCGGATGATGCCCTTATTGAGAATCCCGCCTGGGAGTTGACGAAAACGCTCCTGCTCCAGCGCCACGAGGTGGTGCTGACTGATCTTGGTCACGGCCGTGATGTGTTCCAGCGCAATGCCGCGGGACATCCGCTCCATGCGCAGGTCTTCTCCGAAGCTGCTCATCGGCTAACCAGCAGGGGTTAAAGGCCCTATTGGAATTTTCCTCCCAACCATAACCGGAAGTCCAGCGAGAGTCAAAGGTAATGGGGGTTTTCGCCGGAATTTCCGAGTTTTAGGGTCAATTTGCGACGTTTTCGGCTTTTAAAGCCGAGAGCAGGAGATTACTTCGGAGTAGCTGGGCAGGACTTCCGCGCTAAGTTGCGACTTCGGCGCCGTGCAGGACTGCACAAAAGGCAGCGTTCGATTTCGGACACCGGGTGGCGGATTCGGACGCAAAATGGAGTCGGGGGCGGCACGGAGAAGACGCCTGAAGCTGTTGAGCAACTGCTACTTACATTCTGGAACCGGATTGGCTGGTGAACTGCACGGGCACAAATGTCGTAGTGTGCGTGGAGGTGAGAGTGAAGGCTCTGCTGCAGGATATTCGATTTGCAATCCGGCAACTGTTGAAGGCGCCGGGGTTTACGGCCACGGTGCTGCTGACGGTGGCGCTCGGTATCGGAGCCAATGCGGCGATCTTCACGCTGGTGAATTCGATCATGCTGCGCAAGCTGCCGGTGGTGGATCCAAAGACTCTGGTGCGGATTGGGGATGACGATGACTGCTGCGTAAATTCCGGCAGCCCCGACAACGGGAAGTACTCGATCTTCTCCGTCGAGGCTTACCTGCACCTGAAGAAGCAGTTGCCGGAATTTGAGGAACTGGCGGCGATGCAGTCGGGATTTTCTTATGTGCCGCTGACGGTGCGGAGGAATGGGCCGGGGATGCTGGCTCGCTCGCGGGTAGGGGAGTTCGTCTCGGGAAACTACTTCAGAACGTTTGGGCTGCAGCCGGCAGCGGGGCGGCTGTTCATGGACTCGGATGACGTGAAGGGCGCGCCCATTGCGGCGGTCATGAGCTACTCGGCGTGGCAGCATGACTATGCAGGGGATGCGGGCGTGGTGGGCAGCACGTTTTATGTAAATACCAAGCCGGTTACGGTGGTCGGGGTAGCGCCGGACGGGTTTTTCGGCGACCGCGTGACGAACACGCCACCGGAGTTTTATCTGCCGATCGAATCGATGGAGCCCATTAATAATGTGCCCTATCTGCACGACCCGGATGTGAACTGGATCTATATGGTGGGCCGGGTGAAGCCGGGGACCGGTCTGGCGGCGCTGCAACAGAAGGTCGGCGGGCTGTTGCGGAACGAACTGGCGGTGACCAAGACCTACAAGCGCGAGAAGAGCAAGCCGATCCTGCCGAAGATTCACGTGGTGCTGACACCGGCGGGAGGAGGCATCCAGAACCTGCAGCAGGGGGCCAAATCGACGCTGCGGCTCCTGACGGGGGTTGCGGCAATGGTGTTGTTGGTGGCGTGCGCCAACATCGCCAACCTGCTGCTGGTGCGCAGCATGAGCCGCAAAGCGGAGATGTCGATCCGCACGGCTCTGGGGGCGCGGCGGACAAGGATTATCCGGCAACTCCTGACGGAGAGCCTCGTGCTGGCGACGGCCGGAGGGCTGCTCGGGCTGGTGGTGGCGTACCTGGGCGCGCGCATGCTGCTGGCGCTGGCGTTTCCAGATGCGCAGAACATGCCGATTGAGGCCGCGCCGTCTCTGCCGGTGATGGGATTTGCGTTTGGATTGTCGCTGCTCACAGGAGGGCTGTTCGGGTTGGCGCCGGCGTGGGTGGCCTCGCACGCACAGCCGGCGGATGCGCTGCGAACGGGGACGCGCACGACAGGGTCAGGGGCGTCGATTCTACAGCGCGGACTGGTGGTGCTGCAGGCGGCGCTGAGCCTGGTGCTGCTGGTGTGCGCGGGGCTGTTTGCCAAGAGCTTATACAAGCTGCAAACGGCGGATATGCATCTCGACACGCGCAACCGATACATCGTGCATATCAATCCAGCGGCGGCGGGGTATAAGGGCAGCCAGCTCGAGGCGCTGTATCGCACCATGGAGGAACGGTTCCATGCATTGCCCGGCGTGGTGAAGGTGGGGATCTCGAATTACACGCCGATGGAGGACAACAACTGGAGTTCCGGCCTGCAGTTGCAGGGCGAGCCTGATCCTAACAAGGGGGCGTCGTTCATCAAGGCCAACGTCGAGTACTTCGATTCGGTCGGAACACACGTGGTGATGGGGCGAGGAATTCTGCCGCAGGATTCCTCCAAGGCTCCCGCCGTGGCGATGGTCAACGAGACGTTCGTGAAGCAGTTCTTCAAGCCGGGCACAAATCCCATCGGGAGGCGATTCGGCAACCCGGGCCCGAAGTCATCGGGAGATTACGAGATTGTGGGGGTGGTGGACGACACGACCTACACCTCCGTGCAGTGGAAGGACCACAGCATGTTTTTCGTGCCGATTACGCAGAGGCCGGCGAGCGCTGACGACCCGGTGGACAGGGACCTGAGCCTCTACGCCGGAGCGATCGTGCTGGCGACGGATCGCCCGGTGAATGACATGGAAAAGCAGGCGGCGCAGACTCTTTCGGCAATCAATCCAAACCTGACGGTTGTGAAGTTCCAGACGTTCACGCAGCAGATTGCGGATCGCTTCAACGAGGAGCGGATGGTGTCGCGTCTGACGATGATGTTCGGTGGGTTAGCGCTGCTGCTGGCGGCCATTGGGCTGTACGGCGTAACGGCGTACGGGGTGGCGCGGCGGACGTCGGAGATCGGCATCCGCATGGCGCTGGGCGCGGCTCGCCGAACCGTCATTGGCATGGTGATGCGCGGCGCGATGATTCAGGCGGGGATAGGGCTAGTGATCGGGGTACCGGTGGCAATTGTGTGCGTGCGATTTGTGAAATCGCAACTCTACGAGATCACTAAGATGGACGCGCCGATTCTGTTGGGGGCGATTGGGGTGCTGGCGGTGGCAGCGTGCGTAGCGGGGTTGATTCCTGCAAGAAGGGCAGCGTCGATTGATCCGGCGCGGGCGTTGCGAATCGAGTGACAAAAGCCGCACCGGCCCCGTGCCGCCGGGCTATCCGTCAGGTCTGATGCTCTCCCACCCTGCGCGAGAGCCGGCTGCGCGCAGAGTGGGTGAGCCGGTAAAAGTTGCCCCCAACGCAGGCGGCTATTCTTCTTCTTCGTCGACGGGGCGCTTGGCGTTGGCGAGGATTTTTTCGGCTACCAGTTGCGGGACGAAGTCGTAGTGATCCATCTCCATGCGGTAGCTCCCCTTCCCCTGGGTCATCGAGGTGAGCTGGGTCCCGTAGGTCAGCATTTCAGCCATGGGGACTTCGGCATTGACCACCGTAGTTTTGCCCTTCGAGGTCATGCCTTGGGGCCGGCCGCGACGGCCGCTGAGGTCGCCCATGATGGCCCCGGCAAACTCATCGGGTGCCTCGATTTCAACCTTCATGACCGGCTCCAGCAGAGCAGGCTTGCAGACCTCCATAGCCTTTTTGAAGGCGAGGCGTCCAGCGGTCTTGAAGCTCATTTCGTTGGAGTCGACGTCGTGGTAGCTGCCGTCATAAACGATGGCCTTGAAGTCGACGACGGGAAAACCGGCGAGGTGGCCGCGGGCGGCCGCCTCCACGACACCCTTTTCGATGGCGGGAATGAACTGCCGTGGAATGGCTCCGCCGAACACCTCGGAGGCGAACTCGAATCCAGCGCCGCGTGGCTGCGGCTCCATGCGGATTTTGCAGTCGCCGAACTGGCCGTGGCCGCCGGACTGCTTCTTGTGCCGACCGTGGGCCTCGCCGCGCGCGCGAATGGTCTCGAGATACGGCACCTTAGGTGATTTCAGGGTGACTTCAGCGTGGTAGCGCTTTTTGAGGCGGGAGACGATGGCCTCAATGTGCGGCTGGCCGGCGCCGGCAATGAGGAACTCGTTGGTCTGCGGATCGCGGTAGAAGCGGATGAGCAGGTCCTCTTCCATGAGCTTGTGTATGGCGGGGGCGAGCTTGTCTTCATCGGCACGGGATTTTGGCTCGATGGCGTACGTCATGGCCGGCTCAGGGACGGGATACAGATCGACCAGTATGTCTGAGCCCTTGACGCCCAGGGTGTCGCCCGTCAGGGTGTCCTTGAGCTTGCCGATAGCGCCGATGTCGCCCGCGTGGAGCTCGGAGACTTCAACAGCCTTGCGGCCCTGCATGATGGAGAGATGGGAGAACTTTTCCTGCCCGCGGCGGGTGTAATTCTCGAAAGCTGCGTCATTCTTGACCGTGCCGCTCACGACTTTGAAGAAACTGATGCGGCCGGCGAAAGGGTCGGACATGGTTTTGAAGACGACCAGAGCAGGGGGCTCTGAGTCGGCGACGGCGCGCGTGGTGGTCGGGAGTTCGGGTGCGTCGGTAGCCGTCCCGCCGCCATTGCCGTTGGACGCCGCGGCCATCGCCGGCGTGCGGACGGCAATGGGAGCGCGCTCAATGGGAGCGGGCGCGTAGACCTTGAGGAAATCGAGGAGGTGATCGGTGGCGACGTTGGTCTCGCCGCTGCAGAAGAGGACGGGGAAGATGCGGTCTTCGCGGATGGCTTCGTGGAGCGCCGTAATGAGGTGCTGCTCGGGAATGGTTCCTTGGGCGAAAAACTCTTCCATCAACTCGTCTTTGCCTTCGGCAACCAGCTCGACGAGGGCTTCGTGGGCTTCTTTGGCCTGATGAGCGAGATTGGCGGGAATCTCTCCGGTGATTTTGCCACGTCCATCGCCGTTGGGGGTGTAATAGAACGCCTCCATGGTGATGAGATCAACAACGCCCTGGAATCCGTTGGCATCGACAATGGGGAGCTGGACGGGCGTGCAGGTGCGGCCCCAGCGCTCGTGGAGGTCTTCAATGAGCGCGCTCAGGCCACCACCCCCGCCGGCCTTGGGGTGATCCATCTGATTGATCACGACGATGCGCGGGACGTTGGCTTCTTCAGCGTATCTCCAGACGCGCTCCGTGACCGCCTCAACCCCGTTTTGCGCGTTGACGATGACGACGGAGGATTCGACAGGCAGGAGGGCGGCGCGGGCTTCATGACAGAACATATGGAAGCCGGGAGTGTCGACAAAGTTAATTTTGACGCCCTGCCACTCGGCGAAGGCGACGGCGTTCTGCATGGTGGTGGCGCGCGCAACCTCTTCTTCGTCGTAGGCGGTGACGGCGGTGCCATCGTGCACGCGGCCCTGGGCTGGGGTCATTTTGGCGGCATGCAGCAGAGCGGAAATCAAGGTGGTTTTACCGCTGTGCGCATGCCCTGTTACAGCTACGTTGCGGATCTCACTTCCCTGGTACGTTTTCATGGTTCTTCTCCTCCACCTGCGGTAAGGCCAACTGCCTTCGGCCAGTGTTGTTTTCGGTTGTGAAAGGCAGATAACGCGACAGGATGCATTCTCACGTCCGCCTCGCGCAGGCTGAAAGGATCGATGAGGGGCAACCATGCCGGAAATTCGCCGTCATTTGAGATGGTTTTGGATTGGCACAGGGATAGGCGGAGGGCGTCCATGAGGGCGTCGAATTGGCCAATTGTTGCGGCCAAAGATCCCGGTCTGCCGTCTTCCTCGTCCATGCGGAGGGTCTCGGGCAGGCGCCTGGCGGTTCTACGGGGACAGCCGCCGCCAAGCGTCTATCAGTTGAGGACCGAAGGCTATCACACGCAGACTGTGAACGTCATGTGACAGGGAATACAGGGGACTCCCGGAAGGCCTTACCAGTGAAGGACCGGAAGGAGTGCGGAGTAGTCGTCGGTCCAGAGCTTGAGGCCCTTTGGGAGGGCGTCAACTACGTGGGCATGAGGGGCCACGTCGGGAATCTCGAAGAACTGCGGATCTGCGGTGACCAGTATCCAGGTGGAGACGTACTCGCCGGGATCCTTTGGATTGTCGACGTTGAAGCGGCGGGCCTCCATACCGGCGGACTGGGCGAGCAAGACGATGGGCGGGGCAAGGTCGACGTGGCGATTGGAAATGTGAAAGGCAAGAATGCCCTTGGGAGTGAGGTGCTTGCGGTAGAGGGCCAGGGCCTCGGTGGTGAGCAGATGGACGGGTATTGCGTCTCCGGAAAAAGCGTCGACGACGAGAACGTCAAAGTTCTGGGGCGGCTCGGAGGCGAGCGAGTTGCGGGCGTCCCCTTCGACGATCTCGACCTGGGCGGCTGAATCGCGGATGTACGTGAAGACGTTACGCGCAATGGGCGGGACGGCGGGATTGATCTCGTAGAAGCGAATGTGATCGCCCTGGCGGCCGTAGGCGGCCATGGTTCCCGCGCCCAGCCCAATGACGCCAATGTTGGCACCTGCGGTGCGGCCAACCGCGCCTTCGGCGCCATTCGCACCGGCGGCGGGCGCGAGGCAGCAGTACTGCATGGCATAGCCGACGCCGGAGTTGCGGGCATAGTACGTGGTGGGGGTTCGGCGCAGGTCGTCGGTGCCGAAGATCTGAGTGCCGTGCTGGATGCTGCCGTTCATGAGCGTGCGGACCGTGGCGCCGGGGTAGCTGAACAGATCCTGTGTGACGCGGAGGCTGGCATAGAAGTTGCGGGTGGCGACTTTGGTGTCGTGGGTGTACGCGCGGCGGACCATGAAGACGAGGACAACCATCGCGGCGCTGGCGACGATCCAGAGGAGGCGTTGGTTCCATGTGCCGCGCCAGTTAATCACCAGAGCAAGCAGTGCCGTTACGAGGAAGGTGACGGGCAGGTCGAAGTTGTAATCGGAGAGAAGCGGGGCGGCGATGCCGATGAGGAACGAGCCGAGCGCGCCGCCGGCGGCGAACAGCAGATAGAAAAGTGTGGCCTGAGACGATCGCGCGGGACGGAGGCGGAACGCCTCAGCGTGGAGAAAGTAGCAGGCAAAAAAGAGCTCGATAAGGAAGAAAAGGATGGAGAGCCAAAGGGGCCAGCCTGCGTTGGTCTTGGTGAGCGAGTATGCCAGGCCGCCGAGCATCACGACCATGACACGCGCAATGATTCCCCAGGGCAGAGTGAAGCGGAACTGGAATGCGAGGATGAGCGTGAGCAGGTAGACGCCGAGAGGCAGCACCCACAGCAAGGGGATGGCGGCAACATTGGCCGTGAGATAGGCCGTAATGGCGCTGAGCTGCATGGTTGCGCCCATCGGGAGAAGGACCCAGAGCAGCTTGTCGCCGGTAGTGGCAGCAGGGGCGTCGGGTTCAGTTGCAGCGGGCGCAGGCAACGGTTGAACGGTGCGCATGCGGAACGCGATCGTCGCCAGAAGCAGTGCGAACGCCACGAATCCAGCCGACCAGACGAGGCGCTGCATGTGGAGCGTCAGATTCGGTTCGACTAGTGCGGGATAGGCGGCAAGCGCGAGGAAGGATGCGAGGTTCGAGAGCGCGTAAAGGCGGTAGGGGATCGGGCCTGACTCAGACCGCGCCCGCCACACCTGCAACAAAGGGCTGGTGGCCGAGAGGACGATAAAGGGGAGGCCGATGTAAGTGCCGAGCACCCGGAAAACGGTCCCGATGGGATGAGCAGCGCCCTGCAATTCACCGCCGTGCATAGTCGACCAGGCGATGGCACTCCCGGCCGCCAGGGCGATAGAGATCAAGAGCGCAATGGAGCGAGGGCGCTGTGCCAGCCAGTGAGCGTAGAGATAACCGACGAGGAGCGCGGTCTGGAAGAAGACCAGGCAGGTGATCCAGACGGAGGCGGAGCCACCGAGAATCGGAAGAAGCTGGCGGGCAGCCATGGGTTCCACAAGAAAGAGCAGGAAGGCTGCGAGAAACACGGCAGCGGCAAACAGAAGGCGTACCTGGGACATGCATCCTCGGACAACGGAACGGATTTCCGCCGAAAGTCGAGTGTAACGGACCGAGCGAGTGTTCCCGGTGGAAGTGATGCAGAAGCGAGTGCTTTACGCGTTTGCCGTCGCAGGGAGGATGTCTTCGACGTCGACCCATTGAGTGGGGTAGTTGCCGGTGTAGCAGGCGACGCAGTAGCCAGTATTCGAGCCGCAGGCCTGGTAGAGGCCGTCGAGGGATAGGTAGGCGAGCGAGTCGGCCTCAATGAACTGCCGGATCTCATCAATGGTTTTGTTGGCGGCGATGAGGTCGCGTTTGCTGGGAGTGTCGACGCCGTAAAAGCAAGGCGATATGGTGGGCGGGCAACTGATGCGGAGGTGGACCTCTTTTGCGCCGGCGCCGCGGACCATTCGGACAATTTTGCGCGAAGTGGTTCCGCGGATAATGGAGTCATCAATAAGGATGACACGTTTGCCCTCGAGCAGATTGCGCACGGGGTTGAGCTTGAGTTTGACGCCGAAGTCGCGGACCCGCTGCTCGGGCTCAATAAAGGTGCGGCCCACGTAGTGATTGCGGATCAGGCCGAAACGGAAGGGGACGCCGGCTTCTTCGGCATAGCCGAGCGCGGCGGTGACGCCGGAGTCAGGGACCGGAACGATCACATCCGAAGGCACGTGCGACTCGCGAGCGAGCTGGCGGCCCATCTGATCGCGGCTCTCCTGGACCCACCTGCCGTAGATGCGGCTGTCAGGGCGTGCGAAGTAGACGTGCTCGAAGATGCAGCTGGTCTGCTCAACACCGCTGGAGTATTGACGGCTGGTGACGCCGTCTTCCGTTACCATGACGAGTTCTCCGGGGAGCACATCGCGTTCGTATTCGGCGCGGAGCAGGTCGAAGGCGCAGGTTTCACTGGCGAAGACGATGGTGTCGCGGCCGCCAGGATTGCGGATGCGGCCCATCGAGAGCGGACGGAAGCCGCGAGGATCGCGCGCGGCGAAGACGCGGTCACGAGTCATCATGACGATGGAGAAGGCGCCATCGATCTGGGAAAGGGATTCGGCGATGGCATCGACCAGCGTGCCGGCACGAGAGTGAGCGATGAGTTGGACGATGATCTCAGAGTCGGAGGTGGTCTGGAAATAGGCGCCGTCACGCTCAAGCCGGGCGCGCACATTGCCGAGGTTGACCAGGTTGCCGTTGTGAGCGATGGCGATGAGGCCCTTGGTAGATTCGACACGGATGGGCTGCGCGTTGAGCAGGGCGGAGTCGCCGGTGGTGGAGTAGCGCGTGTGCCCGATAGCCATGTCGCCGGGGAGCTTCTGGAGCACATCGTCCGTGAAGATTTCGCTGATCAGGCCCATGCCTTTGATGTTGGCAAGGCGATGGCCGTCGGCGGTGGCAATCCCGCCGGACTCCTGGCCGCGATGCTGGAGAGCGTAGAGACCAAGATAGACCTGGCGCGCGGCATCGGCATGGCCGTGAATGGCCACCACGCCACATTCTTCGTGAAGCTTGGGATCGTCCTCGCCGGCACGAGATGCAGGTCCTTCGCCGCGTTCAGGATGACAAATTTCCTGGTTTGAACGCAGAACTTCAGAAACGTCGATGGTGCCTGCAACCCCCTGATAGAGGATCCGGGTCATGCGAGTACCTCTTCGTGAAGGGCGGACTCGAGGGTGGTGGCCCAGGGCTTGCGAAGGTCGTCCACGCTGGCGGAAACAAAGGTGTCTCCGTAGACGGTGATTTCGAGGCGGTCGCCGCCGGTGGTTCCGACGCGGGCGGTGTAGAAGCTGAATTCGTCGGCCAGCTCCTCAATAGCGCTGACCTGGCTTGGATCGCAGGTGAGGAGCACGGTGGAGGCCGGTTCCGCGAAGAGGCCGAAGAGCGGATGGATCATGAGCGCCTGCTCCTGCTCGACTTTGGCTCCCACTCCGTGGCCGAACGCTGCCTGCGCCAGAGCGACAGCGATACCGCCATCGGCGAGATCGCGCGCCGAGGTGATGAGTTGGCGGTCAGCGAGGACGCCGAGCAGGCTGTGCAGATCGGCTTCCGCCTCAAGATCGATGGACGGCGGCGTGCCCCATATTCCGCCTAGAATAATTTTGGCGTATTCAGAGGAACCGAAGGCGGCCAATTCCGCGGGAGCCAGCTCCTGAGTCAGCGGCGCATCTTCTGAGACGATGGTAGGCTCATCGCCCATGACGCCGGGAACCAAGCTGGATTGTGCATCCGAGGGCTCAGCATCGTGCGGAACGGCGATTTCAGGTTTGGGCTCATAGGCGCGTGGAATGGGCCACAACAGCAGGATGGCTTCTCCTCCGCGCTGGAAATGCGCAGGAACAGCCTTGGTGACGTCCTCAAGAATGCCCACAATGCCCAGAACCGGTGTGGGATAGATCCCTTCGCCACGGGTTTCATTGTAGAGAGACACATTGCCGCCGGTAATGGGGGTGCCGAGAGTGGTGCAGGCTTCTGCGATACCGTCGATAGCGGCGGAGAGCTGCGCCATAATCTCAGGCTTCTCAGGGTTGCCAAAGTTGAGGCAGTTGGTGGCGGCAACGGGTAGAGCTCCGGACATGGCGACTTTGCGGGCAGACTCGGCGACAGCATGCATAGCGCCGAGCTTGGGATCGAGATAGCACCAGCGTCCATTGCCGTCCAGAGCCATTGCGAGGCCACGCTCGTGGTTCGGCGTTCCTGTGCCCTTGATGCGCATGACGCCGGCTTCGCCGCCGGGGCCGAGGACAGTGTTGGTTTGCACCATGGTGTCGTACTGCTCATGGACCCAGCGCTTGGAACAGACATTGGCGCTCGCGAGAAGCTGCTTGAGCTCTGCGGTATAGTCGTGATCCTGCTCGAGCTTTTCCTGCGCTGCGTCCGGCGGGACCTGAGTCACCCCCGGAGTCCAGGTGCCGATCGGGCGGTGGTAGAGGGGAGCGTCGTCGGTGAGGGATTCGTTGGGGATGTCTGCGACGAGCACGCCGTGATGGCGGATGCGGAGGCGCGACTCGGGCTCGACGGTGCCGACGATGACGGCATCAAGGCCCCACTTTGTGAAGACCGTGAGGACTTCGTCTTCCCTGCCCTTTTCTGCGACGAGCAGCATGCGCTCCTGACTTTCAGACAGCATGATCTCGTAGGCGCTCATGCCGGTTTCACGCTGCGGAACGAGGTCGAGTTCGACATCGAGACCAACGCCGCCACGGGCGCCCATCTCGCAAGTGGAGCAGGTGAGGCCGGCGGCGCCCATGTCCTGAATGCCGACGATGGCGCCGGTCTTCATGGCTTCAAGGCACGCCTCGAGGAGGAGCTTCTCCATAAAGGGATCGCCGACCTGTACATTGGGACGCTTGGCTTCAGTACCGGCGTGAAACTCTTCACTGGCCATGGTGGCGCCATGGATGCCGTCGCGGCCAGTTTTGGCGCCTACATATATGACGGGGTTGCCGGTGCCGGTGGCTTTGGCGTAGAAGATCTCGTCTTTGCGGACAAGGCCGAGAGCGAAGGCATTGACTAGCGGATTCCCGCTGTAGCATGGCTCGAATTTTGTTTCGCCGCCGAGGTTGGGCACGCCGAAGCAGTTGCCATAACCGGCTATGCCGCTGACGACGCCTTCAACGATGGAATGGTTTTTGTGGATGAGTTCCTGGTCGGCGCTAATCTGTGATCCGGGCTCCGGCAAGATGGAGCCGAAGCGGAGGGAGTCCATTACAGCCAGGGGGCGGGCGCCCATGGTGAAGATGTCGCGGAGAATGCCGCCCACGCCGGTAGCCGCGCCCTGATGAGGCTCGATGTAGCTGGGATGATTGTGGCTCTCGATCTTGAATGCGCAGGCCCAGCCGTCGCCCACGTCAATGATGCCGGCGTTCTCGCCGGGTCCCTGCACTACGCGGTCGCTTTCTGTCGGCAGGCGCTTGAGATGCACGCGGCTCGACTTGTACGAGCAATGCTCGCTCCACATGACGCTGTAGATCCCGAGTTCTGTAAGGGAGGGGACACGGCCGAGCGCCTTAAGGATGCGATCGTACTCGTCGGCCGTGATGCTGTGCTGCGCAAGAAGGTCCGGCGTAACAGTCGCCGGCGAAGGGACAGAGGAAGGAGAGGCAGTCATCTCGGTCACTCTTCATTGTCGCATGACTGTTTGGTTTGCCGATAAAGGCCGGTAGACGTGATGGGCTTGAGGAGGAGCAGGGCAAGCGCAATTCGAAATGCGGTTGCTCTGGTGGAGGGGAGCCAGACTGCTGGCATTGTGAACGAAGCGTATGCGATACTTTTATTTGCCCACCATGCTTGGCCGGGATGGCGGAACTGGCAGACGCAGCGGACTCAAAATCCGCCGATCGCAAGGTCGTGGGGGTTCGACCCCCCCTCCCGGCACCAACAAAACAAAGAATTTAGATTGAATTGGCCTCTCGAAATCCGAGAGGCCAAAATCGTTTGGTGGCTGTTCTGGTGGCTGTTGGTTCTGACATTGGCATCCCGCGCACAGAAGGCGGCGGAAAGATCCCGCGAAATTTAGACGAGTGCATTGGCCCTGCAATTACAAACTGAGGATTATGGCACGCATGCGAGATTGCAACGGCAATCGCATCCACCCTTCTCGCGAGCGGAGACGTTTACTGTAGGACAACTCTGCTACCACCTGAATCGGCCCTCGGGAGAGTCACTCGGGAACATGTAGTCTGGTAGTGGTGTCTAAAGTATCGAACACATTTGCTTAGGCGGAAACGATGAAAGCAAGTTTCCTGGCCGTGTTATCGCTTCTGGTCGCTTCATCCTCCATTGCACAGCTACCCGTTACAGAGGAGGAAGCGGTTGCCTACGCCAAAGCCCTGGACGTCAAGATACTCGATCCTTCACTTCCCTCGCAGGGTCTCCAGGAATGGCTCCAAAATGGCCCGCCACACATAGAGACTCTGCGGTGGCAAAGTGATGATACCTGCGATCTGCACCCCGACTCGTCAGATAGCGACTACCCGCGTTGTGTGCGCATAGCATTTGCACGTGGTGGCCAGGAGGGATACTTCCTCGTCCTCATCGGGAGCCTCAAAAGAGGAATCATCGGTCCCCCGCAACTCTATTACGGGCCTGATGTCGTGGAGCCAGGCTTCGTACAAACTGGAAGCACCGACCGACTCTCCGGCCTTCCCCATCTTCTCGAGCTCCCCGCTGTCACAGGTGGGGTGAGCGACCTCTACCAGAAGATCGTGGCACAGCACCCGATCGGTATCCCCCAAGGCGCGGACAAGGCAGCCCTCTGGCCATTCCTCAGCCGGCGATTGACGCAGCAACTGGAGACTGCGCAAGCCTGCCAGGACGACTACTTTCGCCAACAGTCGGCGGCAGGCACTATTTCAGAACCGGCATGGATGACTAGCGATTTGTTTTCAGGCGTGGATGATCGAGCAGCGCCCTTCTTTGTAAACGTCGTTCATAAAGAGCCGCTAAAAGAGGGATTCTTTACGGTGCAGCTCGATGCGGTCGAGCGGGATGTTACGGGAAAGAATAGCTCCATCATCGCAGGTGGGGTCCGGGCCTATAGAGTCAAAAAGGACCGGCCGATCATCGCCACCCTAGTCCTTCAAAACGAGCGGTTCGTCGTCGATGACATTCGCATCTTCGAGGAAGACACTACCGACGGTCCATCGCATGTACTCTCTGAAAGCTTCGCGGGCTGTGACGGCCCCCACTGGACCGGAAAACTCGTCGAGAAGAATCTCGTTGTGGCTCATGTTCCTCCACCAATTGTGGATTGGAACGCCGTCAACCTCCTGCGATCGACCGCCTATAAGGAGGAGGTAGCCTTCGCGAAGGAAGTCGATGTCCACCAGCTTGACCCATCCTTGCCCTCGCAGCGCCTGGAAGACTGGCTCAACTCGACGAACTTGCATGTCAATCACATCGGATGGGCTGCCCACCAATGCAATATCAAGGAAGGCCGCGACGGCGCCACGCTGAATCCGAAGGGTGGCCTATGTGCCGGAGTTTGGTTTCACCGCGGCAACGCCCGTGCTGACATCCACGTCGGCAAGAGTATCTCCGATCCCCCCAAAGTCAAATACATCGGAGTCAGAGATAAGGACGAGGGTCTTCTGATGCCCCTGGGAGGAACTGGAGACCCGGTCTCCGACTCCGACCGGCTGTCGAATCTTCCCCGTCTCCTGAACGAAGAATCGGTCATCGATGTCACTCGGAACCTCTACGACATCGTCGTAGCCCATCACCCACTCGGCATCCCGCAAGGCCCAGACAGGACCAGGATCCGCCCCCTGCTGAGCAAACGTCTCAACGATCAGCTTGCGACCGGGCAGGCCTGTCAAGAGGATTACCTCCGGCAAGCTCCAAACCGGGGCGCAAGCCCGCGGCCCGTGTGGCCTGGCGCCGGGTTGTTCTCCGGTGAGGGCAAATTGGCCTTGCCGAACGCGGATCTTGTCGACCACAAAGTTCGAGAGGGTGACGGTTCCTTCGTGGTCCTTGTGTGGCTCTCGCACAAGGAGTCAGGCGTGCCGCCCTCCCCAACAGCAAATGCAACGTGGAAGAACTGGCGGGCTGATGCGAGAGTGATATCGGAAGACGGGCACTTCGTCGTCGATGACGTCAAGCTATTCGATGGAGTCGCCGCCGACAGCTCATCCCATTCGCTCTCGGACTTCTTCTCCGAGTGCGATGGCCCGCGTTGGGTTGGCATGGGTGCTAGAGATAGGTAAGCTCCCACTACTCACAGGTACAGAAAACGGTACGAGTTCAGTGGGTCGATGCAACACAGGCCTCTCACCAATCGCCTTCAACTCACCGTGGCGATTCGATCGATCACCGAAAGCCTGTGCTCCGGCGAAAGATGGCTATAGCGCGCAGACATCGTGATTGTCTTGTGGCCGGCGAGTTCCTGGATCTCTATAATTGACGCTCCTGCCATTGCCAACCAGGAGCAAAACGTATGCCGGTTTGAGTGCCAAACGTAGTTGGTAATCTTCGCCTCCTCGAGACAGGGTTGAAACCAGGATCGTGTGTCGAATCGCCCCTGCGATCCCTCGCGTGGAAACACCGGATCGGATGCCTTTTGTAGTGGCCGTTTGAGCGAACTGATCGCCGTCAACGCGTCGGCGTTGAGATGTACAGTTCGAGCGGAACCATTTTTCGTCTTCGTCAGCTCGATTGTTCGCCGTTCGAGGTCGACTTGAGACCACATGCATGAATACTGCTCGCTCAGCCGCATCCCGGTGTGAACGCTAACAACAAACTCGGCTAAACGCTCTGGGAATCGCACAGCAATCACTTTGTGGAGCCGCTCGTATTCTTCACGGCTAAGGAACCGAAGCCGACCCGTTCCTTCTTTCCTTTGCCGCACCAGACGGGCGGGATTAACGGTCACTTTACCATTGCGAATACCCTCGCGATAGCAGAGTGAGACAAAGGCCTTATAGCGGTTCGCCGTAGCTGGCGTTTTGCAGCGGATTCTAAGCCACCGTTCCAGTTCCTGCGGAGTTAGATCAGCAGCAGGTTTAGACCCGAGCGCTTTCCTGACGATCTCTCCCTTGCTTTCGTAGCTCCGATTGTCCTTATGATGCGCGACGAATTCGAGCACATCATCGATCAGTTCCGACAACGTAACAACCTTGCTGTTGCGCAGTTCGGGAAGCTTTCTTCCAGCGACTACGTCGGCCTTGCGTGATTGGTACAACTTGATCGCATCCGACTTACGGCCGACCTTCTCACGATGCCGCTTTCCAGCCGCATAGTAGTGAACCCACCAGATGCCGCTCCCCAAGGGATTTTCATAGACTCCGCGCATGGCCCACCTCACAGTATTTGCTCTTCAGCATTTTGATGACATTCCCCGGATATTGGAATGATTTGCCGAGGCACTAGGGGCGGTGTCAAGGCTCTCTGACCGCGAAGCGGCGCGCGGAGCGCGGCCTTGACTCCGCCCCGGCCTCGGCTATTCTCTGCTATCCGGGGAATGTCATTCGGTCGCCCTTCGGGCCTCTTCTGCGCGCCGATTCGCGCGCTTTGCGAGGAGTTCTTGCGCCTGGATTAGCTTCGTCTCCTGGACCCGATCGAAGAGTGCCTTAATGTGCTCCGTCGCCATTCCAGACGCTTTCAGGAGCGGGTCGAATGCAGCCATCATCAACATCTTGACCTGACCCCATTGTTCGTCCAGTTCGGTGTACGAAATCATAACTCACATTTTTCTGCTTTGCTTTCTTGAAAAGAGATTTCTTGGCCGTGGATCAGCCGTGTCAAGGCCGGAGCGAAGCGGAGCCCGTCAGGGTCGC
>NZ_DASXYM010000136.1:0-21044 GCF_036502485.1 Occallatibacter sp. | reverse complement strand
CCCTGTCCGAACCGCCCCTTCCGGATTCCTCGCCAAGCCGCGTCAATCCGGCTATCATGATTGCGTTATGAGCCTTCTCCAGCAGGGCCCCTCCGGTATTGACGATGCCTCCCGCGGCGAGGAACTGACCAAGGGCACCAGCCACATCGTGATCGCCAGCGTGATCGCCGCCATCGTGGTCACCATCGCCATTGGCGCTTACATCATCGCCGGGCAAAAACCTCCCGCCTCCGCCGGCGAAGTCACCCGCGTAGTGGCCCACATGATGCACCGCGAATCCTCCGGCCTCGATGCCAGCGGCCGTCCCATGCCCAAAGACGAATTCGATCAGGTACTCGTCTTCAGCCACATCAAGCTGCACAACCAGAGCAAGACCCCCCTCTTCCTCCGCCAGATCCTCAGCAATGTAACCCTCGACGACGGCGTCCACACCAGCTACGCCGCCACCCCCACGGATTACGAGCGCCTCTTCCAGGCCTATCCTGAACTCGCCAGCCTCCACGGCAAACCCATCCCCACCGAGACCACGATCCCCGCCGGGGAGTGGGTCGAAGGCGACATCGTCTCCTCCTTCCGCCTCACCAAGCCACAGTGGGATGCGCGCAAAAGCCTCGATCTCAGCGTCAGCTTCCGCTATCAGCCCGATCTGAAGCTGTCCCCGACCGGCCCCATAACCACCCAATAACCTCTCGCCAACGCGTGATCTGTGACGGCTCTCACAGCATTGCCTCGCCGGTCTGGTGCAAAATCTCCCCGTGCCAACTGAAGGATCAGAGCGGTTCTCGCAAGCTCGTCTTCACAACAAAATCCAAATGTTGACCACAAAATTAATCAGTTTCCGCAAAAAGTTATCCACAGGTGGGCTTGACAGACTTCAACATGGTTTTCAAAAGAATCAACCACCTACAGCCCGGATCGCACTTTCAGCTTCGCCGTCCTTTCGCCTTCCACGTCGATCTTTAGTAACCACGTTACCAAAGACTTACCCTTGGGTACTTTGGGAACTATGTTTACTCCTTCGTAAATAGCTCCTGCTCCCTCCACCCCGTCCTCTCGCAACCCTTGGCCGGCCCGCGGGTGTCCGAAACTGAACAGCCCATCCGGCTTCGCACAGCACCGGCGCTCCTGTCTCCGGTTAAGTCCTTTGCTTTATTAGCTCTCCATGGCACGCCGCATGCATCCTCCTACCCCGAAGATCCAGAATGCCGGAGGAAACTGTGCTGGGAGATCTGAAATTCGCATTCCGCCAACTGAAGCGTGCCCCCGGATTCGCCCTCACCGCGATCCTGACGCTCGCCCTCGGCATCGGCGCCAATACCGCCATCTTTGTCCTCATCGACTCCATCATGCTGCGGCCTCTCCCCTTCCCCCGGCAGGACCGCCTCATGCGCATCGGCTACGGCGCCGGCCAGAACGAAACCTCCTTCTTCCCCAAGGGCTGGCTCCGCTCCGTCAGCGAGCATTCGAAAGCCTTCCAGACCGTCAGCGGCTTCGGGCCTGACTCGGAATCCAACCTGGGCGATACCGGCTCGTCGGCCCGCGTCTTCGGCGCCGAAGTGATGACCAACGCCCTCGACGTCCTCGGCGTCCAGCCCGCCGCCGGCCGCTTCTTCACCGCGGACGATGGCATAGCCGGCCACGACCCCGTCGTCGTCCTCAGTTATGGATACTGGCGCGAACACTACGGCGCCAGCCCCATGGCCATCGGCCAGACCCTCCGCATCGACGGCGTTTCCCGCCGCATCTCCGGCGTCCTGCCCGCCGGCGTTCGCTTCCCCTACGGCGACACCCAATTCGTCACCCCGGTCACATTCAAAAACGGCGACGCCGTCGATCCGTGGGTGCCCTTCGATCTCCGCGCCTTCGGCCGCCTCAAAGACGGCATCGCCCCCGCCCAGGCCCAGTCCGAACTCCGCGGTCTGCAGCGCCCGCTCCTGTCCCTCTTCCCCTGGCGCATGCCCGACGCCTGGGCCTCCGACATGACCGTGGTCCCGCTGCTCGAATCGCAGGTCGGCTCCCTTCGCCCCCGCCTGCTGCTGCTGTTCGCCGCAGTCGGGCTCATCCTCCTCATCGCCTGCGCAAACGTAGCCAACCTGACCCTGGCCCGCGCCGCCGGCCGCGAGCGCGAGATGGCGATTCGCGGCGCTCTCGGCGCATCGGGATTCCGCCTGGTGCGTCAGCTCCTTGCCGAAAGCACCCTGCTCGGCGTGCTCGCCGGATGCCTGGGCCTCGCCGCCGCTGCAGGCGGCATGCAGGCGCTTCTCCGCTGGATGCCCGCTGACACCCCCCGGCTCGAAAGCGTCTCCTTGCACTGGCCGGCGTTTCTCTTCGCAGCCGCCGCCTCGGTCCTGGCCGGACTCATCTTCGGCGCTATCCCGGCCCTGAAGATGGCCCGTCCCAAAATCAACCAGGCGCTGCACGCGGGCAGCCGCAGCGTGGCCGGAAAAGCAGGCCAGTTCCGCGTCTCCATGGCCCTGGTCATGGCGCAGATCGCTCTTTCCGTCATCGTGATCACCGGCGCGGGCCTTCTCCTGCACAGCCTGTGGCGGCTCTCGCAGCAGGATCCCGGCTTCCGCACTGAACGCGTCATCACCGCCGAAGTTTCCCTGGACGCCTCTGCCTGCCAGGCCAAAGGCCACTGCCACTCGTTCTTCCAGACCCTGCAGGAACAACTGCGCGGCATGTCCGGCGCCGAATCCGTCGCCCTCGCCGATTCCCTCCCCCTGAACGCCAAAGCCGGCAGCTACGTCTACGACGCCCAGGGCCATCCCCGCGAAGCACGCCAGGGCGCGCTCATGGCCACCGGCCGCACCATCACGCCGGGCTACTTCTCCACCCTTGGCATCGCCCTGGTTCGCGGCCGTCTCCTCGACAATCAGGACCTCTCCGGAACCTCCCGCGCCGTCGTCATCAATCAGCACATGACCTCGCGGCTCTGGCCGCATGAAGACCCCATCGGCAAGCAGCTCATCAACGTCAATGACGAACCAACACCCGCGGTCTGGGCTTCCGGCAAGACCGTGACCGTCGTCGGGGTGGTGAACAATACCCACGAAGAAGGTCTCGCCGGCGGGTTCGGCGACGAAGTCTATCTGCCTCTGACTCCCACCGCCGAGCAGCCCGTCATGTACGTGCTGGCCCGCACCCGCACCAGTACGCAAACCGCCGCCCAGGAAGTACGCAGCGCCGTTGCCACACTGGACGCGCAGGTTCCCGTCACCCGCATGCGAACCCTCAATGAGGTCGTCGCCGCGTCCGAATCGGCGCCCCGCTCCCTCGCCGTGCTGTTGCTGGTCTTCGGCGCCCTCGCCCTGGCCATCGGCGGCGTCGGCGTTTACAGCCTCATCGCGTACATCGTCAGTTGGCGCACCCGCGAAATCGGTATCCGTCTGGCTCTCGGCGCCCAGCGCCGGCAGATCGTCGAAGCCATCGTTCGCCAGAGCCTCGCGCTCGCGCTGGGCGGTTCCCTGGCCGGTCTGATCGCCTCCGCCTTCGCCAGCCAGCTCCTGCGGCGGTTCCTCTTTGACGTACACGCCATCGATCCCATCACCTACATCGCCGTCGCCGTCCTCATGTGCAGCCTGGCGCTCATCGCCGCTTGGATTCCCGCGTGCCGCGCCGCCAGCGTCGACCCCATCCAAACCCTCCGCATGGAGTAACCGCGCCCGCCGGGAATCGGTCACCATTGCAGTCCCGTAATCCGGCGTCGCGCGGGACGCGGCATAGGTCCGCGCCGCACCGCCGCGACTTGATGCTTGCCCTCAGCAAGCAAGGTAATATACTGCGAACGGGGGCTCCCAGCTATCTGTCTTGCCAGCTTTTGCGGCAGAGGAGTAGGGTCGAAATCGGCTCCTGTTCACACGTCCCTATATAGACAACCCAGCACGTGGGCGGCAGAGGTATGAGCGACCCTAAAAACCGAGAGTACGAGCCGGAAGCTCCGACGCTTGTCGTCGAAAAAGGCCTGTCGCTCCCTCCATCTGCCGGAGCCGGACCGGCCCCCGGCCAGCGAGCGCCCGCTCCCGCTGGAACCTCTAACCAACAGGGCATTTCGTCCGATCCCCCCACCGCGGCATCCAACGTGGCTGCTGGCCGCCACACAGGAGACGAGACCCTCCCTCCTGGAGCAGCATTTCATCTCGCCCCCGATTCCACTCTCATGCAGCCGGGCACCGTGTTTGCCACGCGCTACGAAATCCTCGCCACCCTCGGCAGAGGCGGCATGGGCGCCGTCTACAAGGCCAAGGACCTCGAACTGGAGCGGGAAGTCGCACTCAAGGTCGTTCGGCCTGAGCTCGGCAACGACCCTGAAATCCTGCAGCGGTTCAAACAGGAGCTCATCCTCGCCCGGCAGGTCACGGACCGCAACATCATCCGTATCTTCGATCTCGGCGAGTCCGGCGGCGTCAAGTTCATCACCATGGAGTACATCGAGGGCCAGAACCTCCATCAGATCCTCTTCCAACGCGGCAAGCTTGAGATCACCGAAGCCGTGGAGATCATGGAGCAGGTGGCCGGCGGATTGGCGGCTGCCCACCGCGAAGGAATCATTCATCGCGACCTGAAGCCCGGCAACATCATGCGCGACCCGCACGGCCGCGTCGTTGTGATGGATTTCGGCCTCGCCCGCACCACCGCGGGCGACGGAATGACGCGCCCCGGCGCCATGATGGGCACCCTCGAGTACATGTCGCCGGAACAAGCGCAGGGAAAAGACCTCAAAGCCAGCTCCGACATCTTCTCCGTCGGCCTCATCCTCTATGAGCTACTCGCCGGAGTCACTCCGTTCCACGCCGAAAGCGCCATCGCCAGCCTGGTTATGCGCACCCAGCAGCGCGCCGTACCGCTCTCTGACGTCGACAAGAACATCCCCGGCATCCTGAGCAACATCGTCGCCAAATGCCTGGAAAAAGACCCCGCCCGGCGCTATCAGACAGCAGAAGAGTTGCGCAGCGACCTCCGCGCCTGGCAAGGACGGACACAGATACCTTCCCCTTCCTCGCGTCTGCTCATCGGTCGCGTACGCGAACTGCCATGGAAAGGCATCGTCTTGGCGGCCATTCTGGTTGTGGCCCTCGCAGCCGGACTCGCCTGGTACCTCAACCGCCAACATCAGGCCGCGCAATCCGTCAATCATGCGCCGGTCTCGATTCTGGTTGCGGACTTTGCCAACCACACCGGTGACCCGCTGCTCGACAACACGCTGGAGCCCATGCTGAACCTGGGCCTGGAAGGCGCCAGCTTCATCAATGCGTACAGCCGCGGCGATGCGCGCAAGCTGGCCCAGAAGCTCTCCAACCACACCGACAAGCTCGATGAGCAGACCGCCCGCCTGGTCGCGGTCAACCAGGGAATCAACGCCGTGATCACCGGCCAGATCGACCTGCGCGGCAGTGAGTACGACATCTCCGCACAGGCCCTCGATACCGTATCCGGAAAGGTGCTCGCCAAGTCGCATGTCACCGTGGGCAACAAGCAGGACATCCTGGCCAGCCTCCCCAAGCTCACCGCCCCCATTCGCAAGGCTCTCGGCGATACTACCCCCGCATCGGTGCAGTTCGGCGAAGTGAGTGGAGGCTTCGCCGCCGCCTCGCTCGAAGCCGTGCACCAGGACGCCCTCGGCGGCGAACTGCAATTTGCCGGCAAGTTCCAGGAAGCCTTCGACCGGTTCCAGAAGGCTGCGCAACTTGATCCAAAGTTCGCGCGGGCCTACACCGGCATGGCTGCCATGGCCCAGAACCTGGGACGTTCCCAGGATGCCGTCAATTACATGAATCTGGCCATGGAACATGTCGACCGCATGACCGATCGAGAACGTTATCGCAATCGCGGCCTCTACTACCTGACCACCGGCGACTGGCAGCACTGCGTGCAGGAGTACACGCAGCTCGTCACGCACTATCCCGCTGACCGCGTGGGCCAGAACAACCTGGCTACCTGCTACACGCAGGTGCGCAACGCGCCCAAAGCTGTCGAAGCGGCGCAGCACGCCGTGGCCATCGTTCCCAAAGGCGTGGGGCCGCGGCTCAATCTCGCCTTCATCAGCGCGTTCGCCGGCGATTTTGTCGCCAGTGAACGGGAAGCGCGCGCCGCCATCGCCATCAATCCTTCCGCCTGGCCGGCGTTCCTGACCCTCGCTGAGTCGCAGTTCGGGCAGGGCAAGATCGACAAAGCCGCCGAAGCCTATCACCAGTTGGAACCGTTCGGGCCGGCGGCCGCGTCCATCGCCAACGACGGCCTCGCTGACCTCGCAGCCTATCAGGGACGATATGCCGATGCAGCACGCATCCTGACAGAGGGTGCGGTGACAGCTACGGCGGCAAAGATGACGGACAATGCGGCCCGGAAATACGCCGCGCTTGCCAACATCGAAGCAATACGGGGAAATCGTGCCGCGGCCCTCGCGGTCCTCGACAAAGCGCTGGCCAACAGCCAGTCCACCCAGATTCAGTTTCTGGCAGCCAGAACCTGCATCGACGTGGGAGATCTGCCCAAGGCCCAGAAGCTGGCAGCCACCCTGTCGTCTTCGCTGACGAGCGAGTCGCAAGCCTATGGCAAGATCCTCGAGGGCTTGATCGCCCTGAAGCACAAGAACCCTACCGAGGCTGTCCGGCAAATCACCGCCGCGAACAGCCTGCTCGATACCTGGATCGGGCATTTCGACCTCGGCCGCGCTTATCTCGACGCGGACGCTTTCCCGCAGGCGGACTCGGAATTTGAGCAATGTGTGATGCGCCGTGGCGAAGCCATAGAGCTCTTCATGGATAACGTCCCCACATACGCCTGGTTCCCGCCGGTGTATTACTACCAGGGGCGCGTACGCGAAGGCATGAAGAGCGATGGATTCGCGGACTTCTACAAAACCTATCTAGGCATCCGCGGGCAGTCGCCCGAAGACCCGCTGGTCCCTGAAGTCCGTCGTCGCGCCGGGTTGTAAGTTCACCCAAAGCCCTGCTTCCCTGTTCACCCCGAACTCCCCAGCCGGAGAAGAGTCACGGATCTGAGCTCTCGCTCTGCAGTGTGGTGTTCGCCGCCGCGCTGTGTGACAGCCGGCACAGTCTCACAGGTTCACTCTGGTGCACAATCGGATACTCGACCCATGGCGCCGCCGTGCAATCTCGCCCGGCAACTCACCGTGTGGCAACTCAACCGGTTCATCAGCGTTTACCAGAAAACTAATAGGGTTTTGGCCCCATTCGCTGTAACCGATAAACAGTGGTTTAGCTATTAAATGTATGCAAAGTAATGACTTAGATTCACTCCAGCGCGCATGTGGATTTTCGCCCCGAACCCGAATAAACGGCGAAGTTTCAGCGAATCTGCAGCCCCTCTGCCTGGGCCAAAAACGCGCCACTTATTACTACAAAGTAACTATCGAATCGACCTACCCTCACCCGTCTTCCAGCTTCCTGCGATCGCCGAACTAGCGATCGTTGTGACCATTCCCCGATTCGTCCTTCGAGCTCGCGCTCCCGCTCCCCTTCCCTGAAACGGAAACACTCTGCGTTCCGCCGCCCGCCTGTGCATTGTCGTTCACGGTGAGATTCGCACTGAACGTCCCGGTCGTATGGGGCGTGAACTTCACCGCTATGCTGCACGACCCGCCTGGCGCAAGCGTGGTCCCGCAGTTGTTGGTTTGCGTAAAGTCTGCAGCGCCCGTCAGGTTAACGCCGGCTCCACTGAAGATCAGCGGAGTAGCCCCGGCATTGCGCAACGTTACGTTCAACGCACTGCTCGTCCCCACCTTCACGGTGCCGAAGTTCAGATTCGACGAACTGAACACCGGTATAGGATTGATCACCTGCGCAGTCAGGGTGACCGTCTGCGGACTGCTCGGCGCATTGTCGACAATCTGTAAGGTCGCGCTCTGCGGGGTATAGACAGGACCCGCGATGAAGGAGACCGCAATGGTGCAACTGCTTCCCGATGGCAGAGACCTGGGGCAGAGATTGAGCACCAGGAAAGCGCTCAGGTTACTTCCCTTGAGGATCGAGATCAGTGGATCCTTGAGGGTGGCCGTCGCTGTTCCGCTGTTCGTGACCTTGATGCTTTTCGGCGTCGTAGCTCCCAGGTACACCGTGCCAAAATCGATGCTCGCCGAAGATAGCGTCACCAGTGGCCCGGTTGATTTCACGGTCTGCACAGCCTGCGCCGCCGTGTAGTTGACGTTGCCGGCCTGGCTGGCGATCACCGAACACGTACCCGTGCTGTTGGTCATCGTGTAAGTCGCGCCGGAATTGCTGCACGCTCCCGCGCTCGTGAAGACCACCGGGTTGCCGCTTGCACCGCCGCTGGCCGCCACCGTGAAGGTGCTGTTATAAGCCGCCGTCGCAGGCGCGCTCTTGGTGAAGACAATCGCCTGCGCGGCAGGAATCGCATTCACGGTTGCGACGACTTGCGTGGCCGCCGTGTAGTTGATGTTGCCTGCCTCGTTGGCGATGACAGAGCAGATTCCGGTGCCGCTGGCCATCGTGTAGAGCGCGCCGGAGTTCGTGCAGGCTCCTGAACTGGTGAAGGTCACCGGGTTCGCGCTGCTGCCCCCACTCGCAGCCACTGAGAAGCTGCTCTTGTACATGGCCGCCGCCGGAGCGGGGCTGGTGAAGGTGATCGCCTGGCTGGCCTGCTGAATGGTCAGCGTGCCGCTCACGTAAAGGAACGAGTAGTTCAATGCCGCCAGCGTGCCGGTCGACACAGTGATGGGATAACTTCCGGCATTACTGGTCGCAGTCGCGGTGGCGGAGAGCGCCGGGATCCCACTTACGACCGAAGCCTGGTCCGCACCCACAAATCCGCTGTAGGTGTAAGTCAATGCCGGCAGAGCTTGCCCATAGGTGATGGTGGCATTGTTGGCAGTCACCTTGAGCACCGCCGGAATTACCGTGAACGACTGCTCCAGGGAGGCCGCACTGTAGGTGTCGTTCGCGGGTGCCGACGCCGTGATGGTGCACAAGCCCACGCCCGTCGCGCCGCCGCTCGCGGTGCATGGTCCCGACGCTGCAAAGCTCACCGGCAGCCCCGAGGTGGAGGACGCGCTGAGCGCAAACGTGCCGCCGTACGACACGCTCGACAGCGGCGCAAAGCTGATTGTCTGCGACAGAGTCTTTGAGCCCTGCGGCAGGATGGCAAACGTACCGGACACACCGCTGGCCGGGTTATAAGTGTCGGTGCCCGCCTGCGCCGCCATGATGGTGCAGCTTCCTGTGTTGTTGAGCGCCACTGTCGCGGAGGACACGCCGCTTGTGACGGATTGGTTCCCGATGGTGCACGAACCCGTGGCGGTGAAGCTCACCTGCAATCCATTGGGCACGCCACCCGTGGTAGCCGTTGCCGTGATCATCGGTTGCGGATCCGAGATCAACACGGAGCTCGGCAGCGGGCCCAGCGTAATGCTCTGGTCATTCTTGAGCACTGCAGGCACTGACGGCGGACTCTGCCGCGGCGCCGGAGCCGTCGTGTCGGGAACGACGGTTGTTGCGATGGTATAGAGCACCGTCTTCGAGGTCAGATCGGGGTTGGTATCCGTGAATGTGGTTGCGGGCGGGTTTCCGTTAATCCCGCTGACACTGCCGATGGCCACAGCCGGTCCGCCATCGGAACTGCGATAGATCGTGTATGTCTCAACCACGCCGAACGCCGGCGCGGTCCAATCGACTCTGACACCCACGGGAGTGGGCGTCTCGGTGGGCTGTGTTGGCGGCCGAACGATGGAGTTAGCCGTGTCGTAGGTCAGCTCGTCTGTGGTTACGCCGCCGCTGCCCAGAGTAATGGTTCCGCCGCTGCCAAGGGTGATGTTGCCGCCGCTGCCCAGCGTGACATTGCCGCCACTGCCCAGCGCAACCACACCGCCGCTGCCCAGCGTCACGTTGCCGCCACTGCCCAGAGTGACGGTTCCACCGCTGCCGAGGGTGATGGTTCCACCACTTCCCAGAGTGATAGTGCCGCCGCTCCCCAGCGTCACATTGCCGCCGCTGCCAAGCGTGATGTTGCCGCCACTCCCCAGCGCAATGGTGCCACCGCTGCCCAGAGTGACATTCCCGCCGCTGCCAAGGGTGACATTGCCGCCGCTGCCCAGAGTGATCGTACCGCCCGCAGGCACGTCGTAGCTGCCGCCCGGAGGAACCGTTACGGTTCCGCCGCTACCCAGCGTAATGGTCCCGCCGCTGCCGAGCGTGACGTTGCCGCCGCTACCCAGGGTGATGTTGCCGCCGCTGCCCAGCGTGATGGTTCCACCGCTACCCAGAGTGACGTTGCCGCCGCTGCCCAGGGTGACATTGCCACCGCTGCCCAGCGTGACCGTGCCGCCGCTACCCAGAGTGACGTTACCGCCACTGCCAAGCGTGACATTGCCACCGCTGCCCAAAGTGACCGTGCCGCCGCTGCCCAGGGTCACGGTTCCACCGCTACCCAGCGTGACGTTGCCACCGCTCCCGACAGACACGTCGCCGCCGCTGCCCAGCGTCACGGTGCCCCCGCTGCCCAGCGTCACATTGCCTCCGCTGCCCAGGGTGACGGTGCCCCCGCTGCCCAGCGTGATGGTGCCGCCAGAGCCCAGCGTCACGTTGCCGCCGCTACCCAGCGTGATGTTGCCGCCCGAGCCCAGCGTGATCGTGCCGCCACTGCCCAGCGTCACATTGCCGCCACTGCCAAGCGTGATGTTGCCGCCGCTACCGAGAGCGATAGTTCCGCCGCTGCCCAGCGTCACATTGCCACCGCTGCCCAGGGTGACGTTACCGCCGCTGCCCAGAGTGATAGTGCCACCGGAGCCGTCAATGCTGTAGGTGCCGCCCGTCGAGGGGATGGTCACTACACCGCCGCTGCCCAGCGCGATGGTGCCGCCGCTGCCGAGTGTCACCGTTCCGCCGCTGCCGAGAGTGATGTTCCCGCCGCTGCCCAGAGTGATGGTGCCGCCCGAGCCCAGCGTCACGTTGCCGCCACTGCCCAGGGTGACATTGCCGCCGCTACCGAGCGTCACGGTGCCGCCGCTGCCGAGTGTTACGTTACCGCCGCTACCCAGCGTGACGTTGCCGCCACTGCCCAGAGCGATGGTGCCGCCCGAGCCCAGCGTCACGTTGCCGCCGCTGCCCAGAGTGACGGTCCCGCCGCTGCCCAGCGCCACCGTCCCGCCGCTCCCCAACGTTACATTGCCGCCGGCCGCAACATTCAGCGGAGAGGCCGAGGATCCGAAGTTGAGCACGCTTGCGAGCGACGCGAACTGACCGCCCGTAGCTCCCACCTGGCGCAGATCCATGGCGGTCCAGTCGTTATAGCCGCGCATGCGCGCATTCGGCTGGCCATCGAAGTTGATATCCTGCCCGTTCGACCACGGAGGAGTGATGGGCAAAACCGCGGCATCCACCCGGTAAGCCGAATCGCCGCTGAGGGGCGTGCCGTCGCAATGGCGCGTCGCAGGACTGGCCGTCGCTCCTGCTACATAGGGCACATACCAGGCCGAAGTCGCGAAGGTTGCGGCATTGTTTGAGGCGTCGGTAAGTTGCGTCGTCGACCCCGCCGCGGATTCATTCAGAGTGTTCAGCGTCTGATTGGAGAAATCGAGCGACTGCGCTGGCCCCACCAGGTCGAGCTGGAACAGGTAGTTCATCACGCTCTGGTAGTTGGGCTTGCAGTTGGCTTCAAACGTCGGCACAAAACTACCCGCCGTATCGTAATAGAGCCCGCCATGGCTCAGGCCCAGCGTGTGGCCGATCTCATGGAACAGGGTGCCGGCTGTAACGTTGGCCCGCTTGCTCATGTCCTGGTTGGGAGCGGTGGCCCACAGGCCCAGGGTGATGGCCGAATCAGCGCCGCCAAGATCGGAGTACCCTGAGATGCTCGTGACCGTGCCCGACGTGAGGCCAATCAGCGGCTCCGGTAGCGCGCTGTTGGGATAGCTCCAGTTGGGAACGCCCGGAGTCTGCACAATGATCGTCTTGGTATCGGGACAAGACGCGGTGTTGTACAGCCCATTCAGCGTTGGATTGCCAAGCACCCCTGAAAGCGTGATACGGCTGGGGCAGGCGTTGATCCCGTTGCCGCGGTCCGCGGTCACGATGGTGGTTGTGCCGTTGGCCGCCTGGATCGAGGTGAGGCTGCCGAAACGCGAATTCCATGCGGGTACGGCAAGCGAGTGGCCGAACAGGACGTAGTGATAGCTGTCCTTCCGCCCGTAGGCGAAACGCGTGGTGCAGTCTCCGCCGGTCACGCAGGAAAGGAAGTTCTTGGGCCAAAGTTTGGAGAACATCAGACTGTTCTTCCAGCTGATGACTCCCTTCTGGCCGGGGAACTGGCAGAGTTGCGGTGGCGTGGTGGTCAAATCATCCGTGCAGCTGTCTTCCGGCACGGCGTTGCCGATGTCGAGGTGGAGTTGCACTCCGTGACCGGCAAAGGCCTGCTTCACCATCGCCAGCGGATCACGGCCCTGCGCATCCGCCGCGGGGAACAGGTTCTCCTGCGTGGGATCGCAGGAGCCGTCAGCAAGCAAGGCCCCACACATGTAGTCCAACTGAACGAAGAGATCTTTCTGTCCGCGTTTCGCGCCCGGCAATCCCACCCAGGTCCCGGTCTTCACGTCGTAGTAGCCCGGCTCTCCCGCGTGGAAATCGTCCGTCGCTGGGCCGGCCTTCCACGCATCCAGAATGGCGTCATTGTCGCTGTTACGCACCGGCGTACTGAGGATCAGGGCCGCGTATGCGTTCGCCGAGTTCAGAGGAGCATCGTACTGGTTCGGCTGCCCCAGAGTTACGGAGACGGAGTTGTTGTTCCAGCTTCCGCCGGCGGCGTAGAGGCTGGTGAGTGCGCCGGTCCCGCTCGCTCCGCCCACTGCGTCATAGAAGCCCTGGATGTTCTGCGTTGAAGAGACCGTAGGAACCGCCGAGCCGTCGTAGATCACGACCGACTTGAGCGGAAAGTTCGGCGACATGACGCGATAGACCACCACCAGGCTTGCGCCTTCAGTGATCGGCAACGCACTGCTTCCGTCCGGAAGCGAGACGGCGTGCGCACCCGAGGCATAGCGGATTCCATTCGCGTCCGCGGCAAAGTAGGGGTTCACATCGGCCCGGTAGGTGCGTAAAGTCCCGCTCAGCGCGCCATCGGTATAGGGCTTGTCGCTTCCCACCTGCTGGCCGACGATCGAATACCCCCGGAACATCCCGCTTCCGCCCGTCGCCGAGGCGCTATCTTCCAGTGTTTCCCAGTAGAGATACGCCGCCAGAATATCCGCGCCATCGGGAACGCCCCCCGCGCCGTTGGAGAGGGTGATGGTTCCAGTGGCCATGCCGCCATGGCCGGTTCCCCGCAGCGTCACTCCAGCGGAAGCATAATCGCCGGTGACGAAGTAGTTGTTGAGCAGCAGCAGAGGATTGGGCACCGGAGGTTGCGCCTGACCCGAGGAGACCAGCAGCTTAACCGCCGCTCCAATGCTGACCTGCGTTCCGGCGGCCGGATTCTGATCAATCACGCTGCCCGATGGCACGGTGCTGCTGGCAGCGGTAGTTACGCTGCCCGGCGTCAATCCCGCGCCGGTCACAGTCGTTTCCGCGTCGGGGCGCGCCTGACCCACTACATTGGGAACGGTGATTGCGCCGGCCTGGCCTCCCTGGCCGCCCGTGCCCACAAGATTGATCGTCTGCGTGCCGGCCGGCGAGAGGTTCAGGGCATTGTCAGTGAAGAGCGCCGATCCTGTGAAGTAGCCGGGAGTTTGCGGAACGAAGCTGAAGCTCTCAGCGCACACCGCGCCCGGATCGAGGGGAAAGACGCTGCCGCAGGTTGAGCCCTGCTGGAAGTTCGCGCCGAGCGCCAGGTTAATCGAACCAGTGAGCGACTGGTTGCCAATGTTCTGCACGGACACAGATTGCGGGCTGTCGACGCTCGTGCTGCCCGCATTTGTCGTTGCGAAACTGAACGAAGGCGGCAACGACCGCTTGAGCTGAAGCACCCGGTTGACTCCGCGCTCCGTGATGTAGACATTCCCGGCCGTGTCGGCCGTCGCGCCGAAGGTCGGTATGCCGCTTGCAAGAGTGATCTGGCAACTGCTTGTGTCGCAACCGCTGGGAACCTCGACCATAGCCTGGAGCCCGGCGTCGGCTACATACACGTCGCCCGCGGCATCCACTGACACGCTCTCCGGCTCAATCCAGCCCGTCCCCACGGTCTTCTGACAACTGCTGCTGGCGCAACCCGCCGGAAGCATAACAACCGTCTTGAGGCCGAAGTCCGCGATGAACAGATCGCCTGCCGCATCGACACCCAGACCAACTGGATTGGACCCCGGACCCGGATTGTAGACAACGGTTTGAGCGCCTCCGCCGGCGGCGACCTTTACCACCTGACCATCAAGGAAATCGTCGTAATAGACGTTACCCGCGCCGTCCACTGCCACGCCCAATTGGGCTCGCAGACCGCTTCCTACAACGACCTGGCAGGCAGCGGTGACGCAGCCGGCCGGCACCTCCAGGACCTGGTTGCGGTTGTTGTCGGCGATGAAAACATTCCCTGCTCCGTCAATCGCCAGGCCCTGCGGATACTGGAGCTGCGAACCTACCGTTGTCACAACTCCGTTCGGAGCGACTTTCAGCACGCGCGCATTTCCGGTGTCAGCGATGTAGACATTTCCCGCTGCGTCCGTCGCCGCGGCGTTCGGATCGAGCAGCGAATAGCTACCGGTGTTCACTACCGTCTGCCCGCCGGGTCCAAAGGCAATCACAGGCTCCTGCCCGGTGCCGTAGACCAGCGTGGAATTTACGAGATTTCCCTGGCTGTCAAAAAGGCGCACGGCTCCCTGGCGCAGACCAGCCGCGACCGACGCGAACGTCACGTTCACTATGCACGAGTTCCCTGCCGCAATGGTCCCGGTGCAGGTGCCCCCCGCAGCCACGGAGAAATCCAGCCCCGCCACGCCTTGCGTGACTGCCTGGATCGCGCCCAGGTTAGTGGTTGCCGACATGTTGAAGGTCAGCGCGAGCGTGCTGCTGCACGGCGAAGGAGCGCTTCGTCCGGGAGCGCATACGTTGACGCTGCCAAAGTTCTGAAGAACGAAGTTAGCGCTCACGTTGACTGCGGCATTTACCGGCACAGTGCACGTCGGACTCGTTCCCGCATCTGCGCACGCGCCGCCCCAACCGAGGAACGTGGAGTTTGCGGTGGCATTCGCGGCAAGGGTAACCAGGGTTCCGCTCGTAAAGACTCCCGAGCAGGTGCCCGTGACGCTTCCGTTGACCTGGCTGCAACTGATGGGTTCGGGATTGGAGGTGACTGTCCCCGTGCCGGGACCAGCAGCCGTTACCGTCAGAGCATAGTTATTCGGCAGTGCGGCGACTGCCTGCACCACGGGTGCGGCCGCGTTGTAACCGGTATTGCCGGGCTGGGTGAATGTGACGACGCATGATCCCGTTCCGCTGGTCATGGTCAGCGTGGCCGCGCCGCTTCCTCCGCCCGTGCACGCACCGCTCCCGGCTATGTTCACGGGCAGTCCCGAAGTGGCCGTCGCGGCGACGGAGAAGCTGGATCCGTTCAATGCAGAGACCGGCGCTTGCGCGGTCACCATGATCTGCTGGTCGGCCTTGAGCGTTTGCCCGGTTACCGCAAAGCTCTGCGTCGGAGTGGCGGCATTGTCCGTCAGCGTGACTGTGGCGCTTGCGCCCGGGAAGGCCGCGGCCTGGTACGTGATATTGATGCTGCAGGTTGAACCCGGCGCAAGTGGCCCGGCCGTACAGTTGTCCTTCTCAGTAAAGGCTGTGCCACCCCCCGAAAGCTGCACGGACGAGATGGTCAGCGGGTCGGTGGCGGCGTTGTTCGTCACCACAACCTGGCCGCTGGTCGATTGATTGATAACCGCGGACAGAGAAAGAGAGTTGGGATTCAGCCCGACTGTGGGGAATCCGCCGGTGCCGTTCAGATAAATGACCTGCGGGCTGTCTGGCGCCGCATCTTCCAGGACCAGCGCCCCATTGGCCGCGCCTTCCGTGGCGGGATTGAAACGGACGGTGAAGTAGCACACGTCATCGGAGCCGGCACTGCAGTCGTCCGTGGTCAGAGTGAATGATGTGGAACCGATTACTTTCCAGGAATTGATGCTGCCCTGAATCTTGCCCGTGCTGGTTGCGCTGAAGGTCAGGGAGCGATTCTGCTTGAGCGCCACATTGCCGAAGGTGAGCCCGTTGGAGTCGCTCCCCGGACCTGTTTGCAGCCCGCTGAAAGTGAACTCCACGGCGCGCACCGCCGAATTGACCGCCGCGGTTCCGCTGTTTTGCGTATTGACGAGGTTGTAGCTGCTCGATGCCGCGTCGACGAAAGACAGGCCGGCCCTGGGCGTCTGCCCGGATTCATAGTTGCCGCCGTTATCGGACAGGCTATAGATATCGGCTGCACTGCTGGCCGTGCCGAAGGGGCTGGAGCCCGGCTTCCAGAGCTCGACCGTTCCGTTGAGGTTGAAGACGCCGCCACCCAGCCCCTGAGCGCCATTGCCGCCTGCTGCCTTGTTCTGGCTGAACGTCACATTGCCGATGAGCACCTGGCCCCAGTGATTGAAGATGGCGCCGCCCATACCCGCACCGCCGCCACCAGACGCATCCGCGCTGCTGCCGGCGCCAAAGCCACCTTGCCCGCCATTACCGCCACCGGCCGCGAATCCACCCTGACCGGCATTGCCGCCGCCGCCGCCACCGAAACCGCCGCCGCCGCCCTCGGCATTGTTGGCGCCGCCGCCACCACCGCCGCCGCCCACGCCGCCGCCACCGCCGCCGCCCATGCCTGCGCCACCACCGCCGCCGCCGAAGGCCCCGCCGCCGCCGCTGCAGGAATTGTTCCAGTAGCCGACCCCATTGCCGCCTCGGCCGCCGCCAATCGCGCCGGCTCCGTAGCCGCTGTAGCTCGTTTGATCGGCCCCGCCGTTCTGGCCCACTTCAAATCCACCGCCACCACCGCCGCCGTTCGTCGCTGCTCCTGAAGCGCCACCATTGCCGCCAAAGACGCTGGCTCCGCCGCTGCACACCGAGCCACCGGCTCCGCCTTCATTGCCCAGAAAACTGCCGCCAAAGCTGGGGCTGATCGAGCCTACCGCAGTGCTGTTCTGGCCGTTGCCCTTGAAACCGCCACCGCCTGCGCCGTAGGCCCACGTGTCGATGCTGCCGCCGTCGCCGCCCAGTCCGCCGCCGCCGCCGGAACCCACTCCGGGCCCGCAGCAGCCTCCATTGCCGCCCTGCGCGGTGTTTGCCACAAAGTGAATGCGCGCCAGGTTCAGTTGCCCCTGGTTATAGATGGCGCCGCCGAGTCCAGCACCGCCGCCGCCGGAACCAGCACCGGAACCGCCATTTCCACCCTGGGCGCGACCGTTAGTCAGCGTGAGGTCTGTCAGCGTCAGCGTGCCCTGCGGCATGCTCGTTTCCCAGCCTCCGGCCACGTAGAAGAACCGGAATCTGGGTGCAGTTGTCGCGCGCGTGATGGTGGCACCGCTGCCCACAATGAGAATGTTCGACGTGATTGCCGGAAATGCGTTCGGGCCGTACCACCAGTCGCTTGGCTGGGAGACGATATATTGCCCGCCGGGCGCCAGCATGATGGTTCCGCCACTGTTCTGATTCAGCGACTGGATGGCGGAAATCAAGCCCGCGACATCTCCATTTGCCACCTGGATGACCGTCCCGGTCTGCTGCGCGACCGCGGCCAGAGGCAAGAGCAACGCCAGCGCAACCAGCACGCGCAGGCCCCGGCGACTGCTTATGTCACGACAGACATTCATGTGATGGAGAAGCCGGTCAGACACAGAACATGAGAAGAGATTCAGGCAACGCAAACGCATAGGGGATCTCACAAAATTACTTAAAGGTGAAGTAACGGAACGGCTATGGGGCGCACCTATTCGAGACGGCTTGAAAAGGCAGTCGTCGAGGATTACCGTTCGGCAAGTGCACGAGAGGCACCAGGGCGGCCCGATCCCTCTCAAATTGGGCACAGCAATCCCGAACCCAGTAAAGAACCTTACCTACATTCGGCAGGCCCGGGTTTCATGGGGAATCCGTCTAACAGTAAATGCGAACTCGATAACTATGCAATTGGAAAGGAAGGAACTTAGGTAATTACCTGTTAGTAACTAGGGGTATCTGCTGACATCTCGCATTTGCGGCGAGGCTTGCCGTCTGTCCTTTGCGCAACAGCGCTCGCAGTTCTTCGTACTGATCACTCGCAATATAATCCACGCCGGCCTGTTGTGCGGCGGTCCACCGCGCCTGGGCGGCCTGCAATGAGCCGAAGTTATAGCTGCGAAACCAGCCGTTGCAGCTCTCTTCTTTATCTGTGGCGCCATCCAGAGTGTAGAAGCGTATCCACAGTCCGTGATTGTGGGCGTGGCGAACCAGCGCACGTAACCGCTGTTCGTCGGCTTCGGTCCAGGCTCCAGCTTGCTGTTGGCCGCCCTTTTCTACCACACCCCACGGATTGTTCCACCAGCGCCGGTAATTGTCGGCGAGGGCAGGCTCAAGCACTTCGGGAGCGGCCATGGGATCACGAGTGTTGGTGTGCGCCGCTCCGAACACCAGCAGATTCCCGCCTGCCGGAACGTGATCGAAAAAGACGGTCTGCTGCGCGTCCGACTCTCCCGTAAGGACTAGGATGGGGCCGACCTTCAGCGGCTGCACCGCCTTGTCCACGGTCTTAGGCGCGGTCGTCAGCCATTCCTGATACTTAGCGAGCAACTGCCACACTGCCTCGAGATGTGCCGTCTCTTCGGTCTTGAAGTCCAGGTTGAGAGTGATTAGCGGCCAGTCTCCCCGGTTCCCGTCCTTTAAAGCCTGCTCAACCACCGGCCGCACGCGGTCGAAGAAGTAATGCTCCATGGTGGGCTCACGCCCGCTGATGGGTGCGCCGTGCGCCACAATCGACCATGACTTGCCGGTCCTTGCATCCGTATGCCAGAACAGGTCCTGCTCGATGGCCACTGGAGTTCCCGCGGTGAGCGCCCGGTCAATGCGGTCGTACCACCATTCATAGTAGGGATAGCAGTTGTGCGCATCCATCACCGAGCGGCTGCCGGGCGCAGCGTGGCCCTGACTGGACTGGGCGTCTCCGTTCGCTTGCGAAACAACCGTGATTGCGTAACAGACCAACAAAGCCAGCACAACAATTCGGCGCATGGAGTCCTCTCATTCGTGAGCCGTCGAGCTCTCAAATCCAAAATAGATGGGATTGCCCAGCAGAAGGGGTTTGCCGGTGGCGTCGTCCACTTCAACACGAATCCAGTGGCGGCCACCGTCACTCTGCCAGTTTGCGGTGATCACCTGATCCGCAGCCGTTACCGCTTCCGGCGCAAGAGAAGGGCTTGGTGCACCATCGAGAAAGAAATGCACTTGAGCTCCTGCGCAGGCCGCCACGCGGACCTTCAGCGTCACAGTGTCGCTACGACTCAGCTCCAGATCTCCTCCCATTTCGGCGGACTTAGATCCGGCGCTCGCCGTTATATCGAGCATCCGATCGCGCGAGCCGGTGACATCAATGAACACCCGCCCGGAGCGGATGCCGTCCAGGATACCGCTCACCGACAGGCTGCTCGCATAAACCACCGTAGTTGGAAATCCGATGGAGCCCGGCTTACCGAGAGGCCAGTCTGAATGGTGATTATCGCTGCCGCCGATGGCCGTGAGCCTGTGGCCGTCCTTTAACTGCGCGTCCCAGAAGCGAGTGGCCGGTACGCCGCCGCCATTGACGACTTCTACGGAGGTGACGAGGCTCATATCAACCGGGTTTGGCGGGGTCCAGCCACAGCCCATGCACACTTCGCCCGTGGGCGACTCAGGATGATTGATGGACACGATCGCCCCAGCCTTGCGCGCTCCGCGAAACAGCGCGTCCATATCGCCGGGAAAGCCTGTCGCGACCCGGTAGTCAATGAACCGGGTTGTTCCGAACGCATTGGCATGACCGTAGAAAGTGGTCATCTCGCGGCCAGGAACGAGGAGGAGCTTGTCGAAGTAACCCTGCAGTTCGCGCTCGCCGTCGTAATGCGAGGTCGTGTTGTGGTCCGTGATGGCGATAAAGTCGAGCCCGCGCCGCGACGCCGCCTCCGCCGTGAGAAACAGCGGACACGGCACGCTATTGCCGGACTGGCTTTGGCAACTGCCGTCGGAATGTGCCGTGTGCATATGCAGGTCGCCGCGATACCAGCCCGGCTGCGCGCGCAACGGCTTATCGGCAAACGAAGAGTCGTCGAGCGCCCGATTGAACCAGACCTCGGCACGCCAGCGAGACGTAACGGCAGGCCGGATGTTCGGCACCGCGATAAGCAGCTTCCATTGTCCCGCTGGGATGGCTCCCGGCAGATAGGAAGGCGTCGCGTCAGATTCGCTCAACGTGAAGTGATTCTTGTTGCCGCCGCTGGCTCCGCGAAAACGAAAGGGATCGGCAATCCCCAGGTCTAGGACGGTGTGCTGATCGCGCCCGAGATTCTCAAACGCAACGCTGATGCGATGCGTTCCTGCCGGAACCGTGAAGGGAGCCTCGATATACGTGTGGTTCTGGTTCGGATGAACGTCACCCTGCAGAACAACATCAGGGTGCGGGTAAGACTGCGCCAGTGGCAATCGAATGGATACGAGAAACAGCAATCCAAAAAAACAGAGAGGTCTTCGCATAGGAGCTGTGGCGAGATGCGGGAAGGCCGGCCTCGTGGGCCGGCCTCCGGCTGTGGCGCTGGTTAGAAACTGAACCGCAACGCGAACTGCATCACGCGCGGATCGCCGGACAGCGAAGTGATACTGGCTACGCCGCCGCTGGTAATGTTTCCGTTCGGTTGCCCAAACTCCGGGGTGTTGGTCACGTTGAAGACCTCCCACCGGGCTTGGATATTGATTCCTTCCTTCATTGGAAAGTCGCGAAGAAGCGCCGCATCGAACACGTCAATGCGCGGTCCGCGCAAAGGGTTCCGGCGCACGTTGCCCACTACGCCCACGGCCGTGACCGCGTAAGCATCGCTTCCTCCGGGAGCCTTGGTGCCGCACGTCGAGTTCTTGCCCGCGTAGAACCAGCAGTCGGGATCGCCCACCACGTGAGGCTTGCCC
>NZ_DASXYM010000135.1:0-7761 GCF_036502485.1 Occallatibacter sp. | reverse complement strand
GGCAGGACGCGGGCCTCAAAGTTCACGCCGTGCCGCTTGAACGCATCCACCACCTGCACGGAGTACTCGCGCGGAAAGGTCAGATCGTAATCTGCGTAGACCAGCAGCACTTTCTTTTGCGGTCCGCCCGCGGCCTGTCCGGCAAACTTGTCGTAGTAATGAATGGGGCTGACGGCCGCCCACAGGTTGCGGAGACGCTCCTGCGTCAATCCTGCCTGCTCTAAACCCGCACGAATGTGCCGCGTGCTCTGCCCCGCCCACACCACATCGCCGAACGCCGTGGATGCGTGGTTGAATGCATTCACGCGAATGCGCGGATCGTGGGCGCTGGCCAGGAACGTGTAGCAGGAACCCAGGCTGGTGCCCAGAACGCCGAAGTGCTCGTAGCCCTGATCTTCAAGCCAGTCGAGGCAGCAGCGAATGTCCACCACGGCCTGGCGACAGGCTGACAGAGTCCGCCCGATGTTCGCGCTCACGGCGTAGTCTGACCGCTCCAATTCCGTGGGGCGGCGGATGTCGTGGTAGGGCTTGGATAGTCGCAGGGCCGAAATCCCCATGCGGTTGAAGACGTGGCATAGCGCGTTGTGGCTGAAGGCGTCGGCGTTCCACTGCGGCAACACGATGATTGCCTGCCTGGGCCGCGCTGGATCCTTATGCGCGGGAGCAGGGAACCAGCGCGCATTCACCAGGTCGTTTTCCGGATACGGCGTCCGCTCCGGCGACGTGAAACGCAAAAATTGCGCCCGCGGTATTTCGCCGCTCTCGGCGCGGCGCCTTAAGTCTGCATCCTGGGCCAGCGTCTCAGGCCGCACATTGGTGGGAAACAATTGCGGAAAGCGATCTTCCAGGCGGAAGTCGGCAGGCTTCTCGTAGCCGAAGAACTCATTGCTGTGACTGATGAGCATCTGGTTGATGCGCGCAATCGCATCTTCCGCCACGGCATCATCACCGGTGGCAGCCTGCCGCAGTTCGGCGGTCCCCAGGTGGTGCGCCGAAAGGAACGGCTCAATCCACTCGAGACCCCACTCCAGCGGCCGCACCACGCGATTCTCATCGCGCGTTGTCAGCCGCGTTTCCCACTTGTACATCCAACGCGCGTAACTTTTTCTGAACATGATTGCAGCTTCAAGTTTACCAGTGCGACATTTTCAATGCATGTGACGTGTGTAACCGCTGCTGCGCCGGGGCTGCACCTGGCGTAATCCGGCGCCGGCCATCGCTCTTTGTCACAGATGCATCCAAACGGCGTGGGCGATGCTGCGCCGCTGCGCATTGGCTGGCAGACGGGACTGGCTCCGCGGCCCGTCCCGAATCGACTCCAACGTGCCATGACTGCAGCGCCTTATGATCTCTGACAAAGACGTAGCCCGGCAGATAAGCGACCTGATGCTTGACGCGTTCAATCGCATCGAGGACTCCTGCGAGCTGGTCTCTCGATCTGTGCCCCAGCAGGAAGCCGCGGCCTATAGCCAGGCAGCCGACCGCATTATCCAGCCCATTGTGCTGGACCTTCTCGAGCCTCTGTTTGCCCGTCATCCCGATCTCAAACCGGCGCACTGGGACGACGACCCGGCGGAAGAGCCGAGCATGTAACAGCGGCCGCGGCACCGCCCGGTACCATGGAATTCATGGTGCAGGAATCCAGTGCCGGCGAGCGCGAGCCGACATCCAGAGCGGTGCGCGTGGCATTTTTTGGGGGAAGCTTTGACCCGCCGCACAACGGGCATCTGGCGGTGGCGCGAGCTGCTCGCGAGGCGCTCGGTCTTGATCGCGTTCTCTTCGCTCCCGTCGGAGCCCAGCCTCTGAAGCCGCAGGGATCGACTGCGGATTTTCACCATCGGTTGGCCATGACCGAGCTCGCCATCGCAGGCGAGCCCGCGTTTGGAGTGTCGCTGCTGGACGCGCCAAACCCCGCCGGGACGCCCAATTACACGCTGCACACGCTGCAGAAGCTGAAGGCCGATATGCCCGGCGTGAACCTCTTCTGCCTGATGGGCGCGGATTCGTTCGTCAGCCTGCGGCGTTGGTATGGAGCAGCCGAGATCCCGTTTGAGGCCACACTGGTCATCGCCTCGCGCCCGGGGGAAGACATCCAGGACCTGGCGGCCCACGTCCCCGCCGGGCTCGCGCTCGAAATCCCACAATTTTGTCTCCAGTCCGCCAACCCGGACATTGCACTCGTCACTTGTGCTCTGCGCAACCCGCAGGGCCGCACCGCTTCCCTTTACATTCTGCCCGGGCTGAACGTCGAGGTCAGCGCTACAGAGGTGCGCGCGCAGATCAGAAGCGGCAACATAGCTGATGCCGCACACCCGCTCATTCCCGGAGCAGTCGCCGGCTATGTGCGCGAACACGGTCTCTATCTCTGATCCCTGATCTTTGATCCCTGCTCCTGTGTTTCTTGCCCACCCTTCGCCAAGAGACTAGGATGTAACACTGGAGAACGAAAGACCCGAATGGTCACACACCATAGCCACCAGCAAACGCGCATTCTTGTTCAGGCTGCCGCTGCCGCCTGCGAAGACAAAAAGGGCGAAGATACGCGCATCCTCGAACTGGACCCGGCCGACTCCGGCCTCTCCGACTTCTTCCTTGTTACTTCCGCCACCAATGATCGCCAGGCCGTCGCTATTGCGGACGAGATCGAGATGCGCCTCAAGAAAGACCACGGCGTGATGCCCAATTCGGTTGAGGGGCGCCGCAATGCCGAGTGGATCCTGCTGGATTATGTCGACTTCGTGGCGCACGTTTTTCTAGCCGAGCGCCGCGCGTTTTACGACATCGAGCGGCTGCGCAAGTCCGCGCGGCCGCTCTCGCCCGCCGAGTTTGAAACGGAGCTGAAGCACGCCCTGGCTGACAAGACGCGGGAAGCCCGCAGCAAGCCTGCCGCAAGCTCGAAGGCCAAATCCGCAGGAAAATCCGTGGCTAAGTCAGCCAAATCTCCTGCCAGGTCGGCCAGCCGCGCAGCTAAGAATCCGGCAAAGAAGAAGCCGGCTGCGAAATCTGCCGCGAAAAAGGCTCCGGCGAAATCCCCGGCCAGCAAGCCTGCGGTGAAGAAGAGCCCCGCCAGAAAGGCCGCTGTCAAGAAGGCGCCGGTCAAAAAATCCGCAGCCAAACCGCGCCGCACACGCTAAGTCGCACACACCGAGAAAAGAAGGGGCGCTCTCGCGGGGCGCCCTTTCGTATTGGGGCAGACGTTGATCACTCCGGATCGATCCGCTTAGAACCTGAGGTTGGCCTTGAACTGCAGGATGCGGACGGAGGCATCGCCTCCCAGGCCTGAGCCGTAGATGCTAGTCGGCGGCCCCACGGTTGCGGTGATGTGGCCGAACCCGGCAGTGCTATCGGCAATGTCGAAGCCCGGGTTGGCGAAATTGGGATGATTCAGCACGTTGAACGCCTGCACCCCAATCTGCAGCAGCCCGCCCTCCCACGGCATCTTGATGCCCTTCAGCAGGGAGATATCCGTGTCGAAGAAATTGGGGCCGGTGAACTGGTTGCGCTCCTGATCGTGGAACGTGCCGGCATAAGCGAAGTAAGGTGTTTGCGGGCCACCGGCAAAGTCCTTGAAGCACCCGCCGTCGCTCGTCACACCTTCCTTGCCGCAGTGGTGGGGAATGGATTTGCTTGAGACTGCGTATGCCGCGGGAATGGCGGCGTAGTAGTTGCCCATGGAGTTCGCGGACGTAACTCCATCTGTAACCGTGAACGGGAAGCCGGTGCGGAAGAAGACCGTTCCGGCCACGGTCCAGTCGTTGGTAAGCAGCTTGATGGAGTGCGCGTTGGGTACGTTGATCAGGTAATTGCCGTTGATGTTGTGGCGGGTATCGTAGTCCGCGTTGCCGTAGTTATAACGGATGTTGCGCGGGTCGATCTGGCCGGTAAGTGAGCTTCCCGTAAATCCCAGGAACCCGCCGTTCGAGATCATGTCGAGCGCGTGGCCCCACGACCAGTTGATTTGTGCGGACATCCACTTGGCGCGGTGCTGGTAACTGGCAATCAGCCCGTTGAAGTTGCCGCTGGCATTGCTTTGAATGTTGACGACCTCGCCGAAGCTGGCGGCGGGACGAGAGGCGGGCAGCCCAAAGCCGACGGGGGCGCCCAGGCTGTAAGCATTCGCGCTGGTGTTCACCACGGGCTCGTGATACTGGTGGTTCCCGACATATCCAACCTGGAAGGCGCCGCTGCGTCCGATCTGACGCTGGATCTGCAGGCTCCATTCTTCATAGCTCGGATACTTGATGCTGGTTTCGGAGGTGTAGATGTTAGGCCTGCTAAAGCCGCCGGCTGACGCTGTGGACATGCTGGCATAACTTCCGCCGGCAGCGTAGCCGTTCGGTCCAAAGAAGGTTGCGTTCGATGTCTGGTTGAGTTCGAAGCCGTTGCCCGGCACGGTGGGAGCGAAGTAGATCAGGTTACCGCCGGAGGCGCCGGTGGCCTGGAAGCGTGGATTCAGCGGGGCATTGCGGGCCAGGTAGTCCGTCACCTGGGCCGGGAATACGTCAGCGAACATGCCAAATCCAGCGCGGATTACGGTCTTGTCGTTGATTGCATAGTTCACGCCGATGCGCGGCTCGGGGATGTACGACTGCAGGCGGTTGAATGCCTGGTGATAACCCGTGCCCAGAATGGAGTTATAGGGTGTGTCGACTGAGTCGTTGCCGGCTATGTCCCAGAACCCCGTATTTAGGCGCGAGAAGCAGTTGCTCTGGCACACGGGGTTAGAGTTGTGCTCGAATCGCACGCCTGCCGTGAGGGTCAACCTGGGGGTGGGCTTGAAGACATCTTCGACATACGGCCCAAGGTTATAGAACGCGATGGGTACGTGCGGGGCCACGCCCGACGCCGAACCGCCCACCGCCGACAGGTTCTGGCCTTTGGGGAAGATCTGGCGGTTGATGTAGAAGTAGCCGCTGGTCAGGCAGTAATAGTCGAGTGTGTTATTCGGATCCCCCACCCAGCTGGCGGTAGCGGCATCGTAGTAGAGACAATCTCCGCCAAGCTGTCCAAAACCTTCAACCAGCGGGTTGTTGTAGATGCCGAGGTCGAAGTTGCTGATGTCATCGCGCTTGAAGATAAGTCCGGCCTTGATGGTGTGCCGGCCTTTGGTCACGCTGAAGTCATCGGCAAACTGATATTGCGTAGCATTGCGGCCCTGCGGAAAGTCGTAGTTCAGATAGTTGAGGGATGCAAAGTTTTCATCTGCCCAGACGAGCGAGAAGGGCAGCAGAGCCTGCGCGGCCTGGTAGTTGGATAACTGGAAGATCGCCTCATAGTGGGCGCCTGTCATGAGGAACTGATTGGTTACGTTCGGAGAGAACGTATGGAACCAGGCCATCTGTCCCGTCCAGGCCGGCTGATAGCTGGTGGCGTTCCAGGCGCTATAAAGCGGGTCGGTGTAGGTCGGCTGGCGGCCCACGTCATATTCCGCGTGCACAAAGACGTGGTCGTTCTGGGAGACGTTCTGGTCAATGCGGGCGGCAATCAGGCCCTCGCGCAGGCTGGTCTTGGGTGTGGACTCAAAGAACACCGCGTCTGCATTATCAGGATCTGGCTGCAGCGTGTAACCCTGCGCGGCATTGTTATAGAGCCCGAACATATAGTTGTAGTAGGGAATCTGAGCGGCTGAACCGGGGTCGCCGTATGCGCCTCCCTGGGCGAGCGTATCGAGCGTAGCGGTCTGATAAGCAGGGCTGGGAATGGAGACGCGGCTGGGGCTCGAGGTCACGAAGCGGATTGCTTCCCAATCAGCGAACCAGAAAGTTTTGTCCTTGATAAGCGGACCGCCAATGCCGGCAGCCCACTGGTTGTTCACGGTGTTGGGCTTGGGCGTGCCTGCCTGATTGGCGAACCAGTTATTGGCGTTGAACAGCGCGCCGTTGTACCACCAGGTTGCATTCCCATGTAGCTTGTTGGTCCCGGTGCGGGTGGTCTCATTCAACTGCACGCCGCCGAAGCTGCCAAACGCCGCGTCATAGGCGTTGGCCACCACCGCCACTTCCGCAACGTCGTTCTGGCCCAGCAGCAGGTTGGAGGGGCCGGAGTTATTCAGATTGAGGAAAGGATCATTGACTTGCGCGCCGTTGAGCGTGAAGTTGTTTGACGTTCCGGGCAGGCCGAATACTGAGAAGTTACCGTAGCCGCCGCCCGTGTTCATCACCACCCCCGGCGAGGTTTGCGCGTAATAGGTGATGTCGTTGCCGGGGTTGGGAATGGTCTGAATCTGCTGTTCGGTGAAGTTGGTGGAGAGCTGCGAGTTTTCCGTTTGCAGGAGGGGCGCTTCTTCGGTCACCTCGATCGTCTGGGTTCCCTGGCCAACGGTCAGCTTGACATCGCCGGTGGCCACGCTGGCGGTTGAAATCGTCACGTTGAACGATGAGGTCTGGAATCCGGTTGCGGTGGCGGTCACCTTATATGTGCCGGCGGGCAGAAGGGCAATGCGGTATGCGCCGGCGGCGCTCGACGTTGTCGTCTTCGAAAGCCCGGTCTGGGCGTTGGTCACGGTGATCTGAGCATTGGGAACGACCGCCCCCGATGGGTCGGTGACGGTGCCGGCGACGTCGCCGGAGATCTGGGATTGGGCATGGACGGCAGGCGTGATGCTGATCGCTGCAAAACCCGCCGCGGAGATCAGACTGAGCGCCAGAACCGTGTGGTGCAACCGGGAAATGAGCATGAAACTCCTCCAAAAAGTGAGAACGCCGCCTGGGGAAGGCCGCGGTTCCGTATCGTGTTCTCGGCGACTCGGGTTCGTGTGCCCCGATCCGCACTGAGGCGAAGATCCAGGGAAGCAACTTTTGGATTGGCCAGCTGCAACAGCATTGATTCCGGCGATCCCGCCCGTTCAAAGGGAAATTCAGAGGCAGAGCATCGCCCGCCCACTCAGGTAGCGTGTCGCCGCCATTCTGGAATTGGCAGGATGGAGTATTTACGTCTTGAATCTGAAGGCTTGACGCCTTTTCATAATCTTGCGGTCCGTTCGATGCGGGATCGGAGGCAGAAGATGGCTCTGAGTGCCTGAATTTTAAAGGTCGATTGTGGCGGCTCCCGCTATCCTCAGGGAGTGCAGATCACGCTTGCTTACATTGGCCCGCGGGCCTCGTCTGGGGACGAGTTCGAAAGGCTGGCGCAGACCTATCTCCAGCGCACTTCCTCCTTCGCGCGCTGTGAAAGCGTGGCCTTCCGCAGCGAGCAGGCATTGCTCGACTGGCTCAGCAAGCAGCAGGGACGCACACAGCCAGCAGTCGCGCTGCTCGACAGCCGCGGACGACAGATGACGTCGGAAGCCTTTGCCGCGTGGCTCGGCGTCCGCCGCGACGAGGGCGCGCAGCTGATCGTGTTTGCCATTGGCCCGGCGAGCGGATGGAGCGATGCTACCCGCAAAGACGCTCGTCTTCTGCTCTCGCTTGGCCCGTTCACCCTGGCACACGGTCTGGCCCGCGTGGTGATGGCCGAACAGATCTATCGCGCGTCCACAATTCTGAGCGGGCATCCCTACCACACGGGTCATTAGCCGCCGCCCTGTAATCTGTCCTCTATGACCGACTCCCGAAAAGGTCTGATCCTCATCAACACCGGCCCCGGCAAAGGCAAGACTACCGCCGCGCTCGGCACTGCCTTGCGGGCGGTGGGCAACGGCATGCGCGTTGTCGTCTTCCAGTTCCTCAAGGGCTCGTGGCACTATGGCGAACTCGACGCCGTGGTTCCCTTCGGAGACAACTTCGTGCTCAAGCAGATGGGGCGCGGATTTGTGAAAGTAGG
>NZ_DASXYM010000134.1:0-9557 GCF_036502485.1 Occallatibacter sp. | reverse complement strand
ATCGGTTCGCCGGCGAAGTGACGCGGGTGGCCCGCGAAGTGGGCTCGGAAGGGCGTCTCGGCGGTCAGGCCAACGTGCCCGGCGTAGCCGGTACGTGGAAGGATCTCACCGACTCAGTCAACTCGATGGCCGGCAACCTCACGGCCCAGGTTCGAAACATCGCTGAAGTCACGACGGCCGTGGCCCGCGGCGACTTATCGCGTAAGATCACGGTCGACGTGAAGGGCGAAATCCTCGAGCTCAAGAACACCATCAACACTATGGTGGACCAGCTCAACGCATTCGCCGGCGAAGTCACCCGCGTGGCCCGCGAAGTGGGTACAGACGGCAAACTCGGCGGCCAGGCGCAGGTGCCCGGTGTGGCCGGTACTTGGAAAGATTTGACGGACAACGTGAACTTCATGGCGTCGAACCTTACGGGGCAGGTTCGCAACATTGCCGAGGTCGCAACGGCCGTGGCCCGCGGCGACTTATCGCGTAAGATCACCGTCGATGTGAAGGGCGAAATTCTCGAGCTGAAAGACACCTTGAACACCATGGTGGACCAGCTCAACGCGTTCGCAGGCGAAGTGACCCGCGTGGCCCGCGAAGTGGGTACGGACGGCAAACTCGGCGGTCAGGCCAACGTGCCCGGTGTGGCCGGCACCTGGAAGGATCTCACCGACTCGGTCAACTCCATGGCCTCGAACCTCACCGGCCAGGTCCGTAACATCGCTGAAGTGGCAACCGCCATTGCCAACGGTGACTTGTCGAAGAAGATTACAGTCAACGTGTCGGGCGAAATCCTGTTGCTGAAAGAGACGATCAACACCATGGTCGACCAGCTCAACAGGTTCGCGGGGGAAGTGACGCGCGTGGCCCGCGAAGTCGGCACTGAAGGCAAGCTCGGCGGTCAGGCCAACGTGCCCGGTGTGGCGGGCACTTGGAAGGATCTCACCGACAACGTGAACTTCATGGCCGGCAACCTTACCGGCCAGGTGCGAAACATCGCCGAAGTCACAACGGCTGTGGCTCGAGGCGACTTGAGCCGCAAAATCACCGTCGACGTGAAGGGCGAGATTCTCGAGCTGAAAAACACCATCAACACCATGGTGGACCAGCTCAACGCCTTCGCCGGCGAAGTGACCCGCGTGGCCCGCGAAGTGGGCACAGACGGCAAACTCGGCGGTCAGGCGGTGGTCCCCGGTGTCGCAGGCACCTGGAAGGATTTGACCGACTCGGTCAACTTCATGGCCGGCAACCTTACAGCGCAGGTGAGAAACATCGCCGAAGTGGCAACGGCAATCGCTAACGGCGACTTGAGCCGCAAGATCACCGTGGACGTACGCGGTGAAATCCTGCAGCTCAAAGAGACCATGAATACGATGGTCGAGCAGCTTCGCTCGTTCGCTGCCGAAGTGACACGCGTGGCTCGTGAAGTGGGTTCGGAAGGACGTCTCGGCGGTCAGGCCAATGTGCCCGGCGTGGCCGGCACCTGGAAGGATCTCACCGACTCAGTGAACGCCATGGCCGGCAACCTCACGGCGCAGGTCAGAAACATCGCCGAGGTAACTACGGCCGTGGCTCGCGGCGATTTGTCCCGCAAGATCACAGTGGACGTGAAGGGCGAAATTCTTGAGCTCAAGGACACCATCAACACCATGGTGGACCAGCTCAACGCCTTCGCTGCTGAAGTGACACGCGTGGCCCGTGAAGTGGGTACGGACGGCAAGCTTGGCGGCCAGGCCAACGTGCCCGGCGTGGCCGGCACCTGGAAAGATCTAACAGACAACGTCAACGTTATGGCCGCGAACCTTACCGAACAGGTCCGCGGCATCGTGAAGGTCGTCACCGCCGTGGCCAATGGGGTGCTCACTCAAAAGCTGACGGTGAACGCCAAGGGGGAAGTGGCCGCGCTGGCTGAAACTATCAACGGCATGACCGACACGCTGGCAACGTTCGCCGATCAGGTGACCACCGTGGCTCGCGAAGTCGGCGTGGAAGGCCGTCTGAGCGGTCAGGCGAATGTGCCCGGCGCTGCCGGCACCTGGAAAGATCTTGTCGGCAATGTGAACCTGCTGGCTGACAACCTGACGAACCAAGTCCGCGCCATTGCCGAGGTGGCAACCGCCGTGACGAAGGGCGACCTCACCCGGTCCATCCAGGTGGAAGCCCGGGGCGAAGTGGCCGAGCTGAAGGACAACATCAACACGATGATTGACAACCTTCGACTCACCACGGACCGCAACACCGAACAGGACTGGCTCAAGACCAACCTGGCCCGCTTTACCAACATGTTGCAGGGTCAGCGTGACCTGGGCGTCGTGGGACGCATGCTGCTGTCGGAGCTGGCTCCGCTGGTCAGCGCGCAGCAGGGCGTGATCTATCAGATGGAAAGCGACACGGTCGCGCCGGACGGCCGGCTGGTGCTACTTTCCACCTTTGCCGACATACCCGAAGGGCACCTGCAGGAAATTCGCGTCGGCGAAGGTCTTGTTGGCCAGTGTGCCGCGGAACGCCGCCGCATGCTGATCACCGAGTTGCCCAAGAAGACCGCGCCGATCCGCAGCGGTCTCTTCAAGGCCCCGCCCAAGAACGTTATCGTGCTGCCGGTTCTGTTCGAAGATCGCGTGAAGGCCGTCATCGAGCTTGCATCGCTGAGCGCGTTTACGCCTTCGCATTTGGCCTTCCTTGAGCAGCTCACTGCATCCATCGGCATCGTGCTCAACTCGATAGAAGCCACGATGCAGACGGAAGGCCTGCTGAAGCAGTCGCAGCAGCTTGCAACCGAACTGCAGACGCAGCAAAAGGAACTGCAGCAGACCAACGAGCAGCTGGCGCAGAAGGCCCAGCAGCTCGCGGAACAGAACTACGAAGTGGAACGCAAGAATCAGGAAATCGAGCAGGCGCGCCGCGCTCTGGAAGAAAAGGCCCGCGAGCTGGCTCTCACTTCGAAGTACAAATCCGAGTTCCTCGCCAACATGTCGCACGAGCTGCGCACGCCGCTCAACTCCATCCTGGTGCTCGGACAGCAGCTCGCAGAAAACCCGGATGGCTCGCTAACGCCGAAGCAGGTGGAATTTGCGCGTACCATCCACGCGGCAGGCACCGACCTGCTGAACCTGATCTCCGACATTCTCGACCTGTCGAAGATCGAGTCCGGCACGGTGTCCGTCGAGGCTGAAGAGATCTTCTTCGGTTCCCTTCTCGAAACTGTGGCGCGTCCCTTCCGTCACGAGGCGGAAAACCGGCGGTTGTCGTTCGAGATCTCCGCCGATGCCGGCCTGGGCCGCAGTCTCGTCACCGACTCCAAGCGTTTGCAGCAGGTTCTCAAGAATCTGCTTTCGAACGCCTTCAAGTTCACCGAGCAAGGCAGCGTGAAGTTGAAGATATCGCCCGTGACCGGCGGCTGGAGCCAGGATCATCCGCTCCTCTCGGGGGCCGGATCGGTGATCGCCTTCGAGGTGTCGGATACCGGCATCGGTATTCCGCCGGAGAAGCAGCGCATCATCTTCGAGGCCTTCCAGCAGGCAGACGCCGGCACCTCGCGCAAGTACGGCGGAACCGGCCTGGGGTTGGCCATCAGCCGCGAACTCGCCAGCCTGCTGGGCGGCGAAATTCAGCTGAAGTCCACGCCCGGTGCGGGCAGCACGTTCACCTTGTACCTGCCGCAGACCTACGTCGGTCCCGCCGCTCCTGCCATCATCAAGGCGCAGGAAAGGCCCGGCCTGCCTGTACAGCAGCAGGTTCCCGTCTTCCTTACCAATGTGGCCGCGGTTGAGACTGAGGCGCGCATTGAGGACGACCGCCACAACATTGAGGAGGGCGAGGCCGTGCTGCTCATCGTCGAAGACGATCCGCATTACGCCCGCGTTCTCTGCGATCTCTCGCGAGACAAAGGCTTCAAAGTCCTTTGCGCGATGACGGGTGCCGAGGCGTTGTCGCTGGCCCGCGAGTTCAGTCCGACGGCGATCTCGCTCGACGTATTTCTGCCTGACATGCTGGGATGGACCATTCTCAACCATCTCAAGCAGGATGCGCGCACCCGGCACATCCCGGTGCAGATGCTCACTCTTGATGAAGATCGTCACCACGGGCTCTCGCGCGGCGCATTCTCCTTTGTCACGAAGCCCACAAGCACCGAGGAGCTGGACTCGGCGCTCACGCGCATCTGGGACTACTCGCAGCCGCGCCGCAAGCGCCTGCTGGTGGTTGAAGATAATCCGGCCGAGCAACTCAGCATCCGCGAGCTTCTGGGGCACAAGGACATCGACATCGACGTGGCCGACACCGGCCAGTCGGCACTCGACCGCCTTGCCTCAGGCAACTACGACTGCGCGGTTCTCGATCTTCGCTTGCCGGACATGACCGGCTTCGAAGTGCTTGAGAAGATGCGCGATTCTGCCGGCCTGAAAGATTTGCCGGTGGTGGTGTTCACGGGCCGCGACCTGACCGCCGAAGAGGATTCGCAGCTGCACACGCTGGCTCGCAGCGTGGTGGTCAAAGATGTGGAATCGCCGGAGCGCCTGCTCGACGAGACCGCGCTCTTCCTGCACCGGGTGGTGGCGGATCTTCCCAAGCCGAAGCAGGACATGCTCGACCGCCTGCACAAGTCGGACGATGCTCTGTCCGGGCGCAAAGTGCTGGTCGTCGATGATGACGTCCGCAACATCTTTGCCCTCTCGAGCGTACTGGAACGCCGCGGGATGCACGTTCTCTCCGCCGGCAATGGCCGCGAGGCGATTCAGATCATCGAAACCACGCCCGACCTGGCCATCGTGCTGATGGACATCATGATGCCGGAGATGGACGGCTACGAGACGATGCAGATCATCCGCCAGAACCCGGCATTGCGGCGGCTGCCTATCATCGCACTCACCGCCAAGGCCATGAAGGGGGACCGCGAGAAATGCCTGGAAGCAGGCGCGAGCGAATATCTCGCCAAGCCGGTCAATACGGAACAGCTCCTCTCCGCCTTGAGGATGTGGCTGCACCGCTAAAATGGATCATCCGGACCCGTGGAATTGAGGGCCGCGGGCCCGGAAGGGAAAAAGTGACGCCCGGCAGTTTGAATCAGGTCGGAGCATGCGCCTATAGAAGAGATGCACGAGGAGAACCGAAGGGGACGGGAATGAGAGCGGACGATAAAGTCAACATCCTGATGGTGGACGACCAGCCCGCAAAGCTGTTGAGTTACGAGGTGATCCTCGCCGAACTGGGCGAAAACCTCATCAAGGCCAACACGGCCAGCGAAGCGCTGAATGTCCTCCTGAAGACCGACATAGGCGTTGTGCTGATGGACGTGAGCATGCCTGAGCTCGACGGCTTTGAACTCGCCGATGTCATCCGCCAGCATCCGCGCTTCCAGAAGACCGCGATCATCTTCATCTCCGGCGTTCACCTCACTGACTCCGACAAGATCCAGGGCTATCGTTCGGGCGCGGTCGATTACATCTCCGTTCCCGTTGTCCCTGAAGTTCTGCGCGCCAAGATCAGCGTCTTCGTCGACCTGCACCGTAAAACCCGCCAGCTGGAAGCTCTCAACGCCGAACTCGAGCAACGTGTGAACGAACGCACAGAAGAGCTCCGCCAACGCGAAGAGCAATACCGCACCCGGGCCGAGCTGCTTGATATGGCCACGGAAGCGATCATGGTCCGCGGCGTGGATGGCAAGGCTCAGTTCTGGAACTCAGGCGCCGAGAGTCTCTATGGATGGACCCGCGCCGAGATGGTTGGGCAAGACATGCACTCCACACTCCAGACGGTGTTTCCCGCTCCGCGCGCGGAAATTGAGCAGATGCTCAGCGAGCAGAAATCCTGGCAGGGAAACCTCATCCAGAAGACGCGCAATGGCAACGAAGTGGTGGTGGCATGCCGCAAAACCATCAATGAGGAAAGCAACCTCGTTCTCGAAGTGAGCCGCGACATCACCGAGCAACTACAAGCGCAGGAAGCCCTGCGCGAAGCCGAAAAGCTCGCCGCCATGGGGCGCGTCGCCGGCATCATTGCGCATGAGATCAACAATCCCCTGGCAGCCATCACGAACACGCTCTACCTGGTGCGCAATCATCCATCGCTCGACGACACAGCGCGCCACTTCGCCGACGTAGCCGAACAGGAGTTGCAGCGCGTCAGCCACATCACCCGCCAGACACTCAGCTTCTATCGCGAGTCGAAGCAGCCCATCGCCGTGAACCTGCCCGAGCTTCTGGACGATGTGCTCGACCTGCAGGAACGCGCTCTCAGCGCCAGCCGCATCCGGCTCAGCAAGCGCTATCTCTCCACGCCCGTGGTCCACGGCTTCCCGGTGGAGCTGCGCCAGGTGTTCCTGAACCTGGTGGGCAACGCGGTTCAGGCCATGCCCAACGGCGGCACGCTGGGCATTCACCTGCGCGAGGTTTCCGACTGGTCGCGCAATCGCAAGGGCACTGCCATCTCCATTCTTGACACCGGCATCGGCATACAGCCCGAGGATCTGAAGCGGCTCTTCCAGCCCTTCTTCTCCACCAAGTCCACCAAGGGCACAGGGCTGGGTTTGTGGATCAGCAAAGGCATCATCCAGAAGTACGACGGCACTCTCACCTGCCGTACCTTCCGCGGCCACCATGGCAACGTTACATGCTTCCGGGTGTTCCTGCCTGTAAGCGGCGGGCCCAATCTCATCAGCCAGCCGCTTGCCGGCGGAGAGTCTGTGCGCACCGACGTTGAGGTCCCAACCAATCACCACGCCGGCCTCGCGATCTAGCACCGCTCTGAAGCTTGTGAGCTTCGGCCTTCTGCATCCAGCGATACCGTGGGAAACCGCAATCGTCGGTCCTCGTGCAAGCGGCTCCCCTGAGAGTTGCCCACTTGGAAAGTTGAGGAGTGACCTGCGGCACTCCAGACCGCGGAGTTGGCGGCATCTCCCCTGCTACGATGGACCTTGATTCCATCCCTTTCCGAGGTGTCTCTGTGTCCGACTTCCCTCCTGTTCCGCTCACGCTTGAAGGCGCAAGTACGCTGCACCAGTTTTTCCGCTTCGACTGGAAAGCGTGGCGTGGCGTGCCGGACGGCGAGCGCGCGCGCATGGTGAAGGAGGCGACGGCGCTGCTCAGCGGGCTGGAGACGGATAGCGCCGGGAAGGTGCACACCGCGCTTTTCTCTGAGCTCGGGCACAAGGGCGACCTGATTCTGCTGCATTTTCGCGATTCGTTTGAGGCGCTGAATCGCGTGGAACTGGCCCTGGCGCAGGCGGCGCTGTATGACTTCCTCGACCTGCGCCATTCCTATGTATCGGTAGTGGAACTGGGTCTGTACGAGTCGACGCGCAAGACCTACGAGGCCGCCGCGGCCAAGGGGCACGCGCAGTTCTCGCCGGAGTGGAACCTGGAAGTAGGGGCCGCCCTGCAGCGCGGTGCCGAAGCCATGAAGCCGCGCCTGTGGCCCGCCGTTCCCGACGCTAAATACATGTGCTTCTACCCCATGGACCGGAAGCGGGATGAGCAGAAGAACTGGTACATGGTGCCGTTCGCTGAACGCCAGCGCATGATGCACGAGCACGGCCTGATCGGGCGACGCTATGGCGACGTGGTCCGCCAGATCATCACCGGGTCCATCGGCATGGACGACTGGGAATGGGGCGTTGATCTGTTCGCGGATGATCCGGTGGTCTTCAAGAAGCTCATCTACGAGATGCGGTTCGACGAAGTCAGCGCCGAGTTCGCGCTGTTTGGGCAGTTCTTCCTGGCGTTGCGGCTGCCGATCGACAACCTCGCGGGATGGGTGGAAGGCAAGCTTTAAGGGGCCCGGTTACACTGCAACCATGCCGGTCAAAGCTGCCAAGAAGCCCGCGAACAAGTCGATAGCCGCCAAGACAACTGCTCCCGCGAAGAAGTCTGCTCCCGCCAGGAAGAAGTCGGCTGTGCCTGCTGGCGCTACCGCCGTGACGCGCACCCGGTCTCTGGGGGGCGACCGCTCACCGGAACGCGTGAAAGAGATTTTGAAGGCGCTTGACGAAGCGTATCCCCATGCGGTGTGCGCGTTGAATCATGGCTCGCCCTGGGAACTGCTGGTGGCGACGATCCTCTCCGCGCAATGCACGGACGTGCGCGTGAACATGGTCACGCCGAAGCTGTTTGAGCGCTTCCCTACCCCCGCGGCGATGGCCAAGGCTGAGATTCCCGCGTTGATTGAGCTGATCCGCACGACCGGCTTCTTCAATAACAAGGCGAAGTCTCTCAAGGGCGCGGCCGAGGCGATCACCTCTCGATTCGGCGGAAGGGTGCCGGAGTCGCTGGAGGAGCTGATCACCGTTCCCGGCGCGGCCCGCAAGACAGCCAACGTGGTGCTCGGCGTGAGCTTTGGGAAGGCGGAGGGTGTGGTTGTCGACACGCATGTATTCCGCATCTCTCACCGGCTGGATCTGGCCAAGGGCGACACGCCTCAGGCGGTCGAGCAGGAGCTGATGAAGATTCTGCCGCACGCGAAGTGGATCGACTTCTCCCACCAGATCATCCACCATGGACGCCAGGTGTGCATTGCTCGGAGCCCCCGATGCAAAGACTGCAACCTGGAGACACTGTGCCACTCGAAGGACAAGACCTGGTGGTCGTAGGGGCCGGGGGTGGGGGCAGGGCCTGGAGCGAGTGGCGGATGGTGTTAACTCAATAGTAAAATAGATGCTCAATCAATTCTTTAGTAACTTATGCAGATCTTTAGTAACACAAGCTAGGGCGTGGCGAACGTTTGACGAATAGACTAAGGTCGATAGTATCGCAAGCTGCTGATTCTCATAGAAGCCGACTCGAAACTTGTCAAGCCCTTTTGTGGAAAACTTTTTTGCGAACCAGGTAATTTTCTGGTTAATGTTTCTGGCCTGTGGGGGAATTGGGTGGATCCGGAAATGCGAGCGGGCTGGCGGTGGCACAGCACAGGTACGGTCCTCGTGGGAGCTTCGATTATGCGCTGGGCCGGCGTGGGCGGATGTGCCGGGGATCACGGGTGGGTGTGACGGGTGAACCTGAGCGGGTTTGTTCCCTGGGGACGGAATCGCCAAAGCGGGTGCTTCGCCCATGAACAGTTTGGGTTGCGCTTTCCACCGCCCCAACGGGGCTCCGGAGATTTTTCTCGGCTGCATACCCAGGACTTTGTCCTGGGCTAGAGTCCTGCCGTCCCTCCGGGACTGCTTCGTGGTGCTGCCGAGATGGTGCTCGCGGGATTGGTGCTGGCGGGATGGGGCTGTCGGGATTGGTGCTGGCGGGATTGGTGCTGGCGGGATGGGGCTGTCGGGCTTATGGTGCTGGCGGGATTGGTGCTGTCGAGATGGGGCAGGCGGGATGGTGCTGTCGGGATGGTGCGGGTGCAATGGTGCGGGCAAGATCCAGGGTTGGTCCGTTCTCGACCCGCGGCGCGCGCGGCAGGCTGCTCAGGTTGGGACACGTGCCTAAGCAGATTCCGATTTAGATTTCCCAGCGCAGGAGAGCGGTGCCGACGGTGAAGCCGGCGCCTACGGCGGCCAGCAGAACCAGATCGCCCTTTTTGAGCTTTCCCTGCTCGACGGCGGTTTCCATGGCTAAGGGGATGGTGCCGGCGGAGGTGTT
>NZ_DASXYM010000133.1:0-12017 GCF_036502485.1 Occallatibacter sp. | reverse complement strand
TCCAGCGCGGCATCCTCCTGCGCGCGCACCATGCAACCAACAGAAAGAACACCGGCCACCAGGATGAAAGTTCGGAGAATCGCTTTGTGCATGCCGCCAGCTTAACCTGCTGCACCAGCCTCCTTCGCAATTCACGGCTGCTTCGGCTGCGCAGGAGCCATTTCTCCCACCCCCGGCAGAATGCGCATCTCCACGCGGAACAGGTGATAGTCCTCAAACACCGTATGATTCAACGCCGTGATCCCGATTTCCTTCAGCATGCTGGCAGCGGCAGAGGCATTGGAATGTGACACAGCCGCCTGCGGCGTGGGCGCAAACGAGACGGCCACACTCGCGGGGACGATCAAACTAGTGGAACTGCTACTCGCTGAAGATCGGCAACGAGGAGGTCGCTGAGGACTTTGCGGCCGCGTGGCGGTGGTACGGAAGCCGGTTCCTGGAACTCAAACAGGCAATTCTCAAACTCGAATGCCGCAGCTGTGACCGGCTGACCGCCGCGGTAAATCACCCTCACGTTTCGAAGAAGGAAGATGAGATATGGCGGATTCCCTCCAGCCGCATGAAGCCGACGTTGCATTTCACCATACTGCTGAGCGGCTTGGCTACGCTCGAAGCCCGCCTGATCATGGAGTACGAAAATGCAATTACTGAGGTCTGCCGCATAGGCTGCGGTGTAATTGCTACGAACAGCGGCCGGGATATCGGGCTTCATCTCTATTTTATAGGGCTGATTGACACAGTAGTTCATCGGGTTCTTCTCGTCCAAGTGCGACGTCTGCGAGCGGTAGGTAATCAACTGTGCGGCCGCTTGCCAAGCTTCCGTGACGTCTGGATTCGCCACAGCTACCTCCTTGACCGCCGAGCTAAGCCTCACGATCTTCTGCGGATCCGGTGCTTTTCCCTCAGCACGGTCAACCTTGATCTGGGAGGTCACGAGGGACAGATTGGCGGCTAACTGTTGCGGGGAGGCAGGGTGCTCAAGAGAGGACACTATAGTCCCTAGTCCGCCGTCAGCCACTTTTTGTTTGATTTTGCCTATATCCTCCTTGATTGAAGACATGTCCTTGTTGACCCACATAAATTGGGTTGTGAGCCAACCACACCAACCTCCGACGGCTAGCGCCGCAACGGTTAACGCGGTCCAATGCCACTTCTTGTCCTGCTCCAAAGTCGCGAGTCTTTGGGAAGTGGAAGTCGGTGCCATGCTTTCCTCGGAAGAGAAGAATTCGTAGGACTTATTAGTCATTATCCTCCCTGCCGGTGATAGGTTCCAAACTCTCACCCCGTGCCGATCCCCTTATTGATCAGAGCGAACTAGAAAATGCTCTTGATGAACTCAGCAATCACACCACGCAAATAGTTGGTTCCGTTGTATGTGGTGCCCAGACGAGATGAGCGGGTGCTTGTGGCCGGTCTGCAAGTTGCTCGTCCAGGTGAACGGGGTGTCCATGGAGGTTGTCTGCGCGAGATTCAGGAACGGGACACCGTAAGCTGTGCACGTTGCTGAAATCGTCGCGTTCTGAACAGGGAGCGATTGCAGATAGCCACCCACCCATATCATCCGTGCCGTAGGCTTGGCCCGCCCACCCTTATGGCCGAGATCCGTCGCCTCTCCAGCGACTACACCCCGCCCGCAGGCGCCTGCCCCACGTTCCTCAACTTCTACATCAGCGTCCGCGAATTCGAGCAGGACCTCCACCAGCACATCCACCTGGAGAACAACATCCTCTTCCCCAAAGCGGTAGCTCTCGAGCAAGCAGCGAGTTAGGCGTCACGCATGGGCATCAGGCAACCGGCAACGGTGTTGCACCCCCACTGAGCCTGTTGCCTGATGCCAATGCCCGCCCTGCTCTTACCCCCGCTCAGGTCCTACTCTCCCTTTGTCCCTTTGTCCCTTTTTCCCTTTTTCCCTTTGTCCCTTTGTCCCGGCTCCCTGCCTCTCTCAATCCACCGGCACCAAATCCTCCGCCTGCTGCCGTGCCTGGTTGATCAGGTGCGGCGGGCTCGGCGGCGGACCCAGGCTGAACGTGTCGTGGGCCGATTCGAACCGCACCAGCTGGTTCTCCTGATCGAACGTGATGGCAAACCCCTGCATGGGCCACGCCCCGAAGTTCGCCACTGGAAATGCCGAGTGGATCTGAACCACGGGGTGAGCGAAAACATAGCGGCCGAGTTTCACGTCCGTGCCCAGCTTGGCCGCCTTGATCTGGAACGTCGTGCAGATCGAGTGCCCCACGGCAAACAGCACAGGATCCACGTCATACTTCAACGGCGCGGCAACCTGTTCGGGAATCTCAAGCCCGGCGCCTCCTGAATCCAGCAGCGCCTGCACCGCCACCTGGTCGCTCAGCCGGAGCTGCGTGACCGGCACGCCCGACTGCAGCGTAAACGGCAACACCGTCTTCTCGCCGTCGGGCGTCAGCGCGCCGGTGCTCAGCCCCATTCGCCGGTTAGGAAAGTCGAGCGTCAGCAGATAATCCCGGAACAATGCGAACCCCAGCAGCCCCTCCGCCTGCCCCGCCTCGGATTGGAACGTATGCTCCACCGCCTCCAGCGTGTTGAATCGCACCCCAGCCAGCTCCAGCGTGTCGATCAGCACAACCGGCACCTTCTTCTTGCTGCCCTCCCCGCTCGGATCGCTCAGCGTAGCCTTGCCCGTCGCCGGCAAAGCCAGCTCACGCGCCAGCTCCGGCGTAATCAGCACCTCACCCCCGGTCCCGGTGTCGAGAATGAACCGGTACGGGCCCCTCCCATTGATCGTCACCATCACGTACGGCTTCCCGTAGAGCACCTCCATGGCTGTGGAGTGCTCCGTCAACGACCCACGCGACTGGCTGCAAAGCGTCGCTCCCCCCGCTCCCGCCAGCACACACAGCAAGAACCCGCTACTGCGAAGAAATCGGAGTTTCATGGCTCCTCCTTTCGCGTGAGCCCCACGGTGTCGCCGCACGCCGACACCCGGCCCCTCGCGCTCGGTTCTCACTGCCTCCAGGACTTGCATTCTAAGCCCGATCCTGCGCGCCAACCGCGCCCTGATTCATCGCGGCCCCCCAAACCGCAACCCGGTCCCCCCACTCCATGAAGCGGTACGCCGCCTCACAGCTATCGCAAACACCCGCTGATTCGCCCCTCAAAACGCACCACTTCCGAGGCTGCGAAAGACTCACCTGGAGAAGCTTTGCAATCAAGCCCTCACTGCTCAGTCAGGCCGATCAGGCCCACACACAATGCCTGAGCTTGACAGGCTGCGGAAAAACTCAAAATGAGCAGGGTTTGTAACAGGGCACGACTTCAGTCGTGCCGCTAAGGCTAATAGAATGTGTGGGCTTTAGCCCCTGCCACTACCCGACTCACCACAAAACCGCTTTTTCCCGCAGCCTCTTGAGCCCTGAAGCATGGGGATCTCGCCCTGCCAGAGCAGTCCCGCTGACCTGCTAACCCGCTCCCCGCCAAGCGGCGCTAACCTGCTGCCCTTCCGCCAGCTGCCAAATCAAGTCCGTGGAACCCTTTGCCCTGCGTAGCCATTTCGGCTACACTCTTGGCGAGGTGACTCATGCGTCAGGTCTCCCTGCGTGAATTTCGAACTCGTGGCCAGGTGGCCCTCAAGGACGTTCCCCCCGGCGAAACAGCTCTGCTCGTCGGTCAGAGTGGGCCTGCCTTCTTTCTCGTTCCCGTGCACGGCGATCTGGCCCTTCAGGACGCAGACCTGCAGCGTGCCATCGCAAAGGCCAGTCTCCGCGAGGATCAACGTTTGGCGCGGGAGGCCGGCTTCGATCTAACCAGCGACGAGCAGATTGATGCTGAGATTGCCCGCATTCGCGCATCATCCCCCCAACAGGACCGCGCATGCGCCTGATCGTGCTCGACACGAATGTGATCGTGTCGGCGCGCATCAACGCAGAGGGCATTCCCTCCAGGATCGTCAACCTCCTCCTCGATGGCCGGATCCAGCTCGTCACCAGCCCCTGTGTGGTGGCCGAGTACCGCGAAGTCACAGCTCGGGCAAAGTTCCACAGCTACGGCGTTCCTCCCATCTGGCTTGAGACCTTGATTCGCACCAGCCTGTCCCTTCCTGATCCTGAATCATTCCCTCAGATTTGCCCTGACCCAAAGGACGCTCCCTTCCTCGCTCTGGCTCACGCGGCCGGCGCGTGGCTGGTCACCGGCAACATCAGGCACTTCCCCGAGCAGGTACGAGGCGGAGTGGTCGTCCTCACTCCGGCTGAGTACCTGGCCCAAATCAGCTAACCCGCTCGCCGCCAGGCGGCGCTAACCTGCCGCCCTTCCGCCAGCCATCCGCCTTCTACAATGAAGTCATGCCCACCGCCGTTCGCTCGCACGCCAAAATCAACCTCGGCCTCGGCATCGGCGCCCCCCGCCCGGACGGCTTTCACGCCCTCGCCACCGTCTACCAGACCCTCGAAATGCATGACGTGGTCACCGTGTCCGCCCGCCGCGCCCCCCAAACCACCATCCGCATCACCTCCAACGACCGCCGCGTCCCCTCCGACAACCGCAACACCGCCTGGAAGATGGCCGAGCGCGGCCTGCAGCTCTTGTGCGCCCACGCTGCAGTCGACATCCACATCGAAAAAGGCCTTCCCGTCCAGGGCGGCCTGGGAGCCGGCTCCGCCAACGCCGTCGCCGCCCAGGTCGGCCTTGAAACCGAGCTCGCAGCCGAACTCGGCCTCAGCCCCCGCCGCTTCCCCAGCTCCCGTTTGGAAATCGCCGCCCAGGTCGGCTCCGACGTCCCCCTTTTCCTCATCGGAGGCACCGTCCTCGGCCTCGATCGCGGCCAGGAAGTCTACCCCCTCCCCGACCTCGATCCCACCTGGTGCGTCGTCGCCACCCCCTCCATCGGCGTCTCCACCCCCCAGGCCTTTCGCGACTGGGACGACCTCTGCATCCGCGAAAGATTGACCCAGGAGGCCAGTGACGATAAGCTAAAGGAGTTGAGCCGCGCCTATGCCAGCGCCTTCGCGGGAGCAGTCCCGCAGGAACGGCAGGCAGGTTCCTCCGGTGTCCCCCCAAACGGAGGGGACCTCGCCGGACTTCAAGAGTCCGCGCTTGTCCGCACCGGGATTACGAGCTGGATCGCGAACGACTTCGAACGTGTGGTCTTCCCCCAGCATCCTTCCCTTGCTGAAATCAAGCGCCTTCTTGCCGCCGACGACACTCCGGAGGCAGCCCTGCATGCTTCTCTGTCAGGGTCCGGTTCAGCTCTCTTCGGGTTATACCTGACCCGGGAGATGGCCGAAGCAGCCTGCGCACGTCTGCAGGCGGCGCGTATAGCAAGCACTCTGACGCGTACCCTGCCGCGCCCCCTGTACTGGGGCCAAATGCTTCAGCCCTCAGGTTGTTGACAGGGTTAACTCCTCCGCGAAACACTCGCGGACGGGCTGCCCGGGCCAGTTGCAGATGGGCCTCTGATGTTGTGATGTTGGGCGATCGTTCAATGGTAGGACAGTGCCCTTTGGAGGCACTTATTCAGGTTCGAATCCTGATCGCCCAGCCAGATTTCATAGTGTTGACGGAGTGCCCCCTGTCTCGATCCTGAGACCTGGTCGCCTCCAGGGTCCGCAAAACACGGACCGCACATACCGGGAAAGCAGCCAAAGCCAACCAGCTTGGAGGACCTCGGAGAGATGGAAACAGGATCGTTGACCGCAACAGTGGAAGAAAAGCAGCAGACCGGCACGGTGGAAACCAACAATCCCGCCGCGCCCGTCGCTCACCCTGACACCAGGGCCAAGGACGCCAAGCCGGCCCCCGAGCGCAAGCGCAGCCGCAATCTCAGCGAAGACAAGCGCTTCAAGCTCTTCTCCGGCACCGCCAATCGCCCGCTCGCCGAGGAAATCGCCCGCCACATCGGCGTCAAAGTGGGCGAGGCCAAGCTGCAGCGCTTTGCCGACGGCGAAGTCTACTTCCAGTTGCTTGAAAACGTCCGCGGCGTCGACGTCTTCGTGGTGCAGCCCACCTGCTATCCCGTCGACCAGCACCTGGTCGAGCTGCTCGTCATGATCGATGCGCTCAAGCGCGCCTCCGCAGCCCGCATCACCGTGGTCGTCCCCTATTACGGATACGCCCGCCAGGATCGCAAAGACCGCCCCCGCGTCGCCATCAGCGCCAAGCTCATTGCCGACCTGCTCACCACCGCCGGCGCCAACCGCGCTCTCTTCGTTGACCTGCACGCCGCGCAGATTCAGGGCTTCTTCAACATTCCGGTCGATCACCTCTTCGCCAGCCCCGTCCTGGTCGGCTACTTCAAAGACCTGAACCTGCCCAATCTCATCGTCGTGTCCCCGGATGCGGGCGGCGTGGAGCGGGCCCGGTTCTTCGCGCAAAAAGTGGGCGCCCCCCTGGCCATCGTCGACAAGCGCCGCACCGACATCAACGTAGCCGAGATCATGAACGTGGTCGGCGATGTGAACGGCAAAACCTGCCTCATCATCGACGACATCATTGACACCGCCGGCACCCTGGTCAAAACCGTCGACGCCCTCTACGTCAACGGCGCCGCCTCGGTCCACGCCTGCGCCAGCCACGCCGTGCTTTCGGGCCCGGCCATTGAACGCATCGCCGCCTCGCGCCTCGAGCAGGTCGTCGTCACTGACACCATCCCCCTGCGCGAAGCCGCACAAAAGCTAAGCAAGATCAAGGTGCTCACCATATCCGGCCTTCTGGGCGCGGCCATTGAGAGCATCCACATGGAAACCAGCGTCTCGACGCTGTTTTCCTGAAACGATCAGTGATCGGTGATCAGTGATCAAAACCAAAACTGCTGGTAGGTCTCAGCCAGTGTCGTGCGTCGGGTTCTTGCTGACCACTGACCACTGATCACTGACCACTGGCTTAACAAAGGGAGCGGCAGAAATCAGCATTTGAGCTAGTAGCTAGAAGCTAGCGGCGAGAAGCTGTATTTCCCGTGCCCGACCAGAAATGAGAGAAAAATGCCTGAAGTCGTCGTAGCCAAGCCCCGCGAGGGCAAGTTCAACAAGAATGCCGCCCGCCGCGTGCGCGTTGCCGGCAAAATCCCCGCTGTTCTCTATGGCGCCGGCCATGAGCCCGTCGCCGTCGAGGTCGATCCCAAGCAGATCTCGCGGATCCTCTTCTCCGAGTCCGGCCACAACACCATCTTCGATCTCACCCTCGGCGACCAGGCCAACGCCGCCAAGGCCATGATCGTCGACTGGCAACGCGAGCCCATCAACGACAAGCTGATCCACATCGACCTCAAGCGCATCGCCCTCGACAAGACCCTGCGCGTCAGCGTGCCTATCCGGCTCGTCGGCGTGCCCGTCGGCGTCAAGACCGAGGGCGGCATCCTCGATCAGGTCCTCCGCGAAGTCGAAATCGAGTGCCTCCCCGCCGACATTCCCAGCCACATCGACGTGGACATCGCCGGCCTCGGCCTTCATCAGGTCCTGCGCCTCAGCGAACTGCCGCACAACGACAAGGTCAAGTTCCTGGCCGCCGAAGACGCCACCGTCGCCCACGTCATCTCCATCCGCGAAGAAGCGGCTGCGACCGTGGACGCAGCGACTGTCGCCACCGCCGGCACCGCGGCCGAGCCCGAAGTCGCCAAGAAGGGCAAGCCCGACGCCGAAGCCGCCAAGAAGACCGAAAGCAAGAAGTAAGTCTTGGGCGACGCAAGTCTTTCTCCGGTTCCCAACCAGCGCCGGGGCCCATTCATCGTGGTGGGCCTCGGCAATCCAGGACCGGATTACTTATGGACTCCGCATAACGCGGGGTTCATGGCTATCGACCGCATCGCTTCGCAAGAAAGCGTTGTGGTCGCCAACCGGCGCTGCCGGGCTATGACCGCCTCCTGCCGCATCGCAGGACGTGAAGTCATACTGGCCAAACCGGAGACCTACATGAACCTGAGCGGCGCTTCGGTGTCCGCCCTGGTTCGGGAGTACGAAGCGGACCCGCAGCAGGACCTGCTCGTTATCTATGACGAGCTCGACCTGGCGCTGGGAACGTTCAAGATCAGAGAGCGCGGTTCGCCCGCCGGCCACAACGGGGCCCGCAGCATAACCGCCGCTCTCGGCAGTCAGGAATGGCTCAGGCTGCGCATCGGAGTGGGACAGGATCTCCCTCCCGAAGCAATCGCAGCCGGAGCCAGTCGACGGGGCGGCAAAGATTATCTGCTTTCGCCGATGAGCAAGCGTGATCTGACCGTCATGGATGAAGTGCTCGACCGCGTAGCAACCGCTGTCCGCCGCATCCTCCACGATGGCCCGGGCCCCGCAATGAACGAATTTAACCGCAAGGAACAGTGATCCATGGTCAGTCTTCAGTGGTCAGACGGAAAACGACACCTGACTGGCGATTGCGGTGAGAAGGAATTGAGAACAAGGTCGGTGAGTTTCTGATCACTGATCGCTGTTCACTGATCACTGCCGCTCTGGAGCGGCGGAAAAGAGAAACCGGATGTCCCGTGTATACGAGGTAATGTTCATTGTTCGGCCCGACGTGGCCGAAGAAGACGTCGACAAGCTGCTCGCCGGCTTCAACACCACTGTCACCAACGGCGGCGGCACCATCAAGTCGACCGAAAAGATGGGCCGGCGCAAGCTCGCCTATATGGTTCGCAAGTTCAACGACGGCAACTACATTCTGCTTACCGTCGAGGCCGATGGCGCCACCGTGCATGAGCTCGAGCGCCGCCTCCGCGTCTCCGAGCCGGTGATCAAGTTCCTCACCGTGCGCATGGACGAGGAAGAAAAGCGCCTGGCCAAGGTCAGGGCGATCCGCGCCTCGCGCCGCAAGCTCAGCGCCGAACCCGCCGCCGCGCCCGCGCCGCCCCCACCCGCCGCCCCGGCTCCACAGCCGGTCCAGGCTGCTCCGGCCGCCGAGCCCAGCGAAACCGCCCAGGCCAGCGCCTGAGAACAGGGAATAGCGAGTAGGGAACAGGGATTGGAAAACCGGAGCGCACGGCGCGCTCGTCTACTCCTGATCCCTATTCCCTGCTCCCTCAAAAGCCCCGGCCGGAATCGGCCCATTTACCAATGCTTGAGCTGACAGCTGAAAGCTGAAAGCACAAAGCGGACAAACGAGGAATCACATGGCTGACGAAACACAAGCAAAGGCGCCCGAGTCGAGCGCACCCGCACAAGAACGGCCGAGCTCCGGCCCTGAGCGCAGCTCCGGCCCTGAGCGCAGTTCAGGTCCTGGCGGCGGTCCCGGCTCCGGCCCCCGCGGACCCCGTCCCGGCGGCCCCGGCGGCCGCGGCAAGTTCTTCCGCCGCAAGAAGGTCTGCAAGTTCTGCACCGAAAAGATCGACGCCATCCCCTATCGCGATGTGCGCCTCCTGCAGGGCTTCGTAGCCGAACGCGGCAAGATCGTGCCTCGCCGCCTCACCGGCGTCTGCACCACCCACCAGCGCCGCCTCACCCGCGCCATCAAGCAGGCCCGCAATATCGCCCTGCTGCCCTTCGCCACCCGCCACTAAGGCGAGTGGTTCTGAGCACGCGGAGACGCGCGCGTATCGAAACGGAATGACTGCATGGCCTCTGAAGGAATTACGTAGGACCGGCTTTGTAACAGGGCACGACTTGTGTCGTGCCGATCAAAGCATTCGAAGCAACTCGGGCTTTAGCCCCTGCGAATGCGACCGGCCCTGCAAACTCCCTTGAGCAACCTGTTCGGTCACGCCGCACGCAACCAGATTTTCGCGGGGCTTTGGCCCCTGAGGGAAGCCCGAACAAGCCCCCTCGAATAACGGAGATTCAACATGGAAGTCATCCTCAAAGAAGACGTAGCCAACCTCGGCCACCGCGGAGACGTGGTCAAAGTTGCCGATGGCTACGGCCGTAACTTCCTGCTGCCCCGCAAGCTGGCGCTGCAGGCCACCGCGGCCAACAAAGCGGTCATCGACCAGATGAAGTCCGCCGCCGCCCGCCGCTCGGCCACTGAAAAGGTTCAGGCCGAACAGCTCCTCGCACAGCTCGAGCCCGTGGTGCTCACCTTCACCCGCAAGTCCGGTGAAAGCGGCCACCTCTTCGGCTCCGTCACCTCGGCCGACATCGCCGCCGAGCTCGCCACCAAGGGCTTCGACATCGACCGCCGCAAAATCACGCTCGCCGACGCCATCAAGTCCCTCGGCAACCACGAGGTCTCGATCCGTCTGCACCGCGAAGTCACCGCCCACGTCAAGGTGAAGGTGAACGGCGACGCCAATGACGAAGCCGCGGCGGCGACCGAAGCTGTCCAAGCCCCCGCGGAAACCAGCGCCGAGTAAGCGCCTCCCGCACGCGGGCGAACCAACCCCAGGGTGCCCACCCTCGCGACGTTCCTGTCTCTGTCGCCAGGGTGGGCCCCACCCCCCACCCCTGCCTCACTCCCTCCCTCTTCGCTCTTTACACTCTGTGACCCTGTAACTTTCTGACTCTTTCCCTCTTTCCCTCTTTCCCTTTGTCCCTCTTTCCCTTTGTCCCTCTTTCCCTTTGTCCCTCTTTCCCTCTTTCCCTTTGTCCCTTTGTCCCTCTTTCCCTTTGTCCCACCCTCCCCCAACCACCTCTCCTTCATTCGAGTTACAATGCTTTCGCGGTAACAACCGGTTCCCAAGTTGGATCCGCAACGCCGGTAGCCCCGGCATCCGGGCCGGAAGCAGTCCCCCGCCCACGAGCGCTCCATCCCGTGCCCACGGTCGACTCCCCCCGTCGCCTCCATGCCGCTCCCGCCGATACTGCGCCTCCCCCTTGACGCGCCGGCTGTCGAATCTGGCTCGACTGAGGAGACCTATGAACTTCAACAGAAAGTTTGGGTTGGTCCTGGCGGGGCTGGTGTTGGCATCTGCCACCAGTTGCAACACTGACAATGGCCCCGAGGTGTATTACTTGATCGCTGCCAACGTGCAGCTACCTTACTGGCAGACCGTCGCTAACGGATTCAACAAGGCGGCAGCCGTTTACAAAGTGCAGGCCAAAGTGGCCGGCCCACAGAGCTACGACCCCGTCGCTGAGCTCGAAGCCCTGCAGACCGCTGTCCGCGAAAAGCCCGCCGGCATCCTCATCTCCGTCGCGGACGTGTCCACCCTGGAGCGCGGCATCGAATCCGCCATCCGCGAAGGCATCCCTCTCATCACCGTCGACTCCGACGCCCCCGCCACCCGCCGCCTCTACTTCATCGGCACCAATAACATTGAGGCCGGCCGCCTGGGCGGCAGCCGCCTCTCCGATAAGCTCAACGGCAAAGGAAACGTGGCCTTCTTCACCATCCCCGGCCAGCCCAACCTGGAGGACCGCCTCGCCGGCTTCCGCCAGATCCTCAGCACCCAACCCGGCATAAAAATCGTCGACACCATCGACATGAAGGGCGACGCTAAAACCGCCGCCGATCAGGCCCAGCAACTCCTCGCTAAAACCGGCGCCCAGAAAATCGACGCCTTCGTCTGCCTCGAAGCCATCTCCGGCAAGCCTGTCGCCGACGCCGTCAAAGCCGCCAAAGCCACCGACCGCACCGTCATCGCCTGGGACACCGACGAAGGCACCCTCAACGCCATCCGCGACGGCACCATCGACTCCACCATCGCGCAAAAGCCCTACACCATGGGCTTCTTCGGCCTCAAGCTCCTGCACAACGTCCACGAAGCCCCGCCCTCACAACTCAACAAGGACTTCCGCACCGACTTCTTCTCCCCCTACCCCGTCTTCGTCGACACCGGCACAACCCTCGTCGATCGCAACAACGTCGACCTCTACTTCTCCGCCGCCGCCGTCAACAAGTAGAAGAGAAACGTCCAACCCGTCCGTGCCCCATCCTCGCGACTTTTTTCTGCCGCGAGGGTGGGAAACCACGAACCAACCCAGCCCCTTCCTGTTTCTCCCTCCGCCCTTCTGTCCCTTTTTCCCTTTTTCCCTCTTTCCCTTTTTCCCTCGTCCCCTTTTTCCCCGTCCTTTATCATTTCCACTGCATGCAACCGGACTCCCCCCACCGCCGCCACTTCCTGAAATCCGCCGCCGCCTTCGCCGCCTCCGCACAGACCAGATTCAAGCCGGCGCCCTCCGACC
>NZ_DASXYM010000132.1:0-63431 GCF_036502485.1 Occallatibacter sp. | reverse complement strand
AGCCGTCCCACAAACTCCGGAATCAGCCCGTACTTGATCAGGTCCTGCGGCTCCGTCTTGCGCAGCAGTTCCGTGTCGCGATGAGACCGGGTCGTTACCTGATCCTCTGCGTTTTCGCCGCTCTTGAAGCCCAGCGCCTTCTTGCCGATGCGCCGGCCCACCACGCGCTCCAGGCCCACAAATGCGCCGCCGCAGATGAACAGGATGTTGGTCGTGTCCACCGCCGTGAATTCCTGGTGCGGATGCTTGCGGCCGCCCTGCGGCGGAACGTTCGCAACCGTGCCCTCCAGAATCTTCAAGAGCGCCTGCTGCACGCCTTCGCCGCTCACATCGCGCGTGATCGACGGGTTCTCGTCCTTGCGGCCGATCTTGTCGATCTCGTCGATGTAAATGATGCCCTGCTGCGCGCGCGCCACATCCCCGTCCGCCGCCTGCAGCAGCTTCAGGATGATGTTCTCCACGTCCTCGCCCACATACCCGGCTTCAGTCAGCGTGGTCGCGTCCACAATCGCGAACGGCACATCCAGCATCTTCGCCAGCGTGTGTGCCAGCAGCGTCTTGCCGGAACCCGTGGGCCCCACCAAAAGGATGTTGCTCTTGGCGAGTTCCACTTCGTTGTTGCGCATCCGGTTCATCTGGATGCGCTTGTAATGGTTGTAAACCGCGACCGCCAGCTTCTTCTTGGTCTGGTCCTGCCCGATCACATAGTCGTCGAGAAAGCTCTTGACCTCTTGCGGCTTGGGCAGGTGCCCCGCGGTAGTGGCCGCGTGCGATTCCCCTCGATCGTCTTCAAGGATAGAGTTGCACACCGCAACGCACTCATCGCAGATGTATGCCCGTGGATAGTCGCTGGGCGACGAGATCAACTTCGCGACCGCGTCCTGTGATTTATGGCAGAACGAGCAACGCAGTGCTTCTTCAGGTCCCGTGCGCGTTTTCATGAGTGGACTACTCCTGTGGACACTTGCTCCCCGATTTGACTTCCGCCCCTAAAGGCCCTTTAATCCCACCCGACCCTTACGTCCGGGGCCGGTCGATAATCTCGTCGATAATGCCGTACTCTTTTGCCTGCTGCGAGTTCATGATGAAGTCGCGTTCCACATCGCGCTCAATTCGCTCGAGCGGCTGACCCGTGTGCTTCGCCATCAGGTTGTTCGTAATTTCGCGAATCCGCAGGATCTCCCGCGCGTGAATGTCGATATCTGTTGCCTGACCGCTCAACCCCCCCATCGAGGGCTGGTGGATCAGAATGCGGGAATTGGGCAGTGCAAAACGTTTACCCCTGGTCCCCGCCAACAGTAAGAATGCGCCCATACTGGCCGCTTGTCCAATGCAATACGTCACAACGTTGTTCTTGATGAACTGCATGGTGTCGTAAATCGCCAACCCCGCCGTGATCGATCCCCCCGGCGAATTGATATAAAGCTGCACGTCTTTCTCCGGGTCTTCGCCGGAAAGAAAAAGCATCTGCGCCACGATCAGATTGGCCACCTGGTCGTCGATCGGCGTGCCCAGAAAGATGATGTTGTCGCGCAGCAGACGGCTGTAGATGTCGTAGGCGCGCTCGCCCCGGCTCGTCTGCTCAACCACCATGGGAACCAATGCCATACTGTCTCGCTCTTTCGCTTTCGTTAGGGCCCGCTTCGACCCTGTTCCTGGCTGACGCCGCACCACCTTCCGCGGCGAGGGGATTGTCCGGCCTGCCTCAGGCCGGAAGCCGTTCGTATAACAATTGAGCGGTCTTTTCGCGTTTCAGTTGTTCCCGGATTCTAGCCAGACCGCCCTCCTGAGTCAAACGAGCGCGCAGCGTCTCCTCGGGCTCCCGGCTCTGGATCGCTGCGATCTGAACCTCCCGGTCCAGTTCCTCATCTGATACTTCAACATTTTCAGCGTGAGCAATCTTGGCCAGCAGCAAGGAAGCCTTAACTTCCGCCGCCGCGCTGTCTCGCTGTGCCTCCCGCAAATGACCAAAATCCAGCTTCCGCATCTGCTCCGTCGACATGCCCTGCGCCGCCAGCGCCCGCAACCCGCGATCCAGCCGCGCGTCAATCTGCTCCTGTACTAATGATTCAGGAACCGGGAAAGGGAAGCGCTCGATCATCGCCTGGAAAAGCTTGTCCTTGGTCTCGCCTTCCACGCTGCGCCGCTTGCGGTTCTCCAGGTGCTCGCGCACCCGGTTCTCCAGCTCCGACAGGTTCTCGTACTCGCCGCCCAGTTCCTTCGCAAACTCGTCGTTCAGCTCGGGAAGATTGCGCTTCTTGATCGCCTTCACCTGGATCTCGTAATCCACCGTCTTCCCCGCAAGCTGCTCCTGCGGATACTCGGCCGGATAGCCCGCCGACACATGCAGTTCCTGGCCCACCGTGGCCCCGCGCAGCGCCGACGTGAACGCCTCCACCGTGTCCTTGCCGCCAATCTCCACCAGCGCGTCGTCGCTCTTGATCGGGGCCGCCTCGTCCTGGCCTTCAATCGTGCCGGTATAGGAGATCTGCGCCCAGTCGCCGTCCTTCAGCGGCCGGTCTTCTTCCACCGGTTCCACCGTGGCGCGGCTCTCGCGCAATTGGTCCATCTCCCGCTTGAACTCTTCATCGGTCACGTCCGCCGAGGGCTTAGGAACCGTCACATCCTGATAGCCATCAATCGAGAAGTCCGGCACATACTCAAATACCGCCTTCACGTGCAGCGGCTGGCCCTCGTCCACCGTGAGCTCGGTCACCTGCGGCTGGCCCACCGGAGTCACGCCCAGTTCGCGCACCCCCTGGTTGAAGCGCTCCGGCAACAGGCCGTCAATCACTTCCTTGCGGATCTCGTTCGCATACTTGCGCTTGATCACCGCCTCGGGAACCTTGCCCGGCCGGAACCCGGGAATCCGGGCATGGCGCTGGTAGTTCCGCGTCACGTTGCGAAAGGCCTTGCTCACTTCCTCGGCAGGCACATCGAGCACCAGCTCGCGCGTGCATTCGGGGTTCAACACCGGGCCGTGATTGTGCCCTTCATGGCTGTGATCATGTTCATGTTCGTGGTCGTGATCATGTTCGTGGTCGTGGACGGCATGATCCTGCCCGTGGCTGTGATCGTGACCTTCGTGCCCGGTCTCAGGTTCCGGATTCTGATTGTTCTCGAGGGTGTCAGTGGAGCTCAACTTCTCTGCCTTCCAGGCGCGCTTGCGCGCCGCATCAAAGGGCCAGGTGAAAGCGGTCTTCCGGCGTCTCCGGCGCCCCGCTCACGTGGGCAAATACTTAACCTCATGGTAAGAGGCGGAACCGGACAGGGTCAAACCGCTCAACCTGTTCAAATCCAGTAGATGACAAAGGCAGGTTATTTACTGTTCCGGTGCCGCCAAGCAGCAGCCACCAGGCACCAGGAATCAGAGACCAGGACGAACAGACCCGGAAATCAGGATTGAGCGCGGAGTCAGACGGGCGAGGCTTGATCGTTCCTGCTCCCTATTCGTCTGGTCCCGGTCCCCGGTCCGCGGTCCCTGTCTTTCTGACCCCTGAACCCTGACCCCCGACCCCCGACCGTTCAGCTCCTCGCCCCCGCCTTCCTCTTCCGCTCCCGCTCCGGAACAACCGTCATGGTCTCCCACGAGTAAGGCAGATGAGCGCCGCACTTCAGGCACACCTTATAGGTCTCGCCCTGGTTGGTGAACGCCCGGCTCAGTTCCCGATGACGGCATCCGAAAAGCAGATTCCAGATTGTTCTTCTGATCGCCACGTCGCGTCCTTCTGCCCTGCAAGATCCGGCTTCCCTATTCGAGCACACTCCCGCCCGCGAGGAAACCGCTGCTGGAAGGGATGAACCCATGTGCTCACGGGTGGTCTGGCGTTTTTTGATCGCGCCGAAGAAAACCCCAGCCTTCGCCACCTCTCCACGCCTCCAGGCCTGGCTGCCCACGCCGGCTCACCGGAAACGCTCAGGCGCCACCCGCCTCTACCCTGTACGACCCCCGACCATCCCCTTTACGATGGGTCTGTTCCAAAAAAGGACGCGCATGCGACCCAACCTGAATCTCATCAAGGCAACCCTCACCGGTGCGCTCGGCGGACTCCTCTTCGGCTTCGACACCGTAGTCATCGCCGGAGCCATTGACGCCCTCGTCAACCTCTACCACCTCAGCCCGCAATACAAAGGCTTCACCGTCTCCATCGGCCTCGTAGGCACCGTCATCGGCGCCCTCGCCGCCGGACAGATCGGCCAACGCCTCGGCAGCCGCGAAACCCTCCGCATCACTGCCATCCTCTACGTCATCTCCGCCGCCGGTTGCGCCTTCGCATGGAACTGGGATTCCTTCCTCCTCTTCCGCTTCATCGGCGGCCTCGGCATCGGAGCCTCCTCCGTCCTCGGCCCCGTCTACATCGCTGAGCTCTCCCCCGCCAAGCTGCGCGGCCGCTTCGTCGCCCTCTTCCAGTTCAATGTCGTCTTCGGCATCATGCTGGCCTACATGTCCAACTACTTCATCCGCACACTGCAGCTCGGCGCCACCGAATGGCGTTGGCAGGTCGGCGTTGCCGGCATCCCCGCCGTCGGCTTCCTCATCCTGCTCTTCGGAATCCCCCGCAGCCCGCGCTGGTCCGCCTCCCGTAATCGCATCGATGAGGCCCTCCAGGTCCTCCGCCTCATGGGCGACCCCAATCCCGAGGCCGAGCTCGCCGACATCCGCGCCGCCCTCAGCGAAGAGCACGCCACCGCCCACGAGCGCGTCTTCCAGTCCAAGTACCGATTCCCCCTCTTCCTCGCCATCTCCATCGGCGCCTTCAACCAGCTCGCCGGCATCAATGCCATCCTCTACTACATCAACGACATCTTCGCCTACGCCGGCTACACCACCCTCTCCGGAGACCAGAAAGCCATCGCCATCGGCGCCACCAATGTCGTGTTCACCATGGTCGCCATGACCGTCATCGACAAGCTCGGCCGCAAAATCCTGCTGCTCGTCGGCGCCGCCGGCATGGCCACCTGCCTCGGCGGAGTCGCCTGGATCTTCTCCAGCCACGCCCACCAGGGCATGCTCGTCTGGATCCTCATCACTTACATGGCCTTCTTCGCCTTTTCCCAGGGCGCCGTCATCTGGGTCTACATCGGCGAAGTCTTCCCCACATCGGTCCGCTCCAAAGGCCAGGGCGTTGGCTCCGCCAGCCACTGGTTCATGAACGCCGCCATCGCCATGGCCTTCCCCGTCATCGTCAACTCCATCAGTCCGGCATCGCCGTTCATGTTCTTCTCCGTCATGACCGTCGTGCAGTTCTTCACCGTCCTGTTCTTCTACCCTGAAACCAAGGGCCAGACCCTCGAAGACCTGCAGCGCAAACTCGTCCACGTCGGCCACTGACACAAACCAGGGCGGGCGCCGTTTCCTGACCGGCGCCCCTCCCCACACGGCGTTTGAACCGTTCCCGCCCATCTCTTGAACTCCGCCGCTCTCATGCTGTAACGTGCAGTTAACCCCGCCGTCCGCGTGCGGTAGCCGCGCGATGTAAACGGTTTCGGGTCCCGGCCGTCTATCTGAGTCTGGTGGAGGGTGAATGTCGCAGTCGATCCGGGTCCTGATGGTGGATGACTTCATCCCTCTGCGGGAGTTCGCTCGCAAAAGCCTGCGCCGCCGTCCTGATCTGAACGTGGTTGCCGAAGCGGCAGATGGCCTCGAGGCCGTCCGCATGGCGCACCAGCACCAACCCGACCTGGTCCTCCTCGACATCAGTCTCCCCGCCCTGAATGGCATTCAGGCCGCCCGCCGGATCCTGGAACTCTCCCCCCACTCCCGCATCATTTTCCTCACCGAACTACGCGCCTTCAGCTTCGCTGAGGAGGCTCTCGGCACCGGAGCCTGCGGGTACGTGGTCAAGTCCGATGCCCCCCGCGAACTGCTTCCCGCCATCGACGCCGTCCTCAAAGGAGCGAAATATATAAGCTCCTCCATTGAGGATCGTGATGCCGTCGAGCCGGCCCCGGCCCGTTCCCCGCGCTTTCACGAAGCGGCGTTCTTTTCGGGCAGCCAGGGGCTCGTCGATCACGCCTCCGCGTTCCTGTCCTCTTCCCTCATCGCCGCCGATTCCATTTTGGTGGTCGCTACTGAATCGCACCTGAGCGGCATTCTCAGCCGCCTTTCTGCGCGCCATGACGTGGACAGCCTGCTCCAGCAGGGTCGATGCACCCTTATGCATGCGCAGGAAGCGGTGGCGGCAATGACGCGCAACGGCAGGTTCGATCCCGATGGGTGCTTGGCCCATTTTGCCGCCCCCCTGAAGAGAGCCTCTGAAGCATCGCGCGGCTCCCAGCGGCGCGTCTCCGCCTTCGGCGAGTCCTCGTCCATTCTCTGCGCGCAGGGAAACGCCGAAGCGGCTCTCCAACTGGAACTCTGGTGCAACCGTATCGCCGGCCCTTATAACCTGCGCATGCTGTCCGGTTTCTCAGCCCCCAGCCTCGAGGAACACCTGGACCCGCAGCTCTTACAGCAGATCCGCGACGCCCACTCCGCCGTCCACTTCCACTGACAGCACCGGGGTAAACCCAACCTGGCGCCGGTATCCGGTCCGGCTGTCGTGCCGGTCTCCAGACCCGCACACTCCACACCCTCCGCGCGATCATCCCAAGCGAAGCGCAGCGGAGTGGAACGATCTGCCGTCAAAATTCGTTGACAGCGACAATCCTGGCCGTGACTTCGATGAATTGTGGTAGGGATAACCCCTCTGATGTGTCATCCCGGCAGGCCGCGCGCTTTCTTCAGCGCACGGAGGGATCCGCAGTTGCTCCTCCCATCTCCGCCAGATCAACATCCTCAACCCGATGAATACGCCTTCCTTTTCATGATCCCGGGTGGCAATGAGTCGCCATCTGCGACCGCGTTTGCTCTAACCCGTTCAAGAATGCATTGGCCTGAAATCGTCAAGTAGCGGGCCAACGAAATTGTCTCGGCTTCTCTTCCAACCTTGTTGTTGAGTGCCCCCAAGCTCCAAATGAGCAATCAGGAACTCTCAATTCCAATTGCTCAAGAGGCACTTCGTCCCACCTAGCCATCGGCTTGGGAGCTTCGCTGCGGTATGCTGGTTCTCAAACACCCAAGACAGGGGCCATGTATGACCGCGGAAGTCATAGTTGAAGTTGGAGCCGATGGAGGTTCGTTAACGTTGTGGGGCCGGAAGGATCAGGGCGAGTCATGGGAGTTCTGGACTCGTTCTGACGAGACCGCAGCGTTTGATCTGCTTGATGAAGAGGATCGACAAGGATTGGGAAGCGCCGTCCAGGAAAGCAATCTTGTTAGATCATTTTCTGACGGCATTTCACTGCTCGATAGATACCCATGGTGTGATTTAACCCCGCTAAAGATTCATCCCGAGTTTCGAGAAAGCATCGTGATTGAAGTGCGGAAACGGGGTACGCAGAGAGCGATAGATCGCTGGGCACGGTGGTTGAGCACTGATGACCGCAACACTGCGGATGAAGGATACGTCCTGACAGGAGGGTCCGATCCCGAGGAATATCGGCCTGTGGAACTTCTCGATGAAGAAGACCTCGGACCGGTCGTGAAGGAGCGTCACATTGATTTCCTGCTTCAGGAAGAATTGCAGGTGAGCTCCAAATTTCTTCATAACTTTGTACGGGCAGCGGCGAAAAGTTTCGTAAAAGTGTCCGGGATAGGCCTTGCGTCGTCGCCGGATTTCATTCAAGCCACTCTCCGTCCAAACTCACGAATCGATTCGGTTCGGGTTAAGCGCTCCATCTCGGACCTGAATGGGGAATCAGACCTCATTGTCCTATACAAGCTGAGGGGCTCTGCTGACCTAATCGCGCTTCTAATTGAGGACAAGATCCATGCACCCTTCCAGCATCTTCAAGCGGAACGGTACAAGGAACGCGGCGTCTCGGGAGAAAAGAATGAGCCTAAAAAATGGAATAATCATTGGACGTGCCTGGTTGCGCCTGACTTTTATATCAAACGTGGACACGGTTTTGACTCTGCGGTAGATCTTGAGCAGATCAAGCCCTGGTTTGGAAGCACGGACCCGGGTCGGACGGAATTCAAAACACGGATTATCGAGATGTCCATTCGGAAGGCTAGTATCACTGGAGTCAAAGTAGTTGACCCGATTAACACGGCCTTCTACGCACGGTATTATGAGGCTTTCCAACAGTTCTTTTCTGGTCAGCTCCAGACGCTTTCGCTGCGTCCGCCGGCGCCTCTTGACCCTGGCGAACAATGGTTCAGAGTCAGCAGTCCGCTCCTGGGAAGCGGCTATATCACTCACAGGGCGTCGCGAGGAATCGTCGATCTCACGTTTCCGGATACCAATGCCGAGCAAGTAAAAAGGGATTTAAGTTCTGTCGTCGAAGCCGGCGTGACGATTGAGCAAACGGGTAAAAGCACTTCTCTCCGTTGCGGCGTACCAGCCATCAAAGACATGAGCCAATTCAGTCAACACGAGGCCGAAGTTACAGCAGCTTTCCGAACTGTGCAACGACTGTTCGAATTCTATTGCCGAAAACAGGCTCAGATACACGATGCCGTTACCAGAGCATCATGGCGCAACTCACCCAGTTGATGTGGGCGGGTACTATCCAGACAATTGCGTTTTGGTGAATCAATGCTTGGGGAGCGCCCAATCCCCAACGCACTCATCGAGGCTGGGGATCAGCACTCCGCCTGGCGCTCCCCCCACCCCCCTTCATCCGTGATCCAAATCACGTCCTCCAGCATGCGTTCCGCCGTATACCTGTATGGTGGCGTCGCCCTTCCGGCCGCGGCCCCAACTTGATCTGAAAAGCGAGGTCTCCTATGGAACGGGCCTATCTCCTGGACGCCCCGGATACCGTCAAGGTGAGGGAAGTGGTCCAAGCCGCCCTCGCAGTCCTGCGCGAACCCTCCTCCGCACCCATCTCCCCCTCCGCCGCCGTCAACTCTTTCGAAGCCGACGCCCTCCGCGCTGAAATCATCGCCGTGGGCCGCAAGCTCTGGGAACGCAAATACGTCGACGGCGCCGGCGGCAACATCAGCGCCCGCCTTAACTCCGAGTACGTCCTCTGCACCCCCACCATGCTCTCCAAAGGAGACCTCCAGCCGGCCGACATCTGCCTCACCGACCTCGATGGCAACATCCTCGCCGGCGACCGCCTCCGCACCAGCGAGCTCCTGCTCCACCTCGAGATCTACCGCTCCAACCCCCGCGCCCGCGCCGTGGTCCACTGCCACCCCCCCCATGCCACCGCTTTCGCCCTCACCGGCACCGCCCCGCCCAACGGCTACCTCTCCGAATTCGAGTTCTTCATCGGCCCCGTCGCCGTCGCCCCCTACGAAACCCCCGGCACTCCCGCCTTCGCCGAAACCATCCGCCCCTTCATCGCCAACCACAACACCATCCTCCTCGCCAACCACGGCGTCGTCTGCTGGTCTGACACTGTCACCCATGCCGAATGGCTCGCCGAAATCCTCGAAACCTACTCGACCATGTACCTCCTCGCCCAGCAGGTCGGCCGACCGCTCCACCCCATCCCCCAGGCCAAAATGGACGAACTCCTCGCCGCCAAGCGCCGCCTCGGCTGGCCCGACGCTCGCCTCGCCCCCTCCACCGACACCCCACCCCCCTCCCCCTCCAACTCCCCCGACCTCGACCGCTTAGTAGAGCGCGTCCTCGCCCGCCTCAACACCCGCGCCTAGACGTTTCTGTGTCGGGGAGCGATTGCTGTCCGTGCACGGCTTCACAGGCCGCGCCAGACGCCCAGGTTGTAGGCTTTGTGTCCGGGCACAACTTCAGCTGCGGAAGAAGCTCAGGCTTTGTAACAACGGCACGGCTTTAACCGGCACAAAAATCAGAGTTGTACGCTGTGTCTCCGGGTACAACTTCAAGGCTGGAGAAGAAATCAGACTTCTAGGCCTTGTAACAAGGGCACGACTTCAGTCGGGCCGATAAATCGCTCGTTATGATGCATCTGGGCTTTAGCCCCTGCCAAAGTCTGCAGCGCCCAAAGGTCTCACTTCCTGTTTTCATGCTCACTGAATCCCCGCCAGCTGCTTCGACCCCTTGCACCCACACACCTCACACCCACCCGTGACGGCGCGCACATCCTTGCAAACCAATTCCCGCCATACTGCTCACGGCTGCACAATGCCGCCTCGGGCGCAGCTTGCCAAAAATCAGCAGCTTCGTAATCGCATCATCCAATCGCAATGTTGACCAGAAAGTTACGAAGTTCCTCCTTTTTTGCCTTTTCCGCCTCGCATTTATATAAGTTATTCTAAATAGAGATGTTATACGATTAGCTCTGGTGATCTATCTCACAAAATATCAGCACCCCCACCCCCCTCGAACCCTCCAGCGGCCATCGAAAACCACCGGACCGCCCCCTCGATTCCCACCCGCCATGTTGATCCATCGGTAAACAGCTACCGCCTTTTCCCCAGCAGCCGGTTCAGCGCCCTCATATTCCCGACACCCATCATCTGCGTCACCCCCAGATAGATCACCCCATACACCGCCAGCACGCACGGCCCCACCAGCAGCGGCCCCTGGAACGGCAGCACCCGCTTCACCCCAAACCCCGCCAGCCCCGCCCCGATCGCCACCGCCCAAAGCCGGAAAATCCGCCCCGCTCCCGCCGGAACCTCACCAATCCGCCTGTGCAGCCCCCGCCGCAGCAGCAGAAACTCCAGCCACCCCGCAATCCCCGCCGACAGCGTCAGCCCCGCCGTCCCCCACCGCTGATCCAGCCCCAGCAGCCGCGGCAGAGGCAGCGCGCACACATACCCCAGCCCCAGCGTCAGCGCCACCCGCACCATCGCAAACCGAAGCGGCGTCCGCGTATCCCGCAGCGCGTAAAACGCTGAAGAATAGAGCCTCCCCGACGTCGAAGCCAGCAGCCCCACCGCCGAGCACGCCAGCACTCCCCACACAAACAGCACGTCCGCGCGCTGGAACTGACCCGACCGGTAAATCAGAGCCACAATCACGTCACCCAGCAGCACAAACGCCACCGCCGACGGGATCACGAAGAACGCAATCTGCTGCAGCCCCCCCGTCAGCCGCTTCCGCAGCGCCTGCGCAATCTCGCTCTCCGTCCCCAGTTCCGCACTCATCGCCGGCAGTTCCGCCGCCGCCACCGCCATCCCGAACAGGCTTACCGGTAGCGTGTACAGCGTCTGCGCATACCCCAGCGCCGACACCGCGCCCGTTCCCAGGAAGCTCGCCAGCCACGAGTCAATATAGGCGCTGATCTGCACCACGCCGCGGCTCAGAAATACCGGAAAGAAATTCTTGGACACCGTGCGGACATGCTGGCCGGCATGCAGTTGCAGCCGCAGCGGCCACAGGAACCGCGTCACCGTGGGCACCTGCGCCAGGAACTGCAGTCCGCTGCCCACCACAGACCCCATCGCCAGCAGCACAATCAGCTCTGCGCCCCGATGCAGCCGCCCGCCCCACAACAGCGTGGCAATCATCGCCACGTTCCACATCACCGGCGCCGCATACGACAAAAAGAACTTGCGGTGGCTGTTCAGAATTCCCAAACACCACGCCGACAACACCAGCAGCGCCGCCCCCGGAAAGAGAATCTGCACCAGCTTGATGGTCAGCAGCCGCTTGTCGCCATGGAACCCCGGCGCGATCAGGTCGATCAGCCACGGTGTCGCATAAATTCCCGCCACCGTCAGCACGCTGGTCAGCACCACCAGCACGGCGAAGATCGCCTCCGCGAGCTGCGATGCCTCCTCGTGCCGGTTCTCCGCATTCAGCCGCGCATAGACAGGAATGAACGACGCCGACAGCACGCCCTCGCCAAAGAGGTTCTGCAGGAAGTTGGGAATGCGAAACGCCGCGCGAAATGCGTCCGCCGCGTCCGTATTGCCAAAGTAGTGCGCAAACACACGGTCGCGCACCAGCCCGATCACGCGGCTCAGCAGAATGCCCGACGCAACAGCCGCCGAATGCCCGCGCCCCGCCGGCTTCGGCGCTGCACCTGAAGTGGAAAAAGTGGAGGTCTCGCTCAAACAACGATTATAGAAAGGCAGCCCTCCGCGGCCCTGACCACCTGATCGCCTGAACCCTCGAGCACCCATCCGCTGAAGCTGACGACAATTCCGGCCCGCACCTACTATCCTTGTCCGTCACTATTCGTGAGGCCATCCTATGTACCGAAAACTCGCCCTTGCTCTCCTTGCGCTCGCATCCGTCGCCACAACTCTGTGCCAATCCACCCGCGATGAAGCCGAGCAGCGAGCCAGGACTCTCCTGCAGCAGATGAACCTCGATGAGAAGGTCGGCCAACTTAACCAGTCCTCCGGCGTGGTCATGCCATTTCTCGGCTCGCAGAAGCCCGATGACCTCATCGCGCAGGGCCGCGTTGGCTCCGTCCTCTGGCTCACCGACGTGAAGGAGATCAATCGCCTGCAGCACATCGCAGTGGAGAAATCGCGGCTGCACATCCCTGTCCTCTTCGCGTTCGATGTCATCCACGGCTACCGCACCGTGTTCCCGGTGCCGCTTGCGATGGCATCGTCGTGGGATCCCAGCGTCGAGGAGCAGGCGCAGCACTTCGCCGCGCAGGACGCCCGCGCCGCCGGCATCCTCTGGACCTTCACCCCCATGGTTGACATCGCGCGCGACGCCCGCTGGGGACGCATCGTCGAAGGCGCTGGCGAGGATCCTTACCTCGGCTCGGCCATGGCGCGCGCCCAGGTCCGCGGCTTCCAGGGTGACCAGCTCGGCCCCGACTCCGTTCTCGTCAGCGTCAAACACTTTGCCGGATACGGCGCCGCCGACGGCGGCCGTGACTATGATTCCTCCTACATACCCGAGGAGCTCTTCCGCAACGTCTACCTCGAGCCCTTCCACGCGGCCGAACAACAAGGTGCCGGCAACTTCATGTCTGCTTACATGGATCTGAATTCGGTCCCGGCCACCGGCAATCACTGGCTCCTTACCGATATCCTGCGCAACGAGTGGGGCTTCAAAGGCTTTGTCGTCTCCGATGCCTTCGCCGTCGCCAGCCTTGAAACCCACGGCTACGCTAAAGACCCCTCCGACGCTGCATACAAAGCCTTCACCGCCGGCCTCAACATGGATATGGCTTCGCAGACCTACACCAAAAACCTCGCTCAGCTCGTCAAAGACGGCAAAATCACTGAGGCGCAGATCGACCAGGCCGTTCTGCCGATCCTGACCAGCAAATACCAGCTTGGCCTCTTCGATCACCCCTACCTCGACGAATCCAAAGTCGAAGCCACCCTGAACCGCCCGGAAGGCCTCGCCCTTGAACGCAAGCTCGCCGCCCGCTCCATGGTCCTGCTCAAAAACGACAACCACACCCTGCCTCTCAAGACCACCATCAAAAAGATCGCCCTCATAGGCCCGCTCGGTGACTCCACCCACGACATTGAAGGCGGCTGGACTGTCGAAGGCCTCTTCGGCGGTGGCGCCAAGAACCACCCCATCACGCTGCTCGCCGGCCTCAAGAGCAAACTCCCCAACGCACAGATCGCCACCGTCTCCGGCCCTGAGCTGTCCCGCGTCTTCCCCGGACTCCTCGATCAGCTTGCCGGCAAGAAGGTGCTTCCGCCACCCACGCCGCAGGAGACCGCCGACTGGGTTGCCAAGGCGAAAGCCGCCGCTGCCAATGCCGACCTGGTCATCGCCGCCATGGGCGAAATCGCCAGCATGAGCAGCGAAGCCTCATCCCGCGCCACTCTCGATCTGCCCGGCGTTCAGCAGCAGATGCTTGAAGCCGTCGCCGCCACCGGCAAACCGGTCGTGCTCGTCCTCCTCGCCGGCCGCCCGCTCGACATTCGTTGGGCCTCCGAGCACGTCCCCGCCATCCTCGAAGCCTGGTATCCCGGCACCGAGGGCGGCAACGCCATCGCTGACGTTCTCTTCGGTGAAATAAACCCCGGCGGCAAGCTGCCGGTGAGCTGGCCGCGCGTGGCCGGAGCCGAGCCCCTCTATTACAACCACACCCTCACCCATGAGCCTGAAGATCGCCCTCAGTTCACCTCGCGCTACTGGGACGTTCAGTCCAAGCCGCTCTATCCCTTCGGCTACGGTCTCAGCTACACCACCTTCAAATTCGCGAACCTCAAGCTCAGCCAGGCCAGCATCGGCACCGACGGCAAGACTGAGGTATCGGTCGACGTGACCAACACCGGCTCCGTCGCCGGCGATGCCGTGGCGCAGGTCTACATCCACCAGCGCTACGGTTCCGCCTCCCGTCCCGTCCGCCAGCTCAAGGGCTTCCAGCGCGTCGCCCTGCAGCCCGGCGAGACCAAAACGCTGACGTTCCCGCTCGGCAAAGAGGAGCTGCAGTTCTGGAGCCCGCAAACCAAACAGTGGGCCGTCGAACCCAGCGCCTTCGACGTCTGGGCCGGCGAGGACTCCACAGCCTCCCTGCACGCGGACCTCACCGTCACCCCGTAGCGCAAACCCATGCCGCAAAGCCCGGCTCTCCAATACGTCGGGCTTTGCCTTCCTTCGTCCTCAACAACAACTTGTCATCCTGAGCCGCAGGCGAACAACCCGCTTTTGGAATTCAGGAGGACCCGACGGTTTGCCGGTAGTACCGAAACAGCCAGACAAGGACCCCTTCATGAGCGCTCTTCGCCGAGCAATCCCCGCAGCGTGCCTGCTTCTCACCTCAGTCATTGCTCCGCGGTCCTTCGCGCAAGATCAGGGCCCGGTCGCACAATGGTCCTTCGATCAGGCCCGGCCCAACACCACCCACGACAGTGCCGGCGCAATCGACGACAAACTGGAAGGTTTCACCGCCTACGTCCCCGGAATCACAGGCACGGCGCTGCGCTTTGACGGCTACACCACCGGCATCGTTCGCGATGGAAAATCCGCTCCCCGCCTGAAGAACGCCTTCACGGTCGAAGCCTGGGTCGCGCTGAACACCTATCCCTGGAACCTTGTCCCCATCGTCGACCACCAGGCCGACCAGCAGGTCGGCTATCAATTCGGTATCGACCCTCTCGGCCATGTTGCCCTCGGCGTTTCCATCGACCGAGTCTGGCGCACCGTGACCACCACCGCCCAGCTTCCGCTCAAGAAATGGGTTCACCTCGTCGGCGTCTTTGACAGCACTAGCGGCCTGACCATCTTTATCGATGGCAAACCGGCCGGCAACCTCGACATCCACGGCGACATGTCGCCCCTTGCCGACGCCTGGTACGGCCAGGACGACCTCCTCATCGGGCGAGTGCGCCAGCCCATGGTTCCCGTTCCCTCTGAGCGCGACAACCCCAAGTTCGCCGTGATGTATTCGCTTGACGGCTTGCTCGACGAGGTCAAGATCTACAACCGCGGCCTGCGCCCCGAAGAAGTGCAAAAGGATTTTGCTTCAGCCCATGCGCCTGCAGGCGAGGTCCTCCCCTGGCCGGCGCTCCCTGCGGGACCTTCCGGCCCGGGCCCCTTCGGCGCGTATTACACCACCCTGAAATACGAAGATGTGTGGGACAGGCAAAGGCGCCTCGGCCCCGACTCCGACGTCATCGTCCGCTTCGATCAATCGCCCATCCGCCTCGTCTTCTGGCAGGGCACCAACTACATCCCCGCCTGGGTCACGGAAAACAACAAGTGGTACACCGACGAGTTCCTCGAAACCTACGGAACCGGCTGCCCCGACGGCGGCGACTGCGAGCCCATGTCAGACAAGCAGAGCCGCTACTCGCATGTGCGCATCCTTGAAAGCAACAACGCGCGCGCCATCGTGCACTGGCGCTATGCCCTCTCTGAAGTGGAGTACTACCATGGTGCCAACCCCGACGCGATGGGCTGGTTCGACTGGGCGGACGAATACTGGACCGTCTATCCCGACGGCGTCGCTATTCGCCGCCAGGTTCTCTGGACCAGCGATGTGTCCAAGCCGCACGAGTGGCAGGAGAGCATCGTCATCCACGCAGCAGGCCAGCGCCCGGAAGACAACATCAACCTCGAGGCAATCACCCTCGCCAACATGCAGGGCCAGACCGCGACCTACACCTGGCCGCTCAAAAAGAAGTGGGAGTTCACCTTTCCGGAGGGTCCCCGCACCTTCGACAAACCCGACCATCCCAACATCCAGATCGTGAATCTCAAGGCGAACTGGAAACCGTTTGCAGTGATCCCGCCGGAGCACGCCAAAATCGAGGTCTACAACCAGGAAAAGACCTTCTACACCTTCGAGTGCTGGAACCACTGGCCGGTGGCGCAGATCGTCTCCAGCGGCCGCCCGTGTGTCGCCCCTGATCGCCCCTCCCACTCCTCCCTCTCGCACCTCTTCTGGGACACCTACAAAACAGGCGAAGGCATGCAGAGCAAGATCCTGATGAGCGGCCTCACCAGCAGTCCGATTACGGAGTTGCTGCCCATCGCGAAAGCCTGGCTGAGTCCCGCGAAACTCGAAGTGGCGGGAACCGGCCTCCAGAGCGACGGCTACGATGCAGCCGAGCGAGCTTACATACTTTCCCGCCCCGAATCCCGCGGCCCATCAGAGGTTGAACTGACCCTCGAAGGCTCTCCCCAGACTCCCATCGTCAACCCCGCCTTCGTAGTGAAGAACTGGGGAAACGGAGTTCCTTCCCTCAAGGTGGACGGAAAACCCGTCGCCTGGGGCGCCGACTACCGCTACGGCCTCGTTCCCGATCTCAAAGGCACCAAGCTCGTCCTCTGGATCCAGACACAATCCACCCACCCGCTCAAGCTATCGCTCATCGCGCAGAAGGAGCAGAACAAGGGATTAAAAAGGTGAGCAGGTGATCAGGTGTTCAAGTGACGTGCTCACCGCAGCCGCCATCTCTCGCGCAACGATCACCTGACAACCTGATCACTTGACCACCCGCTCACTTGCTAACCCGCTAACTTGCTGACTTCAGCCCCCCATTCACCCGATCCGTGCTACCATAGACCTACGCTCAGTTGTTTGGTCGTGAGCGGCGCGCTCCAGGGTCCCCGGCGGTAGGTCTTCGTCGCAGGGGTGGACTTTGCGCCTCAGCACAGAATTTCCCCCAAGCCCCTACAGCGTAACCCCAAGGCAGCCGGTGACGTTCCGGCGGTGTTCTCCGCACAGCGTGCTTTCAGCGCTTTGTGACAGCGGAGCGGGGTAGCCGGTCCGGCAACGTGCCGTCCGGCGGTTGCATAGCGTGGGTTTGTTTCAGCTCCAGCCTCTGGACGCTGCATTAGTCCTCACTTACGCAAGTTAAAGTGTGCAGGCGTGCCCTCATCGTGTATGCCATCACTCGAATTCCAGGCAAGGCCACCAGGGAAATGGGCCGCCGGAACTCAGGAAAGTTCTATCTTGTCCAATCAGTTTTCTCAGTTCAATCTCTCGCCGGCCCTACTGGCCAAGCTCAATCACAACAAGTTCACCACGCCCACGCCCGTGCAGGCTGCGGCCATTCCGCCCGCGCTCGAAGGCAAAGACGTGCTCGCCACCGCCCAGACCGGCACCGGCAAGACCCTCAGCTTTCTCCTCCCCATTGTGGAAATGCTCCAGAACCTCGGCGCACGTAAAGAAGCCAACGCCCTCGTCCTGCTGCCCACGCGGGAACTGGCCATGCAGGTGGAAAAGGCGTATCGCTCCATCCGTCCCAATCAGAACGACATGGTCGCGCTGGTCGTCGGCGGCATGGCGGAAGGCCCGCAACTCGACACCATCCGCCGCGGCGCGCGCCTCATCGTTGCCACGCCTGGCCGCCTTGAGGACTACATCAAGCGCCGCCTCGTGAAGCTCGAAACCATCAAGCTCCTGGTCTTCGACGAAGTCGACCGCATGCTCGACATGGGCTTCCAGCCCGCCATCGCCCGCATCTGCGCGGAGCTGCCCAAGCAGCGCCAGACCCTGTGCTACTCGGCCACCCTCGAGGGCCAGGTGCGCCAGGTGGCGCAGCAGTACCTCAGCAACCCGGTGCGGATTGAGATCGGTTCGGTCTCCAAGCCGGCCGAGAGCGTTGACCTGCGCGCCTTTGAAGTCAGCAAAGACAACAAGGCGGAGCTGCTCGAGCACCTGCTCGGACAGGACAAGGGCAGCTTCCTCGTCTTCGTGCGCACCAAGCACGGCGCCGATCGTCTGGCTCGCCGCCTCAGCCGCTCCGGCCACTCGGCGACGCAAATTCACGGTGACCGCACGCAGTCGCAGCGCAACTCCGCTCTCCGCAGCTTTACTGACGGCAAGCATCGCGTGCTGGTGGCCACAGACGTGGCCGCGCGTGGTATCGACGTCAAGAACATCGGCCACGTGGTCAACTACGACATGCCCAAGCTGGCGGAGGACTTCGTGCACCGCGTCGGCCGCACCGGTCGCGCCTCGCTGCGCGGAGTGGCAAGCACCTTTGCCATGCCCGAGGAGCGCCGCGATCTGCAGAAGATCGAGAAGACCCTCGCCATCCAGATGAAGCGCTTCCGCGTTCGCCCCACAGGAACGGCAGTCGCCTGATTCGCTAAAGCAAGCGCGACCAACTCACCCGGCCGGAGCAGCTATGCTCCGGCCTTCCTTTTCTCTACCGCCCCGCGTCGCGTACAGATACCAACCCAACCAAGCCGGCGTGGTCCACAGAAAATAAAACGTCTTGATCTCCACTCCCGCCAGGAGCTCCACCAGCGCAGCCGCCGCAATCCCTGCGATCGGAATCAGCGATCGCCCCCGCGCCTCAGCCCCATAAACCCCCGCCAGCACCGCCGGCAGCAGCATAGACTCGTCCGTGAGAAAGCCGTAAGGCGTACACACCGCCGCAACCAGCAGCACCAGCAGCCCATGATCGCGCCAGTTCCATCCCTCGCGGCGAGTCCAGAAGTACCACGCAGCCCACACACACGCCAGCGCCAGCGGCACAAACTGGATCCACGTGCTCGGCGGGCTGATGGCAAATCGCAGCGCCACGCTGAGCGCCGGAATGCGCTCGGCCGTCGCTTCGCCGCTGCGCATGAACCCGACGTACTGCGCTATCGCCTGCGGATCGATGAGCCATGCCATTCCCAGCGCCGCAATCAAAGCGCCGGCGAATCCCGACGCCAGCCGCACTCTGCGCCCGATTACAATCCACAGCACCAGCGGAATCGCCACCGGCACAAACAGATGCGGCTTCAACGCGCAGAGCAGCAGAGCCGCCCCGGCCAGCGCCGGACGCGACTCCCCGAAATACAAAAACAGAACCACGCCCAGCAGCAGAAATATCCCGAACTGGCCGGCCATCAGGCACGCCAGCGTCGGCGCAAACCCAATCGCCACCAGGTGCCAGGAACTCTGCGGCCTCCCCTGCATGCGCCAGATCATCCAGATCGACGCCCCCACGCAGCCAATCAGCGCTGCCAGCCAAACAACCAGGCCATTCTTGGCGCTGAGAAACCCCAGTGGCGCCACCAGCGGCAAAGCGACAGGCGGATTCCTCATCACCAGCACCGGCGCGTTCGCCTCCCGGCCGGCGCCGGTCTCAAGTCCGCGCACCGCCGCCGGATCGTAGGGATTGCCCCGGGAAACGGCCAGTTTGCCCGCCGCCCAGTAAGAGATAAAATCCCGCTCCGCCGCATTGCGGTCGCTCAATCCCATCACGAACAGCGTCAGAACATAAGCAATGCCGGCCAGCACGATCCCTGCCGCGGCAAGCTTGCGCAGCGGCGACTGCCGCGTGCCGCCACCCGTCGTTCCGGCTGGTTGATTCGCAGCGTTGCGGCCTGATTTTGCGGGGGAATTCTCCGGGAGCATGCTTCCCCATGGTAAGCCTGCACCTCGGCAACTGCGGCCCGTCGGTTTCCTCGAAGTCGCGAGTGCGCTTTCATTGACTCCAGGTTGCAAATCGCGTATTCTGGAGTCCTTGTGCGGAGTTGCGCCTGGGGTCTGTGTATGGTACCCAGACCCTGCTGATAGGACCCCTCCAGGGGAAGTTCGATCAGCGCAGGCCACCTTCTGCGAGGTCCGCGAATCTCGGGACTCAGCAGATTCAGGAGCCCAGGAAGGGCAGGCCCCGCACCCCGGGCGTACCCGGGGCAATCCGGTGTTAGCCCGGCTATCCGGGGTGATCCGGTAATCCGGTGAAAACCGGCAATCCGGTGTGAACCGGCAATCCGGTGAAAACCGGCAATCCTCACCCGAACAGGTTTGTTTGGCGAGTGGGTGGAGTCAAGCCCGTGCTTTTGGCATGGGATTACGCGCTTTGCGCGACTTATTTCGCGGCCGGCTTTGCGCTCGGTCAGGAAGTGTTAGAGGCAGGAGAAAAATGTCGACCTTTGTTCCGAGCGGCAAAAACATTGACCGCAAGTGGTATGTCGTAGATGCCAACGGCCAGACTCTGGGCCGGCTGGCCACCAAGGCAGCCAGCATCCTCAGCGGCAAGCTGAACCCCCAGTATGTGCCGTACATCGATATGGGCGATCACGTCATCGTCATCAATGCGGACAAGGTTCGCCTCACCGGCCTCAAGAGCCAAAGCAAGGTTTATCGCCGCTACACCGGTTTCCCCGGCGGCCTGCGCGAAGAGTCGTTCACACGCCTGCTCGCCCGCAAGCCCGAGAAAATCCTTGAAGAGGCCATCAAGGGCATGCTGCCCAAAACCAAGCTCGGTCGCCAGATGGGCACCAAGCTGAAGGTTTATCGCGGCGACAAGCACCCCCACGAGGCACAGCGGCCCGTGGCCATGGAAGTCGCCTAAAAGGCAGCCGCTAGCTGCTAGCTACTAGCTGCTAGCCAGACCACTGAGATTCACGCCTTTCGGCCTTTTAGCTAAATGCTAGAAGCCAGAGGCTAGGAGCTAAGAGAGAAGAATGGCAGATCTGGTTCAGTACTACGGAACAGGGCGGCGCAAATCGGCGATCGCCCGTGTCTTTCTCCGCCCCGGAACGGGCGAGTGGAAGGTCAACGGCAAAGCGTTCGACGTGTACTTTGTCACTGAGCAGCAGCGCGTAGCCGCCAAAAAGTCGCTGGCCATCGTTGAGATGTCCGCCAACTTCGACGTGCTCACCACGGTTCGCTCCGGCGGCGTCGCTGCCCAGGCCGATGCCGTCAAGATGGGCATCGCCCGTGCGCTCATTGAATTCAATCCCGAACTGCGTAAGGCACTCAAGGCCGAAGGCCTGCTGACCCGCGACGCTCGCGTCAAGGAACGTAAGAAGTACGGTCAGAAGGGCGCCCGTAAGCGCTTCCAGTTCAGCAAGCGCTAGTCGTTTGCAGTTCACAGTTCCTGGTTCGCAGTTCTTGGTTCCCGGCTGGTTGCCGTGAGCTACGAACTGCGAACTGAGAGCTAAAGTCCCAAATCTCCCCGCAAGGGGCATCAATTCCGGTCCGGCCGGAATGCAATCCACGAAGGAGGCCAATGGCCACGATCACAATGAAGGAGCTGCTCGAAGCTGGTGTTCACTTCGGGCATCAGACCAAGCGCTGGAATCCGAAGATGAAGGAATACATCTTTGGCGAGCGCAATGGGATCTATATCATCGACCTGCAGAAGACGCTCAAGCTGTTCAAGGATGCGTCCAAATTCGTTACCGATCTGTGCGCGGGTGGTAAGACGATTCTCTTCGTCGGCACCAAGCGCCAGGCCCAGGATGCCGTGGCGGAAGAAGCTGGCCGCGCGGGCATGCCCTACATCAATAACCGGTGGCTGGGCGGCCTGTTGACCAACTGGGTGACGGTGCAGAAGTCGGTGAAGCGCCTTCAGGAACTCGATGACATGGCTACCGATGGCCGCTACGAACTCCTCACCAAGAAAGAAGTCATCCGCCTGGAGCGCGAGCGCAAGCACCTGCAGGCGAACCTGGCCGGTATCAAGAGCATGAAGCGGCTGCCCGACGCGCTGTTCGTCGTCGACTCCAACAACGAGGCCATCGCCGTCAAAGAAGCTCGCAAGCTGGGCATCCCGGTGGTCGCCGTTGTCGATACAAACTGCGATCCCACGGTGGTTGACTACGTCATCCCCGGCAACGACGACGCCCTGCGCGCCATTCGCCTCTTCACCTCCAAGATCGCCGACTCGGCGGCTGAGGGCGTGAACCTGGTGAACGACAAGCTGTTCGCAGAAGAAGCGCCGGTGGCCGTTGCTGAAGAGGCCGCGCCCGCTGAAGTCGCCCCCACTGAAGACATCGACCTCGAGTCGGCTCTTGGCGGCGGTATCCGCAAGGCTCCCGCAGCCGTGGCTGCCGTGGTTGAAGAGGCCGAGGTAGCAGAGGGCGGTCATTAATACAAACTGCGCGTGACGCGTGCATGATCAGAAGCGTGGCCGCGCAGTTTCGAGGCCACGCTTTTCTTCTGGCACCTGCGCTGCGCCAATTGCGCCTCCGGAGCCCGCATGGCTCGAGGGCAAGGATCTCATCAGAAGATCGGGAAACGAGAAGAGGAATGACGACTGTGAGCGAGAAGAAGATTGATGCAAAGCTGGTGAAAGAGCTGCGCGATATGACCGGTGCTCCCATGGGCGATTGCAAAAAGGCCCTCGACGAAGCCAGCGGCAATATCGAGGACGCTATCGTCGTGCTGCGCAAGCGCGGCATGGCATCGGCCCAGAAAAAGGCTGCCCGCTCCACTAATGAAGGCGCCATCGGTACTTACATCCACGCCGGCGGCAAAATCGGCGTGCTGCTTGAGCTGAACTGCGAGAGCGACTTCGTGGCCCGCACCGACGACTTCAGCGAGCTGATGAAGGACATCGCCATGCACATCGCAGCCACTGACCCGCGCTACGTCAAGTCTGAGGACGTGACCGCCGCCGACATGGATCGCGAGAAAGAGATCTACCGTGCCCAGGCTACTGCCACCGGCAAGCCGGCTCCCGTGGTCGAAAAGATCGTCGAAGGCAAGATGGCCAAGTTCTACGAGGAAGTCTGCCTGCTCGAGCAGCCCTTCATTAAGGAACAGTCCATCAGCATCAAAGAGCTGATCGCCCAGAAGGTGGGCAAGCTCGGCGAGAACATCACCGTCCGCCGTTTCGCCCGTTTCAAGGTGGGCGCACCGGATTGGACCGTCGCGCAGACCAGAGCCGTTGAAACCGCAGCCGAATAAGCTCGGCACCTGTCAAAGGCCCGGAGCCCCCGCTCCGGGCCTTTTTTGCTCCTGCAAAGCTGCCGTTTCACGCCATCGAATCCCTGTGGCGCGTAGCTCCAGAATGCGCCTATGCTATGTAGCTGTGAACTCGTGTGGACGCCATCAGTGCCTCGCCTATGGTGGACCGCCGTCCCGGCACCTGCGGCCCATCTCGATGATGCTGCGCCGCTATCTCAACCAGAACTACCGCTGCCTCTACGGCAACTCCGAGCCTCTCGTCGCTGAAATGAGGAGCCAGCTTTCGCAGGTTGGGGTGGACGTGAGTCGCGCCGAGCGCAACGGGAGCCTGGTCCTTTTCTCCAATCTTCCCCGCAGTGACAGTGGGCGCTTCGACCCAGAACTCGGTATGAATTTCGCCGTAAACGAACTTCAGCGCGCCCTGAACGACGGATTCGCAGGCCTCTTCGCCACGGGCGATATGGCCTGGGAACTCGGACCCGACTGCGACCACGCCATGGTACGCAGTTACGAACAGCGCTTAGACGCATTCGTTGAAAGCCATCCGCAATTCACCGTACTCTGCCTGTATCACGGCCCCGCTCTCTCTTCAGAACTCGCGCGTGTAGGACTCGCAACCCACCAGGCTATGTTCTTCCATGAGCATCTCTCCGTGCCCAATCCTGCTTACGTCGCGCCAGCGAATCCCGAGTCGTAACAACTCCCCCGCCGCTTTCCAGACCGATTTCGTCCGCAAAACCAGCCCGAGGCGGTCGGCTCGATCCGTAACAGGCGAGGCACTTCGGACGGAATTCGGCCTCGCCTCCGCGAGCGGCTGTTTTTTCTCCGCTCGTCACTGAATACCCGCGCCAGCCTGTGCTAATCTCTCTTCCCTGGGGCCCTGAACACTCATTCACCGGGGGCTATCATGCAAGAACTTATACAAACCGCTTCTACAACACACCCGACCGTGCACGTCCGCCTTGTCCTCGAGTCCTTCGACTCAGGAGAAGAGTGCAGCTTCCAGCATTGGATGGATGTCTGCAGGCTTGTAGACGAGGGCGAAATCTCCGGAGAACGGAACGACACCGAGATCATCGCCGACCTGGAACCCGCTGCCTGGAACTGAACGGGCCTGCTCGATCACCGGAAGCCAACCCACGCAGCAAAGAGGCATTCTCCTGCGAGAATGCCTCTTTGCATTTCATCTGAGCGCTGACCCCTGAGCCCTGACCCCTGATCAGAAGTGGAGCCCTCCTCCGCAGATCAATACCTCGCCGGTCACATAGTCCGACAGCGGCGAGCAGAAGAAAAGCACAGCTCCGGCGGCCTCTTCCGGCGTTCCCAGCCGCCCCAGGGGGCATGCATTCTTGACTGAATCCAGCATGGATGGCTGCACGCCCAGCTTGATCTGGTGCCCGTGCATCTCCATGGAGGCCATTTCCGCTCCCAGAGCCTGCGTCATGCGCGTCTCAATCAATCCAAAACCGACGGCATTCACATTCACGTTGTAGCGGCCCCACTCCTTCGCCATGGTTTTCGTCAGGCCAATCACGCCAGCTTTGCCGGCCGAGTAGCCCACCTGCCCAGGGTTCCCGTCCGTTCCGGAAATGGAGGTAATGTTCACCACCTTCCGCATCACCCGCCGGCCCGAGCCGATCTCGCGCTTGGCCGCATCGCGAATGTACGCAGAGGCCGCGCGCAGCATCCGGAAAGGCGTCACCAGGTGGATTTCCAGCATGGCCTGGAACTGTTCGTCGGTCGTCTTCTGAATGACATTGTCCCAGCTATAGCCGGCGTTGTTGACGAGGATATCCACCCCGCCGAAGGTGCCAATTGTTGCCTCTACAAGCTCGCCGGGAATCAGAGGATCGGTGAGATCGCCCTGAAAGTGACAGATACGAGACGGATCGCCCAGATCTTCTGCCGTCTGAACGAGCATCTTCTCATCCAGATCGCAGATCATGACGGACGCGCCGGCGGACACAAGTCGCCCCGCAATGGCTTTGCCAATGCCGCGGCCCGCGCCAGTGACGATGGCGGTTTTGCCTTCCAGTGAGAAAGGCGATTCAAGGGCCCGGACGGTTACGGTTTCAGTGATGCTCATAAGCTCGCACAGATCCTGTTCCAGGGAAGATGTGCACTGCAGCGAAGCAATGCTGCAGTGCAGTATAACGCTAAGAACGCATAATCGTCCCACGAAGTTGCCTGATTTGGACGTAAATTATCAAGGCTTCGGTACACTCAGACAGCCGCATGGTTCCCCAGGAAGAGATTTGAGTGAGAAGAAAGGAAAGCGGCGCGAACCTGGAGTGACCTTCTCAGGTTCGCGCCGCTTTCGCCGTACGCAATAGGTCTATTTTAGGTTTATCTAAACCAGATCTCCATACGCCGTGGTGGTGAGGAACTCCCGGAAATCCCCGCGGCTGAGCTCTTGCAGCAGCTCTGCCGCACGGGCAAAACAGCTTGCCCCAAAACCTTCGCTGCTCATTGCATTACGGGCCTTCTCCAGGATCTCGCCCAGCAGCGCATCGTGCATCTCGGCTGTAATGGCGCGGCCATCGTCGAGCCTCGCACCATAGCGGATCCACTGCCAGATTTGCGTACGCGAAATTTCCGCAGTGGCGGCATCCTCCATCAGGTTGTAAATGGGCACGCAGCCGTTCCCCCGCAGCCACGATTCAAGGTATTGCAAAGCGACGTCGATATTGCGCCGCAGTCCGGCCTCTGTGATCTTGCCTTTCGGTATCTCGACAAGGTTTTCAGCCGTGATGTGCGAGCGCGGTTCAGCAGGAGGGCGGATCTGGTTCTTCCCGGGCATGAATTGGTCGAAGATGGCCTTCGCCACCGCCACCAGCCCCGGATGCGCCACCCACGTGCCATCGTGGCCGGCGTGCACTTCCCGCAGCTTGTCCTCCCGCACGCGCTGCATGGCCTCCTCGTTCGCCTGCGCGTCGTTGCGGATGGGAATTTGCGCTGCCATGCCGCCCATGGCGTGTATGCCCCTTCTATGACACGTGTGGATCAGCAGCTCGACATACGAGGCAAGAAAAGGCTGCGTCATCGTTACATCGCCGCGCTGCGGCAGGACGCAGTCGGCATGGTTACGAAACTTCTTGATGAAGCTGAAGATGTAGTCCCATCGCCCGCAGTTGAGCCCGGCGGAGTGATCCCGCAGCTCGTAGAGAATCTCGTCCATCTCAAACGCTGCCGAGATGGTCTCGATCAGCACGGTTGCGCGAATCGTGCCCACTGGAACGCCCACATACTCCTGCGCGAAGACGAAGACCTCGTTCCACAGCCGTGCCTCCAGATGGCTCTCCAACTTGGGCAGATAGAAGTAGGGCGCGGATCCGCGATCGAGCAGGATGCGGTGATTGTGAAAGAAATACAGTCCGAAATCGAACAGCGAGGCGGAGATCGGCCGCCCCTCAAGCAGAAAGTGCTTTTCCACCATATGCCAGCCCCGCGGCCGCACAAACAGCACCGCCGGATCAGCCTTCAGTGCATACTGCTTGCCTTCCGGCGAAAGCCAGCGGATGGTGCGCAGGTTTGCGTCACGCATATTACGCTGGCCCTCAATGCAATTAGCCCAGGTGGGCGAGTTGGCGTCTTCAAAATCGGCCATGAAGACGTTAGCCCCCGAGTTCAGCGCGTTGATCGTCATCTTCCGCTCGGTCGGCCCGGTGATTTCTACGCGGCGGTCCAGAAGTTCTTCCGGCATAGGCGCGACCTTCCACCCCGCGTTGCGGATGTGTTCGGTCTCGGCGAGAAAGCTGGGGAAGCCGCCGTCATCGTAGAACGCTTGCCGTTCCCTGCGTTGTTCCAGCAGCCTCACACGCGCAGTCTCAAACCGCGCGTCCAGTCCACGCAGAAACGCAACCGCTTCCGGCGTGAGAATCTCGCGTTCGCGCTCCTGCAGTGACAGGGCGGCTTCTGAAAATGCGGCAATCGTTGTCATCAGCTCCTCGCTTTCATTTCTATTATCGAATCTGCGCCCGCGCCCTACGCCATTGCCTGCTGCTGTGGAAGCTCGTGATCGTACGGATCTTCAAACTGCTCCTCTTCTGTTGAACCCGGCAGCGCGCAGGTTGAAATGTTGCCGGAAGCGATGGTCGTGGCCACCTGGTCAAAGTAGCCGGTGCCCACAAAGCGCTGATGCTTCACAGCGCCGTAGCCGTGCTTTTCCGCCAGGTCGAATTCGCGCTCCTGCAAGCGAGAGTACGCCAGCATTCCCGTGCGGCCGTATTCGCTGGCGAGTTCAAACATCGAGAGATTCAAGGCATGGAAACCGGCTAGCGTGATGAACTGGAACTTGTAACCCAGCCCTGCCAGCCGCGCCTGGAACGACGCGATCTCCGGCATGCTGAGCTTGGCGCGCCAGTTGAACGAGGGCGAGCAGTTGTAGGCCAGCAGCTTGCCCGGGAACTCGCTGTGAATGGCAGCGGCAAAGCGGCGTGCGTTTTCAATGTTCGGCTCGGAGGTCTCGCACCAGATCATGTCGGCGTGGGCCGCATATGCCAGTCCGCGGGCAATCGCCGCGTCCAGTCCGCCGCGGAACCCGTAAAAGCCCTCCACCGTGCGTTCGCCGCTGATGAAGCTCCGATCTGCAGGATCACAGTCGGTGGTGATGAGCTGCGCCGCATCCGCGTCGGTGCGCGCCACCAGAATCGTGGGAACGTTCATCACATCGGCTGCCAGGCGCGCCGAGATCAGCTTCTGTACCGCCTCGCGCGTGGGCACCAGCACCTTCCCGCCCATGTGGCCGCACTTCTTCGCGGAGGAAAGCTGATCTTCAAAATGGACGGCGGCTGCACCTGCTTCAATGAGCGCCTTCATCAGCTCGAAGGCGTTCAGCACGCCGCCAAAGCCGGCCTCCGCGTCGGCCACAATAGGCAGCATCCAGTCGGTGTAGCTCTGGCCATCCGCGTGTGCAATCTGGTCGGCGCGCATGAGCGCGTTGTTGATGGCACGTACCACGGTCGGCACACTGTTAACGGGATAGAGGCTTTGGTCGGGATACATGTTCCCGCTCAGGTTGGCGTCGGCCGCCACCTGCCAGCCGCTCAGGTAAATCGCCTTGAGTCCCGCCGCGGCCATCTCCACTGCCATATTGCCGGTGAGGGCGCCCAGCGCCGGCACATAGGAATCGCGATGCAGCATCCGCCAGAGCTTCTCGGCGCCGGCACGGGCCAGTGAGTGTTCCACCTGAACGGTGCCGCGCAAACGGCTGACCTGCTCGGATGTGTAGGTCCGGGAAATTCCATGCCAGCGGGGGGAATTCCAGCCGCTAATGCTCGTGGTTTGATCTTCCATCGCGATTACTCCTCTATCTCAACTGCTATGCCGCGTTGCAGCATCATGAAGAAGAGTAGATCGCAGAAAAATTGGGTCGGCAAGCTCCACTAGTCCAAAACGGACGGGTGGACACTATATCCCGGATGGAGCAATAATACCGGCGAAGTCGAGCCAATCTGCGCAAGCCGTTCAGGGTGTCCGCCATGTCCTCTCGCCCTCGACCGATTCGGCCCGATTCCGCAGGAGGATGCTGCAGTGCCTCTAAGCCGACAATTTGCCGATGAACTCGCGCTGGCTTTGCGTCATCGCCGGATCAAGCACGGCATCGCGATGCTTGATGCCGCCGAAAACGAAGTGCGAAGGATAAACCCGGACACTCCCAACGCGGCTCGGCTGCTGCTGCTCATCGCACAATGGGTCGATCTGGGCTATCGCGACTACCACTTCCTCGACAGCCTTCTCGAGCACTTTCACGCCGATACTCGAAAGCACCTCAGCATAGATGACTACCTCCGTTTGCGCATGGCCGAGGCCTTCGCATCTCTGGCGCGCGGCGAAAGTGAAGCGTCCGTGCAGGCACTTGAGCTGGTGCTCAACACCCTCAAGGACCTGGGTGAAGACTCCGACTCGGCGCTCGCGCATTTCTGGATCGGCCGCGCGCATCGTAAGAAAGGCGAATACGAAAAATCGTTAGACCACATCGCGCGTGCGCGTGAAATGGCACAGGCCCAGAACGACAAGATGTTCACGGCCGTTGCGCAGGTGCACGAGAGCTGGCTGCTCTTCCAGAAGGGCATGACGCGCGAAGCCCTCCAGGTCCTCACCAGTGCCGAAGCCGTGCTCAAAGCATCGGATCACCACGTCGCGCTGGGCAATATAGAGTCGGCCCGCGGGCGCATTGTGCGCAGGCTCGGCGAATACACCCGCGCCCTCGATCACTTCACCCGCGCCATGGAGTTCTACGCCCGGCGCGATGCCAATCATCTGAATCTTGCGCGCGCCCTCGTGAATGCCGCTTACGTCCGCAGGCTGCTGGCCTTGCAGATTCGCAAGCGAATCGATCGGCAGGCGCAGTCCGGAAGAGCGCGGACCATTCCCTCAAGGCAGTCGCCGGCTTCCACTGAGCCTCTGCGTTTTCGCTACCAGGACTTATCCCAGCAGGCTATGCAGGACCTTGATCGCGCGCGCTCCATCTACGATTTGCATCGCCATATGGACGGCATCGGCAAGGTGGCCCTGAACCTCGGTTACCTTCATCTCGATCGCGGAGATATTGACCGCGCAACGCCCGAAGCAGCCGAGGCCTACCGCATAGGCGTGGAACAGGGCGATCACATCCTCATGGCACGCGCCCGCATTCTTGAAACCGCTATCGAAAACGCGCACGTCGAAGAGCAGACTGGCGAGGACGTCGATGTGGCAGTGCACGCTAATCGCGCACGCGAGTACAGCGACGAGGCGCTGAAGCTCGCGCACGAAACCCAGAACCTGCGCTTGCTCGCCGGCGCAAGCATCGCGCGTGGCATGACCGCGGCCAACGATTTCTTCCAGGACTGGGAAGAGGCACGCAAGCGGGCCGCGGAAGCCACCAGCCTCATCGGCCCGGGCGAGAACGACCACCTGGTGGAGGACCTCTCCTTGCTCAAGTCGCGCATCGTGCAGGCATCCGGCATCAACGACACGCTGCGAGGCTGGTCAGAGGGCATGCTCGGCAATAAAACATTCCAGCAGATCAGTGAAGAGTTCGCCGAGATCGTCATTCCCAAGGTGTGGATGCGGGAAGGGAAGAAGATCTCTCGCGTGGCGGCACGCCTCTCCATCTCCCCCAAAAAAGTGCGCCGAATCCTGCGCAACGCAGGAACTGCTGTGGAACGCGGCGGCGCTTGAAGCGCATGTTATACCCGAGCCAAAGTGCCTATCAGTACATTAGGCGAGGAGCATGTGACGTTCATCACTGCAGAACTTTTGCATTGGATCATTATGGGAAGGAATTAGGTTAATGATTTCCACAAAAGAAGGACTGGTCCGCTCGCCAGGTCATTCGCACTCATTCCTACTGGATCTCTCCAGCCCTGCCGTGGAAGACCCCGGGTTTGGTGTTGTCGGATGGCAGGATCATCACGACCTTCGTGCTGCCAGGCTTATTCGTATTCTGGGTTAGCCTCAATGGCACGCACGTTAGGAACGCGTGTGATACCGCTCGATCCGCAGGCGCTCAATCTGACACGCCCGTCCACTTTCCAGGTCCGCGCACCTCGCGCGCCGGCGATGTGTCGCGTTTTATGATCGCCCGCGCTTCGCGTATGCATCCACGCGGCAGCGTGCCCTTTTGATCCTTCTTCCGGCACCCCCAACAAACTGATGCCTGCCTCAGTCGCAGTGTGCAAAGCCGTCGCTGTAATCACAGAGCATCAGGGCGAAGGAGCAGAGCCCCATGGCAGAGCGTGAAGTCGTAGTCCTTAGCGCCGTGCGTACCGGCATCGGCAAATTCGGAGGCGGTCTCAAAGACGTTCCTCCCACCGTACTCGCGGCAAAGGTCGTTCAGGAATCTGTGAAGCGCTCCGGAATCGAATCGGAGTCCGTCGGTCACGTCGTATTCGGTAATGTGATACACACCGATCAGAAAGATATGTACCTCTCCCGGATAGCCGCGGTGCACGGCGGCCTGCCTGTAAGCACACCCGCTCTTACGCTCAACCGGCTGTGCGGCAGCGGACTACAGGCGATCGTTACCGCCGCCGACATCATCCGATGCGGGCATTGCGATACAGCGGTGGCCGGCGGTGCTGAAGCCATGAGCCGCGCTCCTTACTGGATGCCCGCCATGCGCTGGGGTGCGCGTCTCAACGATGCCACCGCTATCGATGTGCTCGTCGCTGCCGTCACCGATCCCTTCGAAAACGTGCATATGGGCATCACCGCGGAAAATGTCGCGCGCAAATTCGACATCTCCCGCCAGGCTCAGGACTGCCTCGCCGTCGAAAGCCACAAACGCGCTCTCGCCGCCGTCGCCGCCGGCTACTTCACTGAGCAGATCGTTCCCATTGAAGTGAAGGTGAAAGGCGGAACTGCGCAGTTCGCACGGGACGAGTCGCCGCGCGCGGACGCCACGCGCGAAAGCCTGGCAAAGCTGAAGCCCGCCTTTGCAGCAGACGGCACCGTCACTCCCGGCAACGCGTCCAGCATCAACGATGGCGCGGCTGCCGTCACGCTGATGGAGAGCAGCGCCGCAACGGCCGCCGGTCTCAAGCCGATGGCGCGCCTGGTTGACTACGCCGTCACCGCGCTTGATCCCCAGATCATGGGCATGGGCCCCGTGTCAGCTATCAGAAGCGTCATGCACCGCAGCGGCCTCTCCATCTCCGACATGGACGTAATCGAGCTGAACGAGGCATTCGCCGCGCAGGCCCTCGCCGTTCAGCGCGAGTTGCAGTTGCCGCTCGATAAGACCAATCCCAATGGCAGCGGCATCTCCCTGGGTCACCCCATTGGAGCAACAGGCGCCATCCTCACCGTCAAGGCGCTCTACGAGCTGCGCCGCATCGGCGGACGCTTCGCTTTGGTCAGCATGTGCATCGGCGGCGGGCAGGGAATTGCCGCTATCTTCGAATCCATCAACTAGAAAGGAGGCCTGGAATGGCGACCGAAGTACTTATCGGATCGAAACTTTCATTGCATCATCGTCCTCTTGAAAACAAGGTTGCACTCATCACCGGATCATCGCGGGGAATTGGGCGCGCCATTGCCCGCGAGCTGGCCGATCGCGGAGCGGCCGTTGCCATCAACTACCGCAACAACTTTAGTTCTGCCGAGGAGGTGCGCAACTCCATCCTTGAAGGCGGCGGCCAGTGCGAGCTGTTCCAGAACGACATCTCCGACCGCCTGCAGGCGCGCGCGCTGGTGCGCGATGTGTTCGACTGCTATCGCCACATCGACATCCTGGTCAACAACGCCGGCATCACGCGTGATAAGTCGATCCGCAAGATGACCGACGAGGATTGGGCGGAAGTCATCGAAACCAATCTCAACAGCGTCTTCTACTGCACCAGCGCCGTACTGCCCACCATGATTGAACAGAAGTTCGGCCGCATCGTGAACATCGCCTCGTTCGTGGGACAAGCCGGCAACTTCGGCCAGGCAAACTATGCAGCAAGCAAAGGCGGTATCATCGCCATGACCAAAGTGTTGGCGCTTGAACTAGCCAGGTACAACATCACAGCCAACGTCATCGCGCCGGGGTTCACCGATACCGACATGCTCGCGGGCGTACCGCCAAACGTTCAGGACCAGATCAAGGCGCGCATTCCTATGGGGCGCTTCGGCCTGCCGGAAGAGGCAGCAAAGGCAGTAGCTTTCCTTGTCTGCGATGCCGACTACATCACCGGTCAGCAAATCAACGTCAACGGCGGCATCTACATGTAACCCGGCTGCAGATGGGGGAGTGCCAACACGCGCATGCCTCACCTGCATTCGCAAGAGCTCAGCCCGCGGAGCGGGCTGAAGAGGATAGCCCCTGGCGTGAGCCTGGGAACAGAATCTGGGATTCGCCTGCCAGCCCTGGTAACGGGCGTAAGCCCTTGTCGGTTGCGCTCTTCCTCTGTCTGTCTAACGCCCGTGTCGGCTCACATCAAGCGAAATCAGTTTCCCCGCGATCGCTCCCCCAGCCAGGTTTCGATGTGCGGCCAAGTGGTGCGATGCGCCGCGCTCCCCGCCATAATGCCAATGTGCCCGCCGGGAATCCGGTAGAGCTGCTTGTCCTTGCTTGACACCTTCGTCATGATCGCCTCGGACTGGCATGGCGGCGTGATGTGATCGCCCTCGGCAATCACGGTAAGAAGGTTGGCCTGGATCCGCCTCATATCGACGAACTCGTCTCGAATCTTGAGCCGGTTCTGGATCAGCAGATTGTCTCGATAAAAGTCTTGAATGAGCTGACGGTATGCCGCGCCCGTCATGGGGATGTTGTCCGTGACCCACGTGTGCATGGCTTGCCACGACGTGACCACGCGCGAGTCGTCAAGGTTGTCCCATAGCTTGCAGTAATTGCCAACCCAGTTCTCAATCGGCTTGAGCGACTTGGCCCCGTAGTCAATCATCTCGCCCGGCATGTTCCCGTAGGTGTCGAGCACCTTCTCCAGATCGAAATAACGCTCGTCTGTCCACTTGGCAAACGTCAGGCTCTGCCGATCAGTAAAGTCGAGCGGCGCGGTGAGCAGAAGCAGATTCCGCAGACCCTCAGCGGGCCGCATCGCCGCATAAATCGTCGTAATAATTGCGCCGATGCACCAGCCCAGCATGCTGAACTCACTGCAACCGGAGACCTGCTTCAGTTTGCGGATGGCTCGTGGCAGATAATCCAGAGCATAATCATCAAACCGAATGTTCCGGTCCTCAAAGCCTGGCGTGCCCCAGTCCAGCAGGTAGACGTCGTAGCCACGGTCCAGCATGAATTCCACAAAGCTGTTTCCCGGCCGCAGGTCGAGAATATACGGCCGATTCATAATCGCGAACACAAGCAGAAGTGGAATACGATGGCGGTTTCTTGATTCCGCGGTGGAGTCGTAGCGGTACAGCTTTGCCTTGTTTAACGCCCACACCTGCGTCTTGGGAGTTTGTGCGATCGGCGCCTTCGTCGTCACGATGCGATTGAACCTTCGCATCCGATCTTCAAACGCGGCAAGCTCTTCTACCAGAGACCCTGCGTCTGGCATGTTTTCCTCCATGCGAATACGGTTGCGCGCTCACGGGCGCACGCCCCTGCGCTTAAGGAGCAAACGGGACCCCGGTCGCGGTCTTAGTGTTTTGAAGGCCCGCCGACCGGCCGCTCGCGGCTCTCCGTTTGCCCCGCGGGTGGCGTCGCTCGCGGCTGCGCGAGCAGGCCGAGCACGCGATCGAGCTTCGCATCCAGATCGTCCACCCGTAGTTCCAGATTCGTAAACCGCTCCGCCAGCGAAATCACATCCTGCCGCGAGGGCACGGAAAGCTGCTGCATGGCTTGCAGCATCGACTTCTCCATCCCTTCGCGGAATGGCGTGCTAGCCGTCAAAGACCAGTCGAGCATCGCCCCCGTGGTCTTCGCATACGCCTCAGAGTTCACTGCTTCGACCATCGCCTTCGACATGGCGTCGAGATACGCATCCCGCATGTCGCGGAATGGCTCGAATGGATCATACGTCTTCGCTTTTTCGTCTTTGACATCTGCCATGCTACACCTCAAATTAGGCGAAGCTTACTCAACCGCGCGCGCCTTGTCTGTGACGCGCGCAACAGTCTCCCGCAGGCATGCCCTCCCTGTCCGCGGGAGACCCCACGCTTAGCGAGCCACCAAATCCAGCAGTTCCTTCTGCGCTTCAACGAATGTGTCCACACCGCGCTGGAACGAACTCACCGCCGAATCCGCGGGCATGCCGGCCGCGCCCATCTGCTGACGCGTTGCTTCCAGTACTGCCTTGGTCTGCGCAACGGTGGTCTCCACCACCTTCTTCTGCGCAGCCACAGAGCGCTCCACTGCCTGGTTAGTCATCTGCACAGCAGCCTCGGTGGCTTTGTTGGCGACCGCTGCACGATCCTTCACGGAATCGATAACCGCGCGGCTCTGCTCCGCCGCCAGGTCGATGGCATGCTTCTGCGTGTCCGCAAAACGCTCGAACATGCTGGCGGCTACATCCAGCAGCGGCACGCGGGCTCCACCCGGCATCTTCTGCGCCAGCTTCTTCCATGCCTCGATCATCTCGGCATTGTGCTGCACCGCAATATCAATGCTGCGCTTCTGGATCTCCGCGACGCGGTCGATCCCGCGGATGTAAAGTGTGGCAAAGTTGTTCCTCGCCTCGCTGGCTTCGTTCACAGCCTGCCGCGCGTCTTCAACCACGGCCTCGCGTACGGGCTTGGGCGGTATCGGGCTCATGATGCTCCCTCCTTCTTAAATTGGCTTATGCTGCAGCGTATGCTGCAATGCAGCATAAGCAGATATTACTCCCGTTTCTCCCGCTGTCAAGGTCTAAAATGGAGCTTCATCTATGCCCGCACAAAGCGTTCTCATCAAGAAATACGAAAACCGCCGCCTCTACGATGCGACCAACAGCCGCTATGTCAATCTGGAGGAGGTTGCGCAACTGGTGCAGCAGGGCTACGACGTGCGCGTCGTCGATGCAGGATCGGGCGAGGACATTACGCGCGTCGTACTTACCCAGATCATTGCGGAAGGCGCGAAAACTTCGGATTCGAACTTCCCGCTCGACATCCTGCGCCAGATGGTCATCGCCTCCGGCCGGGCCAGCCAGGAGAGCGCTATCCGCTACACCAAGGCCATGTTGGACCTGTACCAGAGCACCTACCGCGCCATGGTCCCCACCATCAATCCGTTTGAATTTCTGCAGAATCCGATGGCTTCCGGCAGCGCTACCGCGCAGACCGCCGCCTCACCGGCCAAAGAAAGCGAGGACAAGGCTTCCTCCGCCGCGCAAGCACCAACGCAGGATGAGATGAGCCAGTTGAAGGCGCGCCTGGCCGAACTGGAGAAAGCCATGTCGGGTATCGCCCCGCAGAAAACAGCTCGCCCCGTGCAAAAAGCCACGCGCAAGCATGCCGCTCGCAAAACAGCTTCACGCAAAAAACGGAAGTAACTGCTGCGCCGCAGCAAACGAATCTCCGATCACCTGCACTGACGGAAGCTCTGGCGCCCACCGGTCTCGCTGACTATTACTTCCCACCCTGCGACCACACCGGCTCCTTTACTCCGCGCAGCGAAATGGAACCCAGATCGGAATAGTCGAAGACCACCACTTCATTCGTCCCTGCGCGCAGCCATGGCGCCGGCACAAACAGCGATTTCTGCGGACCGATATCCCACGTCCTCCCCAGATTGTGCCCATTCACCCACACAAATCCCTTCTTCAGCGAACTGGTATCGAGATAGGTGTCCCCCGGCTTCTCGAGGGTGAAGCTGCCGCGGTGGAACGCGGGCCCCGCCGTCGGATACACACCATCATCCTTCTCCCAGAAGCCGATGAACGCCGGCGAGGTCATCGGCAGCGAATAGATCTTCCATGGCGGCGAGCCACCGTGCTTCTTCGTTACGATTGGTAGGCCACCCAACGTAACGGTGCTCGTCAGGCCCTTTAAAGAATCTGACAGGTGCGATCCGAAGTTGATGCGCCCGTCGTTTTCCACCAGGATGTCGAGCGTGCGTGGACGCCCCGTCGGCACGTTCATTGCAATGGACGTTTGCTTCAGCCGCCGATCAGCCGTGCCCGCAAAATCCTGATCCAGATATACTGCCGCGAAATCTCGTACTTCGCCCAGATTCAGCACGTCCTTCCCCCACCCCGCAATCTGCACTCGATAGAGAATGTACCCATATCCCTGTCCCAGGGCCTCCATCGGACTGGGCGCGATTGACTCCCACGGCTGGGGAAACGTCATCGTACCGTTGAGCACCGGTGCCGAGGGCAGGTTGTCCCACAGCGAGGCCCACTCCGTCAGAGGAAACGCGGGCACTGCAACCAGCGGCAACTCCGGCGGCAGCGGCGGAGGCGTAATACCCGTGTGCTTTTGAATCACATCGCGCAGCAGGTAGAACTTCTTCGTCGGCCGCCCCGCCTCATCGAGCGGCGAGTCATAGTCGTAGCTCGTTGTCTGCGGCGCATAGTGCCCCTGCGGCCCTTCCTCCCAATTCGCGCCGTTCATGAACCCGAAGGACGTACCGCCATGGAACATGTAAAGGTTCAAGGAGTAGCCCTGTCCCAGAATCCACTCAACCTCCTTCGCCTGTTGCTCCGCATCGGTGTGCACATGCTCTTTGTTGCCCCAGGCGTCGAACCATCCATCCCAGTATTCGCCGGTCATCATCGGCTGGCCCGGCCGCAGCTTTGCCAGCTTCGCGAAATCGCGCTGCGCTTCGCCGGGACCAAAGTTGATTACCGCAAGAACTCCCGGCAGCGCATCGTTCGACAACTGGTCCGCGCCATCGGATGTGTAGAGCAGCGACTCGCCGAATCCCGCTTTGATCAGCGACTGATGAATATGCTCCATGTATTCTTTGTCGCTTCCAAACGAGCCGTACTCATTCTCGATTTGCACGGCGATGATCGGGCCGCCATGCGATGCCTGCAAGCCAGCCAGTTCCTTGCCGACACGCATCAGGTACTCGTCCGCTAAGTGAAGGAACGTCCGATCACGCGTGCGTACCTCGCGCGTGTACACACGCAGCCACCACGGCAGCCCGCCCTCCTCCCACTCCGCGCACACATAAGGGCCTGGCCGCAGGATCACGTTCAGCCCTTCCTCCTGCGCCGTGCGGATAAACTCCGCCACATCGAGCTGGCCGCTAAAGTCGAACGTGCCCATCCGCGGCTCATGCAGGTTCCAGAACACGTACGTCTCGACAGTATTCAGCCCCATGGCGCGCGCCTTCTTGAGGCGATCGCGCCAGTATTCGCGCGGAACACGGGCGTAGTGAATCGCGCCGGAGATGATCTGATAAGGCTTTCCGTCGCGGACAAAATGGTCGCCCTGAACAGTTACCGGCAACACGCGCGGCGCTTGTGCCCGCGCGATTCCACTCACCACAGCCACAACCACACACAGCGCGCCGCTCAAGCATCTCTTCATCCAAGGCCCTCATCGTGCAGTGTCAGCATTCTATCCGGCCAGGTGTGACGCAAAACAAAAGCGCCGCACGATCATGCGATCATGCGGCGCCTGATGAAATCGTGGATCGATCAGAACACCCGGTAAGACATGCCCACGCTTACGCCATAAGGCTCCAGAGACTGATTGCGCACCCACACCGGCCAGTACTGATACTCAAAGTCGATGGGACGCAGCGTGAGCTTGCGGCTCAGCCTGTAATCGAATGATCCGCCGAACGCCGTAGCCGTGAACGTTCCATATCCGCCGAACGGAAAATCCATCTTGCCGAGACCGATCAGCGCCTTCCCATAGATCTGCCCACGACGGCCCACACGGTAAACAGGCACTCGCGGGCCGATGAGATAGTTACTCTGCGTCTCGCCAAAGTATCCATGCCATGGCATCCACCGGCCCTCTGCCTCAACTTGGAACCAGTGCGTGAAGTGGAGGTCCACATAAGTGCCGGCCCCCACGATTCCCTGGTTCACATCCCCCGGCATGAAGCCCGAGGCCATTGCACCGGCCCTGACATGAAAGCCGCGTTCATCCCCCGATTCCACCGCCTGGGCTCTGCCGTTTTGATCGAGGGTCAACAACACAAAGAGGAGAAAAAAGATTACGGCTGCAGATCGTCTCATGGGTAAGCCTTTTTGCAAGCGTAGTCGGTGCAAACTGCGCACACCTTGGATAATCGTTCCTTCAAACGAAGATGGCCGGGACTGCTATCCCGGCCATTCTGCCGAACGTTAGCGAACTCAGCGCAACTGCGGAGAAGCCGGTGGCTGTTGCTGCGCGGAACTGTCACCTCCCGCAGGCTGCGCCGCACTGGGAGGTGGCGTTTGCTGCCCGGGATTGGCGGGCTGGCCATCGCTGGGCTGCCCCGCTGCTGGATTCTGAGTCGGATCCCCCTGCTGGGCCGGCGCCATGCCCGGCATCGCCGACGAAGGCGGCACTGCCGAAGCGTTGTAACGCTGCAGCTTGAAGTACACCGGCGTTACCTCCAGCGGCATCTTGTCACGCGGATTCATCGGAGCGTAACGCTTCGCGCTCAGCATGTGCACGCGATCATCCCACGGATCCGTTTTGAGCCAGCTGCCCAGTGGCAGTGCCGCAATCTGCGTCAGATCATCCCAGTTGATCTTGGGAGCCTGGTGAGCCAGATCCTTCATCCACGGCGAGCCATCCGCGCGCAGCAGGCTGTCGCCCAGCTTCGGCGTATTCAGCTGCTTCAGCACCTTGCCGCGGTCTGCCAGCTGTGCCCAGAAAAGTCCCGCCTGCGGCAGCTGATCCTTGTACATCGATGCCTGCAGATACTCGTAAGCCCGTTTCTGCGCCTCTTCGTTGTCGTGATCGGTGTGATACATGTTAATGCGCTGGAACGTCGACTCGTCCGGAAAGAGCAGTCGGTCGTTGAATGCATACCGCGTGTCGATGTGGTGACCCATCACGATGTGCGCCATCTCCATCGCAATCACTGACGCGATGGTGGGCTCGTTGGGCATGGAATCGATCAGCCCTTTGCTCACAATGATCGTGTTGCCCACCGTGGTCATTTCCACCGTGTCGGTCAGCATCACCCGGCAACGCACCGGCGTCGTGAATGCCAGGTTGTTCGGAACCGCGAGGTTCGTCACAATCTGCTCCAGCACCGTCTGCTCATAACCACCCTGCGTCGGAGGCGCCAGCAGTCCGGCTTGCGTCAGACGATCAAGAACGTTGTTCTCCGCCTGCAGAACCCACTCGCGCTGCGCCTGCAGCGGACTCACATCCTGCGAGTCGTCGCTCTTGTCCTCGGCCTCATCCACCTTCACGCTCACGTTCTCGCTGTCGCGCGTCGGCAGCTTCAGGCTGTAGCCCCAGAAGTGCGTCTGCGCTTTCAGACCAACCGCCTTGTCGCCCTCCGTCCGCTGCGACTCTTCTACATACACCGCCACCGGCAGCCAGATGCCCGGCTGCAGGTTCATGCGCCAGCTATCGAAGTGGAAGTAATACTTCGAAGAGTCCTCATTGGTGGGCGGCGTAAATGTGCCGTTAAACCGGACGATGTTGCCTTCTTCGTCCTCAATCCATACCCGGCCGTAGAAGCGGCCCTGTCCGTTCGTCTTGGGGTGAACGTCAAACACCCAGGTCCGCACAGTACCCAGAAATTCACGGCGCACATAGTTAAATTGATAGTGCTGCTGGTCAAAGCCGCTCGGGTCGAGGAACATCATCTCGGTAAAGCCCAGCGAATTGTAAGTAAACTTCGTGTCCAGCCCCAGCGCCTTTGAGAGTCCCGCAATGGAGCCGATCGAGTTCTTGAAGAAGCCCCCCTTCTTCTTGTTCTCGCGAGGCTCGTAGGAACGATCGAAGAACCCCTTGCCAAAGTCCACTCGGCTCAGCATGTAGGTGTCGCTGACGGGAATCGTGTACAGCTTCTGATCCGGCCGCGTGTCCTGAATGTAGGTCTCCACCAGCGGTGTGTGCTGCTGGATGCTCTTGATCAGAACCTTCTCGCGTGCAATCGCACGCTGCACCAGCGCGGCCTGCTCGGCCGTCAGTTGGTGCGCCTGCTCGTACTTGGGCTGCTTCTTCGCAAACGCAGAAGAAGTGCACAGCGCGAGAACAAGGAAGGCAAGGGGGAACTTCCGAAATGTCATTTCATGCTCCTGCCGTAGCCCGTGGCGCCGCAGCGTCCCGACGGCCTGCCATGCGGCCCGGCTGTTTTCTGTATCCAAATGATATCAAGCAAGTTGGAATGTGATCGTAATGTTTGTGGTCAGATCGACGGCCTGCCCGTTGCGGGTCGCCGGCCGGAACCGGATCAGTTGAGCTACGCGTCGCGCCTCCTCATCCAGACCATGGCCGAGACCGTGCACCACCCCCTGAATGATCACCTGGCCCGCGGCCGTAAAGGTCACCCGTAACACCACGTCTCCCTGTACCCGCAGTTGCCGCGCCTCCGCCGTATACTGCACCGCCGGCTTCGAAAGCACTTCCAGGTTGGTCGACTTGGGCACGGCATTGGGCGCCGGCGTCACTGTAGCCGCTTGCTGCACCGCCGGAATTCCTGCCGAGGCGACTTTGCCTCCGCCATAGGTATTGCCTGTCCCGGTGCCGGTCGCTCCCGGAATGCCCGCCGAGGCGACATGTCCCACCACCCCCGCGTTCGACCCGGACTTGGTTCCGTTCCCGATGCCCGCTGAACCCACCACCCCGCGCGGCGCAACCGCCGGACCGTTCATTCCGCCATAAGGGTTCCCGATCGCGGCCACCGTTGCCGGCCGGGTCGCGTTCGGATTCGGCGTCACTCCGAACGTCTCGCCCAGGTGAACCGGCGTCGTAGAGGGGTGAGCCTGCGCCACCTGTGCCGGCGCTGCCGCCGTCAACGCCGCTTTGGGTTGGGGCGCCAGAATAATCGCCGGCTTGGCCTGCTTCACCACCGGCAGCGCCACCTTGGCCTCCATCTGGATCGGCTTCACCTCCGGCTTCGGCTCCGGCTTGGGAACATGGATCTTGGGCGCCTCCAACTTAACTTCCGGCATCTTCGGCTGCTCAATCTTCGGCGGAGGCGGAATCTTCAGCTTCATCGGAGCCGGCGGAGGCGTCGTAGGGAATATCAACTCCGTCTGCTCATATTTGTGCGTCTCCATCACCCGCTTCGTCGTTATGCCAACGTAAAGAAGAGCTCCCAGAATCGAAAGGTTGATAGCCGCACTCGTTACAAATGATGCCGGGCTCTTTTGCGGTTCAGGCAAAAGACCAAAATCAGCCCGGATGGGGTAGCCATTGGTGGACATCGTTCTAATCCTCTTGGTATTCAATCTTGGCAACAGAGCGATATCCCCGCTCTGCGGCAGAAAACCCGGTCACCGGTGAATGCATTCTCGCGTGCAGTTGACACCCGCTGGCTCGGAAACCGAAAGCGGTAGCTACAGAATGCAGCCGGTCAACCGGCAGCAATATATAAAACTTCCTGTGTCTACCCCAGTTCGAAACTTGCATTATACTGCTGTCCTGCACCGGGTGGCCCGCCTCGGTCAGCAAACCGGGTCGCCGCGTCCGATGTCCGACACTTCCCCAACAAGTTTTGAGTGGTAAACCGGGAAATTTGTTGTACCCAGTGTAGATTCGGGGAAGCCCTTTGCGCGTCCCTAAATAGTCACGGGTGCGCCTAACCAAATAGTTGTAGAACCGACTTTTGCGCCCGCCATGCCTTAAGGCGGTCCGGGCAAGTTCAACAAACATCAGGCGCTCCGCTTTCGTTCGTCCAAGGCGTCTGAGGGGCAAGAGCAACAGTGTTGCAAAAAGGCATCAAAGGCCGGCCTTCACTTCGTATTCTGTCAACGAGGTATAAACGAAGCGGACACTAGGGTCCTGGTAGCCGGCCTGTTTGGTTTAATAGACTCAGATTAACGCAAAATTGCTCAACCGGGGGAGAGGTTTTCGTGAAGATTCTCGTTACAGGCGGTGCAGGGTACATCGGAGGTACCGTCGCCGGCCTCCTCGCAGAGCGCGGTCACCAGCCCGTCATTTTCGATAACTTCTGCCACAGCACCCGCGACCTTCTGCCTCAGGGTGTTGAACTTATCGAAGGCGACCTCGCCGACCGCCCGCTCCTCGAACGCACCTTCACGGAAGCGAAAGAAAAGGGAAAACCCTTCGATGGCGTCCTCCATTTCGCCGCCCTTATTGAAGCCGGCGAATCGATGGTCAGGCCCGAAATTTACTTCCGCAACAACACCGCCTCCACCCTGAGCCTGTTTGAAGCCATGCTCTCCCATGGCCCGCGACGGCTCGTGTTCTCCTCCACCGCCGCCGTCTACGGCGAGCCCGAGGCCGTGCCCATCCCGGAAGACGCCCGCCTCCAGCCCACCAATGCCTACGGAGAGTCCAAGTTATTGGTAGAGCACATGTTGCGCTGGATGAACCAGATCCACGGTCTGCGCTACGCATCGCTCCGCTACTTCAACGTGGCCGGAGCCCCCGAAGGTCCCAGCGGCATCACCCGCGGCGAGGCACACGAGCCCGAATCGCACCTCATCCCCCTCATCCTTGACGTCGCCCTCGGCCGCCGCCAGTCCATCCGCATCTATGGCGACGACTACTCCACCCCCGACGGCACCTGCATCCGCGACTATATACATGTATCGGATCTCGCCGAGGCCCATCTCCTCGCCCTCGGCGCCCTCGAGTCCGCCAGCCGCCTCATCTTCAACCTCGGCAACGGCAAAGGCTTCAGCGTGAAAGAGGTCATCGACTCCGCCCGCCGCATCACCGGCCACCCCATCCCCGCCGAGCTCCACCCCCGCCGACCCGGCGATCCCGCCGTCCTCGTAGCAGGAAGCGAAAAAGCCATCCGCGACCTCGGCTGGAAACCCCGCTACACCCAACTCGACGACATCCTCCGCACCGCCTGGACCTGGCACCAGCAACGCTACAAGAAATAATCCGCTGGGTACTCGCGCTCGCGCCCCCCGAACGCTCCTCCACGAACCCGGGTGCCCCATCCTCGCGACGTCTTTGTTCTTGTCGCTAGGGTGGAAAGCACGAACCCCACCCAGCCCTCGTGCCCGTTCCGCCACGCCGGGTGCCCCCGGTCTCGATTTTGAGACCAGGGAAGCCACGAACGATGACCCCACCCACCCCATACGGTCCGCGTTATCATCGATTTCTGATGAGAATCAGATTCCTGATCTTGAGCCTGGCTCTGTCGCTCGTGTACCCCCTGACAGCCGCGACCCAGCCAGACACGTTCCAGATCGTCGGAGCAGTCCGCGACCGCGCCGGCCACCCTGCCGCCGATGCGACCGTGCGGCTCCAGTCTCAGGGCGCCGACCGCGCTGACCAGCACAGAACCGGCTCCACCGGCGAATTCGCCTTCTCAGGATTGAAGCCAGGCACCTACGTCATTACCGCCACCCGGCTCGATCAACGCAGCCCCGCGGCCTCAGTCCAGGGATCCGCCGGCACGGTACAACGCGTCGAACTCACCCTCGAAACGGCTGCCGCAGGAACCGGCAACGCCACGGACATGCAGTTCTCCGATACCCCGAATTTCACCGTCGCCGCCGTCACCGACTGGACCGCCGCCGGCGGCCACGGCTCCGACGTAAGCCTTCGCACCAGCGAATCCCTCACCCGCGACACCCTCCGCCTCAAAGCCGAGCCGAACGGCTCGGCGTCCCACGACACCGACGCCACCGAGCGCCGCCTGAAGCAAGTCCTCGCTCAATCGCCGCAGGACGTCAATGCCAACGCCGGCCTGGGCCGCTTCTATCTGAATGCCGGACGCTACACCGACGCGGTCCCCCCGCTGGCGGCGGCTTATGCCCTCGACCCCTCAAACCAGGCCAACGAATACGCGCTCGCCCTGGCTCTCGTCCGCAGTGGCGACCCAGGCCAGGCCCGTGAACACCTCGACCGCCTCCTCGCGGGGAACGATCGCCCCGAATACCACCGCCTCGCCGGCGAGCTCGAAGAAAAGCTCGGCGACTCACTGGCCGCGGTTCGCGCCTTCGAGCAGGCCGTCAAGCAGGATCCCAGCGAAGAAAACTACTTCGCTTGGGGAACCGAACTGCTCGCCCATCGCGCCATCTGGCAAGCCAGGGATGTTCTCGAAGCCGGCATCAAGGCGCACCCGCACTCCACTCGCCTGCTGACGGCCCTCGGCACGGCTCTCTTCAGCGGCGCCCTCTACGAGCAGGCCGCAGAACGCCTCTGCCAAGCATCCGACCTCAGCCCCAACGATCCCGAGCCCTACCTCTTCATGGGCAAAGTCGAGATCGCCGCGCCCAATCCCCTACCCTGTGTCGAAACCAGGCTGAAGCGCTTCGTCGATCAGCAGCCGGCCAACGCCCTCGCCAATTACTACTACGCCATGGCCTACTGGAAGCAGCACGGCAAGACCACCGACCCCGACACATTCACCCAGGTCCAGGCACTACTCGACAAAGCCGTACGGGCCGACCCCCAATGCAGCAGCGCGTATCTGCAACTCGGCATCCTGCAGGCCTCCCGGTCGGATTACCAGCAGGCATCCGGGTTCTACCGCAAGGCCATCGCGGCCGACGCCCTCTCCACGGAAGCCCACTACCGACTCGGCGTCGCCTACGACCGCCTCGGCGAAAAAGACAAAGCCGCCGAGGAGTTCAGGCTGCATGACGAACTCGAAAAGCAGCAGGCCGCCGCCGTCGACCGCCAGCGCCGCGAAGTGAAACAGTTCCTGGTGCAGGTGGGCGAACAGGACAAACCCGCCCAACCATAGCAACCCACACCCACCCAACCATCGCGACGCACACCCACCCCACCCCTTGTCATCCTGAGCGCAGCGCAGGCCCCGCTCCACTAACCCCTTGTCATCCTGAGCGCAGCGAAGGACCCGCTTTTCGCTTTCCCCTCCCGCCCATCCACCCTGAAACCGAAGGCTAACCCTAACCAGCTAACCCCCGACCCTTCCGCCTTCACCCCCGCACAATCCCTTCGCCTTCCCGAATCTTCAAAATCTGATTCGCCTTCACATTCGTGAACCGCTCCACCTTCTGCGTCGTCGGCCACTTCACCTCAATCGCATCCACTGTCGCGCTGCCGCCAATCCCGAAGTGAAGCCGCAGATCGTTCTGCGACATCACGCTGGCCCCGCTCATCACTTCGGCCATCTGCACGTGCTTGCCCGTGATCACCCGCGCGCGTGCGCCAATCGCCGTGCGATTGCACTTAGTCCCAATCAGCTTCAGCTTGATCCAGTTCTGCTTGTTTCCGCCCACATTCCGCAAAAGCGACGGCGGCTCATTCATGTTAAGAATCAGCATGTCCATCGCGCCGTCGTTGTCATAATCGCCAAACGCCGCGCCCCGGCTTGAAAAGCGCGCCGTCACGCCCGGCCCCATGGAAGCTGAAACATCCTTGAAGCTCCCATTGCCCAGATTCTTGTACACCAGCCGCGGATTCTTGAATGTCTCGCCAAAATTGTACTTATCGATCTCGGGATACACATGCCCGTTGATCTGCACAATGTCGGCCCATCCATCGTTGTCATAATCGATGAACCCGCATCCCCATCCCACATAGGTGTTGTTAATGCCTACCCCTGAGTTAAATGACAAATCGCTGAACGTACCGTCACCGTTGTTGTGATATAGATTGCTCGTATCATCCGCGAAGTTAGTCTTGAAAATATCGAACCACCCGTCGCAGTCATAATCCGCAACCCCCAGGCCCATCCCTGCCTGCTCGTGCCCATCCGCGTTGTAGGCGCACCCCGCCATGATCGCAACGTCGGTAAACGTTCCGTCATGATTGTTTTGAAAAAGAATGCTCGGCATCGAATCGACCGCAACATAGATATCCGGCCAGCCATCATTGTCGAAATCGCAGCACACGGATGTTATCGAATACCGCGGCCCCGGCTTCAGAATGCCCGCCTTCTCTGAAACATCGGTAAACGTGCCGTCCCCATTGTTGTGATACAGAATGTTCGTGTCGCCCGCCAGCCCGCGCGGACCGCACATTGTCGGTACGCCCTTCCACTGGCAGAAACTGGCATCATTGATCGACGGCGGATTGTCCGGATCAAGCTTGACGAAGTTACACACAAACAGGTCAAGATGCCCGTCACGGTCATAATCGACAAAGCTGCACCCGGTCCCCCATCGCCCCTTGCTCTGCGTGAGCCCCGCCTTCTTCGTCACATCCTCGAACGTCCCGTTCCCATTATTGTGAAACAGAATGTTATGTCCCCAGAACGTGCAGAACAAATCGTCCCATCCATCATTGTCGTAGTCGCCCACGCATATGCCGGTTTGCCATCCCCTGCGGCCCAGCCCTGACTTCTCCGTTACGTCGCTGAACGTTCCATCGCGGTTGTTCTTGAACAGATGCGTAGTCGGCGCCGTCCCCGGAGCCCAATGCGCGTCCAGCCGGCTGCCGTTGGTGATATAGATATCCAGCCATCCGTCATTGTCGTAGTCGAAGAACGCAATGCCGCTGCCCTTCGTCTCGATAATCAGCCGCTTGTGCTCCACGCCGCCCCACACGTTCGCCACCTTCAGTCCGGCCTGCTCCGCCACATCGATAAACTGCACCGCGCTCGCAGGCGTATACGCGACCGCCGGCTTCACCTGGGCGAATGCCCCCAGCTTCCACACCGGCGTCGTTAACCGGTCGAGCAGGGAAGTGCCGAGCACAAACAAACCAGATCCGAGAAAGCGCCGACGAGGTATGAGCATAGGATTCAGTGATTATAAGAACTGCACGGGTGATTCGAACAGTTATAAACAAAGATCATCGCGCCTTGACCTTGGGAAACATGCGAGGCACAATCCCCGCACCCTCTTTGACTGCGATAATCGCATCCACAGGTACATTCGCCAGCTTGTCCACCTGGCCGCTCGGCCACGTGATCTGCAGCGAATCGATCTTGCTTCGTTTCCCCAGCCCGAAATGAATCCGTGGATCGCTGGCCGACATGTAGCTCGTCCCGCCTTTCGCCTGATCCACCTGCACCACGCCCTCCGATGTCAGCTTGAGAACCGCGCCCGTGCCGTCGCGGTTGGACTTCGTGCCGATCAGCAGCACCTCCACCCAATGATTCGCAGTTCCCTCGTTGCGCAAAATCACGGGTGCTTCGCCGCGGCAATTCACTGCCATCCCCACCTGCCCATCATTAAAGAAATCGGCGGTAGCAAGCCCGCGCCCGGCCATGGGACGATTGAAGTCGGGACCAAGCGATTCTGATACCTTCTCGAACTTGCCGTGGCCCAGATTATGAAACATCAGCAGCGGTTCCTTGTAACTCACCAGGCTATGATAGAGCTGCACGTTATCCACCATCGCTCCATTCGCCTGCAGAATGTCCGGCCACCCGTCATTGTCATAATCCATAAACTTGGCAGCGACCCCACTGAGCAGATACGCTTTGTTTCCAATACCCGCCGTGTAAGTGGCGTCGGTAAACGTATCATCGCCATTGTTGTGGTAGAGCCGGTTCAACTCGAAATCCAAATGCGTAATGTAGATGTCCAGTATCCCGTCTCCATCCACATCGGCAGCATCAATGCCCATCCCGGCCTCGTACCGCCCATCCTCGCTGGCGGCGAGCCCGGAGATAAGCGACGCATCCGTAAACGTTCCGTCATGATTATTCAGGAACAGGAAGTTAGGCCATGTGTCATTAGCCACCGCGATATCCGGCCAGCCGTCGCCGTTCAGATCGGCAAGCACCACACCCATGCCCTTCGATTCAGGAGTCCCCACGCCGGACTTATCGCTTACGTCGGTGAACGTGCCATCGCGGTTGTTGTGGTAAAGCTTCGTCTTCTGCCCCCGGTAGTTGTTGGGATTGCAGTACGACCGATACCCTGGCTTCCGATCCCCGCACCACATATTGTTCTTCGACGACCAGTCAATGTAGTTAGTCACCACCAGGTCGAGCCAGCCGTCCTTGTCGTAATCAAACCACCCGGCGCTTGTAGACCAGTTGCCTTCATCGCTCAAGCCCGCCTGGGTCGTCACGTCGGTGAATGTGCCGTCCCCCTTGTTTCGATAAAGAATCGCGCGGCCATACCCCGTCACATACAGGTCGGGATAGCCATCGTTATTGAAGTCGCCCACAGCCACGCCCTGCCCGTAATGTCCCTCGCCGCCAACGCCGGCCTTCTCGGTAACATCGGTGAACGTGCCGTCCCCGTTATTTCGATAGAGCGCGGAACGCAGAGGGTGCTGAGGCTTGTAAGCATCTGTCGCGCCGGATTGCACGAAATACAAATCCATCAGTCCGTCCTGGTTATAGTCAACCCACGCCACCCCCGTCCCCATCGTTTCCAGGTAATACTTCTCTTCCGTCTGCGTCGAGTCCTGAACGAACGTGATGCCCGCAGCTTTCCGTATATCGCTGAACTTCACCGCGGCCGCCGCGGGTACATCAGCCTGTGCTTTCGGTGCATGCGCCGCCTGTTGGGCGCGCGCGGTGAACCTGGATCCCGGCCCACACAGCGCCAGCAGCAGTGCGGCACACCGCAACCTCATAGCGTTCTATCCGCCAGCGCAATCGCGAACTGCAGCAGTTGCTGCTTGTTCTCGGCACTCAATGTCCCGGTAGTCTGCGCTTCGGATGCAGGCGCCCGATCAAGCACCTGCTCAATGCGGCTGATATCCAGACTCGGGCCCACGCTGCTATCTCTGAATCGCTTAAGAACCTCGCGTGCCTTGTCCACCTGGCCAATCTGGAAGTAGAAAACCCCCAGTGTCGAATAAGCTCCCGGCCACTCCGGCAGCAAGTCGACGGCGCGCTCAAAGCGCGCCGTTGCCTGGTCGATGTTTCCTGCCAGGGCGGACGCTAGCCCAAGGCCCCAGTAAATCTTGCCGGACGAAGGAATGCGCGATTGCCCCTTCGCCAGCGTCTGCTGGGCCGCCGCCACATCATTCGACCGTAGATCGATCAGCGCCAGGGAGAGATAGTTCTGATCATCATCGGGATTGCGCGCAATCGCATCGCGGAAGATACCCGCTGCCTGTGTCGCATCCCCCGTGTGTCCCAGGATATCTCCCATCAGCGTGAGGCACGCATCATCCTTGCGTCCTGCTTCGGATATCTGTCCGGCGATCTCGAGCGCCTGGGCATAACTGCCTTTCCTCAGCAATGCATTCGCCAGGTTGAACTTCACCTCGTCGGACCCGGGATTCGCCTGCATGGCAGACTGGAACTGCCTGATCGCATCGTCATACAGGTGATAACGCGCCAGCAATACGCCAGCCCCGTTCAACGTGCGGAAATCATTGGCGCTCAGCGTATCCAGCTGCTGAACCGCATCTCGAGCTTCATCCGTCTTGTTCGCCTTGAGATACGCCTCCGCAAGCATGTACAGGTTTTCAGGCTGATTTGGATGCCTCTTGATCTCGTTCTTCAGTTCTTCGATATCCGACTGCTGGCGGGCACCCGCAGCCAATTGCGAACGACTATCCAGATAGTCAAACAAATGTTCATACGGGTAGGGTCCGGAAGACGCGTTCTTTGACATCGTCTTGAAGACGTTCAGATCGCGATTCGCTGCTTCCGTCTCATGCAGGCTGCGCTCCACCATCGCCAGTTTGTAATAGCCGTTGGAAGGGTCATGCGCCGACTTCACATAGCGGCGCAATAACTCCTCTGCTTCCGGCAACCTCTTCGCTGCAATGCGTAAATTGGCTAACTCCAGCAATGCGTCACTGAAATCAGGAACATATTGCAGTGTTTGCTCAAAGTAATGTTCCGCCGCCTCCGCCTGGCCCTGCCGTTCGGCGATAAAACCAAGGTTGAAAAGGCATGTGCTGTTCCGCGGGTCAATCGCGAGTCCCTTTTGAAAATACGTTGTCGCCTCATCGAACCGTCCAAGATTGCGATAAGACAGTCCGAGAAACGCGTACGGGCGGCCTGACTTATCCACATCGAGTAACGCGTTGAACTTATCAATCGCCTTCTCGGTCTTTCCCGCCATGAAGTAACTTTCGCCCAATGCCGCCAGAAGATCCGGCCGCTGCGGAGCGATCTCCAGCCCCGACTCCAGCAGCGGGATCGCATCCTCGTAATAGTTCTGCGACATCGTCACCCGCGCCATCAGGAAGATGATGTCCGCGTCGCGGGGCGCAAGCTTATGCGCCCGCATCAACACATCAAGCGCATCCAGCGGTCGCGACTGCGCGTTATAACTCTGCGCCAGAAGATATAGCGCTTCATGGCTGTCAGGCTGCAGCTTGACTGCTCGATTCAGCGTCAGTTCTGCGCGCGCATTGTCGCCCGTGCGCAAAAGCACCTGCCCCAAATTGAAAAGAATTTCGAAGTTCTCAGGCTGCAGCGCGTCTGCCCGCTCCAGCAGGCGCTGCCCCGGCTTGTACTGGTGCTCCGCGGCTAGCAGCACGCCCAAGGAAAACTGCACCTGCACGTCGTCCTTCTTGCTCTCGGCAAGCGCATCCGCGGTCCGCAGTGCCTCCGCTGCGTGGTGTGTCTGGAAATAGGCGCGCACCAGGTTCAGCTGAGCTTGCGCCGAGTGCACTCGCTGGAAGTGAGGAATAGCCTCCCCCGCCGCGCCCTTCATCATCAGCAGGACACCTAGGTTGTAATTCGCATCGGAGTTGCCCGGTTCAATGCGCAGCACGCTGCGAAACTCGCTCTGCGCCAGATCCCAGCTCTTCTGCGCTGCGTATGCGTCACCCAGATTGTTGAGCGTCTTGGTTGAACGCGGGCTCAGGCTCAGCGCGTGTTCGAATGCTTGAATCGCGCCGTCATAGTTCTGGCGGTTCGATTCAATGATGCCCAGCAGGTTGTATCCTTCCACACTCGGGTGCTGCTTCAACTGCTCAAGCGCCTCTGTCCGAGCCTCCGCAAGCCTATGCTGCGCAAGCAGCGCCTGCGCGTCGTGATACGGCGAAGTGGCCGGCTTCTGCTGTGCACAAACCCAACAGACTGCCGCGCTGCCTAAACACAACACCGCCGCACACCGGCGAGCGAAAGCCCTGACCATCGCGAGCATAGACTGTGATGCGACGCGGGGAACCATCGTCTCGACACCTGTAACTGCATTGTGATCCGTAGAGGCGCTCATTGTAGCACTTCCAAAGCTTGCTTCGCGTTGGCATTGTCTGGCTCCAGTTGCAGCAGTTGCTGAAGCACGTCGCGCGCCTTTTCTCGATCATTCCGCATTGCGTAAAGCCGCGCCAGGTTCAGATACGACTGATCAAACTTGGGCGCCACTTTGATTCCCGTGAGGAACTTATCTTCAGCTCTGCCGTAATCCTGCCGGCGTACATAGATCACGCCCAGGTTGTTGAGCGCTTCAGGATAGTCAGGCCGCAATGTGATTGCCTTCTCCAGATACTCCGCAGCGCGGTCAAAGTCATTCTTCCGCACAAACAGCATCCCCAGGCTGTATTGAATCTCCGGATCGTCCGGTCGCAGCGCCAGCGCTCGCCTGAGTGAATCCTCCGCTTTGTCCAGGGCGCCCTGCCGGCGATACACGTTGCCCAGGTTCAGATGCGCGGTGTAGTAGCCCGGCCGAATGCTGATCGAGTGCTGAAAGTCACGGATAGCCTCGTCTGCGTTCCCGCCCTGCGCAGCCAACATACCCAGGTTGTTCCACGCCTCCGCAAAGTCCGGTCGCAGCTCCACTGTCTTTTCGAGATACTTCTTCGCTTCATCCAGTCGGTTCCGTCGCAGATTCAACGAGCCCAGATTGTAATAAGCATTTGCGTTGTCCGGCTTCGCGGCAACCACCTGCCTGAACGACTCATCCGCCTGCTCCAAAAAACCGTGCTGATACAGCGCCACTCCATAACTGAAATCATTGCGTTCAAACGCGTCCTGCACAAGCGTGCCTGCAAATGGCAACGCCATCCGCATGCGTGCCTTCTGGTCTGCAGGAAGTGACTGGCTGTCCTCGGCAACACGCGACGCCCGCGCGTACCCCTGATACAGCTTCACGATCATGCCATCGTCGTCCACCAGCAGCGAACAGGGAACCGGCAGATCGCGGCGCCGATCCAGCAGATGCCGATAAAGAAGGTTATAAATTCCCGCCACTTCCTCCGTTGCAAACAGAACCGTCGCAGTCAGCTTGAACTGCGCACCCACCCTGCGCGCGGCCGCCACGTCTTCTGGCTCATCCACGTTGATGGCGACCACCTTCACCTTGCTGCGCTGCAACTCAGCTGCGTTCGCCTTCCACTCATTCAGCTGCCGTACACTCTCCGCAGAACGCGTCCCCCAGAACGTCAGCAGCGCCGGTCTGCCGCTCCAGGAGTTTATCTCGTGCTCCACTCCGTCGAGATCCGCAAGCTTGAACGCAGGCGTCTTCAGCGGCTGAACCAGCCACGTCTCTGCCTGCAGCGGCAGAGGCTCTCGTTCGGTTGCCTTCGCGCCCGCATTCTGCACATAGTGCGTCTCCCCAAACACAACCGCTCGAAACGCCGCATCGCCCTCCTGAATCTCAATCCGATGGCCCACCGGCAGATTCTCGAACGTTTGCTTCAGCCCGGAGGGCCAGCGAACCGTCGCCTGCAGCTTCCCCTGCTCCGCTCCAACTCCGAAGAAGATCTCCTTCGCATGCTGTGAAAGAAATCCTGACCCGGCCTGCAGATACTTCGTCTGCGTCGTGCCACCTGCTGTGATACTCACGCACGCACCAATCGCATCGCGATTGCTACGCGTCCCCCGCAGCCGAAATGAAATCGAATTTCCAATCGCGTGCAACGCATTGTGCAGCACCCGCACCTGCGGCGCGTTTCGGTTCTTGAGGATCACTTCCAAACGCCCATCTCCATCCAGGTCAGCCAGCGCAAACGCGCGCGCATCATCCTTGAAATCCAGCAGCAGCGTGCCTGAAGCCTCCGTAAAAGTCCCATCCCGATTGTTGACAAACGCCACACTCCGCGCCAGCCCATGCCAGGTGTGGTCCGCCCGCACCAACTCGTTAATCGCGTTCCACCCGCGTTCGTACGCCAGCAGGGGAGTCGTATCCTCCGGCGACTTCGCCACCACCTGCCGCCAGAAAAAACCCGCCAGCTCATCTTCCATTGGCCCGGTCAAATAGCCATTCGAAACATACAGGTCGCTATATCCATCGTGGTCCCAATCCCAGAAATCAGACGACCACGACCACCGCCCCATCTCCACCGCCGCAGCCTGACCCACATTCTTGAACGTGCCGTCCCCCTGGTTCCGATACAACGCATTTCCGCGCGCATGGCGCTGATACAACGCGCGCACGTTCTCCTTCGCATCCGCATGAAACTGCGCCTGCTCGGAAACCCTCTGCCCGGCGGCCTCCCACATGCTCGGCACATACACATCCTGATGTCCGTCATTGTCGAAATCGGCCCAGCAGCACCCCATGCCTGCGCCCACACTCTCCACGTGCGCTTCTTTTGACGCGTCCTTGAACGTGCCATCCCCATTGTTCCTGTACAACTGCGAACTCCCAAAATCGTTGGCGACAAACAGATCCGGCGACCCATTGCCAGTCGAGTCCCCCCACGCGCACGCAAAGCTATAGCGATCATTGCTCACGTTCAGCCCCGCGGCCTCCGTCGTCTCCACAAACGTGCCATCCCCCTGGTTCCGGAATAAGTAGTTAGGCGGCCCGTTCCGCGCGTCATAGTAAGGAACCGGATAGTTGTACTGCTCCAATCCCAGGTAATACATATAAAGACAGAAATACACATCCAGCCGGCCATCGTTGTCATAATCGGCAATGGCCGCGTGCGTAAACGACCCCTGCGGCGGCCGCGCAAACTTGAACGCGTCGCGCTTCAGCGCAAAGCGACCGTCCCCCTGATTGAGGAAGAGCATGGGACCCGTACCGCCCACCACCAGCAGATCCTGTCGTCCGCGGTTCAAAAAATCCGCAAACAGGGCACACGCCGTCCGGTCCAGCACACCCACACCGGCCTTCTCCGTTACATCCTCAAACGTGCCATCCCCGCGGTTGCGATACAGCAGGTTCGGCAGCCCCGCAGCTTGGCAGATGTAAATGTCGTCCCGGCCGTCCCCATCAAAGTCCCCCACAGCCACGCCGTTGTTCCCATACACATCCACGCCCACAGCGCCGTCCATCACCGTGCGCCAGTAGTCCGCGCCATGGCTCAGTTGCGACCGGTAAGATTCAATCCCGCCCAACGCCTGCAAAGTCACATCCGCAAATCCCGGCCCCTGGAGAATCGAACTGGTCTCTTCGCCAAATCGCCACACGCGCGCTTGCCACCCTTGCGCCTCGTCCCGCGACCATTCCGTATGCCACGTCCCCACCCGTTCCTCCCGATGACCGCCCGCCATAGTCGAAACCACGTCGTATCGAATCTCCACCCGCAGCGTCGACGCCAAAGCATCCAGCGGCTCGATCCCAAAAATCTCGAATTCCGCAGTCTCCACCGTCGCCGCCGTCTTCAGCCACTCCCCCATCCCCCGCAGGAACTGCTCCCGGCTTCGCTTCGGCCCTCCCGACCCCCCAGCCCCATAACTGCGTTTGTATGTATCGATCCCGAAACCCTTGCGCACCGCCTTTTCAGCGACCCCTTCCGTCCCTGAATACTCGATCGAAGGCGCAGCAAACTCCACCACACCCCTCAGGTTCTCGACGGAACGTCGCAGCCCCTCCCCCCACCGGTTCAATACCCCTTCAATTTCCACTGCCTGCTTCTCCAGCGGAAATTCATCCGAGCCGGGCTGCACCAGCTTGAAGATGTCGACCAGGGGTGACTGCGACGGGTAGTGAGGCGAAAGGTGCACGTCGGCCAGTGACAAATCCCCGGCCTTCTCCCCCCCAGGCCCGAATCCCCGGAGCCCCAGCATCGGGGCCGGCCTGAGCAAAAGCGGGGCGAAGCTCAGCCCCTTCAAAACCGCTCGCCGGGACACCGGCAGCGGCGCAGTTTTTTGATGGGGCGGCGTCATTGCTCCGAATCATAGTGCAATCCCTTTATGAGCTGACAAGTCGACCGGATTTGTCGATGGGATGGAAGTTGTTTGCTTTCCCGTAAAAAACCGCAGCGCCTCGCTAATCTTCCCTCAAACTTATGTCTAACAACCTATAAAGAAAGGACTTAAACGTATATCCTCCCCTCGGGCACAACCCACTCCTAAATCGCTTCATCGCTGCCGCTTCAGCCCCGTCTTAGATGGAACTACAACTTTTGGTTGACAAACGATTTGCGAATCGCGTACTTTGCAGGCCGAACCTGAAATCGTTTACAGAACCGCAACGAACCCCCTTTTTCCCCGGGTCCCTTTCAAGCTGCTGTACCCATACGAGAAGTGTGACGCAACCCGAAAGAAAGAAAGCATCGGAGGTTATTCTCATGGGGCGTGTTATCAGGAAATCGCAGTTGCTAAGAGCACTCAGATACGCAGTTCTGGCATGCTCGTGCATTCTGCTCGCCCAAAGCAGATTCGCTTATGGCCAGGTCGACGAAGGAGCAATCACCGGCACGGTTCAAGACACAACCGGCGCTGTCGTGCCCAATGCCGACGTCACACTCACAAACACTGACCAGGGATTCACCCTGCAAACCAAAAGTGACCCCAGCGGTTCATACCGGTTTTCTCCCGTGCGCATCGGCCACTATACCGTCACCGTGACCGCACGAGGCTTCGTGAAAACCACCCAGACCAACCTGACCCTCCAGGTCGCACAGACCCTGTTGGTCAACGTCTCCCTCAAGCCCGGCGGCGCTACTGAAACCATCGAGGTGAACACCGCGCCTCCGGTGCTCCAAACCGAAGAAGCTTCCGTCGGCCAGGTCATCGGCGAAGCACAGGTCAACAACCTGCCGCTCAATGGCCGAAACTTCACCTTCCTCGCCCAGCTCGGCGCCGGCATGCAAACGCCCCAGGCTGACACCCGTGGCAACGCCGCCTCGGGCGCCTTCTCCGCCAATGGCTTGCGCCCCGCCCAGAACAACTACCTCCTCGACGGCATTGACAACAACTCCAACGCAGTCGACTTCCTCAACGGCACCAACTACGTGATCCTCCCACCAGTCGACGCCATCCAGGAATTCAAAGTCCAGACCGCCGACTTCAGCGCCGAACTCGGCCGCGCCGCCGGCGCTGTCCTCAACGCCACCATCAAGTCCGGCACCAACTCCATTCACGGCGCAGTATGGGAGTTCTTCCGGAACGATAAACTCGACGCCGCCGACTACTTCGAAAACAACACCGGCATCGGACGCGGCAAGCTGCGTCAGAACCAGTTCGGCGCCTCCTTCGGCGGGCCCATCATCAAAAACAAGGCATTCATCTTCGGCGACTACGAAGGCTTCCGCCGCGTCCAGGGCACCCCCGAGAGCGGCAACGTGCCTACCGCCCTGATGCGCAGCAGCAATTACACCGACCTCTCCGATGAGCTCGCGCTCAACGACGGCACCACCCGGACCGACGCCCTCAACCGCGCCATCCAGAAAGGTACGGTCCTTGATCCGGCCACCACTCGCTACGTGGCTGCCGGACACATCGATCCCGTCACCGGACTGGCCAACAACTCAGGCTCGGATAGCTACGTCCGCGATCCCTTCGGCTACTCCACCTGCTCGTCGGCCAACAACATCACCGCCGCCTCGTGCAACGGTCTCAACCAGCTCCCCGCAAATCGGATCGATCCGAATGCGGTCAACATCCTGAATCTCTTCCCGGCGCCCAACTCCGGCCTGCAGGTCTTCGGCAGCAGCCCGGCCCTCTTTGAGCACCGCAACCAGTACGACATCCGCGGCGATGTCAACCCCACTGACAAAGACCAGATCTTCGCCCGCTACAGCTTCTCCGACGATCCCATCTTTATCCCGGGCATCTTCGGCGGCATCGCTGACGGCGGCTCGTTCGATCAGGGTGACCAGACCGCCCGGTCCCACCAGATGGTCGCTGGCTATACCCACATCTTTACCCCCAACACCATCAACCAGGTCCGCGCCGGCTTTGCCCATCTCCACACCACGCGCTTCGGACCGGAAGCTACAACCGCTGGAATTCCGGATCAGTACAACATCACCGGTATTCCTCAGCCCCCTACAGATGGCCCGGAAAACGGCGGCCTCCCCGCCTTCAGCGTTGCCAACCTTGCCCAGCTCGGCAGCAACTCGTTCCTGCCCTCTGACGAAATCAGCCAGACCCTCCAGGTCACCGATGACTTCACCAAGGTCTACGGCAAGCACGCCTTCAAAATGGGCGTCGAGATTCAGAACGTGAAGTTCTCCACGCTGCAGCCGGCCTGGTCTCACGGTCAGTTCGACTACAACGGCACATTCACCGACATTCCCAACCAGAGCCAGACCGGCGGCGGCATCGCCCAGATGCTCCTGCCTCCCACTGCCGCCATGACCACCTCCGGAACTCCCATCACGGCGGCACAAGGCGGATTCGATTACTCCGGCGGCTCCAATCAGACCTACGCCTCCAACATCAACAAAACCTACGACCAGAAGGTCTACTACGCCGGATACTTCCAGGATGACTGGAAAATGACTCCAAGCCTTACGTTGAACCTCGGCCTGCGCTGGGATTACTTCGGTCCCATCAACGAAACCAACGGCGGGCAGGCCAACTTCGTTCCTTACCCCGTCCCGGGAACCGCGATCGGCGCTCCCACCTTCCTCCTTCCCGCACACGGCAAGGACAATCGAACCCTGTCCACCACCGCCGACTGCCTGACGGTCTTCGCCAGCTGTACCGGATTCCTTGACCTGCTCGCCCAGGACGGCATCGCCCTGCTCGAGACCGATCGTTGGGGCAAGGGTCTCTTGCAGACACAGAAAACCAACATCGCTCCCCGCATCGGCTTCGCTTACCAGGTCAATCACAAGCTGGTGGTGCGCGGCGGACTCGGCCTGTTCTACAACTCCTTTGAGAACCAGGGATACGGCCCCAACATCGGCGAAAACTATCCCTTCGTCTTCAACCTGACTCCCAGCACCCAGGCCCCTCCGGGATTCAAGGGACCTTCGGGCGGAGTCGCCCCCACCAGTTACAACACCGCTTACGCTCACTGTCCCTCCGCAGGTGGCGATCCCGCTTCAGGCCACGGCACCGCCAGCTTCGAAGCCGGCTTCTCCTGCTTCAGCCTCGACCCCAGCACGTTTAACGCTCTCGGTCTGGGCCTCCAGGGACTGCAGTTCAACTACCAGACGCCGCGCACCTACAGTGCCAACCTCAGCGTCCAGTACTCCATCACCCGCACCATCTCCGGCCAGGTCGCCTACGTCTTCACCCAGGGTTCCAACCTCCAGGGCGGCGTCGGCTACCAGAACGTTACCCAAATCCTCCCCAACAACGTCAGCAGCACCAAGAGCGGCTGCCAGACAAGCACCCACGACTACGGCGTCTTCCCGGACGACAGTTGTGTGCCCTTCCCGGACTTCGGCGGCGGCAGCTATCAGGCCACCTATGGCGACAGCACCTATCACGGCCTGCAGACAAAGCTCGAAGATCAGATGTCCAATGGCCTCACCTTCCTCCTCACCTATACCTGGTCCAAAGCCATGTCGGACGCCGGCGACCTCCTCAATGGCGGCACCACCGGCAGCCTCCGTGCCTATAACGTCCCCGGTCTTGGACCGAGGTTCGATTGGGCCCCGGCCAACTTCGACATCCGCAACGTCTTCCACTTCAGCGGCGGATACCAGCTCCCCGTCGGCAAGGGGATGAAATACATGAACACCGGTGGCATCGCCAACGCCGTTCTGGGCGGATGGGCCACCAACTGGATCGTCACCCTTCAGGGCGGCCAGCCACTCAACTTCGGCTGCCCCACGGGAACCACCCAGGGCACAGGCTGCAACGACGTTCTGGTCGCCGGGCAGAGTCCGCAACTCGGCATCAAAACCAAGTCCATTGACGGTTCTCCGCGGCCGTTCTGGATCAACAACCCCGGCGCCTTCAGCCAGCCTTGCAAGCTGTCTGACGTCTCCGGTGCCATCGCCCCCGATCCCGCATCAATCTCCGGTTGCATCCCGCTGAACGGCGCGGCAGCCCTCGGCTCCAAGCCAGGACAGGTCGTCGGACCCGGCTTCCACCGCTTCGACTTCTCCGTCTTCAAGCAGTTCCCCATCAGCGAGCGCTTCCGCATGGAATTCCGGTCGGAGTTCTTCAACATCCTCAACCATCCCAACTTCAACGCTCCCAACTTCGGCGGCAACGGCGTAGTCGCCATCGGCGGTTCGGGCAACTACACCGATTCGCACTTCGGCGAAGTCGGATCCACACGCGACAATCCTTACGACCCGCGTCAGATCCAGTTCGCCCTCAAGCTGTACTACTGAGCTAACATGAAAAGCACCCCGGCCTAACCGGGCCGGGGTGCTTTTCATTCTGCGCATCCCGCTCACGCGGAGGCGATCTGTGAGCATGAAGTTCCGGCGTTCCCTGTTGATCCCCGTCCTCACGGCGTGGATCTGCTGTGCCGGGCAAGATACGCAAAAACAAAAGCTCGACCAGCAGTACCAGTCCGCCGTAGCTGATTACGATGCCGGACGTTACGCGCAGGCCGCGGCACGCCTCGAGCCCCTCCTTCCCTTCGCTCCCAACAGCTTCGAAATCCACGAGCTCCTCGGCATGACTTACGCCTCCCTCCCCAACGGCGACAAGGCCATCGAGCACCTCAACCTCGCCGTCCATCTCAAGCCCGACTCCCCTGAAGCCCGCAACAATCTCGCCGCCACCCTCCTCCGCTTCGGCAAACTCGACGCCGCCGGCGAGCAGCTCCGCAAAGCCGTCGCCCTTGAGCCCAACAGCTACAACGCCAATCACAACCTGGGCGAATACTTCATCCAGACCGGCAAAGTCGCCGACGCCCAGCCCCGGCTCGAAAAGGCCTGGCAGATCAATCCCGCCGCGTACGACAACGGCTACGATCTCGCCATGTCCCACTTCCTCCTCGGTAACCTCGCCGCCGCGCGCACCGTCGTCAATGCCCTGCTCCAGCAGAAAAACACCGGCGAGCTGCACAACCTCCTCGGCCAGATCGACGAGAAGGACGGCCAGTTCGTTGCCGCCGCCAACGACTTCGAAGCCGCCGCTCACCTCGAACCCAGCGACGACAACCTCTTCGCCTGGGGCAGCGAGATGCTCCTCCACCGCACCTACGAGCCCGCCATCGCCATCTTCCAGAAGGCCGCGGAGCTCTACCCCAAATCTCCCCGCATCCTCATCGGCCTCGGCCTCGCTCTTTATTCCCGCGGCATTTATGACAAAGCCGTCAACGCCCTCATCCAGGCAGCCGACCTCAACCCTCAGGACGCCCGCTGCTATCTCTTCCTCTCCAAGGCCTACAACAGCTCGCCCCTCCAGGCCGATGAAGTCGTCGAACGCTTCAGGCGCTACGCCGAGCTCGAGCCCAAAAACGCCCTCGCGCAGTACTACTATGCCGTTAGCCTCTGGAAAGGCAAGCGCATCCAGAACTCCTCCATCGATCCCCACATCATCGAAGCCCTCTTCCAGAAAGCCATCGCCCTTGACGGCTCCCTCGCTGACGCCCACGTGCAACTCGGAACCCTCTACGCCGATCAGCACCAGTACGACAAATCCATCCCTGAACTCCAGCGCGCCCTCGAGCTAAACCCGAATCTCACCGACGCCCACTACCGCCTCGCGACGGACCTCGTGCACACCGGCCGGAAAGATACCGCCCAGAAGGAGTTCGCCATCTACCAGAAGCTCCGCGCCGACCAGCTGGCAGAGGTCCAGAAGGAACACGACCAGGTCCGCCAGTTCGTCATCTCCGCGCAATCCGGCAACACGGAAAGGCCCTGACCGTGAACCCACAGCACCAAACCGCCTTGCACGTCAGCCGCTCCCGCCGCGACTTCCTCCGCTCTGCCGCCGGCCTCGCCCTCGGCAGCAGCCTCGCCGCCGCCAGCCCCTTCATCCACGCTGAGTCCGCCCGCAAAAAACGCAAAGTCGTCGTCGTCACCTTCGGCGGCGGAGCCCGCGATCAGGAAACCTTCGCCCCCGAAGGCCAGGAAAACATCCCTCACATGCTCAACGAGCTCGCCCCCCAGTCGAGCTTCTTCACCCACGTCACCAACGGGGGAATCCTCGGCCACTACGTCGCCACCGCCAGCCTCGCCACCGGCGTCTATGAGACCCTCAACAACTTCGCCGCGGTCGCCCCCGAGCACCCCACCGTCTTCGAGTACTTCCGCAAAGACCTCCGCCGCCCCTCTTCCGATGCCTGGGTCGTCGCCCCCAGCAATGGCTTCAACCACATCGGTGAAAGCACCGTCCGCGGCTTCGGCCCCGGCCTCGGTGCGCGCGTGCTCCTTCCCAAGCGCCTCCTCGGTCTCGCCAGCTCCGGCTCCACCGCGGATTTCGACCACCTCCTCCACGACAACTACGAGACCCCCCTCTACACCCCCGCCCTCGCCGGCGGTGAAGTCGAACTCCAGCAGCTCGAATCCATCCTCAAGCTTTCCGTTGACGACTTCGCAGCCCACGCCCGCACCCTCTCCAGCCCCGACGAGCTCTCCCTCTACATCGCCAAACGCCTCATGCGCGAAGAAGCTCCCAGCCTCCTCTGGATCACCATGCACGACATCGATGTCGCCCACTCCGGCGCTTACTCCCTCTATATAGAGGGCATCCGCCGCACCGACCGCCTCTGCGCCGAGCTATGGAAGACCATCGAGACCGACCCCGAATACGCCGGCAACACCACCATGTTCGTCCTCCCCGACTTCGGCCGCGACTCTGACTTCGAGCCCGGCGGCAACGGATTCCAGCACCACCGCACCGGCGACCCCGCCAGCCGCACCACCTGGATGATGGTCCTCGGCGCCGGCGCCCGCCACGGCGTCGTCTATAACGATCCCGTCCAATCCGTCGATCTCGTCCCCACCATCGGCGCCATGATGGGCTTCTCCGCCGCGCAATCCAGCGGACAACTCGTGCGGGATCTGGTGTAGCCAATGTTGCCAGTCGATCTCAAACCCGAAAGCTTCGCCGCCTGGCCCCACGAGGCCCGGGCGCTCATCACCTCGCAACTCGACGGCGTCCGCCCCCTCCCCCTCGCCTTCGTCCCCAGCCTCCTCCGCCAGCTCATCGATTACGACTACAGTTTCCCGGCCGAGCGCGCCGTCCTCGAAAGGGAACTGCGCGCCCTCGCCACCCTCACCCCCGCGCAGCGCGACCAGTGGTTCAGTGCCTTTACCGCCATCTCCACCCCCACCCCCCTCCAGGAATCCGATTGGATCAACCAGCCCGCCCAGTTCGTCGAACAGCAGGCCGCCTGGCTCTGGTCCACGCACCAGCTTGACGCCTTCCGCAAAGCCGCCGTCGATTATGGAGACAAGCTGGCCAAACAAACCCAGCCCCCCCCTCCCCCCCTCCAGCGCCTCGGCATCGCCGTCATCGGCAAAGGCGTCACCCAATGCGACGCCCCCCTCTTCCGTAATCTCCGCAAGCAGGGAACCTGGTTCACCCAGGTCAGCTTCGACGGCGCACTCCAATCCCTGCTCGCTACCGTCGAGCAGCGCGCCCTCGCCCACCCCCTCCCCTTCGCGCACTGGTACGTCGATGGCGGCCCTTCCTTGCCGCACCCCCCCGGCATCACGTCTGTCTCGTACGACGCCCTCGCGCCCCTTCGCGGAACCCTGCTCAAGAAAATGCAGTCCGACATCGCCCGCCCCGGCATGGGCCCCGAAGAGCTGCGCACCCGTCTCGCCCGCATCACTCCCGCCGATCTCGACATGGGCAACGCCGCCGACCCCGTCCTCAGCCGCTTCCAGATCCGTCTCTTCACAGAAGGCTCAGGCACCCAGATCTACAGCACCACCTTTGCCCAGTGGACCGCCCGCGAAATCCTGCGCCGCGCCCAGGCCCTCACCCTTCTCGTCCGCTACGCCCCGCGCCAGCGCCAGCGCCCCATGAACGAGCTGATCGCCGGCAAGCAGTCGGAAGCCGAAACTGATCCCACCGGCTCTCTCCTCGACGGCGACATGGGCGCCTGGTATCAATGGATCGACCAGCAGCGCCTCCCCGGCTCCGGCCAGGCCGCCTTCCTCGCCTGGTTCGAAGGCCACAACCAGGCCGTCGCCATCGGACCCGCCATGCCCCACGCCGCCGAATCCCACTCCCCCCTCGACATGCCCAA